>NZ_CP020474.1:2308374-2929248 GCF_002080415.1 Roseovarius mucosus | reverse complement strand
ATAGCACCCAAGCACCAGAACAATGCATCGGCCAACCGCAGGTTCGGAACAGCTATGACGTCATATGACAGTGTGATGGCCGACCAGTTGGGACTGCGGTATATCATGACCGGCAAGCCAGTGGAAAAGATTGACCGCACCCTTCCACAAGATGCGCTGCAAGAGGTTGCCGTCATTCCCTATCTTGACCAGAATTTCCACCTATATGAAAATCGCAATGCAAAGCCTCGTGCCGTTCTCCTGCCCGCAACCGATGCTGGGGCTACACCTGGCCCACAACCCCGCATCAACCGCTACACGAATGTCGTGGTAGAGGTCAGCGCCAAATGCACGTCTCCTTGCCGCTTGGTGCTGCATGATTTCGCTTATCCCGGATGGACCGCTACTGCCAACGGTGTGCCGGTGCCCCTTGTGATTCAGGACGGCCTCTTTCGTGCGGTCGATCTTTCAGTCGGGCAAAACGAAGTGACCTTTACATTCTCTCCCCTCGCGCTCGAAAATCTTCAGGCCGCCCTGATCGGCGTTCTCGGCGGTGACGGCACGCCATGAGCCGCCAGTTCCTCAGCTTTGCGGGCGTCGGCGCAGTTGCGACAGCGGCACACTATCTCACCCTCCTCGCACTTGTTGAAGGCAGCCTCGCGCATCCTGCCCCTGCCTCCGCCGCCGGTGCCGCGGTTGGGGCTCTTGTCAGCTACGCGCTGAACTATCGTCTCACGTTTGCGGCCCAAAGCCCGCACCGCAAAACCCTGCCGAAATTCCTCGCTATCGCGGTTTTCGCCATGATCCTGAACTTCGTCCTGATGCACGCTCTCATCACCTTGCTGTCCCTTCCCTACATTGCCGCGCAGGTCGCCGTCACCGGCGTCATGCTCCTCCTGACGTTCAACGCCAACCGCAACTGGACCTTTGGCAGAGAGTGAAAAAGCACTGATGAAGCGCCCTTTTCGACGTCCGGGTTGTTGAGCACTCAAAACGCGCATCGCTGCCGAATGGTTGATCGCAAACGTCTGTTCTTGATCCGAGTATCCTGAAGGATTGATGGCTCTCACCTGCCGCAGCGCCCATCGAAAGACGCAATATGCTCTCGTTCAAGGAGCAGCATTTTCGTAAGCGGTGCGCCAGCACCGTGGTGTCGGCTTGATGTGATTGCGGGCATGCTGTCGTTCACCTGAGTTTACAGGACGCTGGCCGTGAGGCACCAAAGCCTGCGGAACGTCGACGCTGTCGATGTTGGCGACAAAATGACAGCGCGGGCCGTCGTGATAGGGTGCAAGAGAGAGCGTTGCTATGGCGGGGCCAAGTTTGGAGCTGCCGATGCCGATATTGACCACATCGCTGAAGAGCGCGGCTTTTGCGGTCTGGTTGTCTTTCAGCCTGTTCCAGATATCTCTCAGGGTGCGGCTCTCAATTTGGCAGCTTCACGGGCGAGCTCTTCGATTTCGTCCCATTTGCCCATGGCGACGAGAGCTTCAGGTGCGACCCAACTGCCACCGGCGCAGACGACATTGGAAAGCGACAGATAGCTTGGCGCATTGTCGGGGTTGATCCCGCCCGTAGGGCAAAACGAAATCTGCGGCAAAGGCGCACCGATGGCTTTGAGAGCGGCTACGCCGCCCGACGCCTCGGCGGGGAAGAACTTGAGCATGTCATAGCCACGCTCCAGGAGGGCCATTGCCTCGCTTGCCGTGGCCGCACCGGGGAGGAGCGGCAACCCTTCGGCTTCGCAGGCGGCGAGAAGCTTTTCGGTAGCGCCCGGGGCGACACCGAAGGTTGCACCTGCGGCTTTGGCGGCGCGCACATCATCGGGGGTAACCAATGTGCCTGCGCCGACGTGACCGCCTCTAACCTGCGCCATGGCGCGGATCGCATCAAGCGCGGCAGGGGTGCGCAGGGTCACCTCAAGAACAGGTAGGCCCCCGGCCACAAGAGCCTCTGCCAGAGGGCGGGCGGCGGCGGCATCGTTGATCACAAGAACAGGCACGATCGGGGCGAGTTCGCAAAGTGCGCGGGTCTGGCGGCTGGCGTCTTTGGGGGACAGGGTCAAGGTTTACTCTCCAAAAATAGATGCGCCCTTATCGGCCGTGCCGACACTGCGCCGGAAGGCTGCGAAAAGCTCGCGGCCAAGTCCGTGATGATTGCTGCTCAGATCGGGTGCTGCTGCGGGGCGTTCCCCCACCCCTTCGGTGAGGCATTGAAGCACCCCCGTCGTGGCATCGACGCGCAGGATATCGCCATCCTTGAGCTTGGCAATCAGGCCACCATCAAGCGCTTCGGGGCTGACATGGATTGCCGAGGGGACCTTGCCTGAGGCACCCGACATGCGCCCATCTGTGACCAGCGCCACCTTCTGGCCGCGTCCCTGAAGGATCGACAGGATCGGGGTAAGGCTGTGAAGCTCTGGCATGCCGTTTGCCTTGGGCCCCTGAAAGCGCATGACAACCACAAGATCGCCCGTCAGCTCGCCTGCCTTGAAGGCGGCCTTCACATCGTTCTGGTCATGAAACACCAGCACGGGCGCTTGAACGATCTGGTGCTCGGGTGCCACCGCCGAGACTTTCATCACCGCTGTGCCAAGATTGCCCGAGAGGCGCGCGAGCCCCCCTGTGAGCTGGAACGGGTCGGCCACGGTGCGCAGGATTCTGTCATCGAGACTTTTGCGAGCGCCGGGTTGCCAGCTCAATCTGCCGTCGGCGAGCTTTGGCTCTGTCGTGTAATGCTCAAGGCCCTCGCCTGCCACTGTCTTGGTATCGGGATGTAGAAGGCCAGCGCCGAGAAGCTCGCCGATCATGTAGCCAAGCCCGCCTGCGGCGTGAAAATGGTTCACGTCAGCCAGCCCGTTGGGATAGACCCGCGCGATAAGCGGTGTGACTTCGGACAGATCGGAGAAATCTTCCCAATCAAGGATGATCCCGCCGGCGCGGGCCATGGCGATCAGGTGAATGAGAAGGTTGGTCGAGCCGCCCGTAGCATTAAGCCCGACGATCCCGTTTACAAAGGCCTTTTCGCTTAGAATATCGCAGACGGGCGTATAGCTCTCACCCAGCGCGCTGAGCGAGAGTGCGCGCTTTGCGCCTTCGGCTGTGAGAGCAGCGCGCAGGGGCGTGTTCGGTGTCACAAAGCTGGCACCCGGCAGATGTAGCCCCATGAACTCCATCAGCATCTGGTTGGTGTTGGCCGTGCCGTAGAAAGTGCAGGTACCTGGGCCGTGATAGGCCGCCATCTCGGCTTCCATGAGCGCGGCGCGGTCGACTTCGCCAGCGGCAAAGCGTTGGCGCACCTTGGACTTCTCGTCATTGGGTAAGCCACTTGTCATGGGGCCTGCGGGCAGAAAAACAGCGGGTAAATGGCCAAAGGCCTGCGCAGCGATCAAAAGGCCTGGTACGATCTTGTCGCAGACACCCAGAAAAACTGCCGCGTCATAAGTGTTGTGGCTGAGCGCGACCGATGCGGCGAGCGCGATCACGTCACGCGAGAAGAGGCTAAGCTCCATGCCGGCTTCGCCCTGAGTGACACCATCGCACATCGCCGGTACGCCGCCCGCAACTTGCGCCGTGCCGCCGATTTCGCGCACAGCATGCTTGATGATGTCCGGGTAGGTGGCGAAGGGCTGATGTGCAGAGAGCATATCGTTATAGGCCGTTACGATTCCGAGGTTGCCTGAGACGTCCTCGACCAAGCGCGCCTTGTCGCTTTCGGCGGCGGCATAGGCATGAGCCTGACCGCTGCAAGCCAAGTGCGACCGGGCCGGCCCCTTTGACTGCGCCGCGCGCATGCGCTTCAGGTAGGCGTCGCGTGTCTTGGAACTGCGTGCGATGATCCGGTCAGTTACGGCTTCGATGGTTGAATTGAGAGTCATTTGTCCTCCACTCGGCCAATCTCGCGCCAGCGCCAGCCATCCCGATGCATCAGCATCAGGGCCTCTTCGGGGCCCGAACCGCCTGCATCATAGGGCTCGGGTGCATGACGCGCCTCTTCCCAGCGCGCGATAATAGGGTCGACCCAGGCCCACGCCGCCTCGACCTCGTCGCCGCGCATAAAGAGCGTCTGGTCGCCACGGATGACATCCATGATCAAACGCTCATAGGCGTCCTGTGAATCGGTCTGGCCCCCCAGCGCATTTGCAAAGGTCATGTCCAACGTTACCTCCGCAAGGCGGAAACCACCAGGACCCGGCTCCTTGATGGTATTGTGCAGCGTGATGCCCTCGTCCGGCTGAAGGTGTATGATCATTTGATTGCTGCGTCGGTTTTCCATCTCGGGGAAAATCATGTGCGGGGGCTCGCGAAACACGACGGCGATCTCCGAAGTCCGCGCGCGCAATCTCTTTCCGGTGCGGAGGTAGAAAGGCGTTCCAGCCCATCGCCAGTTGGCGATAGCAACTTTCATCGCCACGAAACTCTCTGTTCGCGAGGTCGGATCGCCCGCATGCTCGCGGTAGCTGCCCTGACCCTCTTTGTCCCGATACTGTCCCCGCACGATTTCCTGAGGGTTGGCAGGTGCGAGCGCCTCGATCACCTTTACCTTCTCGTCACGCACAGCGTTCGGCTCAAATCTCGACGGCGGTTCCATTGCCGTCAAACACAAGAGCTGCATGAGGTGGTTCTGAACCATGTCCCGCATCGCACCGGCACGATTGTAATACTCACCACGCCCCTCGACACCGAGACTCTCGGCCACGGTGATCTGAACATGGTCGATGTGTGTCGAATTCCAAAGCGGCTCCCACAGCGCATTGGCAAAGCGCAGAGCCATCAAGTTCTGCACCGTTTCTTTTCCAAGATAGTGGTCGATGCGATAGATTTGGCTTTCCTCGAAACCCTGACGCAAATCCGCGTTGAGTGCCCGTGCAATGGCCAGGTCATTTCCGAAGGGTTTTTCAACGACGATGCGGCTCTCAGGTGTTACGGCCTCATAGCTGCTCAGCCTGGATGCGATGGTGCCGAAAAGGGATGTGGAGACCGACAGATAGAAGGCGCGCACCGCTGATCTGCGCAGCAATCCGACCAATTCGGACCAGCCTTCTTGGCTCATTACATCAAGATGAATGTACACAATCGTCGCAAGGAACTGGTCCAGCATTTCCGCATCGCCCGAAATGCATGGCGCAAACTCGGCGAGGCTTGTCCTGAGATCAGCCCGGAACATGTCCGTATCAATTTCTGACCGAGCCGTGGCAATGATGCGCGCGTCTCTCGGCATCTGGCCAACTGAAAAGCGGCGGAAAAGACCCGGCAGGATCTTGCGCTGTGCCAGATCGCCAGTGGCCCCGAAAATGACCAGATCAAAGGATGATACTGGGATGACGCGAGAGACCATTCCCTCAGCTCGCCAACTTCAGGGGACGGCCATGTATCAAGACGCGTAGGACACAACGTCCAATCCGCCCAAATCCGTTGATTGCGAGTCTGGTGGCCATGCTTTTCTCCCTCCCTATTTCTGGTAAATGTTAGCGCTAACATCGCTTTGAGACAAGCTACCTTTTGGGGCTCTGCCTCAATCCGTGTGGTGCCACTATCCTGAGACAGGAAAATTCAGGACGGATAGCCGTGAATTCGAAAAGCACTGGTCGCACGGGCGCGAAGTTTCGGTTCAAACCAGTGAGCGAAATGTTTCTGGCGGCGGATTGTATCCGGCAGCTTGACGCCAATCGGCATCTACCCAGACTGTGAATTCCAGTCTCCACGACGTCACGGCTGGCGATGTCGGCGGCTGCAGGATTATCCCGCGCATGGAGACGAGGTAACGGTGGATCTCGCGGTTTGCTCACCGCATCGCCTGAATCAACGAAGAAGTCGTTGCGGGTGCCGCACAGACTCTCGTCATCGGAAACGCCAATTACCGATCAAAAACCCCGCCACATAGCGATCAAGCTCCCAAACGGGCGAGGTAATTGCTCGGCGTGATGTCGCCCTTTTCAGCTGGCCAGATGCTCGAACAAACGGGCGACAGCCTCGGCACCCGGATCGATATGGCCCTCCAGTTGCTCGGCATTGATATAGCTCGCACGGCCAGCCTTTGCCGATGTCAGCGTCGCGGTGTATTTCGCCCCCTTGCGCGCCGCAGCAGCCGCTTGCGGCAAACCAGCACTCAGTGCATTCAGCGCGGGCAGCAAGGCATCGACCATCGTCCGGTCGCCAGGGTTGGCACCACCGATCTGGCGCATCCGGTCAAGGCCCGCCATCAGCGCATCCCGCATCGTCATCCCCGACGATGACGCATCCCCCGCTGCCGCAAAGAAAATCGCAAGCAGCACCCCCGACGATCCGCCCATGGTCTGGCTCAGCTCCAGCCCGATCGCACGGTAAAGCTGCGTGTGATCGGCCAAGGGCAGCCGGTCCATCGCATCAATCAACGCCCTTGCCGCACCAGCCAGAGTCGAGCCTGTATCCCCATCCCCGGATTTCGCATCGAGAAGGTTCAGATCGTTCTCGGCCGCGATCAGCACCTTGCAGCAATCGGTCAGAAATTCCCGTGTCGGCGCATGTGCTGACGCCGGCGCGCGGATCGGGGTCAAGCCATCCGGCAGCGGTAAAACGGCAGGCGTAGTCACGCTGTTACACCCCGGCCAGCCCGTCACCTTGGCAGGCGCTTTCAGGAACCCTTCGTCTCCGTCCGCGAGTTCGCATAGCGAAATCGAAAATCCGTGCATATCGAGCGCCGTCATCATCGCGCTGGGACCAACGACCAGCCGAATATACTGGCCAATCTCCGAGCCAAGCAGATTGTTGGTCAGAATCGCCATTTCAAGGCAGGACGCCCCGCCAAGGTTGTTGATCAGCGCCACATGTGGCGTCCTTGGCATATCCGCAACAAGAGCCTCAATCATCTTGGCAATCGCATCCGCTGCGCCCGCGGAGGCGACTTGCGCCACACCAGCTTCGCCATGAATACCCAGCCCAAGCTCGGCCATGCCAAATGGAATACGGTCTTCTTTCAGCGATCCGGGAACCGAACAGGTATCAAGCGAAAGCCCGATACTGCGCGAGCCTGCAATCACCCGCTTGGCGGCAATCGTGCAGGCCTCTAGGTTGGCCCCCCCTTCGGCCATCGCCCCCACGATCTTGTGGACAAACAACGTCCCCGCAAGACCGCGCGCCTGTGGCAGGTTCGGCAAGGCGACATCATCATCCACGATCACCACGCTGACCTTGTGGCCAAAGGCCCGCGCCCGCTCCGCCGCCAGACCAAAGTTCAGCCGGTCGCCCGTGTAATTCTTGACGATAAGCAGACACCCCGCCGGCCCGGTCACCGCAAGGATCGCCGCCAGAACAGCATCCACCGAAGGCGAGGCAAACACGTCGCCGCAGACCGCTGCCGTCAACATGCCCTCGCCCACAAAGCCCGCGTGGGCAGGTTCGTGGCCCGAACCGCCGCCCGAAACCAGCGCAACCTTGGATTTGTCCCAATCGGACCGCACCACCACGCGGATATGCGGATAGCCATCCAACCGCGTCAGCTTGCCCCCCGAAGCCGCAATCGTGCCGTCGATCGCTTCGGTCACCATGTCGTGCTTTTCATTGATAAAATGTTTCATGGTGGATCTCCTAGGATATGCGAGCGCCAGAGGCGTCAAAAAAGAAGGGGTTGTTCGGGCGGATCTGGATGATGTCGCCTTCCTTGAGCGTCGTATGGGCATCCGTAACCGTGATCAGGTCGTGCGACTTGAACTTCAGATGCAGGCGCGTCTGGTCACCAAGGTGCTCAACCCGCTGCACAAAACTGTCCTCGCCCTCGCCCTGCAAGATCTGCTCGGGGCGCAGACCGATCTGGGCCGCCCCGCGCGGAGCCCCACCGAACACGTCTGACGGCAACACATTGATGCGCGGCTGACCCAGACGGCTGGCGGCATACACGCTCACGGGGTTTTCATATATCTCGCGCGGGCTACCGAATTGGACCAGCTTGCCGCTGTCCAGTACCCCCACATGCGTGGCCATGGTCATGGCTTCGGTTTGGTCATGGGTCACATAAAGCATGGTTGCACCTGAATCGGCCTGAATGCTTTTCAACTCGATACGCAGGTCAGAACGCAGTTTCGCATCAAGCGAACTTAGCGGCTCGTCCATCAGATAGACCGACGGTTCCCGAACCAACGCCCGCCCAATCGAAACGCGCTGCATCTCGCCCCCCGACAAGGCGGTGGCCTTGTTGTCAAGCTTGTGACTGATTTGCAGGACCTCCGCGACCGCGCCTACCTTGCGGTCAATCTCTGCCTGAGGGGTCTTTAGGATCGGAGACTTCAAAGGAAACTCAAGGTTCTGGCGCACCGTCAGATGCGGATAGAGCGAATACTGCTGGAACACCATCGCCACATCCCGCTGGGCAGGCGTGAGCGTGGTCACATCGCGGCCCCCGATGGTCACCGATCCGCTGTCAGGCTTGTCCAGACCAGAGACCATCCGCAGCGTCGTCGTCTTGCCTGCGCCGGTTGGCCCGAGCAGTACCACAAAGGCTCCGTCTGGAATGGTCATGGTCACTTCATCAAGGGCCATTTGGGCGCCAAAGGATTTGGAAATCCCCTTTAGGATCACTTCAGCCACGGAACAGCACTCCTTGATTGGCTTGCGAGCGCAGCGCGGCACCGGTGTCTGCATTAAACAGCGTGATCGTGCGCGCATCGAACGCCAGTCCGGTCTGGTCGCCCACGCCGATCCGGTCCGAACTGGCCACGCGGGCTTTGACCTCTCCGTTGGCGGTCTCCAAGGTGACGATCTGGGTGGTGCCGAGGTATTCGGTTGTCTTGACGCGCGCGCGGTAAGGGGCTGCATCGTCCAGTCTCACATGCTCGGGACGCACCCCGAACGTCAGTGCGCCATTGGCACCGTCAAGGCTGGCGGGCACAGCCAGAGCCACATCATTCAGCCGAACCTCGGTTCCGCCCTTGCCGACCATTCCGTTGAATTCGAGGAAGTTCATCGGTGGCGATCCGATAAACGCTGCCACGAACTTTGTCGCGGGCCAGTCGTAGATATCTTGCGGTACGCCGAACTGTTCAACAACACCGTGGTTCATCACCACAATCTTGTCACCCATCTGCATGGCTTCAAGCTGGTCATGCGTCACATAAACCGTGGTCGCACTCATCCGGTCATGTAGGGCGCGCAATTCCTTGGACATATGCTCGCGAAACTCTGCATCCAGTGCGCCCAACGGTTCGTCCATGAAGAACGCCTTTGGATCGCGGACGATCGCCCGCCCAAGCGCCACCCGCTGCCGGTCGCCACCGGACAAACCGCCGACAGGCTTGTTCAGAATGTCCGTAATGCCGAGGATCTCGGCAATCTCGTCAACCTTCTTCTTTATCTGGGCCTTGGGCATCCCTTGGGACTTTAGCGGATAGCTGATGTTCTTACCGACGTTCATATGCGGATAGAGCGCGAACATCTGGAACACAAAGGCGATATCGCGCTGGGACGCGGGCTTCATCCCGACCTCTTCATTGTCGATGTAAATCTCGCCAGAGGTCGGCAGCTCAAGTCCCGCCATCATCCGCAGCGTCGTGGTCTTGCCACAGCCCGAGGGCCCCAGCAGCATAAAGAACTCGCCGTCCTCGATGGTGAATGTTGACGACTTTACAGCATTGAACGCTCCGAAGTCCTTGCGCACGTTTTCTATTCGTATCTGTGCCATGATTACTCCGGGAAATGGCTGACGATGATGAACATCACCGTGCCGACAAGGGTGACAATGAACGAATAGCTATAAAGGCCAATCGCGAAGGGCTGCATCAGCATGATGACCCCAAGTGCAATCAGAATGGTTGCCAGCATTTCCCAGGGGCCACGGCGAAACCGCAGCAGGCGGTAGATGATGTTCATCATTTGCGGACCGCTCCGAATGTGATCCCGCGCAGCAGGTGCTTGCGCAACAGGATGGTGAAGACCATGACCGGCACGAGAAAGATCGTCGCCCCCGCCGCAACGGCAGGCCAGTCCTTGCCACTTGTCCCGATGATGGTCGGAATGAACGGTGGCGCGGTTTGCGCAGTGCCCGAGGTCAGCAGAACCGCAAAGGCATATTCATTCCACGCAAAGATCAGACAGAAGATCGCCGTTGATGCGATGCCTGTGGCCGCCTGCGGCAGCACCACCTTGTAGAATGCCTGAAACCTTGTGTAGCCGTCGATCAGGGCTGCTTCTTCGTATTCGATAGGAATTTCATCAATGAAGCCCTTGAGCAGCCAGACCGACAGCGAAAGGTTGACCGCTGTATAAAGCAGGATCATTCCAAGATGCGTGTCATTCAGCCCCAGCGTCCGAAACATCAGAAAAATCGGGATCGCGACCGCAATGGGCGGCATCATCCGCGTTGAGAGGATAAAGAACAGCAGATCATCCTTCAGCGGCACCTTGAACCGGCTGAATGCATAGGCCGCCATCGTGCCAAGGATCATGCACAGCGCGGTCGAGCCGAACCCGATGATGACCGAATTCAGAAACCGCTCACCATAGCGCGACGGGCCGGAAATAACCGTGCCACGATCCCGCGCAATCTGGTCATACCATGTCTCGGCAGGACCAGCAGCTTCAAGCATATCCTCGGTAGCGCGGGTCCGGTCGGTGAACAGGTTGACATATCCTTCCAGCGTCGGCTCGAACACCACGACCGGCGGATAGGCGATTGAATCCGTGGGCGATTTGAAACCCGTCGCAATGATCCAAAGCAGCGGAACGAGGGTGATGCAGGCATAGGTAACGACCAGAATTCCGGCGAACCACTTGGTGCCCTTTGTCGGTTCTGTGACGGAAAAGCTCATCTTTCTTTCACCTTGTTCAGGGCTTTGACATAGATGCTGGCAAGGCCGAAGACGGTCACGAACAGGATCACCGCATAGGCCGAGGAATAGCCCGTGCGCCATTTCTCAAAGGCTTCCCGTTTCAGATCAATCGAGGTCAGCGTGGTCGTATTTCCCGGCCCGCCGCCTGTAAGCTGCACCACCAGATCGAACATCTTGAAATTCTCGATCCCGCGGAACAGAACGGCCAGCATCAGGAACGGCAAGGCCATCGGCAGGGTTATGGTCCAAAACTGCCGCCATTTGCTCGCGCGGTCGCACTCGGCTGCCTCATAGATACTGTCGGGAATGGATCGCAACCCCGCCAGACAGATCAGCATCACAAAGGGTGTCCACATCCATGTGTCGGCAATAATGATCGCCCAAGGGGCCAGATTGACATCGCCGATCATCGAAAAACTGGCCGGATCAGCACCGGTAAAGAACGCGACCACGTAATTGAACAAACCGATCTGCGGCTGATAAAGGAACGTCCAGAAATTGCCGACCACAGCGGGCGACAGCATCATCGGGAATACGATGATCGTCGTCCACATGTCGTTACCCCTGAACTTCTTGTTGATCAGATAGGCGAGGGTAAAGCCGATCAGTACCTGTAGCGCGATCGTCCAGATCAGGAAATGCGCCGTCGCCTGCATCGTGTTCCAGACGTCAGGGTCGCTCAGAATGCGCTCGTAATTGCGCAAGCCGACCCACTCCACATCGTTATTGGGGCGGTTGACGCGAAAATCGGTAAAGCTCAGCCGGATCGTCCAGATCAGCGGAAAGATATTGACGGCCAGCAATAGAAAAATCGTAGGCGCCACGAAGATCCAGGCGATGGTCCGGTCAGACAGGCCGCGAATGCGTTTCGCGATGCCGTCGGGCGTTTTTGCCGCCGCTCTTTCCATGGGGGGAAGTGTCATGGTGTGTGTCCTTTTCGCGAGGTGAACCCCCTCGCAAATGTCCATGAAGGGTGGTCCAGCCAATCCGCAGATCGGCTGGAGCATACGTCGTCCACCCCCTCAGGAAGGGCGCCCGACAGAGAGGAGGATTACAGCTTGCCTTCGTCCTCGAACACTTCGGTCCAGTCACGCACCAGGCCGTCAAGCGCCTCTTGCGCTGTGCCTTCGCCGGCAATGACGTAGTTGTGCATCCGCTCCTGCATCGGGATCAGCAGGTCCGCATAGGCAGGTTCGGCCCAGAAATCCTTGACGATGGCCATGCTGTCCAGAAACGCCTGTGCATAGGGCTGGCTGGCCGCAAAGCCCTCGGCCTCAACGACCGCGCGCAGTGCTGGTGCGCCGCCCAGATCCCACCAGCGCTGCTGGATTTCAGGCTGTGCGAACCACTTGATGTATTCCAGCGCGGCGTCCTGTTTCTGGGAATACGCCACCACCGAAATGCCCTGCCCGCCCAACTGCGCGAACTGGCCCGCTGGCCCTGCGGGGTTCGGGAAATAGCCTGATTTGCCTCCGCCCACGTTTTCATCCGCTTCAACACCCGGCCAGATGAAAGCAAAGTTCATCTGCATCGCGACCTGCCCCGAGCGATAGGCGTCGATGTTCTCGCCCATATACCAGTTCGACGATCCCGGAGGGGTGCCTGTGTCGTAAATTTCTTTGTAAAGCTCCAGACCGGCGACCGCCCCTGCCGAGTTCACGAACCCCTCGAGGTCATAGGGCTTTTCTGGGTTTTCATATTCGAACCCGTAGTTATAGAGCACATTCGTCACGCCCATCGTGATCCCTTCGGACCCACGCTCGGTGTAGATCGCAGCGCCGTAAACGGTCGTGCCGTCAATCTCGCGCCCCTGAAAGAATGCGGCGATGTCGCGCAATTCCTCAAGCGAGGCCGGAACATCCAGTGCGCGGCCGTGTTTTTCCATGAATTCAGCCTGAAGCTCGGGACGCTCGAACCAGTCCTTGCGATAGGTCCAGCCCACAACGTCTGCATAAGCAGGCAGCGCATAGTAGTTCGGCGTGCCCTTGGGCCATTCGGCATAGCCCGTCACGGTGGCCGGCAAGAAATCATCCATGCTGATCCCGTTGGCCTCAAAGAAATCGTTGAGCTTGACGTAATGGCCGTTCTCGGCACCGCCGCCGATCCACTGGCTGTCACCGATCATCAGATCACACAGCTGCCCGCCCGAGTTCAGCTCGTTCAACATACGATCAGCAAAGCTGGTCCATGGCACGAATTCAAAGCTCATGGTGTGGCCGGATTGCGCCTCGAAATCCTTGGACAGCTCGATAAGCGCATTCGCAGGGTCCCATGCGGCCCAACACAGGGTCAGGTCCTCGGCCATAGCGGTTGTCGCCACACCGGATGCAACAATTGCACCCGCCGCAGCCGTGGTGAACAGGGTCTTTCTCATCGGGTAACTCCTCCCAGTTATGGCGGGCGCGGCTCCCCGCCACGACTCTCGCTCGCAATATTGCTAAATGAGACACGTGCCTCACTGCAAGATATTTTTGAGACACCTGCCTCATTTTGAGCTATGCAGTACTTTGAAGCGTTGTCGAAAGCCGCTATTGTGGCAGAACAAGGGTCTGATAAGTTCATGAAATTCGCGCTGATCAACGCCAAGGACATCATGCAAAGACCGACGACAAAAGATCTCGCCAAGGCTGCCGGGGTTAGTCGCGCGACCGTTGATCGGGTACTCAACAATCGCGAGGGCGTCAAAAAGCACACCGTCGATCGCGTAAACAAGGCGATCGAAGAACTCGGATTCGTCCGGAATATCCAAGCTGCCAATCTCGCGCGATCACAACGCTACCGGTTCGTGTTTGCCCTGCCCCGCTCTGGCGATCTGTTCCTAGAAGAGATCATTCGCCACATCAACGAAGCCAACGAAACCTTCGCCGCCGACCTCATCTGGTGCGACGCCGAGCATATCAACGAAAACGACCCCCATAGCATTTCCGCGTTCCTCGCAACCCTTGATGCAAGCGAGACAACCGGCGTAGCGATCATGGCGCCGGAATCCCCTCAGGTTCGCGATGCGATCTACCGGCTGCAACAGCGCGGCGTCGCGGCCCTGCCCTTCATCGCCGACCAGTCCAGCATGGAAGAACACTGGGTCGGCACCAACCACACCGCCGCAGGTGCCACAGCGGCAACGCTCATCGGTCGGTTCAGTGCTCGTGCCCATGGCGCAGTTCTCGTAATCTCGGAAAGCATGCGATCGCGGGACAGCCTCGAGCGGCGTATTGGGTTTGACGCAGAACTCAACCGGTATTTCCCAAATCTCACCGCGCTCCCTTCGCTAGAGACCTACGGGGATGAAGCCCGCGCCGAGCAGGTCATCCAGAACGCGCTCAAGAACAACCCCGATCTGGTGGGCGTCTACATCTTGTCATCCGAGGCGCGCATCCCGTTGACGATCCTCAACGGGATTGGCGGCACATCGAGCCTCATCAAGATTGTCCATGAAAGAACACCATTTACCGAGACCGCACTGCGAGAAGGCAAACTGGACGCAGTTATTGCACAGGATCCGGGGCACCTTGTGCGAAGTGCGGTCCGGAAACTCAAGGCCATCACCGACAAGCGCGTCGCAAAAGGTTCCCAAGAGCGGATCCGTGTCGAGGTCTTGATGCGGACGAACATTTAGTTGAATCTATGCTCGTCGGACTGGCCGCACGGATTTTCGTCGCAGGCGCTACGAAATCTCATCCTACGTCTTCGCACCGCCCGATAACCTGGGCATTCGGCCTGTTCGATTGCCGGCCTGGTACGCACTTGCAAAGACACCAGAGGAAGAGACGACAGTAAGCGCCGCAGCAGTACGGCTCGAGGGCAAAGCTCTCTTTCGTCATGTAGACGCGTTGCATGACCCGATGGGTGATCCGCCGTTTGAGGGGCCCGAGATTTGCAGGCGCTTCGCTTGGTAGTTTTGGAACCAAGATGAGTCCACGCCGAGTCCCGAATGACCGCCTCGGCAACCCCGCGCCGCAGTGCCGACGAGGACAGCGCGTGTCAGTTCAGGGACGTTTGTGGCGGTTCCAACCTCGCTTTAGCGGGTAATAATGCCCGGCAGAGAATGACGGCATGGGCGCGACGTCACGGATGCTGCACGTCGCAGCAATGTCGGGTTTGGCGATGTCGCTTTGGGCATGGCGACCATGCGCGATGTCCAATCGCATCTGGCTCATTTGCCCGTTCTGACCAACCGCACCGGCCTCTTGCCGTCACGCGCGATCACGCCCTTGGCCTCAAGATCGAGCTGCACGGCCTTCAGCCACCAGCCTGCCTTCTCACCGCCGGGAAACAACTCCTGCGACAGGTTTGGCAGCAAGGCGGCTTTCGCCTCGGCGACAGTCATGCCGGGGCCCTCGGACGGCAACACCGGAAGCAAGGCGTCGCGCATGGCCATGAATTTCGCCTTGTTCACCCGTTGGACGTGGTTCGGCGATGTGATGCTCTCGATTTCGATCTTCTCGTCGGTGTCAGACATTGATCTCTCCCGTATTGGACATTTTCGGGCTACGGAACCCCATGGCGACCCAAGCCCCGAAGAGCTTGGCGAAGAAGCCAAGGCTATGCTTCTTGGCGTTGGGGATGTCGTTTGGCAGAGTGCTACCTTCCGGCAGATCCGAGGTCATCGTACGCATCGTGGGCGCAGGCTTTGTGCCGACCGGCCAAAGTCCACTGTAGAAGCTCAGCCAATGACCGCCTTTGAACTCCAAATAGACTGGCGTGTTGCAGCAGGTAGCGATCACCCGCCTGCTTGAGGCCTCAGGCGACAAGCGGAACCCGGCCAAGGTGTTGGCCCCCGCAAGAAAACGCACGCGATCCTTGCGATACATGACGAAGGGCGTCGTGCCGTGATCCGTCACGGTTCTGGGCGCGCCCTCAAGGCGCTGCATCCTGTCTGCTGCTTCGCGGCAAGATGTGCAGCAGCATTCGACGCTTTTGATGGGCTTGCCCTCGACTTCAAGGCGGGTCTGGCCGCATTTGCAAGCGATGCGTGTTGTCTCACCCATGAGCTGGCCCCTTCGCGGCAGCAGCATCGAGGGCGGCAATGTCGATCTTGCCCATCCGCATCATGGCCTCGCTCACACGGACCACCACAGCCGGATCGTCGCTGGCCAACAGGTCTGGCATCCGCTTCGGCACGATCTGCCAGGACACACCAAAGCGATCCACGAGCCAACCGCAAGGCCCGGCCTCGCCTCCATTTCCAGTCAGGGCACCCCAAAGCCGGTCTGTCTCGTCCTGATCCTCGGTCAACACGCTGATCGAGACAGCGGGCGTCAATTTGTGGTGAGGCCCTGCCGTCAGAATCATCATTGGCGCACCGGCCAGCGTGAACTCGACAATCATCGGATCGTTCGGCTGGCCGTTCTCGCGCACGGCTTCGATCCGACTATCTGGCACGAGCGCAACGTATTCCTGCGCGGCATCATGTCCGCCCTTCTCGAACCAGAGGCAGGTTCGAACTTTCGAGGCATGTTCCATTGTTCTGTTCTCCCGTGTAGTGGTTTGGGGTGCAGCATCAAAGCCAGACCGCCCCGCACGCAATTCAGCCCTCCTTACCGTCTACGTGGGCCTTGAAATTGTTCAGGATTGCCTGCCACCCGTCGCGCTGCATGTCGGTTGGGTTCTGTGTCTCGGCGTCGAACGTGGTAGCGACCTTGGTCGTGTCACTATTCTCGGTAAAGGTCGTGCGGGACTTGCGGCCGTCATCGAGAACAAGTGAGAGTTCCTTGTGTAGCTCGATCTTCTCGTAGGTTCCCTGGAAGTCGAAACCCATGCTGCCGTCCTTCGCCTCCATGCGTGCGATATACTTGCCGCCGGGGCGCAGATCGCTTTCGACGCGCGGGCAGCACCAGTCGTCGTTTGCGAAATTCCACTGTGTGATGTCATCCGGGGTCGTATAGGCACTCCAGGCCTCTTCCAAAGAAACGGAAACGGTCGTTTCCACGGTGATCTGCTGGCGGGTCATGATGATCTCTCCCCCTTGCTGATTTCGGATGTATTTGGCCCCAGCCCGAACAGGCCGCGCACATAGCGGACCAGGTGGTCGACGCTCTCACGGGCCAGGTCCGAGTCTCCGGTGGCCTTGGCGAGGATGAAGCCGCCCTGAAGGACCGCCTGTGTGTGGCGGGCAAGGCTGGCGGCAGTCCAGTCCGCGTCAATCCCGCGCTTTGCTCTGGCCGCTTCGATGTCGGCCTCCAGCGTGGCGGCATGGCCAAAAATGCTGGCGGCGCAGGCATCCCGGATCGCGGGCGCGCTGTCATGCACCTCCTGCGTCATGGTCCCCACGAGGCAGGTGTATTCAAAGGTCTCGCCGCCAATGATGGCTCTGCGGAAATCCAGATAGGCCAGAACCCTGTCCAGCGGATCGTCTGGCTCATGGTAAGGGGCGCTCGCAAATAGTGCGCTGGTTGTCTCGGCCCAGAAATTCGCTGCCGCCACACCGAGCGCGTCCTTCGTCTTGAAGTGATGGAAGAACGCACCCTTCGTGACACCGGCCGACTGGCACAGGTCATCGACTGAGGTTGCGGCAAAGCCCTTACGGCGGATCACGTCGCGCGCGGCTTCCAGAAGGCGGGTACGCGCATCGCCGCGCTCGGGGTATTGCTTGGTTGGTCTTGGCATAGTCGATACATACCATACAGTTGGTATTTATTCAACACGATTGAAAAAAGCCACCTACCGCGCCACCGGAGGCACCAAGGCTGGCACCTGCGTATTTGAGGAGCGATACCACGCGTTCAATCGGAAGCAGCTTATTCAACTCTCGTGCAGATCGACATTGCGCCCGGATGGCTTCGCCTTGAGCCCCCGCCATTGCGCCGCCTGGGAACACATGCTGGAGGCCAAAGAGGCGATCCGTGGCCTGATCGACAAGATCGTGATCACGCCTGTCCCCACGGGCGGCAAGCGCATGGAGCCGCAGCTGGACCTGCACGGCGCACTTGCGGGCATTCTGGCATTGAGCCTTGGGGGTGCGGGGAAGTCCGGACAGCAAAAAACCTCCCTTGAACAGGAGGTTATGCAAAGTATAGTATTTATGGTTGCGGGAGGACGCAACCGCCGTAGCCTACCTAATCTTCGTTGCATGATTTGACAAAGTATCTACGTCGTGGGGTCGTTCCGGACCCGCAAAGCGCGCACTAACAACCAGTTATCGCCGAGAGAGTGGCATGGCCTCCGGATAAATACCTGTTAGCCCTTGATATGTGCCGGATAGAAACATCCGCGTCACCCAAGCCGAGCACTTGACTGTCTTCACAAGGAAATTCTACCATAAGTCGTGCGGTGATATTAGATTCAATTATGAGAAATTCCCATCGCATGAACAGTCATTCGAGAGAATGACAGGTAGGTATGATTGAAAGGGTTTTGTCATGCCAAACGTGCAAATGACACTCACCAACTTTACTCTTACAAATCAAATGGCCACAGCTGAACTATTTGGCGGTAACGCGGTCATCGGTCCCAACACCAACACAGGGACTCCAACCTCTGAATTCACGAGTGCGCAAACAGCTATAGGCATTACAAATGTTCGCTTTCCAGGTGGGGATACGCAGAGCCTGTATCAGAACGGGCTGCTCAAACCCAATGGAGAACTGATTGACGAAGTCACCAATTTCCTAAACTGGGCGCAGGCGAACGGCAAGAAAGTATCACTCGTTACACCTATACAAAACGGCATCTTCCCGCAAAATATTCAGGACCTGACAGATTTCGTTGAACTTGTGCTGCAGAACTATGGCGATGTGATCGCGCAGTTTGAAATCGGCAATGAATTCTGGGGCGAAATGGGCGAAACTCTATATGGCCAGCGAGCCAACGCGTCAATCATTGCAATCCAGAATGGCATAACGGGGTCTGGTCATGATCCTGACATCCTAATTCAGATGGCAAATGTCACGGCATCCAACTCCGAATTCCCCCGCCCAGACGGCCCTTCAGACAACTTCGAACCCCGCACTGAAAGCGCGAACCAAACGATCATCAACCAACTCTCTCCCGCTGCCAGAGGCGCGCTGGATGGCGTCATCGAGCATTACTACTTCAAGGATGACGGAGATATTACCTTCGATGGCAGCAGTCGAGAAATGGGTTGGATCGATAAATCCATGACGCGGTGGAACGCAACATTCGGCTCCGATTTTGGTTTGCACATAACGGAGTGGAATATCAACCGAGACTCAAACCACCTAAATGGCATCCGTGCTGCATCGACCATTCTTGAACAATTCGAATACATGTTAGACCTCGGTGTTGACAGCGCCTACGTTTGGCCCGTCCAGATGAACACACGAACCGACCTCGCCGGTCATCCGGGAGACAATCTTGTGATAGACTAGGCCACGGGCATCCTGCTCAACACCGTGCGTGGGGCCATATTCGACATGATGACCAATAGTATCATCGGGATGGAAAGGGTCGAAGCTGACTTTTCAAATGATAACGGTTCCATTGAGATCAACACCTTTCAATCCAACGAGAAGGTGGTTTTCTATGTTTCTTCCCGATCTTTAGAAAAGCAAACAGTCGATCTCGACTTCAGTCAGATGATCGGTGCCTACGATAGCGTGTCGGGAATACAGTTGGGATATGATCCAGCCTCGTCGAACGGTCAGCATTGGAATGGTGATACCAATATTGCATCTGAATTCGTGACCATTGATGGCACGCGCTATTATTGGAATGAACACGACGTTCGAGCGAAAATAACCCAGTTGAACGAGACCCAACTTGGGGGCGGAACAGATCTGACGGTGACATTCAAGCCCTACGAAGTGATTGAAATCACTTATGAGTTGTCACAAGTCAATATCGTCAACGGGACGAATGGAAACGACGTGGCGCTTGTGGGGACGAATGGCGTTGATAAGATTTTCGGATTTGCAGGGGCCGACACGCTTGACGGCCGCGATGGCGATGACGAGCTTCAGGGAGGGCTTGGCAATGATAAACTCTATGGCAGGGCGGGCGCTGACACGCTTTTCGGGGGTGATGGCCAAGACGTCCTGTATGGTGGCAATGATAATGATCAGATCTTTGGCGAAACGGGAAATGACAAACTGATTGGCGGGAGAGGTCGCGACACGGTCACGGGGGGAGCCGGCGCGGATACTTTTATATTCTTGCAATCAGAAATGGTGGCCGACGAGCGGATCACAGATTTTGAACCGGGAACAGACCTGATTAAACTCGATGTCGACGGCGTCAACAGCCGAAGCGATCTGAAAATTTACCTCGTGGGCGGCGATGTCGATGGTTATAAAATCTCGTTCAGCAAAGTTGGGCAGAGCTTCTCAATTTTACTGGAAGATACCAGTCAATATTCTTGGAGCGAGATTGCAAATAGCGATAATTTTATCTTTGTCTGATGGTCAGACCTCTCCGCCATAATGGCGGGGAGGCCCACAAGATTACGAGTTCAAAGCGGCTCCAATTCATCAAGGCGAAAGTTGGCGATCCATATGTCGCTACTCAAGACTCTGCTCAGGGTCGTGTCTTGCAGAAAGACCACTGGCTGATTATTGACCAGAACCATGGTTCCGTCACCCTGCTCAAAGAAATTGATACCATTGGGTCCGCTCAGCGCATCGGCCGATAGGAAATTTCCATCCGGGTTGGAGAAAATGACCCGACCGTTCTCTGGGAAGATTCCCACACCCTCGGGCCTCGTCCCGAAGAGATCGGTGATCACCACAGGCTCGGTAGCTGCCGGATCGACAATCACTTCGAACACATCAAACCCTTCATCGCCGTTGAGCGTGTCGCCAGCGTCGCCGCGCAACCGGTCGTCGCCCAAGCCACCAAAGAGGGTATCGGGCGCATCCGTCGCGCCGTCCATGGCATCGAGGGTATCATTTCCATCGCCACCAGACAGGAAGTCCGCGCCCTGATTGTCACGAACGAAATCATCGCCGGCCTGCCCGAACAACATATCCGCGCCCTGCCCGCCGGTTAGCGTATCATCATCATCGCCACCAAAGATTTCGTCGTCTCCGAAACCACCATCGAGATCGTCCGCACCGCGCCAGCCCCCAATGCTGTCATCACCCAGTCCGCCTTGCACCGTATCGTCCCCAGTGCCAGCGCGCAGCGTGTCATCTCCATCATTCCCCTGGATCAAATCGTTCCCGCCAAACGCCTCGACGCTGTCATTCCCGTCATCGCCCCGGATGACATCGTCACCAGCAGCCGTCACGATTGTGTCGTCGCCGCCTCGCCCCTCGATTGTATCATTGCCGCCCTGGCCATCAATCGACTGCGCGCTCGGACCACCGAAAATGATCTCATTCAAGGAGGTGCCGACAATCTCGCTCGCATCATCGGGCTCCGGCTGACTTTCCTGGCGAGCGTCCGAGTCTTCGTCATCGTCGAAAAGTTCGTATAGGCTGACCCCCACCAAAGCAGCCGCTGCCAGCGCAATCAACAACATATGAAACACCCTTCTATGACACACGCCACGACAATGTTGAAAAAATACAAGAACCGAATAAGTTGCGCCATACATAAACTTCGCCTTTTCTTGTAAGGCTTGTTGACGTTTGAGTGTTGATTTTCGTGTCGGATTGATTCGGCGGGGTGCGAGCGGGGTGCGGACAAAAGCTTGGACTGTTTTTACGTCATAAGTCCTAGGCTTTTACGGTATTCGATTGGGCTTCGACCACCAAGGGACATCTTGATGCGCGTTTCGTTATACCAGCGGATGTAGGCGTCAACCTCGTCAATGAACTGGGCCGCGGTGAAAGCCCGCCAATCACGAGGATAGAAGAACTCAGTCTTCAAGCGCCCGAAGAAGCCTTCACATGCGGCATTGTCTTGGGAGCTCGCCTTTCGTGACATCGAACGAACGAGCTTTGCTGCATCTACACGTTCCAGCCAGCCAGGCCAGCGATAGTGGCCTCCGCGATCGCTGTGGATTATGGGCCGCGTTTCGCTGTCCGCGATGGTCTCGACTGCTGCATCAAGCATGGTGTTCACCAAATTAGCATCCGGCTTGGTCCCGATGGCCCAACTAATGACAAGGCCATCGAAGCAGTCGATGATGGGCGAAAGATAAACCTTACCAGCGCGGATGTGGAATTCGGTGATGTCAGTCAGCCATTTCTCATTTGGCGCGGCCGCCTGGAATTCTCGGTTGATGATATTCTCCGGCGCAAGGCTAATCTCCCCCAGATATGAGCTGTAACGCTGCCGCTTGGGCTTTGGGACGACCAAAGCTTCCTGTTTCATCAGGCGCCGCACCACTTTTTCGGAGATCAAGATAGAGTGCCGTGTCATATAAGCTCTGAGGCGCCGGTAGCCATAGCAGTGATGGTTGCTTTCAAAGGCCTCCTTCATGGCGTGGCGAACGGGAAGATACTTATCTTCCAGTGTGATACGAGCGCGATGGTAGAAGTAAGAACTGCGCGCGAGACCCAGCCGGGCCAATAGTGCCGGTGCCTTATACCGATTTTTTAGGGCGACGATCAGCATGGTTTTTTCCCGATTGCTCAGGCCCTGCAGATCGCCGCCAAGATCCTTTTTTATCAGTTCACTCGCTGTCTTCAGCAGGTCATGCTCAATCTGAAGTTCGCGGATGTCGCGTTGCAGGGCTTCACGCTGACGTTCCAATTCTTCGATCTCTGGATCCAAGGAAGCATTTTTCTTGCGTTTCATCGTGGCAGGAGCCTCCGAGCCAAGGAGCTGGTTTTTCCAAGCATACAGCGTCGGCCTGCTAACTCCGACCTTTTCTGCCAAAGCCTGCGCACTTTCTTGACGACTATAAAGCCCAACCACGCCGGCCTGCTCCACAGCGTCAGAGTAAGTTCCACGGCCTCGGGCACGGGCACCGACCGTAACCGTTCTGGTTTCGGGAAATGCCTCGCGCACCCAAGCAGTCAGCGTCGCCCGACCAGGATAGCCTAAGGCACGCAGCGTCCATGAAATGCAGCGCCCCTGGCTGGCATAATGATCTAACGCCATCTGCTTCTGTGCCGCCGAAAACTTGGGCGGGCGCGGCATTGAACGTGTCGGCAAATCCTGCCGACGCTCATATTCTCCATACCAGACCTTCAAGGCATTCTTCGTTGGATATCCCAACTCACGGATGGTGGCACGCAAGCGTTTGCCGAGCTTGATATAAAGCTCAACCGCGCGCATTCGCTCTTCGTAGCTATACATGAACTATCTCCAAGACAGTCCAACTTTTCGTCCGCACCCCCCTTTGCCGGGTCAATTCTCAGTGGCAATCAACACTGAATAGGGAATTTTCACAGCGCGGCTGCTGAGTTTTTGTCAGATTGTTAACGCAAAGGGCGGAGGCTGTGTAAAAACAAGGTCGACCATGGTTGGTCGCGGAAGAACGTTCTCCCCAACGCACGGCGGGCAGATGTTTTTCCAGGCTGGACCGCCACCGGCGACTTCCCAAGGAAAACGTTCTTCGCAGGTTGTCGAGATTTGAGGTTTCACACAGTCTCGGCCGAAAGCGACCGGTGAGACTGCCGCACTGCAAACGCAGCAACACTGGTTGTTGATTGCCACTGAGAATTGACCCGGCAAAGGCTAAAATTGTCACTGAGAATTGACCCATGTGCAACCTTGCCCCGGCTTGAACCAGCTGGGGGCATTTGGAGTGATCGACATGGGATTTTTGAAGGTTATCAGGACATGGGCGCTGCGAGACAAGATGCCCATTCGCGAGATTGCTCGGCGCACGGGCATATCGCGTAACACAATCAAGAAGTATTTGCGGGAGGGGATTGTTGAGCCTGCGTTTCAGACGCCGGATCGTCCGAGCAAGCTGGATCCCTATGCCAAGCAACTGACAGCATGGCTCACGACCGACCAGCGCAAATCACGCAAAGAACGCCGGACGGCGAAGCTGATGCACGCCGATCTGGTAAAGCTTGGATATGACGGCTCCTACGAGCGCGTTGCAGCCTTCGTTCGCCAATGGAAAGGCGAACGGCAGCGCGCGCATCACACGACGGATCGGGGAACTTTCGTGCCGCTGGTGTTTGCACCTGGCGAGGCGTTCCAATTCGACTGGAGCGAGGACTGGGCCTATGTCGGGGCTGAGCGCATCAAACTACAGGTCGCGCATATCAAGCTATCCCACAGCCGCGCCTTTCTGGTTCGGGCGTATTTGCTGCAAACACATGAGATGCTGTTTGACGCGCATTGGCATGCGTTCCGCGTCTTCGAAGGCGTCCCGGGCCGCGGCATCTATGACAATATGAAGACCGCCGTCGACAAAGTTGGACTTGGTAAGAAGCGCGATGTGAATGCGCGGTTCACGGCGATGACCAGTCATTATGTCTTCGATCCCGAGTTCTGTAACCCGGCCGCAGGATGGGAGAAAGGGCAGGTCGAGAAGAATGTGCGCGACGCGCGCCATCGCATGTGGCAGCTGATGCCGACCTTTCCGGATCTGGGCGCGCTGAATGACTGGCTGGAAGAGCGCTGCAAGCTGCTGTGGGCTGAGACGGCCCATGGCAGGTTGCCTGGAAGCATCGCCGATGTGTGGGAGGCTGAGAAGCCTGCGCTTATGCCGCTCCCCACAATGTTCGATGGTTTTGTCGAGGAAAGAAAGCGCGTCTCGCCGACCTGCCTGATCACCTTTGATCGCACCCGTTATTCTGTGCCCGCCAGTTTTGCGAACCGCCCTGTCAGTCTGCGCATTTACCCTGAGCGGTTGATAGTTGTCGCCGAGGGGCATGTGATTTGCACGCATGAGCGCATCATCGACCGGTCGCACCGCCAGCCTGGGCGCGTCATCTATGACTGGCGCCATTATCTGGCCGTGGTCCAGCGCAAACCCGGGGCGCTGCGCAATGGGGCACCCTTTGCCGAGATGCCAGAGGCCTTCCGCAAGTTGCAGGGACAGATGCTGCGCAGGCCTGGTGGGGACCGTGAGATGGTCGATATTTTGTCGCTTGTTCTGCACCATGACGAGCAGTCTGTGCTTCGCGCAGTGGAAATGGCTCTGGAGGCCGGCGTGCCCACAAAGACCCATGTGCTGAACCTGCTCCACAGGTTGGTAGACGGAAAACCGACCGACCAGCCCGATATAACGCCGCCGTCGGCCCTCTCTCTGAGCAAGGAACCTGAGGCCAATGTTGCACGCTATGACGGACTGCGACAGGCTCAGAATAAGGGAGGCACGCGCCATGCGTCATGATCCCGCCGGAGCAGCCATCGTCATCATGCTGCGTAGCCTCAAAATGCCCGGGATGGCGCAGGCCGTGGGCGATCTCATCGAGCAAGGGTCGCCCGCGTTCGTGTCCGCCATGCCGATCCTGTCGCAACTGCTCAAGGCCGAAATGGCCGAGCGGGAGGTGCGCTCGATCGCCTATCACATGAAGGCTGCCCGCTTCCCGGCATACAAGGACTTGTCCGCCTTCGACTTCGCGGCCAGTGAAATGCGGGAAGCTCTGGTCCGCCAGCTCCATCGATGCGAGTTCATGGATGCCGCTGAAAATGTGGTCCTGATCGGCGGTCCCGGCACGGGGAAATCGCATGTGGCTACGGCCCTCGGCATCCAAGCCATCGAACATCACCGCAAGCGCGTGCGCTTCTTCTCAACGGTCGAGTTGGTTAATGCCCTGGAGCAGGAAAAGGCTCAGGGCAAGGCCGGAAAGATTGCCGAGGCGCTGGTCAAAACCGACCTCGTGATCCTCGATGAGTTGGGATATTTGCCGTTCAGTGCCTCCGGCGGGGCCTTGCTCTTCCATCTTCTGAGCAAACTCTACGAGCGCACCAGCGTCATCATAACCACCAACCTGAGCTTCGCCGAGTGGGCTACGGTCTTTGGTGACGCCAAAATGACCACCGCGCTGCTCGATCGCCTCACCCACCGCTGCCACATTCTGGAGACCGGCAATGACAGCTACCGCTTCAAGGCCAGCTCAGAAACAGCGAAAAAGAAACGGAAGGAAACACCAGCATTGACGCCATCATGATACGCAGAACATAACCACTGGGCGGGTCAGTTCTCGGTGACAATGCCGGGTCAATTCTCAGTGGCAATCAACATCCCAAGCGACCTGGCGGGTGTTACTACCATTCCCTACAGCTATCAGGCCGGCAAAGATGCTGCAGCACTTATGGCACCGGCATGCAATGCACTCCGCTCCCACATCAAAGAATTAGGTCCATTTAACGGGTGAGGTAACGCTGCATATCAACGATAGCGTGAATGTGGAAAACACACCCGGCGTCTTGTTCGTTCGCAGTGCAGAAACTCCGCCAGCCAAAGCTTTACGCCAAGCCTCAAGCCACCGCTTTCGGAAAGCAGCAACGCAACGTCTGAGAGGATCGAATGCTTGCGTTCCGCCCTTCTCGAAGGCAAACTGCAGGTGGGCGCGCCCGACCAAAATCGTTAAAGGGAACACACCAGTTGCGTGATGGCTTCTCTATACAAGGCATTGGGGATCGCTGCGAAAAGATCAAAAAAGAAAAGATTGGTGTGATAGTTAGCTAAGACGTCCATCTTGCGTCGGCTGCTTCACGCGTCATAAACTTGGAAATTTAAGAAGAGTAAAAAGCGTGGCGCAGTATTTCACCGTTTATTGCAAACAAGACATAGATGAGCATCTGGGCGCTATTCACTCCTCTGCTGAACTGTCTTACAATTGGATCAAGCAGCATTCTGGCAGCCCAATGGAGCTGCTTCGAGCAATCAAGTTCGATGCTGTGGGATTTCACCCATTAGCAGGCCACGCGCTTAACTTAATCGAACAGGTCAATCAGACTGCAACTTACATCGTCGCCTTAGAAGGTGCACGACTGTTGTTTGATCTCCATCCGGGAGAGCCAGGATACGTGATTGCACCAGGCGCATATATGTCGCACCCTCTCGACATCATGAGCATCAACGAGGGGCAAGTTGGCGCTGAGACCTTTGCCGCAGTCGATCCGCGTAACAATAATAAGCTGAAAAAAGATTTGGTGAAGTTGTCGACCAGAACAGAGGGCAGCCGATACGTCTTCTTCTCATCGCCACGCTATCCCGAAACCAAGCGTAGAATAGAACTTGAGACTAATGGAATCCATGTTTGGTCCATAGCAACAAGTTTGTCGGTGCGATGACAAAAGCAAACCGTCTCGGCCCCTAAGCAGCCAGTCGAGCGCTGTTGGAGCTGCGCTGCGGCCTCCTCCAAAGCGGACACGCAACTGTTGCTTCAGCCAGATGCGACCTTGTGTCTTGTATTTATCAAACGCTCCAAATCGAATACTGCTCAACGGATTAGACACAAGGCAGAGAACTGGACGCAATTGGAAATACTGTGGATTCTTTTCGCGCTCGGCGTCGGGGTTCTATACTTCTATCTGAAGTCCCCATCGGTGATCGGCGCTGCCGGCGAGAGACGTGTGAATGCAACGCTTAGCCAAAAGCTGGATGAACAGGACTACACCCTCATCGAAGATCTCACCTTGCCGACACTGCAAGGAACGACACAAATCGATCACATCGTTCTGTCACGCTTCGGCGTATTCGTGATCGAAACCAAGAATATGTCAGGTTGGATCTTCGGAGGGGAAGACCAAGTGAGTTGGACGCAGGTTATGCGTCGCCACAAGTCACGGTTTCAGAACCCATTGCGCCAGAACTACCTTCACGTGCGGGTTGTGCAAGACCTACTTGGTATTCGGCTTGATCAACTTGAAAATCTCGTCGTGTTCGTCGGCTCCGCTGAGCCAAAAACCGAAATGCCGTGGAATGTGTTTTGGAGCCGAGGCGATCTATACAACTATGTTGCATCGCAACGGACCGTTCAGTTCACTGACGCCGAAGTGCGTGAGTTTGCCCACCAGTTGCGAAACAGCACCTTGCAGGCGAGCAAGGAACAAAGACGCGCCCACGTCCAGCACGTCAAAGAAAAGGTCAGCAAAAAGGAAACTGACCTTACAGTATGCCCTCGATGTGGAGAGAAGATGATTGAACGAACTAGTCGTAAGACAGGACAAACATTTTTCGGCTGTTCGCGCTACCCGAAATGCCAAGGCACACGAAAAGTGAAGTGATCCATCGCGCCGGTAAACGCCGCTTGTCCCGGCCCATTCCTGCCTTTCACCGACCATACAAGATGCTGCGGTCGCAGCCCGCTTTGCGGTCATTCGCTGCAAGCGCGATATCTGGACGAGGCTGAACTCAAACTGTGCGGGACGAAGCGGACGGTCAAATTACACGGTGTCCGGTAGGAAAATCGTAGCCTCCATGAATGTCACCGCATCGCCAGCCAGTAGGACGCGCTTTTCGGTCAGTTCACAGTCAAGCCAGCCACCGCGCATCGAAGCTTGACAGGCCATGAGCCTGTTGCGGCCTAGCTTCTCAGCCCAATAGGGCACCAGAGTTGCGTGAATAGAGCCCGTGACCGGATCTTCAGGAATGCCCGCACCGGGTGCGAAATAGCGGGACACGAAATCCGCCCGCGCTTCCTCGGTATCAGCCCCCGTCACCACAAGACCGACAGGGCCGAGCTTCGCAATTGCCGCGAAATCGGGTTCGAAGCTGCGGACGGCGTCGGCACTGCCGAGGTCTACGAAAAAATTCTCGAAGTTGCGAAAGATGCTACTGGGCGGTGCCGGAAAAATGTCCGCGAATTCATTAGGCAGGCTCTCGACGGCTTCGGGAACCAAGCGGGGAATATCGAGCCGGTATCCCTGCGCTTCCTTCGACACTTTTAACTCACCGACGCGGGTATGAAAAACAAGATCGGAAGCGGCCCCTTGCTTCGTCAACAAGATATGCGCCGTTGCCAGGGTGGCGTGCCCGCAAAAATTCACCTCATGCGCAGGGGCGAACCAGCGTAAATCCCACGCGCCATCCGGACGCGGTTTGACAAAGGCCGTCTCGGCGAGGTTGTTTTCCTGCGTGATCGCCAGCATCAGGTCGTCAGGAAGCCAGTCTTCAAGGACTAAAACAGCAGCCGGATTGCCCGCGAAAAGCTGATCGGTAAACGCATCGACCTGATACATTCGCATGGATAGACCTCACATTGGACGGCATTTCCTGATGGTATAGCGGGAATCAACGGCCGTCCGCAAAGGGCTCTTCACGTCCAAGCAAGTGCGCCGCCCTGGCGACAGCTATGCGGGACGAAGTGTGAATTCGCTGCGTGTACACCAATGTCAACTTGCGCTTAGGCCTGCTTGAGAACGTTGGCAAATCGGTCGGTTTCGTCGTCCGTGTTGAAGTAGTGAACGGACGCCCGCACCATTGCCGGTAATTTGCGCGCTTCGAAATCAAGACGGGCGGCGGTGATGGGAGCGACAGAAACATTGATCCCCAGATCACGACAGGTTTCCGCGATCACCCTGGAGTCGATGCCGTCTTTCGTGAATGTGACAATCCCGGATTTTTTGCAGCCGAGGTCATGCACTTCGACGCCTGCAATCTCTGAAAGGGCTTCGCGAAGGCTCGCCGCGAGTTGAGCCACACGGGCCTCGATCTGAGCAAGCCCTACCTTGCGAGCATATCGCACAGCTTCCATCAGACCAACGCGACCCGCGATGTAGCTCTCCCAGTTCTGGAACCGTCTCGCGCCATCCGCCAGTTCATATCCGTTTGCCTCGGTCCACGTCGCGGAGTGCAGGTCGACAAATGGCGGGTCGATTTGATCGAGGATTTCTTTTCGGACATAGAGAAACCCCGTTCCTCTGGGGCCCCGCAGAAACTTGCGCCCGGTGCCGGAAAGAATGTCGCAACCGATCTCTACGACATCTACGTCAATCTGTCCGACGGACTGGCAGGCATCCAGCATATAGAGGACGCCATGTTTCTTCGCGACTTTCCCCGCTTCGGCGGCAGGGTTAATCAAACCGCCTTGTGTTGGAACATGGGTAATCGCGATCAGCTTTGTCTTTGGTCCTATCATGTTGTCCAATGCCGCGACGTCGATCTGGCCGAACTCATCGGAGGGCACCAGGTCAATTTCAAATCCGAGACGCCGTGACTGTTGCAGAAACGCGAGATAATTGGACGCATATTCTGACTCGTGGGTAATTACCCTGTCCCCCGGCCTCAAATCCAGCCCATAGAAGGCCATATCCCAGGCGCGCGTTGCGTTCTCGATGTAGGCAATTTCGTCCGGGTTGGCGTTCAGCAGCCCCGCAAATTCGGTGTAGAACGCTTGAATGTCATCCTGAGCGCGCCGCTCCGCCTCATATCCACCAACCTCGTTTTCGTCGCGCAGAACACGTTGCAGCGCATCGAAAACCGGCGTGGGCATCAGCGATGACCCCGCATTGTTAAAGTGAAGCACGCGCTGGCAGCCGGGGGTTTCCGCGCGAATTTTTTCAATATCAATCATGGATTACCTGTTTTGAGTGTGTTGATAGGCGCTTGGCCCGAAAAAAGGGGGTAAGCACGGCACTATGTCGCCATGCCGGACTGAGCGGCTTCAACAATCTCCATAAGACTGGGTGCTTTGGCATGTGGCGTGGCGTTGCTGCCGTCATCCGACCGCGATGACCGTTCCACCCAGATGCTCTTCATGCCCAACGACTTTGCGGGTTGGGCTTCGCCAAGCCCTTCAGCGATGTGGATGATCCTGTCTGGCGCTTCATCCAGTTTGCGAATGGTCACCTCGAAGATCGGCATGTCAGGCTTGTAGCACCCTGCCTGCTGCGATGTGACAACTTCGGCAAAGGTCGCGTCGATGCCCGTTAGGGTCGTCGAGATAAGATCGTCGTCGACATTTGAAATAACCGCCAGACGAAAGTGCTTCGCCAGATGTGCCAGAGCCTCATTTGTTTCAGCGAAGACAGGCCAAGTTGGGAGTGATTGCGAAAAAGCCTTGCTCAGTTCAGGGTCTGCTTTGCCAAGTAGCTTGTCGGCGATCTGATCGGCAACACTCTGCAAGACAGCGCTGTAGGGAAAGATGTCTTTGCGGATTTCAGCCGCGTCCAGCGCCAGAAACATGTCGATCAGTGCGGCATCAGAAACGAGCTGATCCGAAAAACCATAGAATCTGCGCAGCGCTTTGGCTGCTCCACCCTCCCAATCCACAAGCGTTCCGTAGCAGTCGAACGTAAGTGTCGTTGGCCTGTTCTCAGAAAACAGTCTCAGCAAATCATCCATGTGACACGTCCTATTCTTTAAAATTTGGTTGAGTCCGTTCAAGCAGGCGCTTCATGCCGTCCAGATAGTCCGGCTCGCCGTTGCACTCTTCGCGGGCCAGCAATTCAGCGTGTTCCTCGCTCATCGGTTCGGTTTCTGCGCCGGTCGCCGCCGCCAGGAGCTGAATTCGAGAAGCCCGTTCGAGCTGGTAGGCTGACACGGATGCGTCTGCCAGGGACGAAGCAGCGATCAACACGCCGTGGTTCTTCATGAAAAGAACCTTCTTGTCGCCGAGCGCATGAGCCATTTCCTCGCCTTCCTCAGTATTGGTGCGCGGTACGGCGTAGGTGTCGAGGTAAGATACCTTCCCATGGAAATAGGCCGCAGTTTGGCTCAGGCGGGTGTCAAAACGTATCTGTTTAAACACGGTCAGCGCGGTCGCATGTGGAGAGTGGAAGTGCAGGATGCAGTTCACATCTGACCGAGCTTCATAAATCGGAAGGTGGATAGGCAGCGCATCATGGTTCGCTTGGCCATTGCCGGAAATCAGTTCTCCATCTCGGCCATACAGAAGCAGAGAGCTTGCGCTCACCATTGAAAAATGGGTGGAGCCGGGCGTCACCAAATATTGCACGCCATTCCCGATCTTGCAGCTGAAATGGTTCCACGTGCCTTCGTTCAAACCCTCCATCGCAAGTATCCGATGGACGGATGCTAGGTCCAGCCGAGCTTCTGCCTCATTCATTTTCTGTTCTCCCCAGTCTTGGCGCACTTTGGCTTTTTCCATTGATCGGGCACAGCGTACGCTACCGATATGGACCCGTGTTAACGCCCTTCCGATCATAGCGGAAACGAATTACACTTGTCATGTTGATGAGCATAGGGAATATGTGAGATGCATCGTGATCTGGAAATTGCCCTGTTGCGGTCGTTCATGGCGGTTGCAGCCCACCTGAGTTTCACAAAGGCAGCACATTCGGTGTCGCGGACGCAATCCGCTGTCAGCCTTCAGATAAAGCGCCTGGAGGAGATCGTAGGAAAACCGTTGTTCGAGCGGACGCGCCAATCCGTCTCGATCACGCCGACCGGCGAAGCATTGAAGGTCTTCGCGAAGCGCATACTGATAGCGAACGATACTGCGCTGTCGCAGATACGGCACCCCGAGGCAGAAGGACGCGTTCGCATCGGTGCGCCGGACGATTACGCTACACTCGTTTTGCCAATATTGCTGTCGATCATAAATGCAGAACACCCGCGACTTCAGATCGAGGTCGTCTGCGAAAACACACCCGACTTGCTCCGTATGATTGATAGTGGGGACCTGGATGTCGCCGTCGGGGTCCACACGCCAGAGTCAGTGTCGGGGCAGATCATCTGCTATGAGCCACTGCATTGGGTTGCCTCACCAGGCTATACGGATGACCCCGAGACCGCTCTGTCATTGGTTCTGTGGCCGCCAGACTGCGCGAGCCGTGTCGTCGCACTGGACGCACTAAAGCAGACAGAAAGAAAGTGGCGCATTGCGTATTCAACCAGAAGCATGGCCTTGATCGAAGGTGCGCTTCTCAACGGTTCCGGGATCGGGGTCATGGAAGCCTCCTGCATTCCGGCGTCGTTGCAAATTGTTGATGGGCAGATCGGTTTGCCGCCGCTACCTGATATCGCGATTTCTATTCATTGTTCGAACGATAACGAGCCGAACAATGACCTCGTTTCAAGAATCATCAAGGGTTCATTCGCCTCATCTTTGCGCCAGGATGCTAGGAGGCTTCAGCGCAGCTGACGCGGAAGCCGACATTCGTGCGCCGTGCAGCATCTGGAAAAATGGGCTCGAACCAGACATTCGCCGCACGGGGCACGAAAGGCCTCTATCGGGAAACGACACCACCTTTGCATATCCCGTTTCCCGCGCCTTGCTGCCATTCGCATAGACTACAACCACAGATCAGACACGCGTCCCTCCAAGTGGCCCCATTCCCACCGCCCCCCAATCCCCATCCTTCCCCCACCTCTCCCCCATTCGCACCCCCCTGCCCGAAACCGACGCGGGATGTCGAAAACATCTGGTCCCTCATCCTTCGTCCTGCCATGGTAGCCCCACCATGCGCCTGCTCATTTCCTTCGCCGCCCTCTTTCTCTCGGTCGTGCTCCTGCAACTCTCGACAGGCGGCGTGGGGCCACTTGATGCGCTCTCAGGTCTGGCACTGGATTTCACCACGGCCCAGATCGGACTCCTCGGCTCGGCGCATTTCGTGGGTTTCTTCATCGGCTGCTGGTTCGCCCCTCGCCTGATGGGCACCATCGGGCATAGCCGCGCCTTCGCCGCCTTCACCTCGGCGGGGGCCATCGGCCTTCTGGCACATATGCTGGTGATCGACCCCTACGCTTGGGCGCTGATGCGCGTGGCCTCTGGCCTCTGCGTGGCGGGCTGTTACACTGTGATCGAGGCTTGGCTTCAGGCCAAGGTCACGAATGAAACACGCGGGCGCGCCATGGGCATTTACCGCGTGGTCGACATGGGCGCATCTCTCGCCGCCCAATTGCTGATTTCTGTTTTAGCACCGGCCTCTTACGTCTCTTACAACCTGCTGGCGCTCCTGTGCTGTGCTGCGCTTTTGCCGCTCACCCTGTCGCGCCTGCGCGAACCCGAAACGCCAGACGCCCCCCGCCTGCGCCCCATGCTGCTCATCGCCTGCTCGCCACTGGCGGCGGCGGGCGTGCTGGTCGCGGCCCTCTCCAGTGCCTCGTTCCGCATGGTCGGCCCCTTGTACGGCCAGCAGGTGGGTCTAGCCGTGGACCAGATCGCAGGCTTTCTCGCCGTCTTCGTTCTGGGCGGCGCGGTCGCGCAATACCCGGTCGGCTGGCTCGCGGATCGCTATGACCGCCGCTGGGTCCTGATCGGACTCTCGATCGCGGCGATCCTGTCCTCGGTCGCCACCGCCATGACCGAAAATCTCGACACCTTCGGCATCCTGATGACCGCCTTCTTCTTTGGCATGACCACCTTTCCCATCTATTCGGTCAGTGCCGCCCACGCCCATGACTTCGCCGAGGCGCATGAACGTGTGGAACTTTCCGCCGCCCTCATGTTCTTTTTCGCCGTGGGCGCCATCGCGGCCCCCCTCATGGCCTCCACCCTGATCGAGGCCTACGGCCCCCCCGCCATGTTCGTGATGATCGCCGCTGGTCACGCCCTCCTTGTCGTCTTTGGCCTTGTTCGCATGCGCGCCCGCCCAGTCGCCGAACGCCGCACCGCCTATGTCTGGTCGCCGCGCACCTCCTTCCTGATCGGTCGCCTCACCGGGCGCAGCCGCGACAAAGACGGGAACGAACGCTAGAACTGCCTGCAAAACCAAGCTAAACGGGGCCAAACCGTCAAGGAACAGGCGCGATATGGCACGGCATCTCATCACCTCGGCGATCCCCTACATCAACGGGATCAAGCACCTCGGCAATCTCGTGGGCTCGCAACTTCCCGCCGATCTCTTTGCCCGCTACTGCCGCGCCCGCGGCCACGAGGTGCTGTTTCTCTGCGCCACAGACGAGCATGGCACCCCCGCTGAATTGGCAGCCGCCAAGGCAGGCCAGCCAGTCGCGGACTATTGCGCCGAAATGCACGCCGTTCAGGCCGAAATCGCGCGCGGTTTTCGCCTCAGCTTTGACCATTTCGGGCGCTCCTCCTCATCCCAGAACCGCCGCCTGACCCAGAATTTCGCCAAGCGCCTGCATGATCAGGGGCTGATCCGCGAAGTCTCGGAAACGCAGATGTATTCGCCCACCGACGGGCGCTACCTGCCTGACCGCTATATCGAGGGCACCTGCCCAAATTGCGGCTACGAGAGCGCGCGGGGCGACCAATGCGACAACTGCACCAAGCAGCTTGACCCGGTCGATCTGATCAACCCGCGCTCAGCGGTGTCGGGCGCCACCGATCTCGAGATGCGCGAGACCAAGCATCTCTACCTGCGCCAGTCACAGATGAAAGACGCGCTTGAGGCTTGGATCGACAGCAAGACCGACTGGCCAATCCTCACCACCTCTATTGCCAAGAAATGGCTCAATGACGGCGATGGCTTGCAGGATCGCGGCATCACCCGCGATCTTGACTGGGGCATTCCGGTGCAGTTCGACGATGCCCCGTGGCAGGGGATGGACGGCAAGGTTTTCTACGTTTGGTTCGATGCCCCGATCGAATACATCGCCTGTGGGGCCGAATGGGCCGAGGCGCATGGGCTTGAGGCCTCCGCTTGGGAACGCTGGTGGCGCACCGACAAGGGGGCTGACGATGTCCGCTATACGCAATTCATGGGCAAGGACAATGTGCCCTTCCACACGCTCAGCTTTCCCGCCACGATCCTGGGTTCCGCAGAGCCGTGGAAGCTGGTCGACTACATCAAATCCTTCAACTACCTCAACTACGACGGTGGCCAGTTCAGCACGTCGCGCGGGCGCGGCGTCTTCATGGATCAGGCGCTCGAAATCCTGCCCGCCGATTACTGGCGCTGGTGGTTGCTCAGCCATGCACCCGAAAGCTCGGACAGCGAGTTTACATGGGAAAACTTCCAGGCATCAGTGAACAAGGACCTTGCCGACGTTCTGGGCAATTTCGTGTCCCGCGTGACCAAATTCTGCCGCTCGAAATTCGGCGAGGTGGTGCCAACGGGCGGCGCTTATGGCGCGCAGGAAACAGCGCTGATCGAGCGGCTCACAACCCGCATCCGCGAATATGAAGCCCATATGCAGGCGATGGAGGTGCGCAAATCCGCAAGCGCCTTGCGCGCCATCTGGGTTGAGGGCAACGAGTACCTGCAAGAAGCAGCCCCTTGGTCTACCTTCAAAGCAGACCCCGAGCGCGCCGCCATGCAAACGCGCCTCGCGCTCAACCTCATCCGCCTTTACGCGGTCCTCAGCGCGCCATTCATCCCCGATGCCGCCGCCGCCATGCTGACCGCGATGCAGACGGATGATGACAATTGGCCCGACGATGTGCCCGCCGCCCTCGAAATGCTCGGCCCCAACCACGCCTTCACAACCCCCGATGTGCTCTTTTCCAAGATCACCGACGAGGCCCGCGAAGATTGGCAAACCCGGTTTTCGGGGATACGCACCTAAGCCGCGAAAAGCAAAACGCGCAAGACGGGCCCACCGCCTTGCGCGCTATCTTCACCGAAGTGCCGTCTCAGGCCGTCAGCATCCGGTATAGCTCATCCTTCAGCGCCGCGCGCTTCTTGCGCATCTCGACTTCGGTCAGCTCCTCCACCGGTTCGACCAGCGTTTCGGCCCGGTGAACCGCGCGGTTCAGCGCGTGATATTCCTCGGCCAACTTGGCAAAATGCGCATCCGACTGCTTGAGTTCGCTGATCTTGTCAGCCAGTTGCGGAAATTCTTCCAGCAGTTCGTGGGGGGTGTTGGACATCGCGCATCTCTCCTTCTTGATTGCTCGCCCCTGACCCTAGGCGTCAAGAGCCGACCGATCCTTGATCCGGATCAACACACACGAATTACGCAATCCTCTTGGAGCGTTCTCAGCGCCGCCGTCGCTGTGGCTTGGGGCGGGCGGGCTTGGCGGGTTCGGCCTCGGGCTCTTGCGGCATGCCCAACTGATCGCGCATCACGCGCGGCCGAATCTCTTCCACCGCACCGGGCTTCAACTGACCCAGTTGAAACGGGCCATAGGACAGCCGGATCAGCCGGTTCACCACCAGCCCCACCGCCTCCATCGCGCGCCTGATTTCACGGTTCTTGCCCTCACGAATGGCCACCGTGATCCAGGCATTGGCCCCCTGCTGACGATCAAGACTGACGATCATCGGCTGAAACGCCTCGCCATCCACCACCAACCCTTTGCGCAATGGCTCAAAACTGGCATCCGTGGGCCGTCCATTCACCCGCACCCGGTAACGGCGCAGCCAGCCGGTCGAGGGCAGTTCAAGCTTGCGCTTCAACTCGCCGTCATTGGTCAAGAGCAGCAGCCCTTCGGAATTAAGGTCAAGCCGACCCACACTCATCACGCGCGGCATGTCCTCGGGAAGATCGTCATAGATCGTGCGGCGCCCCTTCTCGTCGCGCGTCGTCGTCACAAGGCCCGTGGGCTTGTGATACAGCCAAAGCCGCGCCGGCTCTGCTGCCTCAAGCGCGCGCCCGTTCACCACCACCTTGTCAGCGGGGGTGACATTAAGCGCAGCGCGCAGCACCTTTTGCCCGTTGACCGTGACGCGCCCCTCTTCGATCAATCGCTCAGCCTCGCGGCGGCTGGCAATCCCGGCGCGGGCGATGACTTTGGCGATACGCTCGCCCTCGGGGGGCTTTTTCTCTGGGGTTTTGTTGTTCATGCGCCGCGCATAGCGCAATTGCAGCGCTTGCGAAAGCGTCTTGCACGCGGCACAAGCGGCACATGACATTTCGCAGCTATATGGATATCGCTCTCGACGAGGCCCGCGCCGCCGCCGCGCGGGGAGAGGTGCCAGTGGGCGCGGTCATCGTCACCCCGTCAGGTGCCATTGCGGCACGTGCAGGCAATCGCACCCGCGAATTGAGCGATCCAACTGCCCATGCCGAAATACTGGCTATTCGCGCCGCCTGCGCCGCCCTTGGCTCGGAACGTCTGCCGGGGCATGATCTCTACGTGACACTCGAGCCCTGCGCCATGTGCGCCAGTGCCATCGCAGCCACCCGCATTGCCCGGCTCTATTACGGTGCCGCCGATCCGAAATCTGGCGGCGTGGCCATGGGCGCGCGGGTGTTCAGCCATCCGCAATGCCACCATGTGCCCGAAATCTATGACGGCATCGCCGCGACAGAGGCCGAGACCCTGCTCAAGACCTTCTTTCGCGACCGCCGCAGCGGCTCAGAATAGCGACAGACCGTCACCCAGAAACGGATGCCGCGCCACAATCGGCGTGACAATCGTATCACGCAGAATGGGTTTCAGCTTTTCCGCCAAGGTCGCGGGCATGTCCTGCAAAATCCCCTTGCGGGCCGTCACGCTGATCGTACGTGTCAGAGGGGCCATCGGCAATTCGAACACATCAATCTGATCGGCAAAGCGCCGCGCCCGCATCAGCGCCAAAGGCGTCAGGATCGACCACCCCGCCCCCTGCCCCACAAGGGCCAGAATGGAATGATAGCTGTCCAACTCAAACCGGTGTGGAATACTTAGATTCTGCCGCGCCAGATGGGACGATATCAGCCGCCCCATATAATGCCGCTGCGTGTATTGAATGAGCGGCAGGCGTTTAAGCTGCCGCAAAACATCGCGCTCGGGTCGGATCACGCCACGCGGGGCCACCACAGCAAAGCCTTCGCGCAGCACCGGATGCACCTCTACCCAATCCGCCTCACCGCCCAGTTCCGCCGCAACGATCACGTCTAGCGCGCGCGCATCAAGCTGATCATAAAGATGATGGCTGGCCCCAGTCTCCAGCAGAAACTGACAGCCTTTCAACTCACCCGCCATATGGGTCAAAAGCTGCGGCGTCACATCTGCCTCCAGATCCTCGATCATGCCCAGCCGGAACCGCGTCAGCGTCGACAGATGCGACATCGCCAGCTCTGCCCGCGCCTGCGCCGCCTCGTTGAGAATGGCCAAGGCACGCCGATGCATGATCTCGCCCGCAGGCGTCAGGCGGATGGGCCGCGCGTTGCGCTGCAACAGCGTGGCCCCGACCGCCCCTTCGAGATTGGTCAACTGCTGGCTCACCGCCGAAGGGCTTGCCCCCAACCGCCGCGCCGCAGCGGAAATAGAGCGCTCATCAGCCGCCGCCATGAACACTTCGATCCCCCACAGGGTTATCCGCCCCGGGCTCTCAACCATGTCGGCTTATTTGCCCAGCTTCGACAGTTTGTCCTGCAATTCGGCGAGCTGTTTCTTGATGTCATCCAGCCCCTCCTTGCTCTCACCTGCGGGCGTTTCGGACTGGGGCGCACTTGTGCCCATGCCCTTGAACCCACCTGTCATCGCTTTCATAAAGGCCTCTTGCTGCGCGCGCATCGCCTCCATGCCCGGCATCGAAGCCAGAGGATTCGCCTTGGTCATATTCTCAAGGATCTTGGATTGCCCGTCGCGCAGCATCTCGAAACTGGCGGCAAGGAACTCGGGCACAACGCTGGTCGCCTGCGTGGTATAGCTGCGCACCAGATCATTCAGCACATTGATCGGCAGCACGCTTTCACCCCGGCTTTCGTGTTCGGCAATGATCTGAAGAAGGTATTGCCGCGTCAGATCATCCCCGGATTTGAGGTCGATGATCTGCACCTCACGCCCTTCCCGGATGAATTCCGAGATATCCTCAAGGGTCACGTAATCGGATGTCTCGGTATTGTAGAGCCGCCTGCTGGCGTAGCGTTTGATCAGCAGCGGTTTTTTGGAGTCGGCCAAGGGGTATCCTCCCGGAGAATGCAGCGCTGCAGCACAGCTTAGACACAAGCGCCACAAAAAGAAAGGGCGAGCCGCATGGCTCGCCCTTCGCAGTCCATACCCCTCAAGGGAGGGGATCAGGGTATGGGTCTGCTAACCTTACTTGGCCGCTGCGGTTGCCTTCTGGGTCGCTGCGGTCACGTCGTCTGCGGCTTTCTTGACAACCTTGGTGGCGTCTTCCTGCATGGTCTTGCCAGCAGCAAGCATCAGCTCAACGGTTTCCATCTGAACTTTCTTCGCCACTTCGGCAAAGGCTGCCATGTTTTCGGCGGCCACTTCGGCATTGGCCGATGCGAAATCGGTCATCGCCTTGGCGTAATCAGCGGGCTCAGCTTTGGCTTTGGACATTTCGCTCAGCTTGGCGAGCGTGTCTTTGGTCCACTTGTTCGAAATCTCTGCCGACTTCTCGGCAGCGGTCAGAGCCACACCCGAGAGCTTCTCGCTCAGGGTTGCTTGGTTCTTGAACGCGTCTTCCAGAGCTTTGGTGTCAACCGGGAATGTGCCCATGACATCTTTGAACATCGCGGTGAAATCTTGTGCTTTTGCCATTGGTTCGGTCCTTTCGGCTAGGGCGGATCAGTCCGCCGGTTCTGTAACTGCACTTAGATATACATGCTGCACTGCAGCATTTCAAGCTTTTTCTGCACTGCAGCATTTTCACCGGGAGCTTAATAAAAAAGCGTAAAAGATCAAAGCGTTGCCTTTTTACGCACATAGGTGCCAGGGGCCGGGGCCAATGCCGGATGCTCCGAATCGCCCGGTTCACGTGCCGAAATCATCTTGCCAGATCGCTTGGCCAACCACGATTCCCACCGCGGCCACCACGATCCGGCGGTATATTCCGCCCCTTCCATCCACGCCTCGGCATCGGCGCTCAGATCCGGATTGGTGTAATGGCCATACTTCTTCTTGGTGGGCGGATTTACAATTCCGGCGATATGGCCCGACTCCGAAACAATGAATGTCCGGTCCTTGGCCCCAGTCTGCTGGAACCCGCGATAGCAATCTTTCCACGCGGCGATGTGATCGGTCTCGCAGGTGATCGACATCAGCGGCACTTTGACATCGCGGATATGCAACCGCTCGCCGCAAATCTCGAATCCATCGGTCACAAAGTGGTTGCCCTGACACAGACCACGCAAATATTGCACCGTCATCTTGCCCGGCAGGTTCGCCCCATCGCCATTCCAATACAGCAGATCAAACGCGGGCGGGGCCTCGCCCATCATATAGCTGCGCACGGCGGGCTGATAAATCAGATCACGCGACCGCAGAAAAGACATGGTCCGCCCCATGATAAAGGATCGCAGCACGCCCTGCTGTGTCACCTCATCCTCGATCCCGTCGATGAAATCATCCTGCAGGAAGGGCGTAAATTCCCCCTGCTCCGAAAAATCCGTGAGCGCGGTAAAGAACGTCGCGGACTTGACCGACTTATCCCCGCGCTTGGCCATCAACGCCAGAGTCATATGCAGGGTGGTGCCCGCGATGCAGTAGCCGACGGCGTTCACCTCTTTTTGGCCCGTGATCGCCTTGGCCTCGCGAATCGCAGTCAGAAAGCCCTCTTCGATATAATCTTCCATGCCCACCTCGGCATGGCTCGTATCGGCATTCACCCAACTCACGACAAACAGCGTGTAACCCTGATCAACCACCCATTTGATCATGCTGTTGTCAGGCTTGAGATCGAGAATATAGAATTTGTTGATCCACGGCGGAAAGATCACAACCGGAATCTCATGCACCTGCTCGGTCGTGGGGCTGTATTGGATCAGCTCCATCATGCGGTTGCGGTAAACAACCTCGCCCTGCGTGGTGCCGATATTCTCGCCCAGCTTGAACGCCTTGTCATCGGCCAGCCGCACCACCAATTCGCCGCTGTTGGCCTCTAGGTCCGCGATCAGGTTTTCCAGCCCCTTGACCAGGCTTTCGCCCTCAGTCGCCACGGCCCGTTCCAGGGCATCGGGATTGGTGCCCAGAAAATTGGTGGGCGACATCATGTCGATGATCTGATGCGCGAAATAGTCCAGCCGCCGCTTGTCCTTAGGCGGCAGGTCCTCGACATCGCCCACCGCATTTTCGATGGCCTGTGCGTTCAGCGCGTATTGCTGTTTGATGTAACGGAAATAGGGGTGCGTGTTCCACAGCGGGTTGGAAAACCGCTTGTCGCCCGCCAAGGGATCGGGCTCTGCTTCCTCTGCCACCGGTTCGCCCCGCAGCATGACCTGCTGCGCCTCTAGAAAATGGCGCACCGACTTGCCCCAATATTCCAGCTGCTGCTCATAGATCTTGCCGGGATTCTCAACCGCCTCGGCCCAATAGGATTTTGCCGCCTTGGCAAAAAGCTCTTGATTGGGGCCGTTCAAAGTGGGGTTGGCAGGATTACGCGCAGCAAGTGCTTGAATCAGCCGCTGAGAAAGCTGCTCGACCTTGGCAAGGTTCTCGTTGAGTTTTTCCAGATTCTGCCCTGCGACATCGTCTTGCGTTGCCATTTTGACTATTTCCCCTTAACATTTTCTGCTATGCAGCATAGCGTCATATTGATCGGAGGGGATCATACGACGAGCAAACCGGGCCACCCGCCCGAACAGGAGACGAACATGCGCTACATGGCCACATACGACCTGATGGAATCCCTCCGAAATACCAATCAATGGCTGGGTGCCTCCGCCCTCTCACTCGCATCCTATCCGCTTTTCAGTATGGTGCCAAACCCTGCTTTGCAATGGATGGCAGCTTGGGGTGAAGTAACAGAACGCAGCTTCAAGCGTATGGTGTCCAAGCCTGACTGGGGCATTCGCACCTTTACCCATGAGGATGGCCGCGATCACCTCGTGAACATTGAAACCGTCGTTTCGCGCCCTTTTGGCGATCTCATCCACTTCAACGTCTCGGGCCGCCCGGAACAACCGCGCAAGATCTTGCTGGTCGCGCCGATGTCGGGCCATTACGCCACGCTTCTGCGCTCGACGGTGAAATCGCTCATCGTGAATTGCGAGGTCTATGTCACCGACTGGCATAACGCGCGCGATATTCCCGTGTCCGAAGGCAAATTCGATATCGAGGATTACACCCTCTATCTTGTCGATTTCATGAAGGCACTGGGCCCAGACGTCAATGTGATCGCCGTCTGCCAGCCCGCGCCGCTGACACTGGCCGCCACCGCCTATCTGGCGGAACTGGACCCAGACGCACAGCCCAGCACGCTGACCTTGATCGGCGGGCCGATCAACCCCGATGCCACCCCAACCGATGTGACAGACTTTGGCCGCCGCGTCACCATGGGCCAGCTAGAGGAAACCATGATCCAACGGGTCGGGTTCAAGTATAAAGGCGTCGGCCGTCAGGTGTATCCTGGCCTGCTGCAACTTGCCTCGTTCATGTCAATGAATGCCGAACGCCACTCCACGGCCTTTTCGGATCAGATCATGCGTGTCGCGGGCGGCGAAGCCTCTGACAACGACGCCCACAACCGCTTTTACGATGAATATCTGGCCGTCATGGACATGACCGCCGAATTCTACCTCTCCACGGTAGAGCGTATTTTCAAAGGCTTGGAAATCGCGCAAAACCGGTTTGTCGTGAACGGGCACAAGGTGGATTTGGGCAAGATCACCCGCGTCGCCGTCAAGACCGTCGAAGGCGGCAAGGATGACATCTCGGCCCCCGGTCAATGCGTCGCGGCGCTGGATCTGTGCACCGGCCTGCCCGACAGCCTCAAGGCCAGCTATCTGGAACCCGAGGCCGGGCATTACGGCATCTTCGCGGGCCGCTCCTGGCGCAACAACATCCGGCCCTTGGTGCTCGATTTCATCGACGCCAACGCGCGCAAAGATCCCAAGCCGGCGAATAAGAACGCCCGCGCAACCGGCTAAAACATAAGGCGGCGGGTTCACCCGCCGCCACTTTCCTCACGCATCCACCCGCCGTTGCAGCACCAGCGGCTGCCGCAGCCACCCTCGCAACGCCGCCGTCGTCGTCTCGGGCTGCTCCAGCACCGGCAAATGCCCCGCCCCCGGCACCACCACCAGATTGGCATAGGGGATGAGATCGGCCATGAACCGATGCCGTTTGACCGGCGTCAGCCCATCCTCTTCTCCGCACAGCACCAGCACCGGCACCTGACACCGCCGCAGCACCGCCTGATAATCGCGCCGGCGCTGCAACGCCCGCGTCTGCCGGATAATCACCTCCGGCCCAATCGCCTCGGCCATCCGCACCACCTCGGCCATCACCTCCGCCCGCCGTGGCCCGGATGCCAGATACTCTGGCCGCAGCAACATTTGCGCCGCCGCGGCCACCGCCCCGGTTCTCAGCTTGATGATGAACGGCTCATAGGCCGTGGCCGATTGCGGCGTCTCGGCCAGCGCATTGGTATCCATCAGCGCCAGCCGCGTCACACGATCCGGCGCGCGGCGTAAAATCTCCATCGCCACGATCCCACCCATCGACAACCCCGCAAGCGCAAACCGGCGCGGCAGCACATCAAGCAGGTCCGAAGCGATTTCCTCGATCCGGTCCCCGCCCGTGATTGGCGCAACGGTCACGGCCATATCCGGGCTCAACGCGGTTATCTGCGGCGCGAAAAGCCGTGCGTCGCACATCATTCCGGGCAAGAACACGACTGGTTCACTGCTCATCCGTCATCCTTGTCTCTGACCCGTCACATATGGAAACACACTGACGCCAGCATGACACCAGATAGGCACCCCCGACAAGGGGCTCACCCGCTCACCTCTGCCACGGTCGCGCCAATCAGCGCCAAACACTCTGGATCGGAAAACCGGTGATCCGCTCCCTTGACCAGACACAGCCGCATATCCGGCCCCGTGGCATGGTCCAACAGCCGCATAGCCACCGACATATCCACATCCCTATCGCAGGTGCCTTGCAGAAATCGAACCGGAAAGGGCAAATTGAGCGGGCTGCGCAACACCAGATTGTTGCGCCCCTCCTCGATCAGCCGCCTTGTGACAATATAGGGCTCGCCATAGTCTGACGGCAACGCAACCTGCCCGTCTTCGATCAGCGCATGCCGTTGGTCGGCGTCAAAACTGCCCCACATTCCGTCTTCTGTGAAATCGGGCGCGGCGGCAATTGTGACCAAGCCTGCAACCCGCTCTGGCATCGCCCGCGCCAGCAAAAGCGAAATCCAGCCCCCCATAGAGGACCCGACCAGAATTTGTGGCCCCTCCGTCAGGGCTTCGATGACCGCCCGCGCATCCGTCGCCCAATCGCCAATCGCGCCGTCTTCGAAACGGCCTGAGGATTGCCCATGCCCGGAATAGTCAAACCGCAGGAAGGCCCGCCCCTTTGCGCGCGCCCAGTCTTCCAACCACAGCGCCTTGGTGCCCTGCATGTCCGACTTGAACCCACCAAGGAACACCACACCCGGACCGCTCCCTGCGCTCCGGTGATAGGCCAGATTGCGGCCCTCTGGACCAGCCAAATAGTCAGGGTCCGCCATCGCGCCCTCCGTTTCTGCAACGGCACAATCATGCACGCTGCAACACAGAGGCGCAAACCGGAATTACCGCAGGCGTGGCACCCGGGATCAGCCGCCGATATAGGCGCCGCGACGTGGCCGGTAGAACACTTTTTGATTGTGGAGCCGCCCCAGCAGATCGTGGATCTTGCGCAGGGTCTCATCCGCGCAGGCCAATCCGTCGGCCATACGGTCAGGTTGTGTCGTTAGATCCGCCTTGGTCTTGAGCAAGGCACTTTCGATCAGCTCCATGTCTGCGACCGACAACTCAAAATTCGAATTATACTTCGGCATGTCAGGCCCCCTTCTGGTTGCGCACGCAAGAATCTTGCGTGTCCGATATACGGCATTTAGGGCCTCATATCCGACATGTCCATAGATTTTTTCTGCACTGCGACAAAAGGAGAAACGTATGCTTTTGCATGCAAAATTCCGTGCGAAAAAGCCCTCCTATTGACCTTGCCCGCCTGAACGGGCATGTGACGCGTATCAAACCCGCAACCGGGCGTTCCGTGGGCGCCAAACCGACGAGGAGCCAAGAAAATGGCCCAGATTTCCCTCAGCTTTCCCGATGGCAATGCGCGCGAATACAGCGCAGGCGTAACCCCCGCAGAGGTGGCCGCCAGCATCTCGCCGTCACTGGCCAAGCGCGCCATTTCCGCCCATGTGGACGGCGCACATTGGGACCTGCAATGGCCCATTGATCGCGACGCAGCCATCAGCATCAACACGATCAAGGATGACGCGCCCGCGCTCGAACTCATCCGCCACGACCTTGCCCATATCATGGCCCGCGCGGTGCAGGAAATCTGGCCAGATGTGAAGGTCACGATCGGTCCGGTCATCGCGAATGGCTGGTATTACGATTTTGACCGCACAGCCCCCTTCACCCCCGAAGATCTCGGCCTCATCGAGAAAAAGATGAAAGAGATCATCAACCTGCGTGATCCGGTGCGCACCGAAATCTGGGAGCGCGAACGCGCGATCCAGCATTACCGCGACACAGGTGAGCCCTATAAGGTCGAGTTGATCGAGGCGATCCCCGGCTCTGAACCGCTGCGCATGTATTGGCACGGCGACTGGCAGGATCTCTGCCGGGGTCCGCATTTGCAAAACACCGGGCAGGTGCCCGCCGACGCCTTCAAACTCATGAGCGTGGCCGGCGCCTATTGGCGTGGCGACAGCACCCGGCCAATGCTGCAACGCATCTATGGTGTCGCGTTCCAGAACCGCGACGCACTCAAGGATTACCTGAACTTCCTTGAAGAGGCCGACCGCCGCGACCACCGCAAATTGGGCCGCGAAATGGACCTTTTCCACATGCAGGAAGAGGCCCCCGGTCAGGTGTTTTGGCACCCCAACGGCTGGACCGTCTACACCACGCTTCAGGATTACATGCGCCGCCAGCAACGCCGCGGCGGCTATGTCGAGGTGAACACGCCCCAAGTGGTCGACCGCAAGCTGTGGGAAAGATCCGGCCATTGGGAAAAATATCAGGAAAATATGTTCATCGTCGAAGTCGACGAGGATCACGCCCGCGAAAAAGCCGTGAACGCATTGAAGCCGATGAATTGCCCCTGCCATGTGCAGATTTTCAATCAGGGCCTCAAATCCTACCGCGACCTGCCCCTGCGCATGGCTGAATTCGGCTCGTGCAACCGCTACGAACCCTCGGGTGCGCTGCATGGCATCATGCGCGTGCGGGGCTTCACGCAGGATGACGCGCATATCTTCTGCACCGAGGATCAGATCGAATCGGAAACCGCACGCTTCATCACCTTTCTGTCGGGTATCTACACCGATCTGGGCTTTCCGAATTTCGAAGTTCTCTTTTCCACCCGCCCCGATGTGCGCGCCGGATCAGACGAGGTCTGGGACAAGGCCGAAGCCGCCCTTCTATCCGCCACCCGCGCCGCAGGCATCGAACCCAAGGTTAACCCGGGCGAAGGCGCGTTCTACGGGCCCAAGCTCGAATTCACCCTGACCGATGCCATCGGGCGCAAATGGCAATGCGGCACGCATCAGGTGGATTTCGTTCTGCCCGAACGGCTGGATGCAAATTACATCGGCACCGACGGGGCCAAACACCGTCCCGTGATGCTGCACCGTGCGGTTCTGGGCAGCTTCGAGCGCTTCATCGGTATCCTGATCGAAGAGCACGCAGGCCGCCTGCCCTTCTGGTTGGCCCCCCGTCAGGTGGTGGTCGCCTCCATCGTGTCTGAGGCCGACGACTACGTTACAAAAGTCGCCCAAAACCTTACAGACCTTAACATCCGCGCCGAGGCCGACACCCGCAACGAAAAGATCAATTACAAGGTCCGCGAGCATTCCTTGGGCAAGGTTCCTGTGATCCTCGCCTGCGGCCCGCGCGAGGTCGAGGATGGCACCGTATCCCTGCGCCGCTTGGGTGAAAAGGACAGCCGCATCGTGCCTTTGGATCAGGTTGCCGCAGAACTGGCACGAGAGGCCACACCGCCTGACCTTTTGTAATATAAGGGAAATTCAGCGCTGCGCCGGATCAGAGGCCACCCGAACCAACCGCGTGAGGCTGCCAAGGCTCTCGCGCTGTTGGCCCTGAGCGTCAAAATTTGACGGGTCCAGCCAAAGCGTAAAGGCCTCTTTCAACGCAGGCCATTCGGCGTCAATCGCGGCAAACCACGCCGTGTCGCGATTGCGCCCCTTGACCACCGTCGCCTGCCGGAAAACCCCCTCGTAACTCAGCCCAAACCTCTGCGCCGCCCGTCGCGAAGGCATGTTAAGCGCATCGCATTTCCATTCGAACCGGCGATAGCCCGCTTCAAAAGCCCATTGAATCAAAAGGAAAATCGCCTCGGTTGCGGCACGGGTGCGCTGAAGAGAGGCGGCAAAATTGATATGCCCCACCTCAATTGTGCCCGCCTGCGGCGTGATCCGCAAATAGCTGGCAACGCCCCCCAAATGCCCGCTGTCGAGGTCGGTAATGGCATAAAACAGCGGATCACTCCCCGCCGCCATCTCCCGCGCCCACCGGTGCAACTGCGCCGAGGACGAAAACGGCCCATAGGGCAGATAGTCCCAAATTGCATCATCCACCGAAAACGCGCGGTGCAGATCTGCCGCGTGGCGATCCGAATCCAGCCTGTCCAACCGTGCATATCGCCCAACAAGCGGCGCACCATCCGGCGCGGGCGGCGGGGTCCAATTCACCAGCTTTGGCCCAACTGGCCTATTTTGCGTCATTTTTTCGGGCCTTGCACAGTTCCTTGGCGCGACATTGCCCGAATATCACGCCAAGGGAAAGCCCCGCCTAGTCTTGTGGAATGATCCGCAATCCCAGCTCCATCAACTGATCCGAGGTTGGATCAGAGGGCGCATTCATCATCAGGTCTTCGGCCCGCTGGTTCATCGGGAACATGATAACCTCACGGATATTCGACGTACCCGCCAGCAACATCACGATCCGGTCAATGCCCGCAGCACAGCCGCCATGCGGCGGGGCGCCGTATTGAAACGCGTTGACCATCCCGCCAAACCGCTTGCGCACCTCTTCCTCGCCATACCCCGCCAGCTCAAATGCCTTGATCATGATGTCGAGCTTGTGGTTTCGGATCGCGCCCGACACCAGCTCATAGCCGTTGCAGGCCAGATCATATTGATATCCCAAGACTTTGAGAGGATCACCGCTCAGCGCGTCAATCCCACCCTGCGGCATCGAAAACGGGTTATGCGAGAAATCGACCTTGCCGGTGGTCTCATCGGCCTCATACATCGGGAAATCGACGATCCAGGCAAAGGCAAAGCGGTTCTGATCCGTCAGCCCCAATTCATCGCCAATCACCGTGCGCGCCTTGCCCGCCACCCGCTCGAAGGCCTGCGGCTTGCCGCCAAGGAAAAACGCGGCATCGCCCACACCAAGCCCAAGCTGCTGGCGGATCGCTTCGGTGCGTTCCGGGCCGATATTCTTGGCAAGGGGGCCTGCGGCCTCCATCGCGCCATCGGCCTCGCGCCAGAAAATATACCCCATCCCCGGCAGGCCCTCTTTCTGGGCAAAGGCGTTCATGCGGTCGCAGAACTTGCGGCTGCCGCCCGTGGGCGCGGGAATGGCGCGAATTTCTGTGCCGTCTTGCTCCAACAGTTTGGCGAAGATCGCAAAACCGGACCCCAGGAAATGCTCGGAGACATCCTGCATCTTGATCGGGTTGCGCAGGTCGGGCTTGTCGGTGCCATACCAGAGCGCTGAATCCGCATAGGAAATCTGCGGCCAGGCCTCGGGCGCATCCACCGTCTTGTCGCCACCGAACTCTTGGAACACACCTGCGATCACCGGCGCGATGGTGTCAAAGACATCCTGCTGCTCGACAAAGCTCATCTCAAGGTCGAGTTGGTAGAAATCCGTGGGCGAACGGTCGGCGCGCGGGTCTTCATCCCGGAAACAGGGCGCGATCTGAAAATACTTGTCGAAGCCCGACACCATGATCAGCTGCTTGAACTGCTGCGGTGCCTGTGGCAGCGCATAGAACTTGCCCGGATGCAAACGCGACGGCACCAGAAAGTCGCGCGCGCCTTCAGGGCTGCTGGCCGTAATGATCGGTGTCTGAAACTCGCGGAATCCCTTGTCCCACATGCGACGGCGCATCGCGGCCACCACATCCGAGCGCAGCACCATATTGCGCTGCATCGCCTCACGGCGCAGGTCAAGATAGCGATAGCGCAGACGTGTTTCCTCTGGGTATTCCTGATCGCCGAACACCTGCAGCGGCAATTCAGCGGCAGAGCCCAGAATCTCCATGTCGCGGATGAACACCTCGATCTCGCCAGTCGGGATCTTTGCGTTGATCAACCCAGCATCGCGCGCTTTGACCGCCCCATCGATTCGGATGCAATATTCGCTGCGCAGCTTTTCCACTTGCGCAAAAACCGGGCTATCGGGGTCACAAATGAGCTGAGTTACGCCGTAATGATCGCGCAGGTCGATAAAAAGAACCCCGCCATGATCGCGGATACGGTGCACCCAACCGGCAAGGCGCACATCCGCGCCCACGTCCGTTTTTGTCAGGTCTGCGCAGGAATGGCTGCGATATGCGTGCATGTTGGCTCTCCGGTCCCAAGTCTGGGCTGTCGTTTCGGGTTCGGGCCGATACACCTTGGCGGGGCGGCAAAGTCAAGGGCGTGGGGCCGTGCACGCCGCAAAACCGTTTACACAAAAGGCAATCTGCGCGAAAATACCCGCCACATGAGCAGGCAGGCCCAGAGAACTCGGGCCGAGGGACAAGTTTGGTACGCCGTTGAACTGCGCCGGGTTAGGCGCGCGGACATGGGGTGTGACATGTGGACAAGGGCTCTGGACGGGTTGCTGACCCATCTTTTCAAGCAAGGACATCTAAGCGTGACTTACCCCGACGGGGTCACGCGGCACTATGGCGAGCAGGGCGACGGCATTGCGGTGACGCTGCATGATCCCACGTTGCCCCGGCGCATCGTGCTCTCGCCGGATATGGCGGCGGGCGAAGGCTATATGGATGGGACGCTGACGATCGCGGGCGATGATCTTTACGGCTTTCTCAGCCTCGCGATCACCAATATCGCGGCGCAGGGGCAGCCATGGTTCCGGCGTCCTATGGAAACGCTGCGCTGGCTCAAGCGGCGTCTGGATCAGTTCAACCCGGCGGCGCGGTCGCGCGCCAATGTAGCGCATCATTACGATCTGTCTGGCGCGCTATACGATCTCTTTCTCGATGCCGACCGGCAGTATTCCTGCGCCTATTTCGCCCGCCCCGACATGACACTGGAAGAGGCGCAGGCCGCCAAAAAGGCGCATATCGCCGCCAAGCTGCTGATCCGTCCGGGCATGCGCGTGCTCGACATCGGCTGTGGCTGGGGCGGCATGGGGTTGACGCTTGCGCGCGATTTTGGCGCGCAGGTGACGGGCGTGACCCTATCGCAGGAACAGCATGCGGTGGCCAATCAGCGTGCGCAACAGGCGGGGCTGGCGGACAAGGTGCGGTTCCACCTCATGGATTACCGCGATGTGAAGGGGCAGTTTGACCGCATCGTATCCGTGGGCATGTTCGAGCATGTGGGCGTGCCCCATTACGATGCCTATTTCGCCACGGTTCAACGGCTGCTGGCCCCCGATGGCATAGCTCTTATCCATACCATCGGGCGGGCGGGGCCGCCGGGTGCAACAAGCCCCTGGATCACGAAATACATCTTTCCGGGGGGCTATTGCCCGGCCATGTCCGAGGCGGTGGCCGCCGTGGAACGGCACGGGCTGGTGACGACGGATGTTGAGGTGTGGCGCCTGCACTATGCGGAAACGCTGCGCCATTGGCGCGACCGGTTCGAGGCAAATCTCGACAAAGTCCGCACGCTCTATGATGAGCGCTTTTGTCGGATGTGGCGCTATTACCTGATCGCCAGCGAGCTTACCTTTCGCCTTAACAATCAGGTGGTGTTCCAGTTCCAACTGACACCGAAACAGGATGCCGTGCCACTGACCCGCGATTACCTATACAGCAACAGGGCTAACGGCCTGCGACACGCTGCCGAATAGGCCCTATCAGGCAGGAACAGGCGCAAGCGCACGGGCGAACCGCGCCTTCCACAGCGCCTCTTCATATTCGCCCCAGGCCGTGCTGTCATAGACCACGCCGCCCCCCACGTTGAGGGTTGCGCGCCCATCCTCGAGCATCAGCGTGCGAATGGCCACATTGAATTCGGCCCGTCCATCCGGTGCGGCCCAACCGATAGCGCCGCAATAGATATCGCGGGCGTGGTGCTCCAACTCGGCCAAGATTTGCATCGCGCGCAGTTTCGGCGCGCCAGTGATCGAGCCACAGGGAAAAAGCGCGCGCAAAATATCCGACAGTCCCATATCGGGCATGAGATCAGCGGTGATGAGCGAGGTCATCTGATGCAGCGTCTCATAGGTCTCGACCGAGAATAGCTCGGGCACGCGCACGCTGCCGGGCAGGCTGACCCGGCTGATGTCATTGCGCAATAGGTCCACGATCATCAGGTTTTCGGCGCGGTTTTTGGCGTCCGATTGCAGGAAAAACCGACGCCGCGCATCCTCGGCCGCGTCGGTGCTGCGGGGCTGCGTGCCCTTCATGGGCCGGGTTTCGATCCGCCCATCGGCATGGGTGCGAAAGAACAACTCGGGCGAACGCGACAGGATCGCGGGCAGGCCTGCCGCCTCGATCAACGCGCCATACCGCACCGGTTGAATGGCGCAGAGCGCGGCATAAAGCGCCTGCGGCGTGCCTTGGGCCGTCATGCGCAGCGGAAAGGTCAAATTGGCCTGATAGATATCACCCGCACAGATATACTCATGCACCGCCTGAAAGGCCCGCGCATAGCGGGCCTGATCCCAGTCAGGCACCAGATCGCCAAGCGAGGCCTGCCCCGCCTTGAGCGGCGCGGCTTTGATGGGGGCGGCATAGGTTCCAAATTGCAACAGCGGCAAACGACGGGATGCGGGCATGGACGAGGCCAACCGTGGCTCCAGCGCATGACCAAGTTCATAACTTGCAAAGCCCGCCAGCCAAAAGCCCTCTGCCCGCGCCTCGTCAAGCACTGCAAGTGCGGCGGGCACCTCTTCGGGCGTCTGCGCCACGATCAGGCGTTCGGGCTGAGCAAACTGGCAGGCGTCGGTGTTGGGCCCATGATCGAAACGAATCTGCACGTCGCATCCTCTTGGCAAGTGGGATGTATTTAGGCGCGTGATCCACAAAGCACACCCTTAAATACGTCGGTTTGAACCAGTTTTGCGGTCACAGGCGCCCTTGGCTGCGCTTCAAGTCGGGGAAACGCTGGATAAAGGCGTTTTCAGGGGGCTCAGCAAGCGCGCAAAAGGGCGGCGGCGGCTTGATCAGTGTCTGGTGTTCTGTCGCACCGGTGCAAGTTGGGCAAGTGTTGATGGACGTCAAGGAGAGCGCGAAAGGCGCGCTCGACCGGGTCTTTCTAAAGGATGCGGCAGAGTTGCCCGAAACCTCCTGAGCATGGCACGGGTTTGCCCCTTGCACCCCGGCCCGTGATGGCTATAACCCCACCAATTTGCGCAGGTGGGCCAGCCCCTCCTGCCCTTCCAGCTGCCCGGGGACCGATATGCCGAAAAGAACCGATATTTCATCCATCATGATCATCGGAGCGGGGCCAATCATCATCGGACAGGCCTGTGAATTCGACTATTCCGGCGCTCAGGCCTGCAAGGCATTACGCGAAGAAGGGTATCGGGTGATCCTCGTCAACTCGAACCCGGCCACGATCATGACCGACCCAGAATTGGCCGATGCGACCTATATCGAGCCGATAACCCCCGAAGTGGTCGCCCGTATCATCGAAAAGGAACGCCCCGACGCGCTCTTGCCAACGATGGGTGGGCAAACCGGGTTGAACACCGCCCTTGCGGTGGCGGATATGGGCGTGCTCGAAAAATTCGGCGTGGAACTGATCGGGGCCAACCGTCAGGCCATTGAAATGGCCGAAGATCGCAAGCTTTTCCGCGAGGCGATGGACCGGCTCGGGATCGAGAATCCCAAGGCGACCATTGCCAACAACATGGATGAATGTATGGCGGCGATTGATTACGTCGGCCTGCCCGCGATCATCCGCCCCGCCTTTACCCTTGGTGGCACCGGCGGCGGCGTGGCGTATAATCGCGACGATTATATCCACTTCTGCAAGACCGGCCTTGATGCCTCCCCCGTAAGCCAGATCCTGATCGACGAAAGCCTTCTGGGATGGAAGGAATTCGAGATGGAGGTGGTCCGCGACAAGGCGGACAACGCAATCATCGTCTGTGCTATCGAAAACATCGACCCGATGGGTGTGCATACGGGCGATTCGATCACCGTGGCCCCTGCGCTGACCCTCACCGACAAGGAATACCAGATCATGCGCAACGGCAGCATTGCCGTGCTGCGCGAGATCGGGGTGGAAACCGGCGGCTCCAACGTGCAATGGGCGGTGAACCCCGAAGATGGCCGCATGGTGGTGATCGAGATGAACCCGCGCGTGTCGCGGTCGTCGGCGCTGGCAAGCAAGGCCACGGGATTTCCGATTGCCAAAATCGCGGCCAAACTGGCGGTAGGCTATACGCTCGATGAGTTGGACAATGACATCACCAAGGTGACACCGGCCAGCTTCGAGCCGACCATCGACTATGTCGTCACCAAGATTCCGCGCTTTGCCTTTGAAAAATTCCCCGGTGCCAAGCCGCATCTGACCACCGCGATGAAATCGGTGGGCGAAGCGATGGCGATTGGGCGCACCATCCACGAGAGCCTGCAAAAGGCGTTGGCGTCGATGGAAACCGGCCTCACCGGCTTTGACGAGGTCGAGATCGAGGGGGCCCCTGACAAGGCCGCCGTGATCCGCGCGCTCTCGGTTGCCACCCCAGACCGTATGCGCACCATCGCACAGGCTATGCGCCACGGCCTGAGCGACGACGAAATCAACGCCGCAACCGCGTTCGATCCGTGGTTCCTTGCCCGTATCCGAGAGATCGTTGACGCCGAAGAGCGCATCCGGCGCGACGGCCTGCCGCTGACTGAGAATGGCCTACGCCAGCTTAAGATGCTGGGCTTTACCGATGCACGTCTGGCCAAGCTGACGGGTCGCGATGAAGGTCAGGTGCGCCGTGCCCGCGTCAATTTGGGGGTGCGTGCCGTGTTCAAGCGGATCGACACATGCGCCGCCGAGTTTGAGGCACAGACGCCCTACATGTATTCCACCTACGAGGCCCCGATGATGGGCGAGGTCGAATGCGAGGCGCGCCCATCCGGCGCCAAAAAGGTGGTCATTCTGGGGGGCGGCCCCAACCGGATCGGTCAGGGGATCGAGTTCGACTATTGCTGCTGCCATGCCTGCTTTGCCCTGTCCAAGACCGGGTATGAGACAATCATGATCAACTGCAACCCCGAGACAGTCTCGACCGACTATGACACGTCAGACCGCCTCTATTTCGAGCCTCTGACGTTCGAGCATGTGATGGAAATCCTGACCAAAGAGCAGGAAAACGGCACGCTTCATGGGGTCATCGTGCAGTTTGGCGGGCAAACGCCGCTCAAACTTGCCCGTGCGCTTGAAGCTGAGGGAATTCCAATCCTTGGCACCACCCCCGACGCGATTGATCTGGCCGAAGACCGGGAACGGTTTCAGACGCTTGTCACCAAACTTGGCCTCAAACAGCCGCATAATGGCATCGCCAGCACCGGGGCGCAGGCCCTTGCGATTGCCGAAGACATCGGTTTTCCATTGGTCATCCGCCCCTCCTATGTCTTGGGTGGCCGCGCAATGGAGATCGTGCGCGACATGGCGCATCTGGAACGCTACATCAACGAGGCGGTCGTGGTGTCGGGCGATAGCCCCGTGCTGCTCGACAGCTATCTCTCTGGTGCCATCGAATGTGACGTAGACGCGCTCTGCGATGGCAGCCGCGTTCATGTGGCGGGCATCATGCAACATATCGAAGAAGCGGGCGTGCATTCAGGCGACTCCGCCTGCTCATTGCCCCCCTATTCGCTGAGCGATGCAACCATTGCCGAGATCAAGAAGCAGACCGAAGCCCTAGCGCTCGCGCTCAACGTTGTAGGGCTGATGAATGTGCAATTCGCGGTCAAGGGCGACGACATCTATCTGATCGAGGTCAACCCCCGCGCAAGCCGCACCGTGCCTTTCGTGGCCAAGGCGACCGACAGCGCCATTGCATCAATCGCCGCGCGCCTCATGGCGGGTGAAACGCTCGACGCATTTCCCTTCCGCGGCCCCTACCCCAAAGATACCAAGCCCGGCACATTGCCAATGGCCGATCAGATGACGCTGGCTGATCCCAATATGCCGTGGTTCTCTGTCAAAGAGGCGGTTCTTCCCTTTGCCCGCTTCCCCGGTGTGGACACGATCCTTGGTCCGGAAATGCGCTCGACCGGCGAGGTAATGGGCTGGGATGTGTCCTTCCCGCGCGCCTTCCTCAAGGCGCAGATGGGCGCGGGCGTGGACCTTCCTGAAAGCGGGCGTGTGTTCATATCGATCAAGGATATGGACAAGCAACCGCAGATGATCGAAGCGGCACAAGTACTGGTCGACCTTGGGTTCGAGATCATCGCCACGCGCGGCACAGCGGCCTTTTTGTCAGAAGCAGGCATTGCGTGCGAAATCGTGAACAAGGTCTATGAGGGACGCCCCAATATCGTCGATCTGCTCAAGGATGGTCAGATAGCGCTTGTGATGAACACAACCGAAGGCACGCAGGCAGTCGAGGACAGTCGCGAAATCCGCTCGGTCGCGCTTTACGACAAGATCCCCTATTACACGACCATGGCCGGCTCTCATGCCGCCGCCCTTGCTATCAAGGCGCGGCAAGAGGGGGAATTGACGGTGCTACCGTTGCAGGGCGGCACCGCCTGACCCGGCAGGCTTACTATCCTTCAAGACAAGCAAGCGGCGCGCCAATGGCGGGCCGTTTTTTATTGGCGAACGCTCGGGGTCACATTAAGAATGTATATACATTGCATAGGCATTGTGTTACTTTTCGGGCATTTAAGGACGCCGCCACATGGCAGATGGACCACTCAACAAGAAAGACCGCAAGGACAGCCAGCTCATTCTGCGTATCAACGGCAAGGAACGTGATGACTTCATTGCGCTTTGCGAAGCCTTGGATACGAGTGCGGCACGCGAGATCCGCGCTTTCATACGTGGCTTTGTCAAATCCCATGAAACACAGGCGTCGCCCCCAATTCCGACACCTACCATCCCGAATGACATAGCTGAGACCCAAGAGAAAAAGCGCAAAGCCAAACGAGATAAAAAGCGGAAATGACGACCCTCAAATACTGAAACAGCCCATATATAAAGACCTCACAGACCCGCATTCATTCAACTGCAACTCACGACTTCACAGGACAAAATCCATGTCAGATCTCAACGACATCCCCGGCGTCGGCCCCGCTATCGCCCTTGGCCTTGCCAATATCGGCATCACGACCACCGAACACCTGAGCAAAGCCAATGTGGCGACACTCATCCAAGTGCGCGGCATCTCAGAGGCGCGCGCCGAGCGGTTCATCGCCGTGGCCAATATGGTTCTCGCCGCCCCAGAGCTGCCCAAAGCGGCCCCGGTCAATGCAAAAAAGACCGCAGAGACCAAACCATCTGAGGACAAGCCAAAGTCCAAGAAAGGCGGGGGCAAAAAGGATAAGAAGCCCAAGAAAGACAAAAAGAAAGATAAGAAGAAGAAGGGCGACAAATCCGGCTCCGATAAGAAGTCCAAAAAAGGCAAGAAGAAGAAATAGCGCCGAGCTCGTGGACCGAACGGCAGGTTGGAGCGTCAATCTGCCGGTGTCCGATGAGCCAGGCGCATGCCCGCACTTCGAACCTTCGTCCCGATGGGCCACAGACCGACAATGCACAAGACTAGAGGCTGTCCACCGTGATGCGGCAGTCTTTCGCGCTTGGCACGTGGCTGACATCTGTGCCGCAGCCCCTGCTTTCTGGATCACCAGCGACTTCTCCCGCCGCCCGGTGCCTGTGCGGATAGGCGCAAACGCAGTTCTGTACGACCAAGAATGGCGCGCAAGACAGGCGTGGCGCGATACGGCTAAACCTTTGCTCCGCCATGGGAAAGGCGGAGAAGAACACGCGGAATAGACATCCCATTCATCGCAAAAATCTTAGGCGATACCAATACCGCCATTGGCCTCCTAGGGATACTTTGGGGATCGGGAAAAGCAGGCTATAGAAATACACTCTGCTCAGTCGGCTTAGAGACCTTGTGTTAACTATCGTGGGCCAGAGCATTGTTGCGAATTGAAGAATCTCGGTAATTCAGGCAAACATTCCGAATAACAAAGCCCACAACCGGGCGGACCAAACGAGCAAGAGGCGCGGGCTATGAAGCATTGGGTGATGTTGGGTGCGGTTCTGGCACTTGCAGGATGTGGCGGGGGTGATGGCGGTCGTGGGACCAGCGGTGCCACGCCGATGGCCAGCGGCCCGATCAGCTCAGCGTGCATGCAATCCGACCGCAAGGCGCGCTCACGTGCCCTATGCGGCTGCATTCAGGCCGTTGCCAATGATACACTCAGCAGTGCTCAGCAACGCCGCGCTGTCCGGTTCTACCGCGACCCGCAAGTGGCGCAAGATATCCGTCAATCCAAACGCCCCGGCGACGAGCGATTTTGGGACGCCTACAGCGCCTATGCGCAACGCGCCGAGCGGGTCTGTCGCTAAGCCCTGCCAATCCAGATCATAACCTAAACAGCATCGCGCCTATGGCTGCGGCCAAAGGCGCTATCGCAACCCCTCAGACTTGGCTTATCAGCCCCGCCAAGAGGCGGCTTAGACCTTGCAATACAACGATAATCACTTTAAAGTTGTATTGTGATTATTGATTTATCCCTTAAATAGTATCTTCAGGCGAAACAATGCTGTGTCGGTTCGTTTCAGACACATTGGAGCCGTGGGATGCCGTTCATTCTGTCGATCGAGGACGTCGGGGGTCCGTCTTTTACTGCCGCGCATTTTGGGGGCAACCTGCTTGCGACACGCGATGTCGTCGGCACCAATGGCACCTTTGCGGACACCGCTGCAACACTCGGAATGGCGCATCTGCGTTATCCCGGTGGCGCATTGACAGAAAATTGCGCCTGCATTTATGAGGCGGATCGTCTGTCAGAGCCGCCGCGCACCACTGACGAACCGGTCCAGACCTCCGTGACCGAGATGTTCAGCTATGCCACCCAAGCGGGCATTGCGCTGACCCTTGTTCTGCCGACCCGTGACTTTCTGACTGATGTCAGCGATGAAAATGGCCATCGTTTTGCGGATGTTGACGAGACGGCCGTCCGACAATTCATCGCGGATATCGCCGAGGGCAACTTCGGCACTGCACCCGTCATTCAGGCCTTTGAAATCGGCAATGAATATTGGGGCAGCGGTGAGATGAACACTGTCGAATATGGGCGTCTGGCCTCTGAAATGGCGCTGATCGTCGAGGAAGAGATGTCACGGCATCCCGCAAGCCCGCAATTTGCGGATACTGATATTCTCGTGCAGATGGGAACGAACCACGGGGTATCGGACTTGTCCGGCCTCTTTGACGGCACAGGCTCAGAACAGCTTGCCGCTGCGAACCAGATGTTTGGCCTGTCCCTGTCCGAGGAGGGATACATCTACTCGTCCGGCGAGGTCGCATGGTCCAAGGTGAACAACGCAATCCTCATGGACCAGTTCGATACCGACGCAGAGCGCGCGGCAGTGGATGGGATCGTCGCACATATCTACTCGCGCGGTGAGGATGTACCGGGTAGCCGCTACTTTGAATTATCCCAAATCGGGGATACCTGGCTCGAGGAAATGCCAGACCTCAAGGTCTATGCCACAGAGTGGAACCTCAAGCGCACGGTCGGGGACACCCGTGAAGAAGAATTTGGCCTGAAACAGGCCCATGAAATGCTCAACATCGTCGAAGCGTTTCATTGGGGCGGGGTTGATGCCGCGCATGCCTGGGCGCTTCAGCTGAACAGCCGCACCGCCCTAGCCGAGGTTGAGGGAGACGCCGAAATGCGCGTCGCCGGAGAGATGTTTCGGCTGATGAACGAGGTTCTTCCGGGCACACGACCCCTGGCGCTTGTTGGCAGCGCAGGACGAGAAACCGAATTGCAAGGCACCACTGCCGATGTGCACAGCTTTTATGCCCAAGACCGGCTCGTGACCTTCATCGCCTCAACCTCTGATGGGCAGAGCGAGCAGATTGTCGACTTCAACAATCTGGTGACGCAGAGCGGCGAGGTCTCAATCACACGGCTCGGCGTGGCCGAGGGGGAAAATCCTACTTTCACATCAGCAGAACCACAGATCACCCACGAAGACGCGAGTGCGCTTTTGGCGGATGGTATTCTGATCGCGGATCTGGCCCCTCGGGAAATCCTGATGATCGAGATGTCCAACCCCACCTATACCGACGCGGTGCGAGAGATCGCAGCACAGGATGTGCCGGCTGATGATCCGGTCCTGCCCATGCTGCCCCCCGAAGCCCCGCCACAAGACCAAAACAACCCACCAGATCAGCAAGCTGAAGATGAGGGCAAAGATGACGGCGGATTCGTGTCCACGTTGCTCGGCGTGCTCCCCCTCTTGTTCTTTGCAGGGTAGCCGATATTGCCCCTCAAGCCTTGAGCCGATATCCCGTGGCCAGCATTCGCCAAGCCGTCAGGCAGATCACGAGGGTCGCCGTAGCGCCCACCGACAGCCCAAGCAGCGGATCGCTGTCCGACACGCCGATCACCCCATAGCGCGCGCCGTCGATCAGGTAGAAAATCGGGTTAAAATGCGTGACCGTGTAGAGCACAGGGGGCAGTGCCTCGACCGAATAAAAGGTGCCCGACAGAAATGCCAGCGGCGTCACGATGAAATTGGTGATCGCCGCCATCTGATCGAATTTATTGGCAAAAATCCCTGCGACAATGCCAATCCCACTCAGAAATGCCGCGCCAAGCAGCACAAAGCAGAGCGCCCACATCGGATGCGCAAGCCCGATCCCAAGAAAAACCCACAGCCCAAGCCAGATCGCAACAGCCACCAGCAGGCCGCGCCCCACGCCCCCCGCAAGATAGCCAAGCACCAACTCCCCCGCTGAGAGCGGCGGCATCAAAGTATCCACAATATTGCCCTGCACCTTCGAGATGACGATGGACGAAGAGGTATTGGCAAATGCGTTCTGAATGACCGTCATCATCAGAATGCCCGGCGCGATAAAGGTGGTAAAAGGCACGCCCATCACATCGCCCCGTGTCGGACCAATGGCGATGCTGAAAATCAGCAGAAAAAGACCCGCCGTCACCAAAGGCGCCATAATGGTCTGTGTCCAAACTGCCATGAAGCGGCGTGTTTCACGCTCTGCCAGCGTGGCCAGCCCCAACCAATTGACGCGCCCGAACCGCCGCGATCCCATTGCCGCCGTGACGGGCGATCCCTCGTGTCGTGCGTGATCTGTCATTTATCGCTCCTTGCCTGCGTGGTCTGGCTCTTTTGGGCGCGTTTCCACCACGATGTGCTGCCTGCCCGCGATTCGATGCCTTGTAACTCACACGCCAGTGACTAGAATAGAGGCTTGATCAGATTTGCAAGGCGGCGGGCCCGGGGCCCGGTCCGCCTTTTGACCGAAGGAAGCCCCGATGTCCTGGAACGACGAACGCGTTGAAATGCTAAAGAAGATGTGGGGAGAAGGTCAGTCCGCGAGCCAGATCGCCAAGGAGTTGGGCGGCGTGACCCGCAATGCGGTGATTGGCAAGGTGCATCGCCTTGGCCTGTCCAATCGCAATGGCACCGGGCCCACAGGGGCCCCTGCCCCCAGCACCCCAGACCCCAAGGCCAAACCCGCTGCGGCCAAGACCGCCGAAGCGCCTGCGCCCAAGCCTGCACCCAAGCCCGCAGCACGGGCCGAGGAACAGCCGGAACCCGCGAATGAACCGGTCGCCGTGGCCCCCATCAGCCGGATCAAGGCGATCATTCCTGCGGGCCAGCCGCTGCCACCGCAGCCTTCGGCCAACGAAATCGACCCCGCAGCCTTGGCCAAGGTCAGCGAGATCGAAAAGAAGGCCAAAAAGCTCACGCTGATGGAATTGACCGAACGCACCTGCAAATGGCCGGTGGGTGATCCCGCCACGCCAGATTTCTGGTTCTGCGGACTGCCGGTTCAATCCGGCAAACCCTATTGCGAGGCGCATGTGGGCGTCGCGTTCCAACCGATGAGCAGCCGCCGCGACCGCAAGCGCTGAGCAGGATGATCCGCGCGGCTACCGGCGCGGACCCAGATCACTCACCGTGTCTACATCGCGCAGGATATCGACCTGCGCGATGCGCGCGCCCGGCAGTGTTTTCATTGTGTCGCTCAAGGCATGTTCGGTTGACCAACGCACGCCATGAAAGAGCGTAGACGGGACAGCCTGAACCCGTTTCAGACCGACAAGCCAATAGCCCCCATCAACCGCAGGGCCAAATACGGCATCGCAGCGTCCAAGCGCTGCAAAGGCACGGGCGATACTTGCCGGGGTGATCCCCGGAACATCCGCACCAATGATGCAGACGGGACCGGGTGGCATACCGCGCAACAGCCGCCCCATCCGGTCGCCCAGATCGCCCCGGCCCCTGCGCCACGCGGGGCAAATGATCTGGCCAGACGCCGCTTTTGAAGCCCGCATGGTCAGGAGCCACCGCAAGAACCACCTGCCAACGGGGATCGTCAAGCTGCCGCAAAAGGCGCGCAACCTGATGCCGGAACCACCATGCCGCCGCGACCATGCCGATGTCACGACCCAGACGGGTTTTAACCCGTCCGGGGCGCGGTTCCTTGACCATGACGATCAAATAGCGGCGCATTATTCGAAATAGTCGCGCAAAACACGCCCGTAAATCGCCTTGAGCTGATGGATCTGCGCCACTTCGACCCGCTCATCGACCTGATGCATCGTCTGGCCAACAAGGCCGAACTCCACCACCGGGCAGTGATCCTTGACAAAGCGGGCATCCGAGGTGCCGCCGGTGGTCGAGAGTGTGGGCACCACGCCGGTTTCCGCCGCAACCGCGCGCGCAACCAGGTCCGAGAGCGGCCCCGGCGGGGTCAGGAAACTCTCGCCAGACACCTTGACGCGCATCTCGCCGGTGATCTCGAAATCGCCGCAAACGCGATCCAACTCTGCCTGCATCCATTTGATCAGATCCGTGCTGTGATGGGCGTCATTGAAACGGATATTGACCGTCGCACGGCATTGCGCGGGGATCACATTGGTTGCGGGATTACCTGTGTCGATCGTCACGACTGCGAGGGTCGAGGGATCAAAATGTGCCGTTCCCGTATCAAGCTGGTGCGAGGCCAGCCGATCCATCAAACGCGCCATTGCGGGGAGCGGATTGCGGGCGCGGTGCGGATAGGCGGAATGGCCCTGCACCCCTGTCAGCGTGAACCACGCCGAAAGCGAGCCGCGCCGCCCGATCTTGATCATCTCGCCCATCCGCTCGGGGCAGGTCGGCTCTCCGACAAGACAAGCGGTCATAGCCTCGCCATGGGCGGTCATCCAATCGAGCAGGGCGACCGTGCCATCCACGGCATCGCCCTCCTCATCTCCGGTGATCGCCAAGATAACAGCCCCGTCGGGGGGCGTGTCTCGCACGAAATCCACCGCCGCAGCAGCAAAGGCAGCCACGCCCGATTTCATATCTGTGGCTCCGCGCCCCCAGATCATTCCGTCTTTCTCGACCCCGCCAAAAGGCGGCACTGACCACGCCGCCAGATCCCCCACCGGCACCACATCCGTATGCCCGTTAAAGCCAAAGCTGCGCGCTGCTCCCTTCGGTCCCCACCGGGCAAAGAGATTGGGCACCTCTCCTCGATCCACACGGACACATGAAAATCCGGCATCTGTCAAAACCTGCTCCAGCAGGCGCAGTGCCCCCCCCTCTTCGGGCGTGACCGACGCACAGCGAATGAGGTCGGCCGTCAGCTGGGCGGGATCGAGCGGGGTGTGAGGCATGAAAAGCGTCCTGTGCGGCAGTTTTGTCCGAGGCCTAGCGTGGATCGCGCACAAAGGCAAATCGCGCCGCAACCAAGGCTATCGGGCCACAGATTCCACGCACCTCTAGCCAAAGGCGATTAAACCTTAACAACGCGGGAATTGTTTGCTATCCAAAAGGATATAATAAACCCGAGGCAGGGCAAACATACCACGTCAGGGCCACCAGATCCGCAAAGGACAGACTGGCCCGCGACATTCGAGCAGCACGGCGCAGCACAGGCAAAGTTATGCGCCGTCGCATCCCGGATCGGGCAGTCTGATAGACTGCGCGTGCGCGTGTCGGCGCTGCCTCTACAAGGGGCAGGCAGTGATATGGTGGCAGGCGTCGAACTTCCGATCAATCTGAACGCATCCGCGAATCAGATGGCGCAGACAATCTTTGGTGACGGCGTTCAGGTGGTCAACGCCTCCTACACCGGAGACCGCGATTCGTCGGGCATCTACAGCAATGGCAATGCTATATCCCCCGGCGTGGTGCCAAGCGATAGTGGCGTCCTGTTCTCGACCGGCGATTTGCGCGGCTTCACCAATAGCAACTTCTTTCAATCAAACCTGAGCGCAAGCACAACCACCACATCAAGCGGGCCGAATGGCGTGGCGGATTTCAATGCCGCTGCCGGCGCTCAGACCTTTGACGCCTCATATCTCGATGTGGATTTCATCCCTACCGGCGATGTGATGACCATGCAATTCGTCTTCGCCTCCGAGGAATACCCAGAATTCGCCGTCGGGGCGTTTCAGGATTTCTTTGGCGTTTGGGTCAATGGCAGCCTTGTGCCGCTCAGCGTGGGGGATGGCGATATTGACCCCAACAACCTCAACTCGGGGTCTAACGGCAACCTTTTCATCGACAACACCCAAGATCAGTTCAACACCGAGATGGACGGGTTTACCGTTACTTTGACCCTGACCATCCCAGTCAACTCCGGCGAGGTGAATTCCATCCGCATCGGCATTGCGGATGTGACAGATGCCAACTACGACTCGACCGTTCTGATTGCGGCGGACAGCGTGCAAACCACGCTTGTTGCGATGAATGATACAACCACGCTCTTTCCTGATGGCACCCGCATTCTCGACCTGCTTAGCAATGATGTGAATAACACCGCGGGCACGTTGACGATCACCCATATCAACGGCAAGGCCGTTGTCGCTGGCGGCATCGTCACCCTGAATTCCGGCCAGCAAATCCTCCTGAATGCGGACGGCACTATCGAGATAATCGGTGATGGTGATACCGAAGTTTTCAATTTCACCTACGAGGTCCAAAGCAGCACCGGCCAAACCGATATCGGGTTTGTCACCGTCAATTCGGTGCCCTGCTTTGTCGCAGGCACGATGATCCGCACGCCCAAGGGTGAAGTGCCCGTAGACAGGCTGCAACCCGGCGATCTGGTGGTGACACAAGATGACGGCGCACAGCCCTTGCGCTGGATCGGGCGTCGACGGGTGGCAGCTGTCGGCGATTTCGCCCCTATTCGTATCGCATCGGATACCTTTGGACGGCACCGGGCGCTGTTGCTCTCGCCCTTGCACCGGGTTCTGATCCGCGACTCTCTGGCAGAGTTGCTCTTTGGCGAGCGTGAGGTTCTGATTGCCGCGCGCGATCTGGTCAATGGCCGTTCCGTGCAGAGGATCGAAGGAGGAGAGGTAGAATACGTTCACATCCTTTTTGACCGCCATCAGGTGGTATTTTCCGAGGGCCTGCCAACCGAGAGCTTTTTACCCGGCCCACAAACCACCCGCAGCTTTGAATCCGAGATCGTCGCAGAGATTTGCGCACTTTTCCCGGAAATCGACCCCGAGACCGGCGCAGGCTATAGCCCCGCCGCCCGTCGCATGCTCAAGAGTTATGAGGCGCGACTCTTGGTGGCTCAGGGCGTGGCGGCCTAAAGGATGGGGTGGATCGGGATATCCGATCAGGAGGGCGGGCGGTTCGCCGTGAACGGGCTTGACGCGCCGCAAGCCGTGTCTGCCCCGCCGGATGAAACCGCCTTGCTGACACGTGGCACGTTGATGATCGAAACCCGACTGTCCACCGAAGGGCGGCCGCAAACCCTGCTGGCCTTTCGTCGCAGCCATCCTTGGAGCGGCGGCTTTTCGATCCAGGCGCTACCGGGTGGGGGGATTGTCCTGATCGAGACGCAGGCCGGGGATGTACGCCATGCCACCCTGCCCTATCAGGCCGATGACCGCACGGATACATTGCGCCTGACCTATGCTTGGGATGCTCCCGCCCGGTGGGGGCGGCTGTCGCTTGAGCGCCCGGAAATGGACCGCGTGCACAGCATTGCGCTGCCGCCGCCGCATCCCATGCCGCTTGCGGATCTGCGCACGCTGCTGACCGATCCCAGGCAACGCCAGATGGACCCCGACGTTATCTTTGTCGCCCTGTCAAACCGGATCGAACCCATCGGCCCGATGCCGGGATTGACTGCGAACGTGCCGGTCTGCACGCCAAGCGGCTATGTGCCCGCGGGGCAACTCAAACGCGGGCATCTGATAGATACCGACGAAGGGCAGATTGTCCCTGTGCTTCAGACAGTCTCGCGGCGGGTGCCTGCCATGGGCAGTTTCCGCCCGGTCCGGCTGCGCGCACCCTATTTCGGCCTGCGCCGCGATGTCGTTGTCTCACCACAACAGAGGCTTGTGATCCGGGGGTCCGAAGTGGAATACCTCTTTGGATGCGAGGCCGTTTTGGTTCCAGCGCGGCATCTGATCAACGGGTTTTCGGCGCTCTATGCTCAGACAGGTGATATCGTCAGCTATCATCACGTGCTGTTGCCCGGCCACGAAGAGATCATCGTCGCAGGCACGCGCACAGAGAGCCTCTATATCGGGCGGCTCCGGCGCAATCCTGACCTGTTGGGTGCCAGCGTTCTGGCCGGATTCGACCGTGCCCGCCTGCCAGAACACCCTCGACCAATCTGGCCGGTGCTCAAGCCCTATGAGGCGATCACGCTTGCAATGAACCGCGCGGCTTAGGAGCGGTCCGGGTTGCTCCCTCGTCAAAAAACGCCGGCAATTCGATCCAGACGCGCGCCCCTTTTGGCACGTCAAAATCTATCCCAACACTGCCAGACATCGCTTCGGCCTTGATCCGCGCAAGAGCAAGCCCCATCCCCGCGCCAAAGGTCGTGCCGGTCGCATGGGCCAAGCGTTCAAAGGGCGCAAAGGCCAATGCAGGATCGACCGCACCGAACCCCGGCCCGTTATCCGTCACCGTGATCCGGTGATACCCTGACCGTTCGCCAGCGACCGCGACCTTGACGCAGCCCCCGGCACCGCAATACCGCACACCATTTTCCACCAACTGCGCCAACGCCTCTTGGAAGAGGGTTGCATCCGCAAGAACAAGCGTGCCGGTTTGCTCAGCCAAGATCGTGACATCCCGTTGTGCAGCCTCGTCGCGATAGGCCTCCAAGACCAACTCAACCACATCCGCAACGGCCACCGGCTCCAGCGTCACCGCGGAACGACGTGCCGCGATATCGGCGAAATGCATGGTCTTTTCCACAGTCGCCAAGAGCGTCTCGCCAGATTGCATGATGCGACTGGCAAAATCGGCCTGCTGCGCATCGCCTTTGGTCACGCCATCTTCCCGCAAGAGCTCGGCAAGACCGATGACCGCGTTCAGAGGTGTGCGCATTTCGTGGCTGATGCCCGAGAGCAACACGGTTTTGGCACGGCTTGATTGTTCGGCGTCTTGCCGGGCGCGCTTGATTTCGGTCGAATGCTGCGCCGAAACGATGGCAAAGTAGAAAACCGGATAGACGATGATACTAAACGCGGTCAGCGCAGACATTGGCGCATAAAATCGCACGGCCGTTGCCTGATCAATGATCGGGTTCCAGTCTTCGTGCCAGAAAAACCACGTGGCCCAGAGAATGATCGGCAAGGCCACCATAGCGGCGATGTGAAACCTGTCCCGATAGATCGAGAAGACAGCAAAGGGAAAACCCACCATCGGAACCAGCATGATGTCGATATGCCCATCAACGTGCACGACACAGGCGCCAAGAAAGATCGCGACATTGGTCGATGTCAGCCAGCAGGTATTCACCCAGACCAGCGGCAACTGGTTTTTGAGCACGCGCACAAGGGCAAAGCCGGAAAAGGCGAGCGCCCCGACAAGGAAAACCTCAAGCTCACCACTCAGCCCGGTAAGCACCATCCAGACAGACGTGAACAAAAGCCCAAGCCAGACAAAGGCAAAAGACAACTTGCGACGGCGCGCGCCCGCCTCAAGTCGGCTGTCCATCATGGCCTGTTCTCTCATTGGAACTGCTGCCTCTTCGTCACTTTTCACAACAAACCCTAGCACAGGTCGTGCCATCCCAATCGCGCTTTGCGATATGGTTTCACCCACGCGTTTTTTAGTTTACGCTTTAATACGTTCCCAACGATCATTGTGAAATGGAATTTTACTCCAGGTCCCACGCTCGTTCGCGTCCTTGACACACTGGCAGCCAGTCGCACCCCGATAGATTGCACGAGGCCCTGCTGGCCCCAACGTTCCGCAATCGTAGATAGAGTTTACCTAACGGAATTCCACCCCTGTTGCGCTGCTAGGTCGCAGGCAAAAATTCAGACATGATCAGTCAAAGAACGGGGTCATCTGCGCGACGATCACAGAATTCTCATCCAAGGCACGCTGCATCAACGCCCGCTCCTCGTCCGAGATGTCGTGGCCTTCGGCCTCGCGTTCCGCCAACGTACCGTAACCCGACACATCCAGAGGCGCGCAATCGGCCTGTTTCAGGATCGCCACCGTTTCGCGCACAGCCTCTGCCTCGTCGACGCCCGAGGCATAGATCATCAGCGCAGCGCCCGTCGCCTTGTCCGGCAAACCATCGCCGGTCTTGCGCCCGATTTCGACCAAGAGCGTGTAGACCTGCTGCCGATTGGGTTTCTTTTGCGTGTCGCTCATGTCCGGCTCTCCAACGGCCTTTCGTCGCGCGCAGCCCTGAGCCAAGGCGCACGCAAAGTCAAGCACAGCCGCTTTCCTTCCGTCTTTGCGAGCGTTAGCTTACTGCGGAAACACCAAGGGAGGGAACTGAATGAAACACATCAAAGACATGGTGGCAGAGGCAAACGCAGTGGTCAGCCACGCGCCCGCAGCCGAGATGTTGGATAGGCACGGAACCGATGACGTAATCTTTGTCGATCTGCGCGACCCGCGCGAGTTAGAGCGCGACGGCATGATCCCGGGCGCGTTTCATTGCCCGCGCGGGATGCTGGAATTCTGGATCGACCCCGAAAGCCCCTATGCCAAACCCCAATTCCAAAGCGGCAAGCGGTTTGTGTTCTACTGCGCCTCCGGCTGGCGTTCGGCCCTGTCAGCGCGCACCGCGCAGGACATGGGACTAGAGGGCGTAAGCCATATCAGCGACGGGTTCAAAGGCTGGCAAGCAGCAGGTGGCCCGGTCGGGGAAAAGCCCACCAAGGGCTGATCACGCCTCTTGCATCCGCCGCGCGCATTGCGCAACGTGGCGCGCAATCCAAAGAGGGCGCAAGTCATGTCGAGCAGGATCATTGTCATCGGCGCGGGCATCTGCGGGCTGAGTGCCGCCATCTGGCTGCGCCGCGCGGGCCATGATGTGACCCTGCTCGACAAGGATAGGCCGGGGGCCGGGGCGTCTTTTGGCAATGCCGGGCTCTTGGCGCAATGGGCCATCGTACCAGTCAACACGCCCGGCGTTCTGACGACAGGGCTGAAATACGCCCTCAACCCCAACAAGCCGCTTTTCCTGCAATGGTCCTATTTTCCACGCCTGATCCCGTGGTTGATGAAATTTGCGGCCAACGCCAATGATCGCGATACGCGGCGGATGGTGGCGGGGATCACAGGCATTGTCGCAGACAGCCTCGACCAGCATCTCGCCCTGACGCGGGGCACGCGCGCAGAAAAATGGGTGGCCTCCAGCGATTTCTCCTATGCCTATGAAAGCCGCGCCGATTTTGAGGCAGATGCCTATGGCTGGGCGCTGAAACGTGCAGCAGGCTATATCCCCGAGGTCTTGGAAGGCGGCGCAGTGCAAGAGGCAGAGCCAATTCTTGGTCCCGCCATCCGCTGCCTTGCAACACTCAAGGGGCATGGCCACATCCTCAATCCCGGCGCCTATATGGCCGATCTCGCAGCCGTGTTGCTGGACGAGGGCGGGCACTATGTGCAGGCCGAAGTACAATACATCACCCTGACCGATGGGCGGGTGAGCGCCGTCGAAACAGATCGCGGCACGATGCCCTGCGATGCGGCAGTGTTGGCGGCGGGCATCTGGTCTAAGCCGTTGATGCGAAAACTGGGCCTCAAGGTGCCACTAGAGGCCGAGCGCGGCTATCACCTTCATTTCACGGCCCCCTCTCAGATGCCACGCAATCCGATGATGATCACGACCGGAAAATTCGCGGTCAACCCGATGGCGCATGGGCTGCGCTGCGCGGGCACGGTGGAATTGGGCGGGATCACCAAAGGACCATCGCGCGCGCCCTTGGATCTCATCCGGCGCGGTGCGGCGCGTGCCTTTCCAGACCTGACCTATGAGGGGGTTGAGGAATGGATGGGCTTTCGCCCTTCCACCCCAGACAGCCTGCCGCTTATTGGCGAGATCGGGGGAACGGGCGTACATGCGGCGTTTGGGCATCAACATGTTGGCCTGACAGCCGGGCCCAAGACAGGGCGGATCGTGGCCGACCTTCTCAGCGGCAAGCGCCCGAATATCGACCTTGCACCTTATGACGCAAACAGATTTTCCTGACTGTGCCGCGATCTTTTCAACACTTCGTTGGCGTCACTCGTAGCTGCGCAAGTCTTCGATCACCTTGCCGTCATTGGGCAGGCTACCGGGCGGTACAATCTCGATCCGTCCCTTGAGCTTGAGCGTTTCAATCACTGATCCCGCAAAATGCTCGGCCTCACCGCCCGCAGTCTCGATGCGCACCGTCATCACATCCGCCTCACCTTCGCGGCTGGCAATCACGCGGGCGCGCGCAATACTGTCGTGTCGCGCCACAAGGGCGGCCACCTGTTCGGGACGCACGAACATGCCCTTGATCTTGGTTGTTTGATCGGCACGTCCCATCCAGCCCTTGATACGCAGGTTGGTGCGCCCACAGGGGCTTTCCCCCTCCATCACGGCGCTGAGATCGCCGGTGGCGAAACGGATGAGCGGGTAATCGGGATTAAGCGTCGTCACCACAACTTCGCCCACGTCGCCGGGGGCAACCGGATTGCCGGTGCCGGGCGTCACAATCTCGACGATCACCCCCTCATCCACAATCATCCCCTCCATCGCGGCGCTTTCATAGGCGATATTGCCCAAATCGGCGGTCGCATAGCATTGCAGACAGGCGATACCGCGCGCCGCATACTCCGCGCGCAGCGACGGGAAAAGCGCACCACCACCGACCGCAGCCTTGGTGATCCTGAGGGGCAAACCCATCTCGTCGGCCTTGTCGAGAATGACTTTGAGATAGTCGGGCGTACCGGCGTAGGCGGTAACGCCCACGTCATGCGCGGCGCGCGCCTGCAACTCGGTCTGGCCCGTCCCGGCAGGCAGCACCGCCGCCCCCACCGCCCGTGCGCCATTTTCAAAGATCATGCCGGCAGGGGTCAGGTGATAGCCAAAACAGTTCTGCACGATATCGCCGCGGCCCACGCCACAGGCATGCAGAAAGCGGCCCATCCGCCACCAGTCATGGCCAACGCCGCCCGGCTCATAAATCGGGCCGGGGGATTGAAAGATATGGGCAAACCCGGCAGCAGGCAGGCTGGTCAGCCCGCCAAACGGTGCCGCTGCCCCCTGCGCACGGCCCAGATCGGATTTGCGCAGGACCGGCAGGCGTGCCAAATCCGCGATCTCAGTAATCTGCGATGCGGCGACCCCATCAAGCGAACCACCATAACCGGGCAAAGCCTGCGCGCGGGCAATCTGTTCCGGCAGAGCGCGAGCTAAGGCCTCGGCGCGCGCCTCGGGACTGCGGGTTTCAAGAGGGTCGAAATACTGGGTCATGCCATTATCCTTGGGGGCGGTGTCTTGGTGCGAAGAATAGGTCACGCCAGCCAACGCTTGCGGCGCCGATAGCTGCGCACATCGCGAAAGCTCTTGCGCCCCTCGTCGGACATCCCGAGGTAGAATTCCTTGACGTCCGGGTTCTCGCGCAGACTGCGGGCGTCACCATCCATCACCACACGCCCCGACTCGAGGATATAGCCGTAATGCGCGAACCTGAGCGCGACATTGGTGTTCTGCTCGGCAAGCAAAAACGTATAGCCCTGCTCTTCGTTGAGCGATTTCACAATGCCGAAAATCTGCTCGACCAGTTGCGGCGCCAGCCCCATCGACGGCTCATCCAAAAGGATTGTCTCGGGGCGGCTCATCAGGGCGCGGCCAATGGCGCACATCTGCTGCTCACCGCCCGATGTATAGCCTGCTTGGCTCTTGCGTCGCTCCTTGAGGCGCGGAAAATAATCATAGACCATGTTGAGATCGGCATCAATTTCACCCCGGCTGGAACTGCGGGTGTACGCGCCGGTCAAAAGGTTCTCTTCGACTGTCAGATGCTCAAAACAGTGCCGCCCCTCCATCACCTGCACCACGCCCTTTTTAACCAGATCCGAGGGCATCAGATCCTGAACGCGCTCGCCGCGATAGGTGATCGTGCCCTTGGTCACTTCGCCACGTTCGGATTTGAGCAGGTTTGAAATCGCCTTGAGCGTTGTTGTCTTGCCCGCGCCATTCCCCCCCAACAGCGCGGTAATCCCGCCCTTGGGCACAGTCAGGCTGACGCCCTTGAGAACAAGTATGACGTGATTGTAGATCACCTCGATGTTGTTGACCTCAAGCAGGGTCTCGTCGCGTGGGGTGGCATCCAGCATCGCAATTCTCCGTCCCGGAAAGGCGGGCACGCCCGTCCTGATATTGCCAATAAATCCAAGGTGCCCCGGCCGCAGCACATACTGCGGCCGGGACAGGGTCACAGGCTTAGCAGCCCGGTGTGATCCCGCTTTCGGCAGCGAAGGCCGCGCTATCCTCAGCCACAAGCGCCGAGATGATCTCTTGATCCGACTGGAAGTAGTCAGTGATCAGCTTGAAATCACCCGCTGCGGCATCCCATTGCGACACGGCACCATAGCCGTTCCCGCCGTGGTTCTGACAGCTGACCTTGAACTCGGGGCCAAAGTTGGGCAGGCCCAACGCGGTCATCTTGGCCTCGGTCATCTCGAGGTTCTCCATGCCATCCCGCATCTGTGCCGCATTGATCGCGGTCACGCCATGCATCTCCTGCGCGGTCTTGATCGCCTCTGCAGCCAGCATCGCGGCATACATGCCCCGGTTATAGAGCACGCTGCCCACCTGATCGCCCGCACCTGCAGCCTTGCCAGCATCAACGACATGCTTGCGCAGATCGTCATAGAGCGGATAGTCATCGCCGAGGTTGTGGAAGGTCAGCGCCTTATAGCCATTGGCCGCATCGCCGGCAGGTTTCACGTCATTCTCAGAGCCAGACCACCAGATGCCGATAAAATTCTCCATCGGGAAACGGATATTCACCGCCTCTTGGATCGCGACCTGATTCATCACGCCCCAGCCCCACATCAGCACATAGTCAGGACGGTCGCGGCGGATTTGCAGCCACTGCGATTTCTGTTCTTGGCCGGGATGATCGACCGGCAGAAGGATCAGTTCAAACCCGTGCTTCTTGCTCAGCTCTTCCAGGGTGCGGATGGGCTCTTTGCCGTAGGCAGAGTTGTGGTAGACAAGCGAGACTTTCTTGCCGCTGATGTCGCCACCGTTCTGGTCAAGGATATGGGTGATCGCGTGGCTGGCACCATCCCAGTAGTTTGCGGGATAGTTGAACACCCATTTGAACACTTCGCCATTCTTGGCAGAGGTCCGGCCATAGCCCATGGTGTGCATCGGGATGCCATCAGATGTCACCTTGGGGATCAGCTGATAGGTGATGCCAGTGCTGAGCGGCTGATAAATCAGCGCGCCATTGCCTGCGGATTTGGTGGCTTCATAGCATTCCACACCCTTTTCGGTGTTATAGCCGGTCTCGCATTCCACCAGATTGATCTTTTCGCCGCCGATGCCACCATCACGCTCGTTCAGCAGGGTAAAGTAATCTTGGTAGCCGTCCGAGAACGGGATGCCATTCGCGCCATATGGCCCGGTGCGATAGCTGGTGTCGATGATCGTCAGCTCGGCGAGAGCCGGGCTTGCGACCAGCATGGCGGCGGTCAGGGCCGTCATCAGTCTCTGTCTCATCGGTTTATTCCTCCCTTGGTTTTTCCGATGTTTCGTCTTGAACGCGATGTCTTGCGCCCAACCTCCTAGGGTGGGTTTTCAGCCCACCAATGGCCCGCCCCTAATGTGGAAAGGGCCAAAGTCTGAGTTTTTCCTTGGCGACGCGCCAGAGCTGCGCCAGCCCATGTGGCTCGGCGATCAGGAAAATGATGATCAGCGCCCCCACGATGATGAACTCCAGATGCGCCGCAAGATCCGTGGGCCAGCCCAAACCGCCCACCAGCGTATTCTTGAGCAACACAGGCAGCAGCACGAGAAACGCCGCCCCCGCAAAACTGCCAAAGATAGACCCAAGCCCGCCGATAATCACCATGAAGAGCACGAGAAACGACTTGTTGATACCGAACGCCTCGCCCACCTCGACCGCGCCCAGATAGACAGCAAAGAAAAGCGCGCCAGAGATACCCACGAAGAACCCCGAAACCGCAAAGGCCGTGAGCTTCGCCTTGAGTGGGTTTACCCCGATGATCTCGGCGGCAATATCCATATCGCGAATGGCCATCCATTTGCGCCCCGCCATGCCGCGCGTCAGGTTGCGGGCGATGATCGCGGCCGCCACGGTAAAGACGAGGCAAAAGAGATAGGCCGACCAAGGCGGATTATTGGCACCGGTGACGGCAATCCCGAATACCGTCCGCTCAGGCGCAGTAATCTGGCCAGACGCCGAGTAGTTGTAGAACCAGCCCACACGGTTGAACAGCCACACCAAAAAGAACTGCGCCGCCAAGGTCGCCACCGCGAGGTAAAACCCCTTGATCCGGAGCGAGGGCAGGCCAAAGAGCACGCAGACAATCGAGGTGATGCCCCCCGCAAGGATGATGTGAAAGAAGATGCTGACCTCTGGAAAGGCAGTCATCAGCTTGTAGCTGGCATAGGCCCCAACCGCCATGAAACCGCCCGTCCCAAGCGACACCTGCCCGCAATATCCCACAAGGATATTGAGACCGATGGCCGCGATGGAATAAATGAGGAACGGCAGAAAGACCGCGTTGACCCAGTAGTCGTTGATGACAAACGGCACCACGGCAAAGGCCGCGACCAGCACTGCGTAATAACGATACCGATCAAACCGGATCGGAAAGGTCTGGCTGTCCTGCTCGTAGGAGGTCTTGAAATCCCCTGCTTCCCGGTAAAACATCTAGAGAACCTCCCCATGAATATCATCCTCGCGCTTGATCGCGCGATTGGCTGGCCGGGCATAGCCCGTCGCCTCGGTGTGGCGCACCAGCCAGAGATAGGCGAGCATGCCCACGCCCCCGCCCATGGCGGCCAAAAGCGCCGCTATGACCATCTGCCCGGTGTTCTCTACCTGTGCCGAGAGAGCCAGATAGCCAAACGACCAGAACCCGGCCCAAGCGATCACATTGACGATGGCAATCAGCTTTTGCATCTTACACCCTCTCGATGATCTTTTCGCCGAACAGGCCCTGTGGCCGGAACACGAGGAACAGAAGCGCCAGCACATAGGCGAACCAGTTTTCAGTGGCCCCGCCCACCAGCGGACCGACGGTGAACTCGAACAGCTTTTCGCCGACACCGATGATCAAACCGCCCACAATCGCGCCGGGGATCGACGTAAAGCCGCCCAGCATCAGCACTGGCAGCGCCTTGAGGGCAATCAGCGAGAGCGAGAATTGCACGCCCGATTTGGTGCCCCACATGATCCCCGCCACAAGCGCCACAAAGCCCGCCAGCGACCAGACCATGACCCAGATGAAATTGAGAGAGATACCAACCGACAGCGCCGCCTGATGGTCATCCGCCACCGCACGCATGGCGCGCCCCTGTTTGGAGTATTGCGCGAAGATAACCAGCGCGATCACCAGAAGCGCCGCAACACCGGTCGCCACCAGATCTAGATTGTCGATAAAGAACCCATAGCCAAAGATGTTGAACGTGGTCTCGTCAATGATCAGGTTGATGCCTTGCGGCAGTCCAACATCCAGCTTCTTGATGTCGCTGCCCCACATCATATCCCCGAAACCTTCAAGGAAATAGGCCAGACCAATCGTCGCCATAAAGAGAATGATCGGTTCTTGGTTCACCAGATGCCGGAAAATCAATTGGTTCACGATCCAGGCGAGCGCCACCATCACGACCATGGTCAAGAGGATCGCCGCCAGCCCCGGCAGGTGCCAGCCGAAGTGATGGATCTCGGTTCCGAAAATCGCGTTGATAAGATGGCTGAAGGGCACACGCCCTTCCATCATCCCCACCAGCGTCATCGCCGCAAAGAGCGCCATCACCCCTTGGGCATAGTTGAAAATGCCCGAGGCCTTGTAGATGAGCACAAAACCAAGAGCGACCAGCGCATAGAGCACCCCGGCCATGAGGCCGTTCAAAACGACCTCCATCCCGAAAATCAACTGATCAGGCATTAGCGGCACTCCTCTGGGAAAAGATTGCAGGCGAATTCGGTTTCGACGACGTGAAACGCGACAACGCTCGTGAAGCTCAACGATGGGTTGCCCGCAAAGTTCATCATGACGTGGACAAAGTTTTTTTCAGTCGTGTGAATGGCCCCGGACGCCGCGCCAAAATCCTCGATCTTCGTCCCGGCGAGCGGAGCGGTGGTCAATTCTGCCGTACCCCGCAGACCCTCATAGCGACTGATCCGGTCCCAAATCTGAATTGCATCCTCGGTCGAAGCTCTGAAGCTAAAGACCCTACAGGCATCACCGCCCTGTCGAATACCTAGAACATGCTGCGCCTGCGCATCGGTCCACAGCGTCCAGCTTTCAAAAGACTCGCCGATATTGCGGCCAAGCTGTTCGGACTGCTCCGAGGTGAACTGTGTTAGATCGGCAGTCACAGGCGTGGTCGCATCCTTGATCGGGGCGAGGCAGCGCTCTTCCAGAAATGTAGCGAACTGATCCGATGGCGCGGCATTGGCTGCGATTGGCAGCATGCCGGCCATCACCAATGCCCTAATCATGCGCCACCCCCAGATAGGCGCCGATCACGTCTTGATTGCTGCGCACTTCGTCGGGGGTGCCGTCGCCGATTTTCTTGCCATAATCCATCACGACCACCCGGTCGCTCAGGTCCATGACCACGCCCATGTCATGCTCGATGAGGGCAATCGTGGTGCCGAATTCGTCGTTCACATCGAGGATGAAGCGGCTCATATCCTCTTTCTCTTCGACGTTCATGCCCGCCATCGGCTCATCTAGCAGAAGGATCGACGGCTCTGCCGCAAGCGCGCGCGCCAGTTCCACCCGCTTTTTCAGACCATAGGGCAAACGGCCCACCGGGGTCTTGCGGATATGTTGGATTTCAAGAAAGTCGATAACCTTTTCAACGACTTCACGGTTAGCAACCTCTTCCCGCTCGGCCCGACCCTTCCAGATCGCTTGCGCAAAAAGCCCCGCCTTCATCTCTCGGATGCGGCCCGTCATCACGTTGTCGAGCACGGTCATGCCTTCAAAGAGCGCGATGTTCTGGAATGTGCGGGCAATGCCTTGTTGTGCCACCTGATAGGGCTTCATCGGCGGTCGCCGCGCGCCCTGATACCAGACCTCGCCTTCTTGCGGGTGGTAAAAGCCGCTGATCACGTTCAGCATCGAGGATTTACCAGCCCCGTTCGGCCCGATGATGGCGCGGATTTCGCCCTGACGGATGTCAAAGCTGATGTCCTTGATCGCAACCACACCGCCGAACCGCAGGGTGATGTTCTTCATCTCCATCACCACGCCGCCGATCTTGCGACCGTCCTCGGTGGTGTAGCCTTCGCTTGCGTCAAGCATGACAGCCCCCTTGTTGCACCGGCCCGCTCATTCTGCCGCCACCCTTTGCATCGTCGCCACCGAGGCCACCTTGGCATCGACGATCTTGAGCGTCGCGCTGATCGCCCCCTTGCGGCCATCCTCATAGGTCACTTCAGTGGTGGTGTAGATTTCAGGCGACCCGTCATAGAGCGCGGTCAGCAGGTCATCGAATTTCTCAGAGATCACACCACGCCGCACCTTGCGAGTGCGCGTCATCTCGCCATCGTCGGCATCCAGTTCCTTGTGTAGCACGAGGAAGCGATGCACCTGGCAATGCGACAGCATGGGATCATCCGCGAGGCTGCGATTGACCTCTTCCACATGGGATTTGATCGTCTCCAACACCTTGGGATGCCCGGCCAATTCCTGATAGGACGCATAGCCGATATTGTTCCGCTCGGCCCAATTTCCGACTGCCGTGAGGTCGATGTTGATAAAGGCGGTGCAGGCGTTGCGCCCGTTGCCAAAGACGACCGCCTCGAGAATATTGGGATAGAACTTGAGCTTGTTTTCCACATATTTGGGCGCGAACATCCGGCCATCAGCCATCTTGCCCACATCCTTGGCGCGGTCGATGATCCGTAGATGCCCACTGCCTTCCTCGAAAAATCCGGCATCACCGGTGGCGACCCAGCCTTCGGAGTCTTTGGTTGAGGCCGTGCTTTCAGGATTCTTGTAGTAATATTCAAACGTGCCCGCTGAACGATAGAACACCTCGCCGGTGTCGCTGATACGGATTTCCACGCCGGGGGCAGGCACGCCCACGGTATCGGAGCGCACTTCGCCATCGGGTTGCAGGGTGATAAACACCGAAGCTTCGGTTTGCCCGTAGAGTTGTTTGAGGTTGATGCCAAGCGAGCGGTAGAAATCGAAAATCTCCGGCCCAATCGCCTCACCCGCAGTATAGCCCACGCGCACGCGACCAAGGCCAAGCGTGTCCTTGAGTGGACCATAGATAAAGAGATTCCCAAGCCGGTATTTGAGGCGGTCCAGACCGCTGACCGGCTTACCATCGAGGATCGCAGGGCCGACGCGGCGGGCATGGGACATGAAATGGTCAAAGAGCCATTTCTTGACACGGCCCGCATCCTCCATCCGGATCATCACATTGGTCAACTGCGTCTCGAACACGCGGGGCGGCGCAAAGAAATAGGTGGGCCCAATTTCACGCAGGTCGGTCTGCATGGTCTCTGGGCTCTCAGGACAGTTGACACAAAACCCGCACCAATAGGCCTGCCCGATGGAGAAAATGAAATCGCCCACCCAAGCCATCGGCAGATAGGCCAGCACCTCTTCGTCCTTGGTCAGATGGTCAAACTCGGAAGACGATTTGGACGCCTCGATGATGTTGCGATTGCTCAGCACCACGCCCTTGGGCTTGCCCGTGGTGCCCGAGGTGTAAAGCATGACGCAAACGCTGTCATAGGTCAGTTTCGCGCGTCGCGCCTTAAGATCTTCGATCCATTCGTAATAGGCGGCGCGGCCCTGCTCCTGAATGTCGATGAAGCGGTGCAACTTGTGGTGATCATATTTGCGCAAGCCGCGCGGATCGACATAGATCATATGCTCCAGTTGGTGCAGCCCCTCCTGCACCTCGATCAGCTTGTCGACCTGTTCTTGATCCTGAACGATGGCAAAGCGTGCCCCACAATGCTCCATCACATAGGCCATCTCGGGGGCGGCAGCATCTTGGTAGAGCGGAACGGGGATTGCACCGACAGATTGCGCGGCGACCATGGACCAGTAGAAATGCGGACGGTTGCGGCCGATGACGGCGACGAAATCGCCCTCATTCACACCAAGATTGATGAGCCCGAGCGCAAGCGCCTCGATCTCCTTCTCGGCCTCGGCCCATGTCCAGCACTGCCAGATCCCATATTCCTTTTCGCGATAGGCCGGTCTATCGGCAAATCGCGTGGCGTTACGTTGCAAGAGCGCCGGAACGGAATCCATCCCGTCCGTCGCTTGTGACGGCTGTGCCAAGTTATATCCTCCCTTTGCTCGCCTGCGCGAACATCCGACCACCTAGGGGCGATTCTTCTTCCCCCAGAGGGTGCGAGGATCACACTCGCCGTCAACTTTTTCCTGAACATTTCGCAATCCTTACGAATTGTAACAGGCCCAAGATTGGCCTTTGCGGACCGGTTTTCCGGTGTTAGCCAAGATGCGGGAGGAGACTGTAATGGGTACAAGCCGCGCCGATCATGACGCCATGACGATGGCCGGCCTGAACCTCATTCAGCAGGCGCTTACGATCTATGACCGGGATTTGCGCCTTGCGGTCTGCAACCGACGGTTTCAAGAAATGTTTGCCCTGCCTGATGTGCTGGTGACACCGGGCGCCGATTTCGCGGATACGATCCGCTATCTGGCAACGCGCGGCGATTATGGCGACGTGGGCGATGTGGAAGGGTTCGTAACGACCCGCGTCGATATCGCCCGCGCGTTCGAGCCGCATTACATGGAGCGCACGCGCGCCAATGGCCGCACCATCAGCGTCGAGGGCACGCCGCTGCCGCAGGGGGGATGGGTCACGGTCTATACCGACATCACCCGTGCCAAACGACAAGAGGCGTTGTTGCGCGCCCGTTCAGAAGAGTTGTCCGATCAATTGGTCGGTTATTCAGAAGAGCTGTCTGCCACCAACCGACAGTTAGAGGCCACAATCACGGCCCTCGAAGAGGCCAAGCGCCAGATTTCCGAGGCCGAGGCCCGCACCAGAATGACCGCCGAGATGATGCCCGCCCATATTGCGCATGTCGGTCCAGACCGTTGCTATACCTATTCCAACCGGCGGCTTACCTCGGTCATGCCCGGATCACGCGCCGATCTGATCGGGGTGCACGCGGCGCAGGTTCTCGGGCCACAGCCGTGGTCGATTATAGGTCCCGAACTGGACAAGGCCTATGCCGGACAGGCTTCGGTGTTCGAATTCACCCATGAGCCCAGTTCACGGCGTATCCGGGTGGCGCTGACCCCGGATCACACCAGTGGCGGGGTTTACATCCTGTCGATGGACATCACCGAAGAAAGCCAGACACGCGCCGCCCTGCAACAGACGCGGCGGCGGGAAATGGCGGCACAACTCACTTCGGGCCTTGCGCATGATTTCTCAAACCTCTTGACGATCATCCTTGGGATGCAGTCGCGCCTTGGCCGCATGGGCCTAAAGCCCGAGGCGCAGGAATTGATCAACGCCACCCTCGCGGCGGCGCGGCGAGGTGGCGGGCTGCTCAATCGCATCGCCGACATGACCGGCCCGCGCGAGCATGAACCCGTGCCCACCGATCTTGCCGCCTTTCTCGACGATCTAGAGACACTGGCGCGCTCGGCCCTGCCCACGGGTATCGCTTTTGAGATCATCTGCGTCGGCCTTGCGGATCGCTATCTGCTGGATCCCGGCATGTTGCAGGACTCGCTGCTCAATCTGGTGCTGAACGCCCGCGATGCCTGCGCAGGAAGTGGCGCAATCACCCTTACAGCCCAGCCGGTGCAGGATACATGGCTCGAGCTTGCCGTGGACGACACCGGGCCCGGGTTCAGCCCCGAGGCGCTCAAACATGCGCTTGATCCGTTTTTCACCACGAAGGGTGGCGAGGGATCGGGGCTTGGCCTGCCCATGGTCTATGACATGACCAAGCTGGCGGGCGGGCGTATCCTAATGGGCAATACCGACACAGGCGGGCGCGTGGCGCTGCGCTTGCCCCTGCGCCGCGCGGCGGCGGCGCGTCCTCCGGGCCTTGTTCTTTTGGTCGAAGACAGCCCCGATCTGCGCTCTACCCTGCGCGATATGTTGCGGGGCGCAGGCCATAGCGTGATTGAGGCCGCCAGCGTGGACGAGGCCGCAGCGCTGATCGCCAATCTGCCGGAAATCTCGGCCGTTCTGTCGGATATCGTGCTTGAGGGCAACCGCACCGGAATTGATCTGGCGCGACTGCCCCGACGCGGTGATTGCGCGCTCGTGCTGATGACCTCGTTGCCCCCAGACGATCCGCTACACCGGCAAGCGGCAGACCTTGCCCCGGTGCTGCGCAAACCCTTTTCCGCCGCACAGCTTGACGCGGCCCTCAACACCGGAGCGCAGCCATGACAGCGCCGCTTGTGGCCATTCTTGATGATGAACCGGCGATCCGTTCAATGCTGGCGCAGGCGCTTTCCGAGGCGGGATTTCGCACCATGGCCTTTGGCCGCGCCACAGAGTTCGAGGCCGCCTTGCGCAGCACCACGCCCGATGTTTGCCTTGTCGATCTGTCGCTGCCAGATCGTGACGGGCTGAGCCTTGTGCATCGGTTGGCATTGGAGCAGGGGGCAACGGTGATCATCATCTCGGGCCGCGCACAGGTGCAGGACAGGGTGACAGGGCTGGAACTGGGCGCGGATGACTATATCATCAAACCGTTCGATCCCGCCGAAGTGGTGGCACGCGTCCGCGCCCGACTGCGCCGGGGCATTCCCAGTACACAAACCGGCGAGGTGGCGCGGTTCAACGGCTGGGTCGCACATTTTGACCGCTACATGCTTGAAGATGATACGGGAACGGAAACGCCCTTTTCCCATGCCGAAGGAGAGGTGCTGCGCCTCTTTCTGGAACGTCCCAAGCGCTTGATCTCCCGCCAAACGATGCAAGAGACGCTTGGCGGCGCGGCAGGTGAAAGCTTTGACCGCGCCATGGATGTGCGCATCTCGCGCCTGCGCACCAAACTGCGCGAAGACCCCAAGAACCCGCGCCTGATCAAAACGATCTATGGCGCAGGCTATATTTTTCTGGGGGATGTAAGTTGGGGCTAAGGCTCCGTTACGGGTGCCGCCCTTCCATGATCTGATTGGCAAAGCCGTGGTTTGTGTCACGGTGATGCGCCTCATCAGCGCGCACAGCGATGACGACGTCGCGCAAGCGCGCATCTTGGGACAGCTTCCAGTAGTCGATCGCGATTTGCGGTGCCGGCACATTATCCTGCCGTCCGGCATCAATCTCTGCCAGATATTGCGTATAGCTGACCACCGCCTCTTCCTCGAGATAGCCCACAATCCGATGCGCCGTGCGCGGAGCAAGGAGGTAGGTGAAGAAGAACACGTTATAGAAAATCGCCTGCGCTATCATGATCAACCACCGCTCGCCGCGTGACGGCTGCGCGATTTGGACAAAGGTCATCAAATGCATGCGCTCATTCTCGGCCTCATCTAGCAATTCGCGGATCCAACCCTGATCTTCGCGGATGTGCCGTAATGATTTGAGATGCTGCAAGAGCCCCCCCACCATCCCCGGCACGGCAGCCACAGTTTCAAGCACCACAGCACGATGCCCGTAGCGCTTTGAGAAAAAGGCGTCGGCAAAAACCCGCATGATTTTCACAATCCGCAGCGCGATCCGATCATGGATATCGCGCGGACTATGGTGAACCTCCAGTGTTGCGGTCTCGTCGGTCTCAAATTGCCTTTCGGGTCTCATCTTTCACTCCATTCATGGCTAAGTGTCAGATGGGGATGAAAGATGACTCTTGAATGCGACATATCGTGCCGCCCACAAACGCGTCAAACGTCAGCCAGCGCGCTGCCCTAGGCCGTCGCCCTTCAGAATGCGTTCCAGCCCAAGCCGCGTTTCCTTTGTCAATTCGATGGCACCACGGGTGCAGACATCGGCGCAGAGGCCACATCGGCCGCAAGCGTCAATCGCGGTCACAACTGGCAAAACCTCTTTATCAAGGGCGACAATCGCCTTTGGGCACACCGCAACGCAATCGCCGCACCCCGTGCACATATCGGCCAGCCGCCATTCCCGCACCGTTCCGGGCGGGCGCGGCAAGACAGCATGACCTTCGGAACTTGGCAGGGAACGATCCCGCAATTCGTACCACATGGCCTCCAGCCTCCTCCGTCCGGACCGTCAAACCTCTCAACCTCGTAAAAATGAAAAAACAGGACGACCGACTCGCCCATGATGTAGATCAATCCATACTGCGGAAAAAATTTGATCTGTCACGCGGCGGCGCGGCGTTTGCGATACCACCGGGCGTATAGCGCTTGGATGTTCCTAACCTTTGCCGCCTGCGTTAGGTAAACTAAAGTCTTTTCAGGGTCAGAGAGGCGTTGTGATGGATGATTTTGCGAGCGATGTCAGCACCACCGGACGTATTGAACCGGGGGAAGCGTAACCGGCACCATTGACAACCAAGACGACCGCGATTGGTTCGCCATTAGCCTGCAAGAAGGCACCGCCTACAGGTTTGGTCTCAAAGGCGCGCTTTCGGGGCAAGGAACATTGCTCGATCCTTTTCTGGGGCTGTACGATGCGGATGGCCACCCGCTTGTCCAACCGCTCGCAGCCGTCAATTTGATCGGCAGCGATGATGCCGAGACGCTGACAGACGGTTTGGGGGATGATGCGTTGTCGTGACTTGGCGGCGATGGGGTGACGGTATCCGCGCCGGGCAGGGCAATGATTTCGGATCAGGCGGAGAAGGCGCAGATCGTATGTCTGGCGGCGCAGGCCGGGATATTGTCTTGGGTGGCTACGGCAACGACATGATCGGTGCCGGTTTTGACGCTGATCTTGTCTATGCCGGACGTGGTAACGACAGCGTTGGCGGCGGTTCCGGGGGTAACATCCTGTTTTTGATCGCGGGCAATGACACCCTCACCGGTGGCCAGTCTTCTGATGTGTTTGTCGTCAATACCTTCACTGCGGGCGGAATCGACACGATTGCGGATTTCAATCCAATCGCATTTAAAACCAGTGCTTTCTTTACTCCGCCATCAAGCAGGTTGCAGTTTCATATCGGCGTCGATCCTGACGAACTTGATCCGTTGACCGCATTCGCCAGTCTTGACACCAGCGACGCGGACACAGGCGCGACGATTACGATCGCGGAACATACAGTTGTTTTTGAGGGCGTTTTTGCCGCCGACATTTCGGTCGGAGATTTCATCTTTTTATCGGGTCCGATGGACGCTGGCATTTTGGAAAAACCCATGCTCCGGGTGCCAGCCCCGAACGTGGCGGATGTTGGGACTCACATGGTTTTCAGAGCCGGGGGAAACATCCGCTTTCGGGACGCCAGTTTTGGCGTTCATTGCCGTAACCATTCACTGCCCCTGCGGGCAAGTGGCATGATCGCGGTATTTACAAGATTTAACTGGTGCTGCTGGGGAGGATTGAACTCCCGACCTCGTCATTACCAATGACGCGCTCTACCACTGAGCTACAGCAGCACGTGTGGCGCGCTGATTAGACGCTAATCGCTGATGGCGCAAGGGGTAACTGGACGGTTTTTCACACCTCCTGTAAGAGAGAGCCATGAGCAAAAAACAAACACCGGATAAAGGCGCGAAACAGAGCCCAAGCCGCGAGGACAGGCTGAAATCGGCGTTGAAGGCCAATCTCGCACGGCGTAAGGCGCAGGTACGCGCCAAGGCGGACGGCCTGTCCACGCCAAAGCCAACCGGTACAAAGGATGAGGGGTAGAGCAGATGGATTCGATCGTCGTCACAGGCAATGGGCCGCTTGAAGGACAAATTCCCATCGCGGGGGCCAAGAATGCCTGTCTGACGCTGATGCCCGCCACATTGCTAAGCGATGAGCCGTTGACCCTGACCAATGCGCCGCGTCTGTCGGATATCAAGACAATGACAACGCTGCTGCAATCCTTGGGCGCAGAGGTGGTGCAGATGCAGGGTGGGCAAGTTTTGGCGCTGTCGTCGCATAATCTGAACAACCACGTCGCCGACTATGACATCGTGCGCAAGATGCGGGCCTCGATCCTCGTGCTGGGGCCAATGCTGGCGCGGGATGGTCATGCTGTGGTCTCGCTGCCGGGCGGATGCGCCATCGGAGCGCGGCCCGTTGATCTGCATTTGCGCGCATTGGAGGCGATGGGTGCCGAACTTGACCTGCGCGAGGGCTATGTACATGCCAAGGCCCCCGGCGGCCTGAAGGGGGGAATGTTCGAATTCCCCATCGTCTCGGTCGGGGCCACGGAAAACGCCCTGATGGCGGCGACCTTGGCCAAAGGTACGACCGTGCTCAAGAATGCTGCGCGCGAGCCTGAGATCGTTGATCTGGCCCACTGCCTGCGCCGCATGGGCGCGCAAATCGAAGGCGAAGGCACAGGCACGATTACCATTCAGGGGGTAGACCGGCTTGGAGGTGCGACGCATCCCGTGGTGGTCGACCGGATCGAGCTTGGGACCTATATGCTGGCCCCGGCGATCTGCGGAGGTGAGGTAGAATGCCTCGGCGGACGGCGGGATCTTGTGGGCGCTTTTTGTGACAAACTTGAAGAGGCGGGCATCAGCGTCACCGAAACTGACGCGGGTCTCAAGGTCAGCCGCAAGAATGGCAAAGTGCGCGCTGTCGATGTAGTGACAGAGCCGTTTCCGGGCTTCCCCACAGACCTGCAAGCGCAGATGATGGCGCTGATGTGCACCGCCGAAGGCACCTCGGTACTGGAAGAGCGTATCTTTGAAAATCGCTTCATGCATGCACCGGAACTGATGCGAATGGGTGCGAAAATCGACGTGCATGGCGGCACCGCCACCGTAACCGGCATTGATCGCCTCAAGGGCGCGCCGGTGATGGCCACCGATCTGCGCGCCTCGGTGTCGCTCATTCTTGCGGGGCTGGCGGCAGAAGGCGAAACCATCGTCAACCGGGTGTATCACCTTGATCGCGGCTACGAGCGGGTCGAGGAAAAGCTGGGCAACGTCGGCGCCAAGATCGAAAGGATCAGTGGCAAATGACCGAAGACGCCAAATTCGAAGACGGGCGCGAAGCCCCTCTTAATCTGGGCGCGATAGAAGAGGACGACCTAAAGGTCATCTCATCGCTCGCACAAGACGCGGTCTTTCCCATCACCGAGATGACGTGGCGACCGGGCCAGCGGCGCTTTGGCCTTTTGCTCAACCGCTTTCGTTGGGAAGATCAGGGGCTTAAGCGACATGGGCCGGAGCGGGTGCAGGCGCTCTTGGTGGTGGACAATGTGCTGCGCGTGGCCAGCCAAGGCATCAACCGGCATGACAAAGACACGATCCTGTCGTTGCTCGCGATCACCTTTGAGCCGGGGTCGGAGGGGGCGGGTCATGTGCTTTTGACGCTGGCGGGTGACGGCGCGTTGCGCCTAGAGGTCGAGGCGCTCGAAGTCACGCTCAAAGATGTGACGCGGCCCTACCGCGCGCCATCAGGCAAGGTGCCGCACCACGAGAGCTGAGACGCTTGGCATAGCGCAGAATTTGAGTATTTGGACCAAGAAGAAGACCGGGGCTTGAGACAGTGGCCACGCACCGCTATGTCCCCCGGCGAAAGGAACCGCAATGCCAATCACGCTTGACGCCACCGCGCCCGATTTCGAAGCCCGCTTTGCGGAGTTGCTCAGCGCCAAGCGCGAAGACAGTCCCGATGTAGACGATATCGTCGCGGGCATCATCGCGGATGTGCGGCAACGGGGGGATGCAGCAGTGATTGCATTGACCGAGCGCTTCGACCGTGTCGCGCTGACACCTGAAACGCTGCGCTTCTCGCCCGAGGAAATCGTGCAGCTTATTGGCGAAGTGCCCCCCGCTGAGCGGGACGCGCTGGAACTTGCGGCAGAGCGCATCCGCGCCTATCACGCGCGGCAGATGCCCGAGGATGCCAGCTGGACCGAAGAGAGCGGCGCCATGCTGGGCTGGCGTTGGACACCGGTCTCGGCGGCGGGGCTTTATGTTCCCGGTGGCTTGGCCTCTTATCCTTCCTCCGTGCTGATGAACGCCATTCCCGCCAAGGTGGCTGGGGTGGAACGGCTGGCGATCGTCGTTCCCACGCCAGATGGCAAGGCGAACCCGCTGGTGCTTTTGGCCGCGCAGATCGCGGGCGTAGATGAAATATACCGCATTGGCGGCGCACAGGCGATTGCAGCGCTTGCCTATGGCACCGAGAGCATTGCCCCGGTGGACAAGATCACCGGACCCGGTAATGCCTTTGTCGCCGCCGCCAAGCGCCGGGTGTTTGGCAAAGTGGGCATCGACATGATCGCTGGTCCCTCTGAAATCCTTGTGATTGCGGACAGGGGGCAGAACCCAGACTGGATCGCGCTCGACATGCTGAGCCAAGCTGAACATGACGAAAGCGCGCAAGCCATCCTGATCACGGACGATGCCGAGTTGGCCGAAGCGGTCAGCGCCGCCATTAACCGCCACCTCGAAACGCTGGAACGGCGCGCCATCGCAGGGGCAAGCTGGCGCGACTACGGCGCGATTGTTCTGGTGCCCGACATGGCCACCGCAGCCACCCTCTCGAACCGCATTGCGCCAGAGCATTTGGAGCTGTGCGTGAGCGATCCTGACGCCTTGTCGGCGCAAATCACTCATGCCGGAGCGATCTTTCTCGGGGCGTGGACGCCTGAGGCGATCGGCGATTACGTCGGTGGCCCCAATCACGTTTTGCCGACTGCGCGCTCGGCCCGGTTCTCGTCTGGTCTGTCGGTCATGGATTTCCTAAAGCGCACCACTTTGGCCCGGATGACACCGGAAGCCCTGCGCGCCATTGGCCCCGCCGCCGAAACCCTGGCCATCTCCGAGAGCCTTGAGGCGCATGGCCTATCGGTGCGGGCAAGATTGGACCATCTCAACGGCTGAAACGGCGATTTGACGCCGGTTGGTCCGAAACTGCCCCTTTCGCCCCTGCGGCACGCCCACTATAAGGACAGATGCCCCGGACCCCCGAGTCGCGGGGCTCATCATTATTTCGGGCGACAGGGCACAGGCGCATATGTCTATATTTGATAGGATTCCCAGTCTGTTTTCATCAGACATGGCGATTGACCTGGGCACGGCCAACACGCTGGTTTACGTCAAGGGGCGCGGGATCATCCTGAGCGAGCCTTCGGTTGTGGCCTATCACGTCAAGGACGGAGTTCGCAAAGTGCTGGCCGTGGGCGAGGATGCCAAGCTGATGTTGGGGCGGACCCCCGGCAGCATCGAGGCCATAAGGCCGATGCGCGAAGGTGTGATCGCCGACTTTGACACCGCCGAAGCGATGATCAAGCATTTCATCCGCAAGGTGCACAAGCGTTCAACCTTTTCCAAGCCCAAGATCATCGTCTGCGTGCCGCACGGGGCGACACCTGTGGAAAAGCGCGCGATCCGGCAATCAGTGCTCTCCGCAGGTGCGCGCCGGGCGGGTTTGATCGCAGAACCCATTGCCGCCGCTATTGGTGCCGGCATGCCGATCACAGATCCCACCGGGAACATGGTGGTTGATATCGGCGGCGGCACGACCGAGGTCGCGGTGCTCAGCCTTGGCGATATCGTCTATGCGCGCTCGGTGCGTGTTGGGGGCGACCGGATGGACGAGGCGATCATCAACTATCTGCGTCGCCAGCAAAACCTGCTGGTGGGTGAATCCACGGCTGAGCGGATCAAGACCAGCATCGGCACGGCCCGTATGCCCGACGACGGGCGCGGCACGTCGATGCATGTGCGCGGGCGTGACCTGCTCAATGGCGTGCCCAAGGAAATCGAGATCAGCCAAGCGCAGATCGCCGAGGCGCTTGCCGAACCCGTACAACAGATTTGCGAGGCGGTGATGACCGCGCTTGAGGCGACACCACCCGATCTGGCGGCGGATATCGTAGACCGAGGCGTGATGCTGACCGGCGGGGGCGCGCTTTTGGGCGATCTTGATCTGGCGCTGCGCGAACAAACCGGGCTGGCCGTATCCATTGCGGATGACAGTCTCAATTGCGTGGCACTTGGCACTGGCAAAGCGCTTGAGTTTGAAAAGCAGTTGCGCCACGCGATTGACTACGACAGCTGAACCACCCACCTTTGCCTAAAAGGGGGATTTCGTGGCGAGAGACCGCGGACAAGGCGAGGATTACAGTGGCCCGCTGAAGCGCCTGCTTCTGGGGGTTCTCCTATTGTGTCTGCTCGGCATCTTCCTGGTCTGGCGGATCGACAGCCCGCGGGTCGAAAGATTTCGCGCGCAGGTGGTGGATCGGGTCGTGCCCTCATTCGACTGGGCGATGGCACCGGTCACCGGGGCGGTGAATATCTTGCGCGATTTCCAGAGCTATCAGCGCATGTATCAGCAAAATCAGGATCTACGCCGCGAGTTGCAACAGATGAAAGCGTGGAAAGAGGCCGCGCTGCAGCTGGAGCAGGAAAACGCGCGCCTCTTGGACCTCAACAATGTGCAACTTGACCCGCGCCTGACATTTGTGACGGGCGTGGTCATGGCCGACAGCGGGTCGCCCTTTCGGCAATCCGTCTTGATCAACGTGGGCGCGCGCGATGGCATCAAGGATGGCTGGGCTGCGATGGACGGTCTGGGGCTGGTGGGGCGGATTTCCGGCGTCGGGCGGAACACTGCGCGGGTAATCCTGCTGACCGACACCTCGAGCCGGATCCCCGTCACGATCCAGCCCTCGGGACAGCGTGCGTTGATCATTGGCGACAATTCCATCGCTCCGGTGGTTGATTTCGTTGAAGCCCCGGATCAGGTACGCCCCGGCGATCGGGTGCTGACCTCGGGCGATGGCGGGGTGTTTCCGGCGGGCTTGCTGGTCGGTCAATTGGCCGAAGATCCCGGCGGGCGGATGCGCGTGCGGATCTCTGCAGATTACGAGCGGCTGGAATTTCTGCGCGTGCTGCGCAGTTACGAGAACGAGCGCCTGACCGACCCCGGACGGCTGATTTCCCCATCAAGCCTGCCCGGCAGCGAGAATCCCGAGACCGCCCCAGATGCGACCGAAGCGGCGGAGGCTGAGAATGGTTGATGCGCTCTTGCCTCGTGCCTGGGTCATGCGTGCGCTTTATCTGGCGCTTTGTATTGCCCTGTTGTTTCTGCATCTTTTGCCGTTGGCGCATACGCCTCCGAAATGGGCCGGGCCCGATCTGGTGATGGCGCTGACCTTTGCTTGGGCGGTGCGCCGGCCTGACTATGTGCCGGTGCTGTTGGTTGGGCTGGTGGCACTTGGACTTGATCTTATGTTGCAGCGCCCACCGGGCCTGTGGGCGGCACTGATGGTAATCGGCACGCAGACCCTACGCAATCGTGCATCCGCATTGCGCGATCTGACATTTGCGGCAGAATGGGCCTCGGTCGCCAGTTCCATGATCGTGATGACCGTGGCGAACCGCGTTATCTTGGCCATTCTGATGGTGGATCAGGCACCCCTTGGCCTGAGCCTTATGCAACTGATGTCAACCTTGATCGCCTATCCTGCCATCGCCTTTCTGTCACATGCCCTGTTTGGTGTGCGGAAACGTGCGCCCGGTGATCTTGATCCTGCGGGGATGCGGCCATGAGGCGCCCGCCCCGCGATACCGCCGAGAGCCAGCGTCGGATCACCCGGCGCGGGCTGGTCGTGGGCGGGCTACAACTGGGCGTGATGGGCGCGCTTGCGCTGCGCATGCGGTATATGCAGTTGGAACAGGCCGATCAGTTCCGCCTCTTGGCTGACGAAAACCGCATCAACATTCAACTGATCCCCCCCACGCGCGGGCGGATTTTTGACCGCGAAGGTCGGATCATCGCCGAGAATGTGCCCAGCTACAGGATCACCATGATCCGCGAACAGGCGCGGGACGTGGACGAGGTGATCGCCCGGCTGGCGCGTTTGGTCGAGTTGGACCCCGGAGAGCTGGAAAAGGCCCGTCGCGAGTTAAAAGAGCTGCGTGGCGATACCCCTGTGACAGTGGCAGATCGTGTCACCTGGGAGGATATCAGCCGGGTTGCGGTCAATGCCCCTGCCTTACCCGGGGTTCATCCAGAGGTGGGGCTGTCTCGCCGCTATCCGCTGCGGGATGATCATGCCCATGTGGTGGGCTATGTCGGGCCAGTCAGCGACCGCGATCTGGATCGGATCGACGCGCCAGAACAGCTTTTGCGCTTGCCTCGTTTCCAGATCGGCAAGATCGGGCTTGAAGCGCAGCGTGAGAACCTCTTGCGTGGCTCTGCGGGCACGCGACGGGTTGAGGTGAACGCCGCCGGGCGCGTGATGCGCGAATTGGACCGCCAAGAGGGGCAACCCGGCTCGGATATCCAGTTGACGCTCGACAACGAATTGCAAACCTATGCCAATGCCCGCCTAGATGGCGAGAGCGCCGCCGTGGTGATGATCGACTGTGAGACAGGCGATATTCTGGCCTGTGCCTCTTCGCCCAGCTACGATCCCAACCTCTTTGTGCGTGGTATCTCGGTTGCGGATTATCGCGCCTTGCTGGACGATCCCTATCGCCCCCTGCCCAACAAGGCAGTGCAGGGCATCTATCCTCCGGGCTCTACCTTTAAGATGGTGACAGCGCTTGCGGCGCTTGAGGCGGGGGATGTTTCGCTTCAGGATACGGTCTATTGCCCCGGCCATCTGGAAATCAGTGGCCGCCGCTTTCACTGCTGGAAACGCGGCGGGCACGGCAACATGGACCTCCACCTTTCGTTGCGCGAAAGTTGCGACGTCTATTACTACGAACTCGCCCTGCGGACCGGTATCGAGAATATCAGCGCGATGGCCGAGAGGCTTGGTCTTGGGGTGCAGTTCGACCTGCCCATGACCAGTGTTGCCAAAGGGTTAGCACCGACCCGCGAATGGAAAGTGGCCAATCGTGGCGAGCCGTGGGTTGTGGGGGACAGCGCCAATGCCTCGATCGGACAGGGGTTCGTGCTGGCCTCGCCGCTGCAACTGGCAGTAATGACCGCACGTTTGGCCACCAGCCGAAGCGTGACGCCCCGACTGGTCAAATCCATCGACGGAGTCGAGCAGCCCTCAGGCCATGGCGAACCTATGGGCCTGAACGAGAACCTTCTGCGCGAGGTGCGGCGCGCGATGTATGCCGTCACCAACAGCAACCGTGGCACCGCCTATCGCAGCCGCATCATCGAGGATGCCTTTCGCCTTGCGGGCAAGACCGGCACAAGCCAGGTGCGCAACATCTCGACCGGTGAGCGGGCGACAGGCGTGCTCAGCAACGATGCCCTGCCCCGCGAACAGCGCGATCACGCGCTTTTTGTCAGCTTTGCACCCTATGATGCCCCAAAATATGCCGTGGCAGTTGTGGTGGAACATGGCGGCGGCGGTTCAACGGCGGCAGCACCGATTGCCCGCGACATCACCCTTCAAGCGCTCTATGGCGAGGACCCACCGCTGGCCGCCTATCCCGAGGCAGACCGCCCCCGGATCAAGGCACAACAGGAAAAACTGCGCGCGGCCCGCTCTCGACCGACACCAGAGGACAGCGACCGCGCATGAGCTATCTCGAGCACTCCATCAAGACAGCCCCGTCTGGCGCACGCAAGATCCTGTACCTCAACTGGCCACTGGTGCTCTTGCTCTGCACTGTTGCGGGCGTGGGATTTCTGATGCTCTACTCGGTTGCGGGCGGGAACCTGTCAATCTGGGCAGAGCCGCAAATGAAACGCTTTGCCCTCGGGTTGGCGGTGATGCTGATTGTGGCCATGGTCCCAATCTGGTTCTGGCGGAACATGTCGCTGCTTGCCTATCTCATTTCCCTGGCCCTGTTGATTGCCGTGGCGCTGGTCGGGGTGGAGGGCAAGGGCGCACAGCGCTGGATCGACCTTGGGTTTATGCGACTTCAGCCCTCGGAATTGGTCAAGATCACGCTCGTGATGCTATTGGCCGCCTATTACGATTGGTTGCCGATGTCGCGGGTATCGCGGCCCATTTGGGTGTTGATCCCGGTGGGGCTGATCCTGACCCCGGTGGCTCTCGTGCTGCGTCAGCCTGACCTTGGCACCTCGATCCTGCTGTTGGCGGCAGGAGGGGTGGTTATGTTTGTGGCGGGGGTGCATTGGGCCTATTTCGCCACGGTCATCCTCGCGGTGGTCGCGCTTGTGTTTGCAGTGTTCGAAAGCCGCGGCACAGACTGGCAACTGCTTGAAAATTATCAATATCGCCGGATCGACACCTTTCTCAATCCCGACAACGATCCACTTGGCGCGGGCTATCACATCACCCAATCCAAGATCGCGCTTGGCTCTGGCGGCTGGACCGGGCGGGGCTTTATGCAGGGTACGCAATCGCGGCTCAACTTTCTGCCAGAGAAGCATACGGACTTTATCTTCGTGACCCTTGCCGAGGAATTCGGTTTTATCGGCGGGATTTCCATTCTGGGACTTTATACGCTGATCCTGGTGTTCTGCGTCTCTGCGGCGTTCAGTAACAAGGACCGCTATTCATCCCTGCTTATCCTAGGGGTCGCGATGACGTTTTTTCTGTTCTTCGCCGTTAATATGGCGATGGTCATGGGCCTTATGCCCGTGGTCGGGGTGCCGCTGCCACTGGTCAGCTATGGCGGATCGGCGATGCTTGTGCTCATGGTCGGTTTTGGCCTTGTCCAGAGCGCGCATATTCACAAACCAAGGTAGGACAAATGACACCCAATATTCTTTTTGCTGCTCGGCCCGAGCAGTGGGACATCTATGAAAACCCTTTGAAATCAGCCCTCTCTGAGGCAGGTATCACGGCGAACCTCGCGCTTGATCTGCCACCCGAAGAGGTGGATTACATGATCTACGCGCCCAATAGCGCGGTGCAGGATTTTACCCCCTATACGCGCCTCAAGGCGGTTCTGAACCTCTGGGCTGGGGTAGAGAATATCGTTGGAAATCAAACGCTAAAGGTTCCGTTGGCGCGGATGGTCGATCATGGGCTGACGCAAGGGATGGTGGAATGGGTCACGGGCCATGTGCTGCGGCATCATCTGGGGATGGATGCGCATATTCTTGGGCAGGACGGGGTCTGGCGCAAGACCATCCCCCCTCTGGCCGAGGATCGCCCGGTTACCGTGTTGGGGCTGGGCGTTCTGGGGCAGGCCTGCGCCAAGGCGCTGCGCGGTCTTGGGTTTCCGGTTACGGGCTGGAGCAGAAGCCCGCGCGAGGTGTCGGACATCGCCTGTCTTTCGGGGGATGATGGGCTGCTCAAGGCGTTGCAAAGCGCTGAAATCCTTGTGCTTTTGCTGCCTTTGACAGCTGAGACCGAAAACCTTTTAAACGCCGAACGGCTGGCCCTTCTGCCAGAGGGCGCGATGATCGTGAACCCTGGACGCGGGCCACTGATAGACGATGATGCGCTTTTGGCTGCGTTGGACGCAGGGCATATCGGACATGCCACGCTGGATGTGTTCCGGGTAGAGCCGTTGCCGCCCGCGCATCCCTATTGGGCGCATCCACGTGTGACGGTAACGCCGCATATCGCCTCTGAAACGCGGGCCATCACGGCGGCGCGGGTGATCATCGAGAATGTCCAGCGCGGTGAGGCAGGTGAGCCGTTTTTGCATCTGGTGGATCGCAGCAAAGGGTATTGAACCCAGCTAACTATCTGAGAAGTGGCGGTTTATCCGGGTCAGAGCCGGGTGCCGCGCGGACCGTTGGCCGGGGCGGTTCGGGCAGATCAAAGCGCAATCCGCAGTGTGCCAGACATGCCGCGACCGGATCGGAGGCGGCAAAGAAGGCCACATCAAGTGCGGCCGCCTCGAGCCCCGAAAAGATCAGCACCTCGGACACGGCACGGGCCAAGGCGCTTTGCGCCTGCGGGTCCGCCCCGACAAAGCCCAGCAAATGCCCCTGCGCACCGGTGTCATAGGTCACGCGGGCGAGATAGGCGAGGTCCGCGAGCCCTGCCATCGTGGCCAGTCGCGCATCGAGTGCAATCAAGAGGTTTTCGGGCAAGCCTTTGGGCGCGCTTAGCTTTTCCGGCTTCGCCTCGATCTCTGAGGGGGCATCGGAGAGGGTTTCGGCCAGCCAATCCACCGCCTCTGGCGGAAGCAGGATGGAGGAAGGTGCCACGTCGAGATTGACACCAAGGCCCACCCCCTGCCCCGCCAGCATGGTCACGATACTGCGCCCACTGAGTGCCGCGTAGGGCACGATGCGGCCTGCGAATTGCGCCAAGCGGTCTTCGCGATCAAACACGAGAACGAAAGAATGATATGATAAATCAAATACTTCCGGGTCGAGTTGGTCGCCCTCCACCTCGGATTTGAGCAAGAGATACAGCTCGCTTGCCACCAAGGTCTCGTAAAACCGCAAGCGGGCGGTGGCGTCCTCGGGGGCGGCCTCCATCGCGGCATGGGCGATGTCGAGCGGGGTTAGGTCAGTCATGGATAACCCTTTGAATTTGTGCGCGTAATTCCGGCAGAACGTCGGCCTCGAACCACGGATGCTTCTTGAGCCAAGCGGTATTGCGCCACGAGGGATGCGGCAAGGTGAAAATCCGCGGTGCATGGTCGCGCCATGCCTGAACGGTTTGAGTTACACCGGTCTTGACGCCCAAGTGATACTTGTGGGCATAGCCGCCGACAAGCACGGTTAACCTCACGTTTTCAAGGGCTTGCATGACGCGCTCATGCCATGTGCTGCCACAGATGCGCGGCGGCGGCAGATCTGATCCCTTGGCATCGTAGCCCGGAAAGCAAAAGGCCATTGGCACGATCGCGACGCGGGATTTATCGTAGAATTCACAGGCACTTAGCCCCAGCCAATCGCGCAGCCGGTCCCCCGAAGGATCATCAAATGGCTTGCCCGACTGATGCACCCGCAGCCCCGGTGCCTGTCCGGTGATGAGCAGTCGGGCGGAGGGGCTGAACCATGCCACCGGGCGGGGCGCATGCGCGGTATGCGTGGCTGCGAACCGCTCCGCGCAGAGGCGACAGGCGCGGATCTCGGCGGTGAGGTCGGACATGACGAACCTTACGTTTTGTAAGGTGATTTTGTAAGGTTGGCCCTCATAAGAGGGTAACCCCCGCCGCCGTCATCCCCGCCTCTGCCGCAGCCAGTGATCCGCCAAGGTCGATGCCGCGCGCCAGATCGCGCCGGACGGTGACGCGGTAGCCCAGCCGGGCGGCGTCGAGCGCTGAGTAGTTGACGCAGAAATCGATGGCGAGGCCGACCATGGTGAGGTCGGTGATACCGCGCGTTTGCAGATAGCCATGCAGCCCGGTCGGGGTGGCGCGGTCATTCTCGAAAAACGCCGAATAGCTGTCGATGGCGGGGTTATACCCTTTACGCAGAATGAGGTCGGCGCGCGCTGTGTTCAGATCTTGGTGAAAGGCGGCCCCATGGCTGCCCTGAACGCAATGGTCGGGCCAGAGCACTTGGGGGCCATAGGGCATCTCGGTCATTTCATAGGCAGATTTTCCGGGATGCGAGGACGCGAAGGAAGAATGGCCCGAGGGATGCCAATCCTGTGTGAGGATCACTGCCGGGAATTCCGGCATGAGGGCGTTGATGCCGGGCACGATCTGATCCCCCTCTGGAACGGCGAGCGCACCACCGGGGCAGAAATCATTTTGCAGGTCGATCACAATGAGGGCAGATGTCATGGCATGGCTCCTTCAAGCGCAGAGGTAAGGGCCATGGAAACGGGCGTCAATCACCTCGCGCCGTCTATTCTGCCGCGTGCCGACCGGTGTGATACCCTCAAAGTTGCCCCTCAATGCAGAACATGCCAGTCTGAACGCAACTATTCCGGATCGTCATTTTCAGCAGGGGAAAAACATGAAACGCATTCTAGCCATGATTTTTGGGGCATGTCTGACCGCATCGCCCAGTGTCGCGCAAGAGTTGATCGCGGAATATTACACCTCTCTCGGGGTCGAGGATATGCGGAATTCGCAAGGGCAACGATTGGGGGATTTCTGCGCGGTTGTTCAGCAAGACCGGGCAAATTTTCACCGCTTTGGTATCCGCCATGACGGCGATCAATCGGACCCGGTCTTTGCCTCGCGCGAGATGCGCGCCCGAATTGCCGGGCGCTGTCGCATCATGCCCGGTTCTGAATATCTGCCCGAGTGGGTGCTGACAGGGCGGAGCCGCTATATCTGGGTGCGGGTTTATGGAATTGGCGGCCAGCCGACAGAGCTTTTGATCTCGGAAGGGGCGGGGTGACGCGCGGCCCTTGCAGGCCAAAAGCGTCGGAATGCCCTCTTGCGAGGGCCTGCGCGGGGGCGTAAATCGCGCGGCATGTACAAGATTGCAGCCCTCTATCATTTCACCCGCTTTGACGATCCCGCCGCCGTGCAGGGGCCGTTGCAGGCGCTGTGCGACGCGGAAAAGATCAGCGGGTCGCTCTTGCTCGCGCGCGAGGGCATCAATGGCACGATTGCCGGGCCTGCGGCGGGGATTTCTGCTGTGCTGGCGCATATCCGCGCCCTACCCGGCTGCGACGGTCTGGAATGGAAGGAAAGCGCGGCGGCAACGCAGCCCTTTCGCAGGATGAAGGTGCGGCTGAAGAAAGAGATTGTGACCATGGGGCAGCCGGATGTCGATCCGCGCGCGCGGGTCGGGCATTATGTTGAGCCTGCCGGATGGAATGATCTGATCCGCAGTCCGGATGTGGCGGTGATCGACACGCGGAATGATTACGAGGTGGCGATTGGCTCCTTTGAGGGGGCGGTTGATCCGCAGACGGCGACATTCCGCGATTTCCCGGCGTGGTGGGAGGAAAACAAGCACCGCTTTCACAACAAGCGGATCGCGATGTTCTGCACGGGGGGCATTCGCTGTGAGAAATCCACCAATTACCTTTTGGGACAAGGGGTTGAGGAGGTCTATCACCTCAAGGGCGGTATTCTGAAATATCTCGAAGAGGTGCCGGAAGCGGAGAGCACGTGGCGCGGGGAGTGTTTCGTGTTTGATGGGCGCGTGTCGGTGGGGCACGGGCTGAAAGAAGGGCCGCATCGGTTGTGTCATGCCTGTCGGCGGCCGATCCTGCCTGCCGATATGGACCGGCCCGAGTATGAAGAGGGCGTCGCCTGTCATCACTGCGTGAACGAGACCAGCGACGAGGACAAGGCGCGGTTTCGTGAGCGGCAAAAGCAGATGGGTCTGGCCGAGGCGCGGGGCGCGCGGCATATCAAGATTGTTCACGAAGGGTGAGAGGCGGTGCCTCTTGTCGCAAGCTGCGCGGTGCCCGACCGCCGGGTGGGCGCAGCAACAGAAGTGATGGGCACTTTATGCCTGCCAACTCTTCCGCCTTCTCGCTGAGGAGATACGTTGCAAAAGCGCCCGCCCGAGGGGGCGGTCGGGCGCTGCGCGGCGGTGCCTGCGGCACCTTGATCCCGCGCGACGGTGATTGGGGCGAATGTCCGTTAAACCCCCCCGCGCGGAACAAGGCGCGAAGCGCCGCCGCGCGGATCGCTGGGCCGTCCCCCTACCCCTTTTGCCCGATCCGGGGTTCTGTGCCCGCCTTGATCCGGGCGATATTGTCGCGGTGCCGCCAGAAGACCAGCAGCGATAGCACGAAGGCCAGAAGCATGCCCGTGCCGTATCCCAGCACCACCATCCAGCCGGTCGAGAGCGCCGCCGCCATGATCGCGGCCTTGGACGAGACCCGCGTGACCAGCGCCGTCACCAGCCATGTGGCGCAGCAGGCCAGACCCACGGGCCATGCGAGGGCAAGGAAAATTCCCAGAAAGGTTGCAACCCCCTTGCCGCCGCGAAACCCGATCCAGACCGGGTAGCAATGGCCAATAAAGGCGCTGAGCGCCGCCAGTTGCGCCGCATCCTCGCCGGCCATGGCACGCGCCAAGAGCACCGCCACAGCCCCCTTGCCACCATCGAGAAGAAGGGTGAGCGCAGCGGCGGTTTTGTTGCCGGTGCGCAAGACATTCGTGGCCCCGATATTGCCCGATCCGATCTCGCGCAGGTTGCCAAGCCCCATGACCCGCGCCAGCACCATGCCAAAGGGGATGGAGCCCAAGAGATAGCCGATCACGGCCCAGAGGATCAGCAAAGTGGTGGTGGTTTCGATCAGGGGCATGTGTCGGCCTCATATACGCGGGTGCCTGCGACATAGGTCGCGCAGACCTTACCTTGCAGGCGCGCGCCATCAAAGGGGGTGTTCTTGGATTTTGACCGGAGCGCGAAGCGGTCGAGCACGAAGGGTTTCATCGGATCAAAAAGCACCAGATCGGCAGGCGCGCCGATGCTGAGCCGCCCCGAAGCCAGCCCCAGACGTTTGGCAGGGTTGAGCGACATGGCGCGAAAGAGGGCGGGCAAATCGAGCGCCTCGGCATGGTAAAGCCGGAGTGCGACGGGCAGCAGGGTTTCAAGCGCCACGGCACCGCTCGCCGCTTCTTCGAAGGGCAGGCGTTTGGATTCTTCGTCCTGCGGCGTGTGCATTGAGGAGATGATGTCGATCAGCCCTTCGCGCAGCGCCTCGATCACCGCTTGGCGATCATCCTCGGAGCGGAGCGGCGGTTTGAGTTTGAAGAAGGTGCGGTAATCCGACACGTCGAGTTCATTGAGCGTGAGGTGGTGGATGGACGTGCCTGCGGTGATGTCGAGCCCGTTCTTCTTGGCGCGGGCCAAGGCGGGCAGCGCGCGGGCGGTGGTGATCTGGTCGGCGTGATACCGCGCGCCGGTCATTTCCAAGAGGGCGATGTCGCGGTCGAGCCCCATCCGCTCGGCCATGGGCGAGACGGCAGGCAGGCCGCGCAAGCTCGCGAATTTGCCAGAGGTGGCCGCCGCACCGGCGCTTAGGCCGGGATCTTGGGGATGGCCGATGACGAGCGCGCCCAGACTGCGGGCATAGGTCAGCGCGCGGCTGAGAACCTTGGTATCGCTGACCACATGGTCGCAATCGGTAAAGGCCACGGCCCCTGCGTCCATGAGAAAGCCGATTTCGGTCATCTCGCGGCCCTGTCGCCCCTTGGTCAGGGCCGCCATCACCAGCACATTGACCGGCGCGGCCTCATTGGCGCGGCGGGCGACGAATTCCAGCACCTCGGGGCTGTCGATGGCGGGGGATGTATCGGGGCGCGTGACCATCGTGGTCACACCGCCCGCCGCCGCCGCAAGGCCCGCAGAGCGATAGCTTTCCTTGTGCCGCTCGCCCGGTTCGCACACCTTGACGCCGATATCGACGATACCGGGGGCAAGGCAATGGCCGCTGCAATCCATCACGACCTCGGCCTGCGGTGGGGCATCCGTGCCGCGCGCGGCAATCACGCCCTTGTCGATCAGGAGCCAGCCGGGAGCATCCGTTCCTGCCTCGGGATCAATCAGGCGGGCGTTTGTGAAAAGGGTTTGGGTCATACGGTTACTTTCTTTCGACTGCGGATCAGATCCCGCAGCAATTCGCGCGTCTCAGCCGCGTTCTCAACTTTCATCAGTCTTACGTTCATCCAGCCCGTATCGGGCCGTATCAAGACAACGTCGTGCCCCCATCCACGGACATGGCTTAAATCCGCGATGGAAATATTGGGCCGGTTGTTGAAATGAATGGCGGATGCCGTGATCGCCCACTCTCGCCCAGCGTTCCATCGCATACGGCGATAGAGGACGGGCACGCCGAACAGGAAGAAAAGAAAAAGCGCCATCGTCTTTCCCCAGAACCGATCCAGGCGCTCGGGCGCGTTCTGCGAAATGTACAGCCACCCAAGAAAAAGGATAAACAGGCCAGCCACGATTTCGAGCGCGGTTCGCCAAAGCGGCGGGACATAAGAATTGCTGGCCCCGCGCAAGAGGATGTCTTGCGGGTCAAGATGCGCGTCCCACCGCGACCCCTCGCTCATCCCGCCACCCAGACCATGACCACGGTCAGGGCGGCGATCACCAGAAGGGCCAACATCGCGATCTTGCCGGACATGCGTGGGTCTTTGGGTTCCTGCATCCTGTCCTCTTATAGTCCTGCGGCGGCGCGTATCCGCGCCTCGGTGCCGGCGCGGTCGGCCTGATATTTGATCAGGTGCTTGTCGCCCGTGGCGGTGATCACCTGCACGGCGCTGCCCAAGCCCCGGACCGTCTTGATCTCTGAGAGCCGCACAACGCGGGTTTGGGGGCCAAGGAGCCGCCGGTCGGTCAGATCCCAGCGTGCCTTCAATTCATCCGAGGCGACATAAAACCCCCGCACGGCAATCGCGGCAAGCCCGCCCACGGCCCCGGTCCAGACATGCGGATTGCCAATAGCCCAAAGGATCGCCATGCCAAGCGCCATGGCCCCCGCCGCAAGCCAAGCGTGGTCACGGCGATAGGCGGCACGGTCGGGGTGAAAGCTTGTGATCACGTGCTCACCCTCTGCCAGCGGGGTGGTGGGGGTCATGGAATGAATGAGCCCCTCGCTCATAGTTTCACCGCAAGGCCAATGGCGACGGCCGCGCCGATGGCCATGAGCGCCAGCACGGCAAAGGCCATGAGCCGCAACCGCCCCGCACCCTGCGGGCGGGCATTGGCGCGGGGGGTGAGCAGGCCCTCGGCGCTGCCGGTAGGCAGGGGGGTGAAACGCACCGGCACCACCTCTTCGGAAAAGCGCGCAACAAGGCGCAGGGGGGCATGCGGGCGCATTTCCTGAGCGCGCCCTTCAAAAGCGCGTGAGGGCAGGATCAGCACGCGACCCTTCAGGCCATTGACCTGCGGCTGCATGGGCGAAAGTTCAGCGGCGGCGATGCCATGCCCCTCGGCCAGATAATCGGTGAGCGTCATGCCTTGCAGATCCGCCAGATCGAAAAGCTCGATTTCCGACGTCTTGAGCGGGCCTGCGCCCAGCGCGGCAAGGATGGCATCATCGGCATGGGGGTTGGCGCGATCCTCGTCCACGGCAAAGAGGCGCACGACATGCGCCTCACCGGCGGGGATGCGCAGAACCGTGCTCATGCCGCCGCCCGGCGGGCGCGCAGGTTGCGCGCCAGAAGGTCCATCGCGGCCATGCGCACGGCGACGCCCATCTCGACCTGATCCTGAATGACCGAGCGGTTGATGTCATCGGCAATCTCGCCGTCGATTTCAACGCCGCGATTCATCGGGCCGGGATGCATGACGATGGCGTCGGGCTTGGCATGGGCCAGTTTCTCGGCATCGAGCCCGTAGCGGTGGTAATATTCGCGCTCTGACGGGATAAAGCCGCCATCCATGCGTTCCTTTTGCAGCCTCAGCATCATCACCACATCAGCGCCCTCTAGCCCGCGGCGCATGTCGTCATAGACTTCGACGCCAAAGGCGTCGATGCCAGCGGGCATGAGCGTGGGCGGGCCGATGAGGCGGACGCGGTTTTCCATCCGGCCCAGCAACAGGATATTCGAGCGCGCGACGCGGCTATGCGCGATGTCGCCGCAGATGGCGATGGTCAGCCGGTGCAACCGCCCTTTGGCGCGGCGGATCGTCAACGCATCCAAGAGCGCCTGAGTGGGGTGTTCATGCCGCCCGTCGCCCGCATTGAGCACCGCGCAGCGCACCTTTTGCGCCAAGAGGTCGACCGCGCCGGAATGGGGATGGCGCACCACCAGAAGATCGGGGTGCATGGCGTTGAGCGTGAGGGCGGTATCAATCAGGGTTTCGCCCTTTTTGAGGCTGGAGGCCTGCATCGCCATGTTCATCACATCCGCGCCAAGGCGCTTGCCTGCCAGCTCAAAACTGGCCTGTGTGCGGGTGGAATTCTCGAAGAACATATTGATCTGCGTGAGCCCCGCCAAGGCATCGCCATGTTTGGTGGCGCTGCGGTTGAGGGTCACGTATTCCTCGGCCAGATCAAGGATCGCGGTGATATCCGCCGGGGATAGCGGCTCGATCCCCAGAAGATGCGCGTGTGGAAATGTCATGCCGCCCTCCAGAGCCGTTCCGCCCTGCTTTGTAAGACCGCAGGTGTCGCAGGGCAAGGCGCGGATTGCGCGCAGGTGATTGCCTTTCATCGTTCTGCAGATACTCAAATTCCCGACGGGCCGAAGCTGCGCGATCATGGCTCTTTCACCGGGGCGCGCCACGGGGTAGCGTCTGGCGCATGGAATCGATGCTCAGCCCCCATGATGCCTTGGCCAGTCTGATCTGGCAGATCGAGCTTGGCGCGACCGAGGCGATTGGCGATGCGCCCATCAATCGGTATGAGCTGCCCGAGAAAGTCGCAAAGCCTGCGGTGGTGCCCAAGACAGAGGTCAAACCCGCCGCGCTGACAGCGCCAAGCCTAGGCGCGGGCGTTGATCCGGTAGAGGTTGCGCGCGCAGCAGCGGCGGCGGCCATGGATTTGGAGGGGCTGCGCGCGGCCCTTGGGGCCTACCCGCATTGCGACCTGCGGCGCGGGGCGCGCAATCTGGTGTTCGGCGATGGCAATCCTGCGGCGCGGGTGATGATCATCGGTGAAGCGCCGGGGCGAGATGAGGATCAGCAGGGCAAGCCCTTTGTCGGTCGGGCGGGGCAATTGCTGGACCGGATGGTGCAGGCGATTGGGCTGAGCCGTGGGGCGCAAGCGCCACAAGACGCGGTCTATATCACCAATGTTCTGCCGTGGCGCCCCCCCCAGAACCGCGATCCGAACGCAGAGGAAATCGCCATGATGCGGCCCTTTGTGGCGCGGCATGTGGGATTGGTGAATCCGGCGGTGATCGTGCTGATGGGCAATATCAGTTGTGAGGCGGGATTGGGCCAACGCGGGATCACACGGCTGCGCGGGCAGTGGGCCGAGGCCTATGGCAAACCGGCCTTGCCGATGTTTCACCCGGCCTATCTCTTGCGCAACCCTGCGGCCAAGCGCGAGGCCTGGGCGGATTTATTGGCACTCAAGGCGCGGTTGCGGGAGGCGGGCGCGTGATCGTCGATCCTTTGACCCTTTTGGCGTTCATCCCGGCGGGTCTTGCGCTGAACCTTACGCCGGGGGCGGATATGATGTTCTGCCTCGGTCTTGGGTTGCGGTCGGGGCCACGTTCGGCGCTGGCGGCAAGTGCCGGGATTTCGGCGGGGGGCATAGTACATGTGACCCTTGCGGGGCTGGGGTTGGCCGCCGCGATTGCCGCCTTGCCGGTTCTGCTCGACATTATTCGCTGGCTGGGGGTGGGCTATCTCTTGTGGCTGGCTTGGGGCGCGCTGCGGATGGGGCCGATGCGCCCGGATGCGCCTGCTTTGGGCGTGGCCCGCGCCTTTCGAGAGGGGATGCTGGTGAACCTGCTCAATCCCAAGGTCATTCTTTTTGTGCTGGCCTTTGTGCCGCAATTCATCGACCCGGCGCGCGCGATCCTGCCGCAGTTTCTGATCTTTGGTCTGATCCTTGCGGTGGGCGGGTTTGTGATCAATGGCGCGGTCGGGGTTTTTGCCGGAGGGTTGGGGCGTCGATTGGCCACCTCGCCGAGGTTCACGCGCGGGCTGGGCCTTGCCTCGGCCACCATCTTTGCGGCGTTGGCCGCGCGCCTCGCGTTCATGCAAAGGAGTTGATCCCATGTCCCGTATTGACGAGAGCAAGGAGTTCATCCCTGTCCGTATCGCGGTTCTGACCGTATCGGACAGCCGCGATATGTCTGATGATCGCTCGGGCGATACGTTGGTCGCGCGGATCGAGGAGGCGGGGCATATCCTCGCGGATCGCATGATCGTGCGCGATGAGCGGGATCAGGTGGCCGAGCAATTGCGCGAATGGATTGCCGATCCTGAGGTTGATGTGGTGATTTCAACGGGCGGCACGGGTCTGACGGGGCGCGATGTGACGGTTGAGGCGCATCGCGATGTCTATGAGAAGGAAATAGACGCCTTTGGCACGGTCTTTACCATTGTGTCGATGCAGAAGATCGGCACCTCTGCGGTGCAGAGCCGCGCCACGGGAGGCGTGGCGGGGGGCACGTATTTGTTTGCGCTGCCCGGAAGCCCGGGGGCGTGCCGGGATGCCTGGGACGAAATCCTGAAATATCAGCTCGATTATCGGCATCGGCCCTGCAATTTTGTGGAGATCATGCCGCGACTTGACGAGCATAAGCGCCGGAAGTGACGGGCGGCGGCGTATGACCTGTGCGCCCGGCTTGGCATTCTGTAGGTCGGGGTTACATTACAGGGGTCAGCCCGTCTGCAGGGCCGGTTCAAGAGGTTGCGCACTATGCGGTTTTTGCGTCAAGGGCTGATCGGGCTCTTTCTGGTCTCGCTCACCTTGGGCCTGCTGGCCTATGCCGGACAGACCGTTGTCAGCGCGGTGCAAGAGCGTATGGCACGCGAGGTGCGGGTGCCTGAGCGCAATGAGCGCAGTTTTACCGTGCGCACGGTGCGCGCGGTTGAGGCCGAGATCGCGCCCACCCTGACCGCCTTTGGCCAGATCGAAAGCCGCCGTACGCTGGAAATTCGCGCGCAGGCAACGGGGGTGATCACAGAGTTGGCGCCCGAGTTTGTCGAAGGCGGCATGGTGCGCGCCGGGCAGTTTCTGGCGCGGATTGATCCCGCCGATGCCCAGAGCGCGTTGGAGCGGGCACGCACCGACCTGATGGATACCCGCGCCGAGGCGCGCGAGGCGGCGCGCGCGCTGGAACTGGCGCGCGACGAGTTGACCGCCCGGCGCGAGCAGGCCGATATTCAAGACCGTGCCTTGGCGCGGCAACGTGATCTGGAGGCGCGCGGCGTGGGCACGCTGACCGCTGTGGAGAGCGCCGAATTCAACGTGGTGCAGGCGCGTCAGGCGGTGCTGGCCAGCCGTCAGGCGCTGGCCTTGGCCGAGGCGCGGATAGATCAGGCGGCAACCGCCACGGCGCGTGCCGAACTGGCGCTGTCCGAGGCGGAGCGGCGGTTGGCCGAGACGCGGATCACCGCCGGATTCACCGGCACGCTGAGCGAGGTGAGCGTGGTTGCGGGCCGTTTGGTGGCGGCCAATGAGCAACTGGCGCAATTGGTGGATGGCACGGCGCTGGAAGTGGCGTTTCGCGTCTCGACCGCGCAATATGCGCGGCTTTTGGATGAGAGCGGCGGGTTGATTGACGCGGTGGTGACGGTGACGCTGGATACCGGCGGGGTGAATCTGAACGCGGTGGGGCGGATCACGCGGCAGGGCGCGGCGCTGGCCGAGGGCGAAAGCGGGCGGCTGATCTTTGCCACGCTGGAGACGGCACCTGCGATGAAGCCCGGCGATTTTGTAACTGTCAGCGTCGAGGAGCCGGTGTTGGCGGCCGCCATTCGCCTGCCTGCCACGGCGCTGGGGCCGGATGGGCAGGTGTTGGTGATTGATGCCGAAGAGCGGCTGGAGGCGGTGGCGGTCACGCTTTTGCGGCGGCAGGGCAATGACATTCTGGTGTCGGCGCCGGGATTGGCGGGGCGCGATGTGGTGGCCGAGCGCACGCCGGTTCTGGGCGCAGGGATCAAGGTGCGCAAGCTGGAGAGCGCCGAGGCCGTGCCAGAGGCGGGCACTGTCACCCTCAGCCCAGACAGGCGCGCGCGGCTGAGGGCCTATGTTGAGGCCAGCACCGATATGCCCGAAGAGGCCAAGCGCCGCCTTTTGGCGCAGTTGGAACAGCCCGAGGTGTCGCTGAGCACGGTGGAACGGCTGGAACGCCGCATCGGGGGCTGAGCGGGATGGCGGGGCTGATTTCATGGTTCACGCGGCACCGGACGGCGGCCAATCTGTTGTTGGTGCTGATGGTGGCCTTGGGGCTGATGGCCTTGCCGAAAATGCGGGCGCAGTTCTTTCCCGATGTGGTGATCGACAATGTAAGCGTGTCGGTCGCATGGGAGGGGGCAAGCGCCGAAGATGTGGACGGCGGCATCGTGCAGGTGCTGGAACCGGCGCTGTTGGCGGTTGAGGGGGTCGAAGCGGCCACTTCGCTCAGCCGTGAGAATAGCGCGCTGGTCACGCTGGAATTCGAGCCGGGCTGGGATATGGGCCGCGCGGCGGATGAGGTGCAGGCCGCGCTTGATATCATCACCACCCTGCCCGAAGAGGCCGATGAGCCGGTGGTCCGACGCGGGGCATGGCGCGATCAGGTGACGGATGTGGTGATCACCGGGCCGGTCGGCACCGAGCAACTGGCGCGGCTGGCGGATGAGCTGGTCACGCGCCTGTTCGATGCGGGCGTGACCCGCACCACGATCGAGGGCGTCGCGGCCCCTGAAACGGTGATCGAGGTGCCGGGGCAAGCGTTGATTGCCCACGACATCACCATGGCCGAGATTGCCGCCGCTATCGCCGCCGAGATCACCACCGATCCGGCAGGGGATATGACCGGGGCCAATACGCGCCTGCGCACCGGCACGCAGAAACGCAGCGCCCGCGATATTGCCGCGATCACCCTGCGGATTGCCCCCGATGGCAGCGCGCTGACAGTGGGCGATGTGGGCCGGGTGCGGGTTGAGGGCGCGACGCGGGCACTGGCCTATTATGTGGGCGAGGCCCCGGCGATGAGCGTGCGGGTGGACCGCTCTGCGCGGGGCGATGCGCTCGATATTCAGGCCGAGGTGCAGCGGGTGGCTGACCGCATGGCCGACACCCTGCCCGAGGGCGTGAGCATCGACCTGATCCGCACGCGGGCCGAGGCGATTTCCGGCCGGATTGCGATGCTGGTGGAAAATGCGCTGACGGGTTTGGCGCTGGTGGTGGGGCTGCTGTTTTTGTTCCTCAATGCCCGCACCGCATTCTGGGTGGCGGCGGGGATTCCGGTGGCGATGCTGGCGGCGATGGCGTTCATGTACGCGGCCGGTCTGACGCTCAACATGATTTCGCTGTTCGCCTTGATCATCACGCTGGGGATCGTGGTGGATGATGCCATCGTGGTGGGCGAACATGCCGATGCGCGGCATCGTCGCCTGCGCGAGCCGCCGATGGTTGCGGCGGAGCGTGCCGCCGCGCGCATGGCGCTGCCGGTCTTTGCCGCCACGCTGACCACGCTGATTGCGTTTTTCGGGCTGGCGGTGATTGGCGGGCGGTTCGGGGATCTGATCTATGACATTCCCTTTACTGTGATTGCCGTGCTGGTGGCGAGCCTGATCGAGTGTTTCCTGATCCTGCCCAACCATATGGCCCATGCGCTGGCCCACTCCGCCCGCGAGCATTGGTATGACATTCCAAGCCGGGTGGTGAACCGGGGGTTCCGCGTGTTTCGCGACCGTGCCTTTCGCCCCCTCATTGGCTGGGTGATCCGGGGCCGCTATGCGGTGTTGGCGGCGGCGGTACTGCTGTTGGCCACGCAAGTGGCGAGTTTCGTGCGCGGCGATGTGACATGGCGGTTTTTCAACGCGCCCGAGCAGGGCAGTGTCACGGGCAATTTTGCCATGCTGCCGGGGGCCACGCGCGAGGATACGCTGGCACAGATGCGCGCGTTGCAGCGCGCCGCCGAGGAGTTGGGCGCGGAGTATGAGGCCGAGCATGGGGCAAACCCGCTTGCCTATGTGGTAGCGCAATTGGGCGGCGCTGCGGGGCGCGGGCTTTCGGGGTCGGACACGCGCGAGGCGGATTTGCAGGGGGGGATTTCCATCGAGTTGATTGATGCCGATCTGCGGCCCTATTCCAGTTTCGCCTTTGTCGCCGATCTGCAAGAGCGGGTGGTGCAGCATCCCCTGACCGAAACGCTGAGCTTTCGCGGATCGCGGGCGGGGCCGGGGGGCGATGCGCTGGATATCCAGCTTTATGGCGCGGAGGCGGAGCAGCTCAAATCCGCCGCCGAAGCGCTGAAGGCGGCATTGGCGCGGTATCCGGAGGTGTCGGGGCTGGAGGATTCGCTCGCCTATGACAAGGCCGAGTTGATTTTGGACCTGACACCGCAGGGGTCCGCGCTTGGCTTTACCATCGACGATTTGGGGCAAACCCTGCGCAACCGGGTGAGCGGGATCGAGGCCGCCACCTACCCGGACGGGCCACGGTCGGCAGAGGTGCGGGTTGAACTGCCCGAGGGCGAGTTGACCGCCGATTTTCTGGAGCGGATGCAATTGCGCACGCCGGGCGGGCAATATGTGCCGCTGGTCGATGTGGTCAGCGTTGAGGCGCGCACCGGCTTTGCCTCGGTCCGGCGGGAAAACGGCCTACGGCTGGTGACGGTGACGGGCGATATCTCCGAGGATGACCCCGCGCGCGCCGCCGAGATTTCCCGCGCGCTGGAGGCGGAAATCCTGCCCGATGTCGCGGCGCGCTATCAGGTGGAATACCGGCTGGCGGGGCTGAATGAGCAAGAAAATGAATTCATGGCCGATGCGCGGCTGGGGCTGATGGCAACCCTTTTGGGGGTGTATCTGGTGCTCTCGCTGGTCTTTGCCAGTTGGACCCGGCCCATGGTGGTGATGGCGATCATCCCCTTTGGTCTGGTGGGCACGATCTGGGGCCATGCGCAATGGGACGTGCCGCTGTCGATGTTCACAGTGGTGGGATTGCTGGGCATGACGGGCATCATCATCAACGATTCCATCGTTTTGGTCACGTCGATAGACGAGCATGCCAAGACGCGCGGGCTGATCCCGGCGATTATCGAGGGCACCGCCGACCGGCTGCGCGCGGTGGTGCTGACCACGCTGACGACGGTTCTGGGGCTGGCCCCGCTGCTTTTTGAACGATCCACACAGGCGCAATTCCTGAAACCTACGGTCATCACGCTGGTTTACGGTTTGGCCTTTGGCATGATTTTGGTGCTGTTGGTGGTGCCTGCCCTTTTGGCCATCGGGCAAGACCTGTCACGGCCTGTGACCGCGCTTCGGCGGGGATTGCGCGGGCGGCGCGCCGGGTTGCAGGGGGTGCTGGGGGCAGCGGTGGCGATGGTGCTGGGCTGGTTCGGGGCGACGATGGGATGGGTCGTGGTGACAGGGGATTTGCCGGGGCTGCTGGCGGGGATGATACCGCTGCCGCCGATGGGCGCTGCGCTGGTGCTCTTTCTGTTGGGCAGCGCGCTTGGTCTCGTGCTGGTCTATCTTGCCACTGCGTTGCGCCGCCCGCGCAGCGCTTGAACGCTCTTGCACCGGCGGCGCTGCGGCGCTACCCCTCTGGCCATGCGTATCATCCGTGATTACACCTATGTCACCGACGCCGACCGGGGCGCGAGCGTCGCCATCGGCAATTTCGATGGTGTCCATATTGGCCATCGGTCGGTGATCGAACTGGCGCGCGCGGCGGGAGAGCGCATCGGTGCGCCTTTGGGTATCCTGACATTCGAGCCGCATCCGCGCGAGTATTTTGCGCCTGACGCGCCCCCCTTTCGCCTCATGGGCCGCGAAGCGCGGGCGCATCGGCTGCAAAAGCTGGGGGTTGAGCGGCTTTATGAGATCAAGTTCAACGCGGGTCTGGCGGCGCTGAGCCCGCGCGCCTTTGCGGAAAATGTCATTCGTGATGGGCTGGGCCTGAAGCATGTGGTGGTGGGGTCGGATTTCTGTTTTGGCAAGGGACGGGCGGGCAATGCCGCAATACTGCAAGAGTTTGGCGACGAGATGGGGTTTGGCGTGACCATCGCCACGCTGTTGGAGGGCGAAAGCGGGCAAGTGTCCTCGACCGCGATCCGTGCCGCGCTGAGCGAAGGCGCGCCACGCGCCGCTGCGGCCATGCTGGGCCATTGGCACCGGATCGACGGGCCGGTGATTGGCGGCGAGCAGCGGGGGCGCACGCTGGGCTATCCCACGGCCAATATGTCGATCAAGGGGCTGCATCCGCCCAAGTTCGGGATTTATGCGGTGCTGGTCGATGTGCTGGATGGGCCGCATAAGGGGCAGTATCACGGCGCGGCCTCACTGGGCGTGCGGCCGATGTTTCAGGGCGAAGAGGCCAATATCGAGACCTTCATCTTTGACTTTACCGGCGATCTTTATGGGGCCAACCTGTCGGTCGGGCTGATAGAATACCTGCGCCCCGAGGCCACATTCGACAGCCTGGAAGCATTCATCGCGCAGATGGATGCCGATTGCCTGCGCGCTCGCAGCGTTTTGGCCGCATTATGAGTGAGCCTATCAATCGCAGCGGATTGCGCCCGCGCTATTGGGAGACAACCCGCCTTGACCGCATGACGCGCGCGGAATGGGAGGCGCTGTGCGATGGGTGCGGCAAATGCTGCATGAACAAGCTGGAGGATGAGGAGAGCGGCGAGGTGGCCTTTACCCGCGTGGCCTGTCGTCTGTTTGACGACACCAGTTGTCTCTGTGCGCAATATCCGATCCGGCATCAATTCGTGCCCGAATGCATCACGCTCAAGCCGCATACGATTGAAAGCCATGCCTATTGGCTGCCGGAAACCTGCGCTTACAAGCTGCTGTATCTGGGCAAGCCGCTGTTTGACTGGCACCCGCTGATTTCCGGGGATGCGAACAGCGTGCATGAGGCGGGCGTGTCGATGCGGCACCGCACCCTGCCCGAATTCGAGGTGCCCGAAGAGGATTGGGAAGATCACATCATCGAGGAGCCGCTCTGATGCAATTCGCCTCTGACAATTCCGGCCCGGCATTGCCCGGCGTGATGCAGGCGATGGCGGAGGTCAATATCGGGCATATGCCCTCTTATGGCACAGACGCACCGATGAACGAGGTGCGAGACCGGCTGCGCGATGTGTTCGAGGCCCCGCAAGCCAGCGTTTATCTGGTGGCCACCGGCACAGCGGCCAATGCGCTGGCATTGGCCACGCTGTCCGAGCCCTGGCAGACGGTGTTTTGCACGCCGCTGGCGCATATCCACACCGATGAATGCAACGCGCCCGAGTTTTTCACCGGCGGGGCCAAGCTAAGCCTTGTGGGCGAGGCGGACAAGATGACGCCCGAGGATCTGGCCCGCGCGATTGCGCTCTGGCCCGCGGGCGATGTGCATAATCCGCAGCATGGGCCGCTGGCCCTGACGCAGGCAACAGAGCGCGGGCGCATTTACACCTGCGCCGAGATTGCGGCGCTCTGCGGGATCGCGCGCGGTCACGGGCTGCCCTGCTATATGGACGGGGCGCGCTTTGCCAATGCGGTGGCGGCCTTGGGCTGTACCCCTGCGGAAATGACATGGAAGGTGGGTATTGACGCGGTATCCATGGGCGGCACCAAGAATGGCTGTCTGGGCGTTGAGGCGGTGATTTTCTTTAACCCCGAGAATGCCTGGGAATTCGAGTTGCGGCGCAAACGGTCGGCGCATCTGGTGTCAAAGCATCGGTATTTGTCGGCGCAGATGCTGGGGTATCTGCGCGAGCACCTGTGGCTGCGCACCGCACAAGAGGCCAATGCCCGCGCCGCGCTGTTAGAGGCTGGATTGCGCGATGTGCCGGGGGCTGAGATGGTGTTTGGGCGCGACGTCAACATGATCTTTGCCCGCCTGCCCCGCGCCACGCATCAGCGCCTCAAGGCGGCAGGGGCGGTCTATGGGCTCTACGAAGGGCCGCTAGAGAGCGGGGCCGCAGACGAGCCCTTGATGGCGCGGTTCGTGTGCGATTGGTCTGTGACAGAGCAACAGATCGCACGGTTTCTGGAGATTGCGCGAGGCTGAGGCGACCGACGCTCACCCGACACCGATCGGCGCGCGCATGGGTTTTCAGAAAGTGTAACCGCATCAAGCTGCGTAAACCCCCCCGCCATCCGTGCGGCGGAGGGGCAGATCCCGTGCCAGTGTGGGGGTATTACTTTGGCACGAGAACAGCGTTGATCACGTGGATCACGCCGTTGGATTGGTCTACATCCGCCACCGTTACACGGGCCGCATTGCCGCTTTCATCAAGGATGTAGACGTTGTTGCCTTTGACCTGCGCCGACAGCGCGTCGCCCGACACGGCGTTGAAGTGGTAAAAGCCATCTTTGCTGGCGCGCGCGGCGGCGATGATATCGGCGGCAGACCAGTCACCGGCAACCACATGAGCCGTCAGGACCTTTTGCAGCATGGCCTTGTTCTCTGGCATCAGCAGCGTGTCGACCGTGCCGGCGGGCAGGGCCGCAAACGCATCGTTCACCGGCGCGAACACGGTAAACGGCCCCGGCCCCTGCAATGTGTCGACCAGATCGGCGGCTTTCACCGCCGCAACCAGCGTCGTGTGGACCGGCGAATTGACAGCATTCTCGATGATGTTGCGCTCTACGAGCATCGGCGCGCCGCCGACTGTTGGATTGGCGGCATAAACGGCAGTGCCAAGGGCAATGGCGGTGGCCGTGCTCAGAAAGGTCTTGAAGGTCATTTGTCGTTCTCCCTTGTTGTCAAAGGCTCGTCTGAGCCGCTGATGGGAAAGCCACGTCAGCCAAGACGCAAAAGTTTCAGACCGCCCAAAGTTTATTTCACCAGAGCATCCGAACCCCGCCTTACAAGGCGAGATTTGTAGGAGTTGAAGCGCTGATCATTGGGCAGACGAAACGATCTGGAAGACATTGCGGTGCCCTTGACCCGGAAGGATCGCACAACGACCCTGACGCCTGACCCGAGTTTGCGCGCCACACCCAAAGCGGCCATGCGGGCGCAGACGGAAACACACCATTGGCAAAGAACAGTAAATCCCTGCGCGACTAGCGAAGAGGGCAGTGCCAAGCACATGAAAGCATTGAGAAAGTGGGGATGGTGGGTGATGAGAGACTCGAACTCCCGACATCTTCGGTGTAAACGAAGCGCTCTACCAACTGAGCTAATCACCCGTGGGCTGCGTGATAGCCAAGCGGCGGGGCCAACGCAAGGGGTTTGAATGCGGCGGGCACAGGGTTTTGTGCCGGCCCGCCGCGTAGGGCGTGGGGCCTAGACCCGTGCGGGGCTCTTGGCCAGCAGGGTGTAGAGCCCGCCGCCCAAGACTGCGCCGATCACCCAGTTATAGCCCGAGAGAAAGCCGAACCACGGCACCCAGACGGTTGCCACCGAAAAGACCGCCGCGAGGCCAAAGGCCATCACCGCCGTGCGGTTCCAGCCGTCCTGATAGTGATAGCGCCCGCCTTGCATGTCGTAGAGATCGTCAAGGTCGAGATGGCCTTTGCGGTGAACATAGAAATCCACGATCATGATGCCAAAGATCGGGGCCAGCGTCGCACCCAATGTGTTGACAAAGCCGCCGATGCCGAATTCGCTGATGAAACTTGTCCAGAGCCCGCCGATGATAAGCGCGAAGGCCGACGTAATCAGCCCCGCCTGACGAAAGCTGATCTTGCCGGGGGCGAGATTGGCGATGCCGTTTACAGCCGGGATGAAATTGGCAACAAGGTTGATGCCAACGGTTGCGGCAAAAAAGGTGATCGCGGCGATGATGCCCAAAAGCACAGAATCGGTGCGCTCGACAATCTCGCTCGGGTTGGTGATTTCCTCGCCAAAGACCACCGCGGCCCCCGCCGTGGTCAGAAGCGCCAGTGCCGAGAAGAGGATCATGTTGAAAGGTAGGCCGGTGAGGTTGCCCAAGAGCATGGTGGGTCGGTCCTTGGCATAGCGGGAAAAGTCGCTGAAGTTGATCATCACGGCTGCGAAATAGGCCACCATAGTGCCGACAATGGCGACAAACCCGTTGAATTCACTGGCAAAGCTCGCGTCCGGATTGGCAAAGATCGTGCCTGCGGCGGACAGAAGTTGCCCGTCAGAGCGTTGCCAGAGCACGATAACTAGGCCGATCATCACAAGATACACGAAGGGGCCCGCGATGTTGAGAAAGGTCTCGACCCAGTTCATGCCGCGCCAGAAGATCACGATGTGAAAGGCCCAGACGATGAAGAACGACAGCCAGTCGATACCGGTGAGACCGAGGATTTCCGCGCCGCCGCTCGCGCCGGTGATCGAGCGGATCAGGAGCGCCACCGCCGTTGAGGCAAAATAGACCTGCACGCCGTACCAGAACACCGCCACGGTCGCACGCAGGATCGCGGGCAGTTTCGCGCCGCTGGTGCCAAGGCTGGCACGGGCCAGCACCGGATAGGGGATGCCGTATTTCTCGCCCGCCGCCCCTGAAAGGTTGACCATCCACATGGTAAAGAGCCCCGCCGCGATAAGGGCGGCAAAGGCGGTCCAGCCGCTGACCCCGTACGAGATGAAAAGCGACGCCACGAGCGAATAGCCAAAGAGCGACTGCACGTCATTGGCCCAAACGTTGAAGATGGCGAACCAGCCCCATGTTTTCTCATTCGCGCCAACCGGATTGAGGGTGTTTCCCTCTGGGTCCATCGTGTTGCCTGTGGGCACATGCCCGTGGTCTATGCTTGTCATTCCGTCCTCCCTGACCGATCGCATTTTTGGATTTTCTCTGACGTTTCATCTGGCCCGAAATACCTCGGGGGTCCGGGGGCAGCGCCCCCGTATCACAACGCCATATGCCGGTTCACATCCTTGTAGAGCAGATAGCGAAACGGCCCTGGACCGCCCGCGTAACAGGCCTGCGGGCAGAAGGCGCGCAGCCACATGAAATCGCCCGCCTCGACCTCGACCCAATCCTGATTGAGGCGGTAGACCGCCTTGCCCTCCAGCACGTAAAGCCCGTGTTCCATCACATGCGTTTCGGCAAAGGGGATCACTGCGCCGGGCTGAAAGGTAACGACGGTGATATGCATGTCGTGACGCAGGTCGGCGGGGTCCATGAAACGGGTCGTGGCCCAGCCGCCATCGGTGTCGGGCATCGGCACTGGCGCGATGTCGTTTTCGTTGACGACCATCACCGGCGGATGGTCGAGACCGGACACCGCTTGATAGGCCTTGCGCAGCCAGTGGAACTTGACGGCTGTATCGCCTGTGTTGCGCAGCGTCCACGGGGTGCCCGGCGGGATATAGGCAAAGCCGCCCTCCGTCATCTCATGCGCCTGCCCGTCCACTGTCAGGCGCAGCGCGCCTTCGACCACGAAAAGCGCGGCCTCGACCCCCTGTTCGGTTTCGGGCTGATCCGAGCCACCGCCCGGCTGCACCTCGGCGATATATTGCGAGAAGGTCTCGGCAAAGCCCGAGAGGGGCCGCGCCAGAACCCAGAAGCGCGCCTTGTCCCAGAAGGGCAGATAGCTGGTGACGATATCGCTCATGGTGCCGCGCGGGATCACGGCATAGGCCTCGGTAAAGACGGCGCGCCCCGTCAAAAGCTGGGTTTGCGGCGGCAGGCCGCCTTGGGGGGTGTAATAGCTGCGCTTGGTCATGGCTGTGGTCCTTCCACGGTCAGAGGCTGGTCAAAGTGATATTCTTCGAGATTGTCACCGGGGCCGATCCGGTCGATCACCGCATAGCGCCCGGCCCGCCCGATGGGGGCCAGCACGCCGTGCCAGACATTGCGCAGGAGATTGATCCCCTGCCCCGGCTGGCTGAGAAAGGCGCGCGGGGTGGTGGGGCGGCCATGGGTATCCGCGGCCACGCAGATCAGCATTGGCACGTTGTCGAGCGGGATGAACGCCTGAGAGCCCAGAGGGTGCCGTTCCATCAGGTCGAGCGCATAGGGAAGGTGCCGGGCCTCGGCATCAAAAAGGCTGATACCGGCGCGCCCGTCGAGAAATTCGAGCCGCGCGCGGTCGTGGAACCGCCCGCAGAGGTTCGCATTGATCATCCGGTCGGGGGCGCCCGCCACCTCAAGAACATCGCCGTAGGGGGCAAAGGCGGCGGCGGTCAGCGGTTGGGCTATGAGGCCTGCGCCGGTCATGGCAAAAGCGCCTGTAGGCGGGGCAAAGTCTGCGCCTCAAGCGCGGCACAGGTCAGGTCGCCGCGTTCGGACGGGGTGGCCTGTCGGAGTATCCGGCTAAAGGCGTTGAGCAGACCCACCGCAGTGTCATGGGCGGGGCCAAGCTCTATCTGCCATGCGCGGTCCGCGATCCACGGGGCGGGCAGCAGCGGGCCGAACACCTCTACAAAGCGCGCGTGGTCCATCTGGCTGGGACGCTCAAAGCGGCGGTGCGGATGTGTGGCCGCCCAGTGATCGGCAATGTCGATCCGGCGGGGGCACCAAACGTCTGTGTGACGCTGCACATGGTCGATAAAGCGGCGCAGGCCCGCTATTTTGCCCGGCCGGCCAATCAGGCGGCAATGCAGGCCCACGGTCATCATCCGGGGGGCACCCGCCTGCCCTTCGGCATAGAGCGTGTCAAAGGTATCGGTCAGGTAGGATTCAAAGTCGCGGCCCGTGACCCATCCGGGCGACGCGGCAAAGCGCATGTCGTTGCATTCAAGCGTATAGGGGATCATCAGCTGATCGCAGGTGCCGAATTCCATCCAATGCGGCAGGTCATCGTCATAGCAATCCGAGATGTAATCAAAGCCGCCCTCTTCGGCGACAAGGCGCACGGTATTGACGCTGCATCGGCCTGTATACCAGCCGCGTGGGCGGGTGCCGGTCACCTCTGTATGCAGGCGCACCGCCTCGGCGATGGCGGCACGTTCCTCGGCCTCGGGCATGTCTTTGTGATCGACCCATTTAAGACCATGGCTGGCGATTTCCCAGTCGGCCTCTTGCATGGCGGCGACCTGTTCGGGGCTGCGCGCAAGGGCTGAGGCGACGCCGTATATGGTCAGCGGAACGCCCATCCCGGTGAAGAGGCGATGCAGCCGCCAGAACCCCGCGCGCGCGCCGTAGTCATAGATCGATTCCATATTCCAATGGCGCTGACCGGGCCAAGGCGTGGCCCCCGGAATATCCGACAGAAATGCCTCTGACGCGGCATCGCCATGCAGCAGGCAGTTTTCACCGCCCTCTTCGTAGTTGAGCACGAATTGCACCGCGATCCGCGCCCCACCGGGCCAGTGCGGATCGGGGGCGTTTGGGCCGTAGCCACGCAAATTTCTGGGATAGCGGATCATGTCATCACCTCCGGGGGTCGTGTCTTGGGGAAACGAAAGGACAGGGGGCGATTGGCCCCCTGCCTTTTGTCAGACTGCGCCTCAGCGGTCGAGGAACCGCTGTGCGGCGGGCAGGTGCCGCATCAGCAGGTAATAGGTGACACCCGCCGGGATCAAGCTGGCATACCATGACACCGCCGAAAAGGTCAGCGCCGCGATCACGCCTACCGCCATGGCGATCAGGGCTGCCGGGTTATAGCCCGCATAATCGCCGCTCTCGTCATAGAGTTTCTCGAGATCGAGCGTCTGACGCCGCAGCACGTAGTAATCCACCACCAAGATCGCAAAGATTGGCCCCAAGAACGCGCTGTAGGTCTGGATGAAGAGATTGAGACCCGCGGCGGATTCGTTCTTGACCAATTCCCACGGGAAGGTGGCGAAGGCCAAGAGACCGACGACCACGGCAGCGGTCTTGTAGTTGAGTTTGAACACATCCATCAGCGCATAGGCGGGCGGCACAACATTGTTGAGAATATTGGTGGTGACCTGTGCAAAGGCGATGAAAAGCAGGGTAACGACGAGCAAGAGCTTGTTATCGACCGCGTTCGAGAAGACGCGGATAGGATCAACCTCGCCTGTCGCGCTGGAGACCATGAGACCGATGAGGCCCATGAAGAGCGTCGCGGGCAGAATGGAATTGGCATAGATCACCACTTGGCGCACACGCCCGACATCCTGCCGCAATTCGCGGCTATAGTCCGAGACATTGAGCATCATCGTGGCATAGATGCCCAGAAAGAGCATGGTCGCCCCCCAGAATGGCGCGCCCCATGTGCCCTCGACATTGATGAGGTTGGTGCTGATTTCTTCGCCATATTTGCCGATGACAGAGGTGAACATGTAAATCAGCGCGCCGATGATGAAGACCGAGCCGATATTCTCAAGCCATTTGATGCCGTGAAAGCCCAGAACCGACAGCATGATTTGCAGCGCCTGAAAGCCTATGAAAAAGACGACGATGTTGGAGTAGCCAAAGAGCGTCTCGCTTACCAGGTTGAGCGCGCCCGCACCGATCCAGCTTTGAAAGCCGAACCAGACGAGGGCGGGGACAGAGCGCACCAGCGCCGGGATGCGCGCGCCGGAAAAGCCGAAGGCCGAGCGCAATTGCACCATCATCGGGATGCCGTATTTGTGCCCCGCCGCCCCGTTGATCATCAGAGCCAGGCCGATGACGGTGCAGCCGATGGCGATGGCCAAAAACACCTGTAGCAGATTGAGCGTGCCCACGAGGCCCGAGCCGATGGTAAAGGTGCCAATCGACACACAGCCACCGAGCCAGGCAAAAAGATAGGACCACGGGTCCATGATCCGCGTTTTCTGGGGGGCCAGCGATTCCTCGCCCAGACCCTTGTGTTCGATCACCTCGGGCATTTGCCCGTCATGCGGCAAAACACCCCCGTTTGTATCTGAAATTGTCATGACTCTCCTCCCTGAGATGCATTATTTCGGGTTTGGTGGCGCGTAGGCGCCGATCTTGCTGGTCTTGATACCGGCCCCAACCAAGGCTTCGGCGAATTTGGTGGCGACGGTCACACCGTCGATCACGGGAATTCCGGTTTCTTCGGTCAGCCATGCGGCAAGATCCGCCATGCCGGCACAGCCTAGAACCACGGCCTCGCAACGATCCTCCTCGATCGCCCTGAGGATTTCGGCGCGCACCAGAAGGCGAGCGTTTGATCCGGGTTCTTCCAGCGCCAGCACCGGGATCGCCGCCGAGCGCACGCGGCGGCATTGGTGATCAAGCCCGTAGCGGCGTACCATTTCCTCGATAATAGGGACCGAGCGCGGGAGGGTCGTGACCACGCTGAAGGAGGTGGCCACCATGCTGGCCGCCTTGACCGCCGCCTCGCAGATGCCGATCACCGGGCCGGTGGCAATCTCGCGGCACGCGCCGATGCCGGGGTCGTCGAAACAGGCAACCACGATTGCATCGGCCTTTTGCGCCTCGGCCTCGCGGACCTGATCAAGCAGGCGCGGCACTGCCATCGCCTCGTCATAATGGCCCTCGATGCTGGCGGGGGCACCTATGCCCGAGCGCGCCTCGATCACAACGCCCGGTGCCGTGACCGCCCGCGCGGAGGCCGCGATCTTGTCGGTCATGCTCGTGGTCGAGTTGGGGTTGATGACAAAAATTTTCATGGGCTCCTCCACTTGAGTCCTCACTTTAGTAACATAAATTGTTAACAATTTAAACAGACAATTTTTATAGTCGATTCTGATCCTCAAAAATGCCATTTTCCGAGAAACGCAGCCGGGAGCCTCAGAATGTCCGAAACGCCGGAAAACGTGCTGGTTGAGCATGTGCTGGATGCCATCTCGGACCAGCGGCTTCGGGCTGGGACCAAGCTGGGCGAACAGGCGCTGAGCGACCTTTTTTCCTGTAATCGCGCGCATGTACGCCGCGCGCTTGCGACGCTTGCGGCCTATCAGGTGGTTGACCTGATCCCCAACCGGGGGGCGTTTGTCTCTACCCCCTCTGAGGACGAGGCGCGGGACGTGTTTCAGGCCCGGCGCGCCATTGAGGCCACGATCATCCGCAATGTCGTCCGCCGTGCTGACGAGGCGGATATCGAGCGACTGCGCGCGCATTTGGCGACCGAGGATGAGATTCGACAGCACAATGACCGTCCCAAGGCGATTCGCGCCTCACGGGCGTTTCACATGCTGTTGGCGCGGATCGGGCGCAATTCGGTCTTGGAGCATTACCTTGCGGAACTGACCATGCGCACCTCGCTGATCATCGGGCTGTATGGCTCCAAAACCGCGAGCCTTTGTTCGGATGACGAGCATGCGCGCATTGTCCAGAGCATCATAGACCGGGATGAGGCGCGCGCTCAGGACATGGTGGATCATCACCTGCGCCATATCGAAGGGGAAATCGCATTTGGCGACGAGGCCCCGCGTGTCGGGCCGCTGTCGATGATCTTTCCCCCGGATCGCGCGACCGAGTAGAATGTGGGCTTTTTAGCCTGCGCCAATGTCTGTTGCGGCGACCGCAACGGCCTTGACCACGGCATGCACGTCTTGGCCCACTGCAAGACCCATTGCCGTTGCCGAACGGCGCGTGACGCGCGATAGAATCCGGCCAGCGGCGGTATCAATCGCCACGATGGCACCGGGCCCACCACCGGGGCGGATTTCGTGGATGAGGCCGGGCAGGATATTCAGCGCCGAAAGCCCCTCGGGCCGGGTATGCGACAGGATCACGTCATGGGCGGCGATGCGGATGCGCAGGCTGGCACCGGGGTTGGCTGCGACGCGCGGTAGAAAAAGGGGGATACCCCCCGCCGAAAGCTCGGACAGCCCGTCGTCGTGATGGGCGATGACCCGCGCGCTGAGCACGGCTCCGGCATCGCGGGCACCGGTGGGCAACACGGCGGGATTGCTCAGCACTTCGGCGGCGGGGCCCTGTGCAATCACACGCCCGGCCTCAAGCGCAACAACGGTTGTTGCCAGACGCGCCACCTCCGAGGCGGAATGGCTGACATAGAGGATGGGCACGCCCGCCGCGTCGCGCAAACGCTCGAAATAGGGCAGGATCTCGGCTTTGCGGGCCTCATCAAGGGCGGCCAACGGCTCATCGGCAAGGATGAGCTGCGGCGCGGACAAAAGCGCGCGGCCAATGGCAACGCGCTGCTTCTCTCCACCTGAAAGGGCACCGGGCCGCCGATCCAGTAGCGCGCCAAGGCCCAAAAGATCGACGACCTGCGCCAGATCGGCGCGCGCAGCCCCCTTGGGGGCGAACCATGCGCCATAGCCGAGGTTCTGGCGCACGGTGAGATGAGGGAACAGCCGCCCTTCCTGAAAGATATAGCCCAAACGGCGGCGGTGCGGTTTCAGGCGGACCCCGGCGGCCGTATCGAGCAGCACCCGGTCGCCAGATACGATCCGGCCCTGATCGGGCATGAGCAGCCCCGCCACAGCGTTGACGATGGTGGTCTTGCCAGAGCCGGAGCGGCCAAAAAGCACGGTGACACCCGGTGGTGCCCGAAACTGTGCATCCAACGTGAAGGCCCCAAGGCTATGGCGCAGCGCAACATCCAGCATCAGCGCCCCCCGACCCGTGCCGCGACACGACGCCCGATCCCCTCGGAGAGCAAGAGCGCGCCCATGGCCACCACCACCGAAACGATGACCAGTTTCATGGCCGACCCTTCACCGCCCGGCACCTGCAGAAAGGCGTAGATCGCCGAGGGGATGGTGCGTGTTTCCCCCGGAATATTCGAAACAAAGGTGATCGTGGCCCCAAATTCACCCATCGCCTTGGCAAAGGCCAAAATCGTGCCTGCAACGATGCCCGGAAGGGCCATGGGCAGGGTTACGGTGAAAAAGACCCATAGGGGCGCAGCCCCCAGCGTGGCGCTGGCCTCTTCCAGTTTGGGATCCACCGCCTCGATCGAGAGGCGGATCGCCCGCACCATCAGGGGGAATGCCATGATCGCTGCCGCCACCGCCGCCCCCGTCCAGCGAAAGGCAAAGACAAGGCCCCAATCCGCCAGCACAGAGCCCACCGGCCCGCGCGTGCCCAGCACCAGCAGGAGCAGGTAGCCCGTGACAACCGGCGGCAGGATCAGCGGCAGATGCACCAGCCCGTTGACGATCTGCTTGCCCGGAAAGGACCAGCGTGCCAGCGCATAGGCCGTGAGAATTCCCAAGGGCAGGCTGGCCAGAGTGGCCCAGAAGGACACGCGAAGGGACAGGGACACCGCCTTCCATTCTTCGGGGCCAAGCCAGTCTGTCATGGGTCAGCGCGCAAGGACGGTAAACCCCTGCCGCTCAAAGGCGGCGCGCGCCTCGGGGCCTTGCAGATAGGCGAGAAAGGCGTTTTCAGCGGGCGTGTCGCGGTTGGCAAGATCGGCGACCGGATAGACGATAGGGGGGTGGCTGTCCTCGGGGAAGGTGCCGACGATGGTGACACGATCCTCGGCGGTGGCGTCTGTTGCGTAGACGATGCCATAGGGGGCCTCGCCGGTGGCGACAAAGGCAAGGGCGGCACGCACATTGTCGGCTTGGGCCACCTGCGGTGCGATGCCCTGCCAGAGGCCCAAGTTTTGCAGCGCGGCCTTGCCATAGATGCCTGCAGGCACGGAATCGACCAGCGCCATGGCCAGCCGCCCCTCGCCCAAGAGGGCGGCCAGATCAAGGTCTGGGCCGATGTTGCGCGGTGCGGCATCCCCATGGGACACCAGCACAAGGCGGTTGCCCAAGAGGTCAAAGCGCGCGCCCGGCTCGATCAGCCCGTCCACTTCGATCTGGTCCATCCAGTCGGCACTGGCGGAGATGAAAATATCCGCAGGCGCGCCCTGCTGGATCTGACGGGCGAGGGATGAGGAGCCCGCGAGCGCTGTCACAAGGTCATGATCGCTGGCCGCCTCGAACCCTGCCTCGATCTCGGCCAAGGCAGTGGTCAGGCTGGCGGCGGCAAAGACAGTGACGGTGTCGGCGCGGGCGGTGGTTGCGAGGATGGGCGCAAGGGCAAGCAGGCAAGCGGCTAACGTGATTGGAGGTTTTGGCCGGATCATCCCTGTTTCCCTGCGCTGATATGGTTCCAAAAACATATCGCAAGGCGGGGGATCAGAGGCAAGCGTTATTTTCCACCGGGAATATCCCTAAGCAAGGATTGGATCGCAGCAATCCGTGCGGCCCCGGCCTCGGCCATGATATCCTCAAGTTTGCGATACTGGGCCAACACTTCGATGCCTGTGTCGGTCAGATGGGCACCGCCGCCCTTGGCGCCCCCTCGGCTCGAGTCTACAAGCGGTTCGCGAAAGGCTGCATTCATGGACTCCACCAACATCCAAGCGCGTTTATAGCTCATGGACATGCTGCGCCCGGCAGCGGCGATGGAGCCTGTATCGCGAATACGCTCTAACAGATCGGCCTTGCCGGGGCCCAGCATTGCCTCGTCACCAAAGACGATACGAATCCGAAGGCTGGGTGGCTCTGGCTGTGTCATGATGCGGGTATGCCAAATTTTCGTTAAGTCTTACAAGACATATCGAAAACCCTCAACTCTGTCGATAGAGGCCTGCACCTCAAAGATCGGCAGGGGCCGCGCCATCCGCCATGGGCGGCACGTCTAGGGGCATCGACCAGTCGGCGGGGTCGGTACATTCTGCCTCGGGACGCGCCAGAAGGATCTGCGCGTGGAAGTGACCGGTGGTTTCCACGCCTTCGGTGTCATGCCCTGCGGCCTGCGCATTGGCGATGGCACGGGCCTGTTCCTCGGGGCTTTCAAATCGGCGGTGGATAAAGGCCGGGATCGGCAGACGTTCAACCACAAGACCGTGGGCGCGCAGCACCTCTGTTGCCTCGGGCCGCTCGTTGCCCCGGATGGGCGACGTCATGACCCAAGGCTTGACCGGGCCGCAAGCCGCCAGCATCCGGTCGAGCGCGCGGGGCATAAGCTGGGCAACAGAGCCGCATTCAACGATCATGTCACAGCGCGCCAGTTCCCGGCCAAGCCCCTCGGATGGTTCTGCACGTTCCAGATCCTCGACAAAGCCGGATTGAAAGAGGCCAACCGCGCGCCCATAGGCAACCGCGTTGGGCATCACGTCAATGCCGGTGACATGCAATGCGGGCGCAGGGCGGCGCAGCCCCGACAGCCAGCCGCGATCCAAATCAATCACCTCTGCGGAAGACGCGCTGTCGAACACCGGCTGACGGTAGCGGGCAAACACCTGTTCGAGGCTCAGCTCATGGGCCATGAGTGCGGAAACGATGCCATAGCTGCTGGCGAAATCAACGATCCTTGCCTGCTCAAGACCACGCAGGCGCATCATTTCCGCCAGGCCGGCCCGAAACCCCGCAACCGCGTGATGTTGGTTGCGATAGCCCAGCCGGTCCATCATGCGGAAATAGGCCCGACAATCGGGCTGATCATAGGTGTCGTCAAAGATGGTGACAAAGCCGGAGGTAGGCGTATCAGAGGGGGCGGTCATGGAAATGTCCCTTGGGGATCAGGGGGGCACATGGCCCGATGGTGCGCAAACTTGCCTCCCGCGCCGTGATTTACAACAGAAATCACGAGAATTTTCACCGTTTCCCACGCAAGCGTGACCCGCGCGCCGTCGTTGAAACAATATTTCGCGGCCATCAGAGGAACGTGACCATCTGTGCGCGGGCGTGGATTGCACCAATCACGGTTAGGGCGCAAGGTAAAGTCAGGTTTCGGTATCACGGTTCAGGAGCGCGCCATGACTAACGCCAGCACACAGATTGTTCCCGATGCCTCCAAGGTCATGATGGGTGCCACGCTCGCTTGGGTGGCGGTGTTGATCTATGCTTCGTCAAATTCCCTCGTCTCGCTGTTGGCCGATATCGGATCACAGAACCTCGTGATGGGGCGCAATGTCATCACCTATTGCAACCTGCTGTTTGTCGGCTCGCTCATGTCGATGGTGCCGATGGTTTTCATGTTCTGGCGCGACTGGACTTTTGAGAACCTGCGCGCGCTGACACGGAAAAACTGGGCGATCCTGACGCTTTCGGCGTTCTTTTCTTCCGCTTTGACACCGGGGCTGTTCTTTTACGCGCTGGAGCATACCACGGTCACGAATGTTGTGTTGATGGGCCGGATCGAACCGCCACTTTTTTTGCTGGCGGCCTGGCTGGTCTTGCGCGAGGAGTTCGAGCCTTGGGCCTTTGTTGCCGGTCTGGTGGCGCTTTGCGGGGCGGCGGTGATGATCCTGATGAACAGTGAGGGCACATCGCTCAACCTTGGCAAGGGCGAGATTGGCGCGCTTTTGGCGACGCTGTCCTATATTGCCTCGACTTTGATTGCCCGCACAGGTCTGCGCGACATTCCTATGGGGATTTTCGCGATCTACCGCACGGCGGTGGGCACGACGGTCTATTTCTTTGTGGCCCTATACCTGTTTGGTCCGAACCATTTTCAGGATGTGTTTGATCCGGTGGTCTGGCAATGGGTTTGGATCTATGCGGTGGTGGTGATCATGGGCGGGCAATTCGCCTGGGCGTTCGGGCTTAAATATGCGCGCTCGGGTGATGTGTCATTGGCCACGTCATTTTCGCCGCTGGCGGCAATTCTGATCGCGATGGTGATGCTGGGCGAAGACCCCGGACCGGGGCTGATCCCCGGCGGCGCAATCATCCTTTTGGCGGTGGGCATCGGCCAGTATGGCCGCCTGCGCCGCCGCCGTCGCGAGGATGACACGATGCGCAAGCAGGCGCAGGAGCGCGCGCTGGAACATGAGGGCGCGGTAAACTTCAAAGGGGTCTGAGGACGGGCTCAAAGGCAAACGCCCCGATTGTCACGGGGCGTTTTGCACTTTTTCGGCAGGCAAGATCGGCTGTCAGAAATTCCCGACCGAAGGGTGACGGTGCCCGGCAAGCGACCCATAGGCGGGACGCAGGGCATCAGGCAGGGAGGCATAGCTCTGAAAAAGTTCGCGGGCGAGACCGGCAAGCGGCGGAATAGAGACCCCCAACGCACCAAGCGCGGCTTGCTTGAGCGCCAGCCCATCCGCCACCTCAGGCAGCATATCGGGTGCAAAGCCAGTGATCTCGCGTCCGGCGTCATGGACTGGCATCAACCAGACAGCGCCGGGCAGGTGATCATGGTTCGCCTCAAACAGAGCAACCGCCTCTGACAGGGCCGATCCCCCGCCTGCGCGGGGATAGGGGGCCAGCACACACAGCCCGGTGGCATTGGCATGGGCAGAGAATGCAGACCTGTCGTCAAGCGGCAGCACCCGGACGGTGGGATAGGCCCCAAGCAGTTCGTGCAGCACGCGCGACCCAAGAGCGTTCATATCCTCAAGATAGACCGTGACGCGCACCCCTGCTGCAAGCCGGTGGCCAATGGTCCCCAGCGCGTGATGGATCACCTGCGCACCGTCCTGCGCCAGAACAACCATCTCGCGGGTCAGCATCCGGGGCTGACGGCTGAGGAAAAAGGCAAAGATCTGTTCAGCCATGCCATTGTAATGCGTGACATCACGGGTGTCGTGGACGATGCGGCCAATATCCACCTCGGCCACGTCATACCCCGCCGCATGCACCCGCAGCATGATATCAAGATCGACCGCGTAATCAGTCGCGAGACCGTTGTAGGCGATCAGAGACCGATCAAAGACATAGAGCCCGGAATTGGGTGCGCGCAGATGCGACAAGCCCGGAAACATCTGATGCAGGGCCGGCCGCACCAAAAGGCGGGTCATCGGCATGTTATCGGCGGGGTCGTGCCACGCCCCCTTGATCAAGCCCACACCGGGGCCGCGGGCAGCGGGCATCTGAGCAAACAGATCAGTGTCGAACCTGTCGAGATCGGCATCGACCTTCATCACCCAGTCATGGCGGGCGGCGGAGACACCTGCGCGCACCGCGTGGCCCATGCCGGTTTGTGTCTCTGAGATAACTGTCGCACCCGCCCCGCGCGCCAATTCTGCCGTCGCATCGGTCGAGCCGTTGTCGACCACCACGACCTCGCCCACATCCGGCATATCCGCAAGCACCGACACGACGCGGGCAATGGTTTGCGCCTCGTTTCTGGCCGGGACAATGACGCTGACCGGGGCGGTCATGGCAACTCCTTGGGAAACAGGAAATACATTCCTTTGTCGAGAACCTAGTCTTTGGCGGCCTTGATCACAATATGAGACGTGTCACGAGAGTAAAATCTCTCGTGAAAGACTGTAACCTGAGCAGAAGGTTAGAACAACTAAAAGGCGAGTGTGGCCGAAACCGCGCGTGTCCAACCCTCAACCTTGGCGGTGCGCAGCTCGGTCGACATCTTTGGCAGAAACTGCTGTTCCAATGCCCAAGTATCGGCAAATCCGGCCTGATCGGGGTATAGACCGATCTGCATCCCCGCCAGCCAAGCCGCCCCAAGCGCGGTGGTTTCCAGCACTTGCGGACGATCCACAGGCGCGTCGATAATGTCTGACAGGAACTGCATGGCCCAGTCAGACGCGCTCATTCCGCCATCCACCCGCAATACCGCATCGGCCCCGTGCCCGGCCCAATCATCGCGCATCGCCCGCAAGAGATCGCGGGTCTGGAACCCCACGCTTTCCAGCGCCGCACGGGCCAGTTCCGCAGGCCCGGTGCTGCGGGTAAGCCCAAAGATCGCCCCCCGACAGTCAGGCCGCCAATAGGGCGCGCCAAGCCCGGTAAACGCAGGCACCAGAACGACTGTTTGATTGGGGTCGGCCTGTTCGGCGAGGGGCTGCGTTTCACTGGCGTGGCGGATCATCTTGAGCCCGTCGCGCAGCCATTGCACCACGGCCCCCGCGACAAAGATCGAGCCTTCGAGCGCATAGGTCGGCTTGCCATCCAATTGATAGGCAATGGTGGTGAGCAGCCGGTTTTGCGAGACAACCGGCGTATCGCCCGTGTTGAGCAGTGCAAAACAGCCGGTGCCATAGGTGGATTTGAGCATCCCCGGCTTGAAGCACGCCTGCCCCACAGTGGCCGCCTGCTGATCGCCCGCCACACCGCGAATGGGGATTTCGCGGCCAAAGAGATCGGCGCGGGTGTGGCCATAGTCATCGGCGCTGTCGCGCACCTGAGGCAGCATTTGCATCGGGATGCCCAAGAGATCGCAGATCGTTGCGCTCCAGCGCCCTTTGCGGATATCGTAAAGCAGGGTGCGCGCGGCATTTGTGGCGTCGGTTGCGTGCACGCGACCGCCGGTGAGTTTCCAGATAAGATAGCTATCGACGGTACCAAAAAGCAGATCGCCCGCTTGGGCGCGGGCGCGCGCGCCCTCGACATGATCGAGAATCCAGCGCAGTTTTGTTCCGGAAAAATAAGGATCAAGCAAAAGCCCGGTGCGCCCGGCCACCATCGGTTCGTTGCCTGCGGCGCGCAATTCGGCGCAATACTCTGCTGTGCGCCGGTCTTGCCAGACAATCGCGCGGTGAATGGCCTGCCCGGTGTGGCGATCCCAGACCACCGTTGTCTCGCGTTGATTGGTGATGCCGATGGCGGCGATGTCGGCCCCGGTCAGCCCGGCCTTTTCGATCACCGCGCGGCAGGTGCCCGCTGTGGTCGACCACAGATCATTCGCGTCATGCTCGACCCAGCCCGATTGCGGAAAATGCTGGGCGAATTCCTCTTGTGCCGTGGCCGTGATGCGCATCTGCGCATCGAACAGGATCGCGCGACTCGACGTGGTGCCTTGGTCGATAGCGAGGATATGGGTCATGAGAGTGGGTCCGTAGGTTTGAGTGGTCATCCTCGGGCTTGACCCTAGGATCGCCCTACCCCGTCATCCTCAGGCTTGACCCGAGGATGACGGAAAGGTCCGGGGCGCGCGGCACGCGCCCCGATGCATTTCACTTACTGCCAGGACTTGATCAACTCGTCATAGGCGATGGTGACCGGCTCTTCGTCTTCGTTCTCAAGTTTGGCCTTGGGGGCACCGGGCTGGCTCAGCCAATGCTCGGGGTCCATTTCCTCGTTGAGTTTCGGGCCGATGTCGCCTTGGATGCCAGCGCGCTCAAGCCGCTCAAGCACGCGCTCTTGATCCGCGCAGAGCGCATCAAGCGCCTCTTGCGGGGTTTTGGCACCCGACATGGCATCGCCGATATTCTGCCACCAAAGCTGTGCCAGTTTCGGATAGTCGGGCACGTTGGTGCCGGTGGGCGACCACTGAACGCGCGCGGGTGAGCGGTAGAATTCCACAAGGCCGCCCAGCTTGTCGGCGCGCTCGGTAAAGCTGTCGTGCTGGATCGTCGACTCGCGGATGAAGGTGAGGCCGGTGTGGGCCTTTTTCACATCCACGGTTTTCGAGGTCACGAACTGCGCATAGAGCCACGCCGCTTTGGCACGGTCGACGGGGGTGGATTGCATCAGGGTCCAGCTACCGGCATCCTGATAGCCCACTTTCATGCCCTCTTCCCAATAAACGCCATGTGGGCTGGGGGCCATGCGCCATTTCGGCGTGCCGTCTTCGTTCATCACCGGCAGGTCGGGTTTCACCGAGGCTGCGGTAAAGGCGGTGTACCAGAACATCTGTTGCGCAACGTTGCCCTGCGCGGGGATTGGGCCCGCCTCAGAGAAGGTCATGCCAGCGGCGGCAGGGGGCGAGTATTTCTGAAGCCACTCAATCGCCTTGGTGACGGCATAGACCGCCGCAGGACTGTTGGTGGCACCGCCACGCGCGACACAGGACCCCACAGGCTGCGAATTTTCATTCACACGGATGCCCCATTCATCGACCGGCAGGCCGTTGGGTTCACCCTTGTCGCCCATCCCGGCCATGGACATCCACGCGTCGGTATAGCGCCAGCCAAGGCTGGGGTCTTTCTTGCCATAGTCCATGTTGCCAAAGACTTCGCCCTCGACGCCCAAATGGCTGAGGTCACGGCCGGTAAAGAATTCGGCGATATCCTCATAGGCCGACCAATTGACCGGAACGCCCAGATCATAGCCGTATTTCTCTTTGAAATCGGCCTTGTTCTTGTCGTCGTTGAACCAATCGTAGCGGAACCAGTAAAGGTTAGCGAATTGCTGGGTTGGCAGTTGATAGACCTTGCCATCGGGGCCGGTGGTGAACGACAGGCCCACGAAATCGTCGATATCGAGCGTCGGGCTGGTCACATCCGCGCCCTCGCCTGCCATCCAGTCGGTCAGGTTGCGCACCTGCTGATACCGCCAATGGGTGCCGATAAGGTCACTGTCGTTGACATAGCCGTCATAGATATTCTCGCCCGACTGCATCTGGGTTTGCAGTTTTTCGACCACATCGCCTTCGCCGATGAGGTCATGCGTGACCTTGATGCCGGTGATGGCGGTAAAGGCGGGTGCCAGCACCTTGGATTCGTAGCTATGCGTGTCGATGGTTTCCGACACAACCTTGATTTCCATGCCGGAAAAGGGCTGAGCGGCGTCGATGAACCACTGCATTTCCGCCTCTTGCTCGGCGCGGGTAAGCGACGACAGATCGCCGATTTCCGCATCAAGAAACGCCTTTGCCGCCTCCATATCGGCGAAGGCAGGCGAGGCCATCAGGCCCAGCGACACCAGCGCGGTGGTTGTTTTCATTCGAAAGTTCATGGTTTCCCTCCCTAGGTGAACTTTGTTGGTGATTGATCCCGGTCTAAACCCAGCGAAACACCGCCGCGGCATAGATCAGGCAGAGGATCAGCGCATAAGGCTGGTTCGCGCCGACAATTCCGAGCCAGGCCAGGTTGAGAAAGGCCGAGCCGAGAAGCGTGATGAAAAGACGATCGCCGCGCGTCGTCTCGATCCTGAGGATGCCAACACGCGGGGTTTCGGGGAATTTGATCGCCAGCACCGTGAAGGTGATGAGCAGCGCCGCGATGACCCCGAAGAAGATCGCGGTGGGGAGTGTCCAAGCCATCCAGTCCATGTTTAGTCCTCCCTCAGACGCGGCCTAGGGCGAAGCCCTTGGCGATGTAGTTCCGCACGAAATAGATCACGAGCGCGCCCGGCACGATGGTGAGCACCCCTGCCGCCGCGAGCACGCCCCAATCGAGACCGCTTGCCGACACCGTGCGCGTCATGGTGGCGGCGATGGGCTTGGCATCGACGCTGGTCAGCGTGCGGGACAAGAGCAATTCCACCCATGAGAACATGAAGCAGAAGAACGCGGCCACCCCAACGCCCGATGCAATCAACGGCATGAAAATCTTGACGAAAAACCGCCCAAAGGAATAGCCGTCGATATAGGCGGTCTCGTCGATCTCTTTGGGGACGCCGCGCATGAACCCCTCTAGAATCCACACGGCCAGCGGCACGTTGAAGAGGCAATGCGCCAGCGCCACGGCGATATGCGTGTCAAACAACCCCACGCTTGAATAAAGCTGAAAGAACGGCAGCGCAAAGACCGCAGGCGGAGCCATCCGATTGGTCAAAAGCCAGAAGAAGAGATGTTTGTCGCCCAAGAAACTATAGCGCGAGAACGCATAGGCGGCAGGCAGGGCCACGGCAATCGACAGAACCGTGTTCATCACCACATAGATCAGCGAATTGACATAGCCCATATACCAGCTGGCATCGGTGAGGATGGTGGCATAATTCGCCAGCGTCGGGCTCTGCGGCCAGAGCGAGAAGGTGCCAAGGATCTCGTCGTTGGTCTTGAAGCTCATGTTCACGAGCCAATAGATCGGCAAGAGCAGGAACACGAGGTAAAGCACCATCACCACGTTGACGCGCGGCAGGGCAAGGCCACGTGTGGTGCTGCGGGTCGCGGTCAGATCGGCCATCACTTGCCCTCCCGTTTGTCGAGATTGACCATGACGGTGTAAAACACCCATGAAATCAGCAGGATCACGAGGAAATACATGATCGAAAAGGCGGCGGCTGGGCCGAGGTCGAACTGCCCGAGCGCCATTTTCACGAGGTCGATGGAGAGGAACGTCGTGGCATTGCCCGGACCGCCGCCCGTGACCACGAAAGGCTCGGTATAGATCATGAAACTGTCCATGAAGCGCAGGAGGATGGCGATCATCAGCACCCCCGTCATCTTGGGCAATTCGATATAGCGGAACACGGCCCAGCGGCTGGCCTGATCAATCTTGGCGGCCTGATAATAGGCGTCGGGGATAGATTGCAGCCCGGCATAGGCCAGAAGGGCGACCAGCGATGTCCAGTGCCAGACATCCATCACGATCAGCGTCACCCAAGCATCCACCGCATCCTGAGTATAGTTATAGTCCACCCCCAGCGCCGCCAGCGTATGCCCCAAGAGGCCGATATCGACCCGGCCAAAGATTTGCCAAATGGTGCCCACCACGTTCCACGGGATCAAGAGCGGCAAGGACATGAGCACAAGGCAGACCGACACCCAGATGCCGCGCTTGGGCATATTGAGCGCCACCAGAATGCCCAGCGGCACCTCGATGGCAAGGATGATCGCGGAAAAGATCGCCTGCCGTTGCAGCGCGTCCCACATGCGTTCCGAGGCGAGCATTTCTTCGAACCACTCCAGCCCCGCCCAGAAGAACTGGTTGTTTCCAAAGGTATCCTGCACCGAATAGTTGACCACGGTCATCAGCGGGATCACGGCAGAGAACGCCACGAGGATCAGCACAGGCAGGACAAGGAACCATGCCTTTTGATTGACGGTCTTCTCCATCACGCGGCCTCCTGCGCCTGAGATTTCGGCGTGACGCGCCAGTCATCGGCATAGACGTTGATCGCCGCCGGATCAAAGGTGAGGCGCGTCATTTCGGGTGAAATCAGCGCGCCCTCGGCGGCAATGGCGTTGATCTGAACCCCGGCCAATTCGCAGCGGACGATCTTGTGACGGCCCACATCCTCGATCCGCCGCACGGTCACTGGCAGGCCATCAGGCCCCGCCGTCAGACGCACGAATTCCGGCCGCACACCGATTTGCACCCGGCCTGTGGGGCGGGCATAGTCGGCACCCAGCGGGATTTCGACGCCCTGCACCACGGCCTTGTTGCCCATCACCTGCGCGTCGAGCAGGTTCATGCCCGGCGAGCCGATGAAATAGCCCACGAATGTATGTTCTGGCCGCTCAAAGAGTTCCTGTGGGGTGCCCATCTGCACGACTCGACCGTCATGCATGACCACCACCTTGTCGGCAAAGGTCAGCGCCTCGGTCTGATCGTGGGTGACGTAGATCATCGTATGGCCAAACTCGTGATGCAGCGCCTTGAGCTGCGTTCTGAGTTCCCATTTCATATGCGGGTCGATCACCGTCAGCGGTTCATCGAAGAGAAGCGCGTTGACGTCTTCGCGCACCATGCCGCGCCCAAGGCTGATTTTCTGCTTGGCATCTGCTGTAAGGCCGCGCGCCTTGCGGCCTAGCTCTGCCTCCATCCCGATCATGCGGGCGATGGTTTGAACCCGCTCGGCGATATAAGACGCCTCTGCCCCGCGATTGCGCAGCGGAAACGCGAGATTGTCGCGCACGGTCATGGTGTCATAGACCACCGGAAACTGGAACACCTGCGCAATGTTGCGCGCGGCGGTGGCCTGATCGGTGACGTCCTGATCGTTGAAGAGGATACGGCCTTGGCTAGGGCGCAAGAGGCCTGAAATGATGTTGAGCAGCGTGGACTTGCCACAGCCTGACGCCCCCAAGAGCGCGTAAGCCTCGCCATCGCCCCAGACGTGATTGAGTTCCTTGAGCGCGAAATCCGCCTCGGACGCGGGGCGCGAGAGGTAGCTATGCGCGAGATTATCAAGCGTGATCTTGGCCATGGTTCCCCCTCACGCCGCCTCGGCATAGGGCGCGGGTGCGACCAGCGCGCCATCTGCCCCGAATACATAGACATGCGACGGATCAAGATAGACCCGCAACGCCGCCCCCAGTTTCAGATCGCGCACCCCGTGGATAAGACCCACCCAGCGCTCGCCATGGTGATCCAGATGCACAAAGGTTTCTGACCCGGTGATCTCGGTCACGTTGAGGCGTGTGTCAAAGGTCAGCGCATCGGCGGTATGCCGATCAAGTTCCAGATGATTGGGCCGGAAACCCGCCGTATAGGTGCCGTCCGCCAGAGCGGCCATGCTGCCCAGCGCCTCGGCCGATTGCCCATCGCCAAAGAGGATGCGGTTGCCGGTCTTGGTGACGCTGAGGAAATTCATCGGCGGATCGCTAAAGACGCGCGCGGTCGTGGCATCGCGCGGTTGGCGGTAGACCAGCGGCGTGGGGCCGAACTGCGTGACACGCCCCTCCCACAGGGTTGCGGTATTGCCGCCCAAAAGCAGCGCCTCTTCCGGCTCGGTTGTGGCATAGACAAAGATGCTGCCAGCAGCCTCGAAAATCTTGGGAATCTCCGCGCGCAATTCCTCGCGCAGCTTGTAATCAAGATTTGCCAGCGGCTCATCCAGCAGCACCAGCCCCGCCTCTTTGACCAGCGCGCGGGCCAGCGCGCAGCGCTGTTGCTGGCCGCCGGACAGCTCTAGCGGTTTGCGCGCCAGCATCGGGGACAATTGCATGAGGTCGGCGGTTTTCTTGACCGCTGCGTCGATTTCGGCGCTGGATTTGCCCATCAGGCGCAGGGGCGAGGCGATGTTGTCGTAGACGGTCATCGACGGGTAGTTGATGAATTGCTGATAGACCATGGCCACGCGGCGATCCTGCACGCGCATCCCCGTCACATCCGCGCCGTTCCACAGAATGCGGCCTGTTGCAGGCACATCAAGCCCCGCCATCAAGCGCATGAGCGAGGTTTTCCCCGAGAGGGTCGGGCCCAGAAGCACGTTCATCGTGCCAGCCTCGAGCGTGAGATCGGTCGGGTGAATATGCACCTGCCCGTTCACACGTTTCGATACCCCCTTGAGTGTCAGCGCCATGCGGTCGATCCCTCCGTTATCCCTTGGCAGCCACGGGGGCAGCCCGATCAAGGCCGCGCTCGTGCTGCATCCAGTCGTCGAGCGCTGCAATCTGCGCCTCGGTCATCTTGAGGCCCAGACGGGTGCGCCGCCAGACCACATCCGCCGCCGTTCGGGCGTATTCATGGTCCATCTGCCAACGCACCTCGGCCCCGGTCAAACCGGCCCCGAAATCGGGGCCAAGATCGGCTGCTTCGCGCGCTTGGCCCAGAATATCCTGCGCCTCGGTGCCATAGGCGCGCACCAAGCGGCGCGCCCCTGCCGCCGTCAGAAACGGATAGGCCCGGTGCAGACTCTCTGTCAGCGAGTCAAACCCGTCAACGGGGAAATTACCCCCCGGCAGGGCGACGCCTGCGGTCCAATCCGCGCCCGCCTCTGGAAAGAAGGGCCGCAGTTTGGCCAGCGCTGCCTCGGCCAATTTGCGGTAGGTGGTGATCTTGCCGCCAAAGATGTTCAAAAGCGGCGCGCCCGGCCCCTCGGCCAATGTCAGCACATAGTCGCGGGTGGCGGCGGTGGCGGATTTGGCCCCGTCGTCATAAAGCGGGCGCACGCCCGAATAGGTCCAGACGATATCGGCGCGTGTCACGGGCGTCTGGAAATACTCGGATGCAAAGCGGCAGAGATACTCAGCCTCTTCCGGTGTGCATTCCGGGCGGCTATCGGCCTGCCCATGTTCGGCATCGGTGGTGCCGATCAGGGTGAAATCCCCCTCATAGGGGATGGCAAAGATGATCCGCCCATCGGTGCCCTGAAAGAAATAGCATTTGTCATGGTCAAACAGGCGGTGCGTCACGATATGGCTGCCACGCACCAGCCGCACCCCCTCGGCAGAATTAAGGCGCAGCGTGCCCGAGATCACATCCTTGACCCAAGGTCCGGCGGCATTGACCAGCGCGCGTGCCTGCACCACCTCGGTGATACCGGTTTCCTGATCCTTGAGCGTTACCTGCCACAGATCGCCCGCACGCTCGGCTGATTGCACGCGGGTGCGGGTGCGGATGCGGGCACCACGCGCCGAAGCATCGCGTGCATTGAGCACGACAAGGCGGCTATCCTCGATCCAGCAGTCGGAATATTCATAGGCGCGGGTGAACTTGTCCTTGAGCGGCGCGCCCTCGGGCGTCTTGCGCAGATCAAGCGTAGAGGTCGCGGGCAGGATTTTCCGGCCCCCAAGATGATCGTAGAGAAACAGCCCCAGACGGATCAGCCAAGCGGGCCGCCGCCCCTTCATCCATGGCATGACCAGATTGAGGATGCGAGAGGTCGGCGTTTCGCCCTCGAACCGCATATCGCGGTGGTAGGGCAGAACAAAGCGCATGGGCCAGCTGATATGCGGCATCGCACGCAGCAGCGTTTCGCGCTCGATCAGCGCCTCGCGCACCAGCCGGATTTCGAAATACTCGAGATAGCGCAGGCCGCCATGGAAAAGCTTGGTCGACGCGCTTGACGTGGCCCAAGCGAGATCGTTCATCTCGGCCAGTTCGACCCGCAATCCACGCCCCGCCGCATCACGGGCGATGCCACAGCCGTTGATGCCGCCGCCGATGACGAACAGGTCGATCACTGTGTTCCCGCGGCCCTGCGACACGCACCCCTCCCACCGTAAGATGAGCGCAAACGAACCATTTTTTAACCACATCGGTCAAGAATGAATGTTCGTTTTGTTTCTTTTTAAAATACACCTATTGATTTTATTCAATAATTTTCCAAACCCACCTCACTTCAACGGGCGAACGAACGGATTTTGCCACCCAACACCGCGCCAGCAGGCGATCCGGGCTGTCGATTCGTCCGCCATGCCGCAGCGCGGCGGAGGCTTTGCTTGCAGAGATCCCCAAAACGAACATAATCGAACCTGTAACCGATCAAGGCCCGCCATGTCCCAGAGCTTTCGCCAACCCGACATTCTCGAAATTGCCCGCGCCGAAGGCAAGGTTACGGTCGAGGATCTCGCAGAACGCTTTGATGTCACCGTTCAAACCATCCGCCGCGACCTGACCGAACTTGCCAATGCGGGCAAGCTGGAGCGCGTGCATGGCGGCGCAATCCTGCCGTCTGGCGTGTCCAATATCCTGTACGAGGAACGCCGCCGCCTCAATGAGCCTGCCAAGGCCGCAATTGGCCGCGCCTGTGCGGCGGCTATTCCACATAATGCCTCGGTCTTTCTGGACATCGGCACCACGACCGAAGCGGTGGCGCGCGAATTGATGGATCATCGCAACCTCATGGTCGTCACCAACAATATGAACGTGGCGCAAATCCTGCTGACCAACAAGGATTGCGAGATTGTCGTGGCAGGCGGCGCGCTCAGGCGATCCGACAATGGCTTGGTCGGCAATCTGACCGCGCGCACCATCGAGAATTTCAAGTTCGATTACGCGATCCTGGGATGTTCCGCGCTGGACGAGGACGGCGACATGCTCGATTTCGACATTCAAGAGGTGGTGGTGGGCCAGACCCTGCTCAACCGCTCGCGCGAGGTGTTTCTGGTCGCCGATCACTCAAAATTCCAGCGCAGTGCGCCGGTGCGGCTTGGGTCTATTCGCGATGTCGATCAGGTCTTTACCGACCGCCCCTTGCCGGCACCTCTGGCTGAAAACTGTATTGGTTGGGGAACACGGGTGCAGGTGGCGGGCATGCCGGGCAAGCGTCAGTCGACCTGAAACACCTTGTCCCGGCTGGTGTGACGGCGCAGCAGGGTCAGGCGCGATTTTGGCACGCCCAGCGCCTTGGCCAAGAGTTTTTGAACGGCGGCATTGGCCTTGCCATCCTCGGGCACGGTGGTGACATAGACCCGCAGCACGTCATCCTCTGCAACGATGCGATTGCGCGCGGCCTTGGGCGTGACCCGCAGGGTAAGGGTGGTGCCGGGCTGGGCCAATGCGCTGAGGTCGGGGATGTCCATGGCACCGCAATAGCGGCTGGCTTGAGCCTGTCCAAGAGGATTTGCAGCATCGGGGCTTGACCCCGGGCGCGCGCTTGCCGACATGTGGGGGGCCTTGCAGGAGAAAGACACCGATGCCCACGCCCAATCCCGCCGCCCTTGATTTTCTGCTGTCGCGCCGCTCGCGCCCAGCCAAGACGCTGGGGCTGCCGGTGCCCGACAGCGACGCCCTGCGCCCGCTCTTGGCCGCAGCCACCCGCGTGCCCGACCACGGCAAGCTGGAGCCGTGGCGCCTGATCGTGCTGGAACGCGCGGCCCTCGTGCGGCTGGCGGGGCTGGTGGCCGAAGCAGGCGCGCGGCTGGGCAAATCCCCCGAGGATATCGCCAAGGCCGAGACGCAATTCGCCGATGCGCATCTGGCGGTTGCCGTGATCGAGAGCCCGAAACCCTCGGACAAGATTCCGGCGATCGAACAGACCTATTCGGCGGCCTGCGTCTGTCTTAGCCTCTTGAATGCTGCCCTTGCCGCAGGTTGGGGGGCCAATTGGCTGAGCGGTTGGCCCAGCCATGACCGGGGTTTCGCGCAGACCGCCCTTGGGCTGACCGAACACGAGCGTATCGCCGGTTTTCTCCATATCGGCACCGAAGGGGCCGCCCCGCCCGAGCGACCGCGCCCAGACATCGACACCATCACCACTTGGATTTCGGAATGATTTTCGCCAGTTTCTTCAAGGCTTTGGGTCAGATCGGCGACCCGCGCTTTCGCAAGGTGCTGTTCTTGGGAGTGGGTCTGACGCTGGCCCTGCTGATCGCGGCCTATGCTGGTGTGCTCTGGCTCATTCAGGTGGCTGTGGGCGACAGCACCACCCTGCCACTGCTCGGCGAGGTGACATGGCTGGGCGATCTTTTGAGCGGCGCGTCGTTCCTGCTGATGATCGTTCTGTCGGTATTCCTGATGGTGCCGGTCGCCTCTGCCATCACCTCGATGTTTCTCGATACTGTGGCGCAGGCGGTGGAGGACCGGCATTATCCGCACCTGCCCCCAGCCAGCATCGTGCCCTTTGGTGAGGCGCTGCGCGACACGATCAACTTTTTGGGCGTCATCATCGGTGCGAATATTGTGGCGCTGTTTCTCTACGCGCTTTTCACGCCCTTTGCGCTTTTCATCTTTTGGGGCTTGAACGGCTATCTGCTCGGGATGGAATATTTCCAACTTGTCGCCATGCGCCGGGTCGGGCGCGCGGGGGCCAAGACATTGCGAAAGAAACATCGTCTGACCATTTGGGCGGCTGGTGTCTTGATGGCGATGCCGCTTTCAATACCGCTGGTGAACCTGCTTATTCCGATCGTGGGCGCGGCCACCTTTACCCATATCTTCCACGCTACTCAGGCGCGGCGGGTGGGGCCATCCGGTTGAACATATCCAGATCGCGCACCGTGATCATTCCCGAAATGATCGTGCCACCGATAATGATCCACAGCACGATGGCGATGCCGGTGGTGATCCACGCCTTTTTCTTGAGGTGGTGATGTTCGGGTGATCCCGCATGGGTGCCGGGGACGATCTGACCCAGATCCCCTTGGGTCTGAATGCGGATCGGCAGCACGACGAAAAACGTCATGAACCAGATCACAGCAAAGAGCACGATGGCCGAGGTAACGCCCATCAGACCTGCTCCAGTTCCACGAGGCAGCCGTTGAAATCCTTGGGGTGCAGAAAGAGCACCGGCTTGCCATGCGCGCCGATCTTGGGCTCTCCGCTGCCCAGCACCCGCGCGCCGGTGGATTTCAGATGGTCACGCGCGGCAATGATGTCCTCGACCTCATAGCAGACATGGTGAATCCCGCCCGAGGGGTTCTTATCCAAAAACCCTTGGATCGGGCTGTTTTCGCCCAAGGGATAGAGCAATTCGATCTTGGTATTGGGCAATTCGATGAAGACGACGGTCACGCCATGATCCGGCTCGTCCTGCGGCGCGCCCACTTTCGCGCCAAGCGCATGGCGATACTGATCGGCGGCGGCGGTAAGGTCCGGCACGGCGATGGCAACATGATTGAGGCGTCCGATCATGGGGCAATCCTTTCGCATGAATTTTCCCTGTTATGGGGATGAACGCAGGAACTGACAAGCGACAGGGGGACGCAACCCGCGCATTAACCTTGCGTTCACCACAATCGGGCCATGCTGCGGGGATGTCGTGACAGAAGGATGCGCCCGATGACCGATCTTGACAGCCTTGCGCGCCCGCGCACCCCCAACGCCCAACGCCCGCTTTTGGGCATGACCGTTCTGGCGGTCGAGGATAGCCGCTTTGCCTCAGAGGCGCTGCGCCTGATGTGTCTGCGCAGCGGCGCACGCATCCGGCGCGCCGATTGCCTGACCTCGGCGCGGCGGCATTTGCAGGTCTACCGCCCGTCGGTGGTGATCGTTGATCTGGGCCTGCCCGATGGGCGCGGCGAGGATCTGATTGCCGAGCTTGCCCGCGCATTGCCCCGTGTGGGGGTGATCCTCGCGACCAGCGGCGATGCCGGGGCCGAGGCGCGGGCGCGCATGGCCGGGGCCGATGGGCTGTTGCTCAAGCCGGTGGCGAGCCTTGGCATCTTTCAGCAAGAGGTGCTGCGCCATGTGCCCGCCGACCGGCGGCCCCTTGGCCCCTATGCGGTGCAGGCCGAGGTGATCCATCCCGATCCGCTGGCGTACCGCGACGATCTTGACCATGTGCAAAACCTGCTGAGCCATGATCGCACGCCCGACATCCTAAGCTATGCGGCACAGTTTCTGGCCAGCGTTGCACGGGCCGCCGAGGATACCAGTCTGGCCGAGGCCGCGGCAGGGCTGACCGGGCATTGTCCCGAGGCGGGGATTGCGCGGGTCATGGGGCTGATCACGGCAAGGCTGGCGGCGCAGGCGGCGCTCTAGCAGGCCGCTTTGCTTTGCCGCAGCCCACCGCTAGATAGGGCGTCATGTGCGCCCTTCCCGCCCCTCTTGCCACGTGGTTTTCTGCCCGCAACTGGCAGCTTCACCCGCATCAGGCGGAGATGCTGGCGCGGGCGGATGATCCTGCGACGCTGCTTATCGCCCCCACAGGCGGGGGCAAGACGCTGGCGGGGTTTCTGCCATCCTTGGCGGATTTGGCAACAGGCGATCACGCCGGGCTGCACACGCTTTATATCTCGCCGCTCAAGGCGCTCGCGGCGGATATTCGGCGCAACCTGACCACGCCTGTGACAGAAATGGGCCTGCCCATCCGGATCGAGGATCGCACCGGCGACACCTCTGCCCATACCAAGCGCCGCCAACGCGCCGACCCGCCCCATATCCTGTTGACCACACCCGAGAGCCTTGCGCTGCTGACCTCTTACGAGGATGCGCCGCGCATTTTTGCAGGCCTGAAGCGCGTTGTGATCGACGAGGTGCATGCCTTGGCCGAGAGCAAGCGCGGCGATCAGCTCATGCTGGCGCTGACCCGGCTTCAGGCGCTCTGCCCCGACATGCGGCGCGTGGGCCTGTCGGCCACGGTCGAGGACCCGCCTGCCCTCGCGCGCTACATGGCGCAGGGCAGGTCAGATTGCGCGATCCTCATGGCCGATCCGGGGCCGGAACCAGATATCGCCATGTTGGAGACCACGGAGCCGCCCCCTTGGGCCGGGGGCGGTGCCGCCTATGCCATTCCCGCCGTGCTGGATGCGGTGCGACAGCACAAGACGACGCTGATTTTCCACAACACCCGCGCGCAGGCCGAGATTTTCTTTCACAACCTCTGGCTTGCCAATGACGACGCGCTGCCCATCGGCATTCATCACGGCAGCCTTGACCGGGTGCAGCGCGAGCGGGTCGAGGCGGCGATGGTGCGCGGCGATCTGCGCGCCGTGGTTTGCACCGGCAGTCTCGATCTGGGGCTGGATTGGGGCGATGTCGATCTTGTCATTCAGGTGGGCGCGCCCAAGAATGTCAAACGCCTTGTGCAGCGGATCGGGCGGGCCAATCACCGCTACAATGCCCCGTCCAAGGCGCGTCTGGTGCCTGCCAACCGGTTCGAGGTGGTGGAATGCCGCGCAGCCCTTGAGGCCGTGCGCGCCCGCGATCTGGATGGCGAGGCGCGCGGGCCGGGGCCACGCGATGTGCTGTGCCAGCATATCCTGATCCGCGCCTGTGCGGGGCCGTTCGAGGCGGATGTGCTCTTTGCCGAAGTGATCGGGGCCGGGGCCTATGCGCAGCTGACGCGTGCCGAGTTCGACGCCTGTCTCGAATTCTGCGCCACGGGGGGCTATGCGCTCCGGGCCTATGACCAATGGCAGCGCCTGCAACAGCGCACCGATGGCCTCTGGCAGTTGCGTGATCCGCGCTCTGCCCGGCTTATTCGTATGAATATCGGCACCATTCAGGACACAGACACGCTCAAGGTGCGGATGCGGCGGACGCGCGGCGGCAAACCCTTGGGGGAAATCGAAGAGGGCTTTGCCGCCACTCTCACCCCCGGCGATACATTCCTGATCGGCGGGCAGATCGTGCGCTTTGAATCGCTGCGTGAAATGGTGGTTGAGGTCAGCCGTGATCCCGGCCGCAAGCCCAAGATTGCCACCTATATGGGCACCAAATTCGCCACCTCGACGCAGTTGTCAGAACGTATCCTGCACATGCTCGGGGCCCCCGATTGGCCGGATTTGCCCACCCCGGTGCGCGATTGGCTGCACCTGCAACGGCAGGTGTCGCAAATGCCGGAACCTGACAGCCTGCTGATCGAAAGCTTTGCCCATGACGGGCGCGAACATCTGTGCATCTACGGCTTTGCCGGGCGCAACGCGATGCAGACACTGGGCCTTTTGGTGACAAAACGGATGGAGGAGACGGGCCTTGCGCCGCTGGGTTTCGTTGCCACCGATTACGCCACGCTGATCTGGGGGCTGGAGCCGGTGACGGATGCGGCCCCCCTCTTTGCCCCCGATGCGCTGCGCGAAGGGCTGGAAAGCTGGCTTATGTCCAATGCGGTGATGAAGCGCACTTTTCGCGCCTCGGCCACGATTGCCGGGCTTATTCAGCGCAACACCCCCGGCGCGCGCAAGAACGGGCGGCAGGCGACGCTCTCGTCGGATATTCTTTATGACACGCTGGTGAAATACGACCCAAACCATCTTTTGCTCGATATTACCCGACAAGAGGCGATGCGCGGGCTGGTGGACTTTGGCCGCATCGAAGAGATGCTGGCGCGCGTTGCAGGACGCATCACCCTGCGGCGGCTGGCACGGGTCAGCCCGCTTGCGGCGCCACTCTTCCTTGAAGCGGGACGCATGCCAGTGGAGGGGGCCGCGCAAGAGCGGCTTTTGGCCGAAGAAAGCGCGCGGCTCTTGGCGGCGGCGGGTCTTGCACCCTGAGCACGGTCTTGCCATTTCATCGGCAAAGCGGCACCAATGCCGCATGAACGGTTACGGATTCACCCTCGCTGGAACGGCGTTGACGGCCTTGCCCTCGGGTGCGCTGTATTGGGAGGCGCGCAATTTGCTGTGTGTCTCGGACCTGCATTTGGGCAAGGCGCTACGGCGTGCGCGCCTTGGCGAACCGCCCCTGCCCCCCTATGAAACCCGCGACACGCTGACCCGGCTCGAAAGCGATCTGCGCCGCACTGGGGCGGCAACGGTGATCTGCCTCGGTGACAGTTTCGATGACAGCGCCGCCGCCATGCATCTGCCCGAGGCGGAAAAGCTGTGGATCGCCAAATTGCAGGCGGGGCGACGATGGGTCTGGATCGAGGGCAATCACGATCCGGGTCCGATTGACCTTGGCGGGGCACATATGGCCGAACTGCCGGTGCCGCCGCTCTTGTTTCGCCATATCGCCCGCGCGGGGCACAGCGGTGAAATCTCGGGGCATTATCACCCCAAGGTGCGGCTGGCCCTCAAGGGCCGCAGCCTGAGCCGCCCCGCCTTTTTGATCGACAGCGACCGGATCATTCTGCCCGCGTTTGGCACCTATACCGGCGGTCTTTGGTCTGACGATCCGGTGCTTACCGGGCTGATGCGGCGGGATGCGGTGGCGGTGCTGACCGGGGCCATGGCCCATGCGGTGCCCATGCCCCGCGGCACTTATCGCGCCTGAAACACCGCATCGAGACTGTCGATCACCCCCGCCGCCTCGAGGTTGGGGCGGTATTTTCGGCTGACTGGCACGCGATCGCCATTCTTGAGCAGCAGGAATATCTTGCCACCGCTCTCGCGCTCGGTGCCGCTGATGGCAGCAAAAGCAACCCAGTGCGACCGATGGGTGCAAATGCCCGCAACCGGCTCCATCTCTTCGATCGCATCGACAAGGCGCAAGCGCAGCGTTTCGATACCATCGCTGGTTGCCACCTCGACATAATGGTTATTGGCGGACAGACGGTGTATTTCGGCAAAAGGCGGGCAGGACAGCCGCCGATGCAACCGGGTTTGCGCCGGCGTCTCCGGCTTGGGCGCAGGCTGCGACCAATAGCTGGTCGGCGCCTCGGCACCGATTTGCCGCCGCACAACAAAAACCCCGCAGGCAATCAGAAAACTGTTGAGGGTAATCTTGATCGGGTTCAGATCCTCATGCGCCAAAATCGGGTCCATCCAGCCGCGCAGAAACCAGATCAACGGACCAAGGGCGATGCCGACAAGAAAACTTGCGCCAAGATCGAAAAGCGCCGGATGCCGCCCCCCCAAGAGCGCCCGCATGGTCGCCCGGGCAGCAAAGCCAACCAGGATGGCCGCCGTGATGACCGCAGCCCAATAGGCGGTGCGGATCGGCCAGCTCATTGTATCATAGCTTCCGAACGGGCCGGCCAGAACCGCAAAGCCCAATGTGGCCGTCCAAACATAGAATGTCACGGACGAGAACAGCAGTGAAAACGTATCCACAAAATGCAGGCGCAGATCAGACCAGTTCAACGTGCCACCCTTGTCCGTTCCCATTTCATATGCATTTATCAGCATGATTGCTCTAGTCCAACCTAACGTCGCCAGAGTGGTTCAATTTACTGTCAACGTAACGTGACATCATAAACAATGGGAAAGCCTCGGAAAATGTCCCCTGACATTGAACAGAAAATTCGCCGCAGCTTTGCGGCGCAGGCGATGATGACCACCTTGGGCGCGCGTCTTGTGGCCCTTTCTGACGGGGCCACGGTGATCGAGGCCCCCATTCTGCCCGGCAGCCGGCAACAACACGGCTTTGGCCATGCCGGTCTGACCTTTGCCATTGGCGACAGTGCGGCGGGCTATGCCGCGCTCAGCCTGATGCCCGACGGGGCCGAGGTGCTGACCACCGAGATGAAAATCAACCTGCTCGCCCCAGCGCAAGGAGAGCGCCTGATTGCTCGTGGCAGGGTGATCAAGCCCGGGCGTCGCCTTGTGATCGTGCAGGCGGATGTCTATGCGCTGCAGGATGGGGTTGAGACCCATATTGCCCTGCTCACCGGCACGATGATCCCGATCTGAGTGTGGACGAGGAATCACCACGCGCCGTCAGGCTGTGATTTCCGGGGTCAGGGTGAAACTCGCGCGCATTCCCAGCCCTGTGACATAGTAATCTTCCAGCCCGATCCGCACCTCTGGGTCGAGCACGGACCAGTCGATCCAATCAAGATCAAAGCCGGTATCATAGGCCACCATGGCAACCGCCCCCCGCCCCGGCACAAGCGCCGGGCGCGCGCGCCCTGCCACCGCCTCGCGCGTGCGGTCAATCCACAGAACAGGATCTTCGGTATCTACAAATCGGCCATCCACCACCACGAGGCGCGGGTGCAGATCCCGGATCAATTCAAAAAGATCATGCAGGTCGGCCACCTTTTCCAAGAGATCAAAAAGCACAATCACATCATATTGCCGCCCGGCCCGCACCTCTGATCGGATTTCCTCGACCGGATCGGCACAGCGCAGATCAATCCGCTCGCGCAATCCGACATCAGGCAGCCGGCCAAACCGCTCGACCATGGTGGCATCCGTTTCGATCCCCACCACCTGCAAGGCCCCCGCCGCCGCCAACGCATAGCACCATGCCCCATCGCCAGCCCCGATCAGCATCACCGTCGAATCGGCAATCGCATGGCGATAGCTATCCACCAACAGCGCATGCCGCGCCTGCGCCCGGTTCAAGCCGCCGGTTTTGTCATCGTCCGCCTGCCGTTTGAACCCATACCCCATGATCGTCATCACACACCCATCAGCCTGTATCGCCTTTGGTCTTGTAACATGACAAAAGATAGCAAACCCTTAAGCGCGATTTGGTTCAGTACGCAGGCCCATGACAACACCCCTGACCCCCGCTCTCTTGCTTCAGGCCTATGCCTCTGGTGTGTTTCCCATGTCGGAACGCCGCGACGATCCCGAGGTGTTCTGGGTTGATCCGCACCGCCGGGGGATTCTGCCGCTTGATGGGTTCCACATTTCACGGTCGCTGGCGCGCCGGATGCGGCAAGGCCGCTATGAGGCCACGCTTGACCGTGATTTCGAGGCGGTGCTGCGCGGTTGCGCCGACCGCGCCGATACGTGGATCAGCCCGCCAATCCACCGCGCCTATATGGCACTGCATCGTCAGGGCTATGGTCATTCGCTGGAAATCTGGCAAGAGGGGCACTTGGTTGGCGGGGTCTATGGCGTGGCGCTTGGCGCGGCCTTTTTTGGCGAGAGCATGTTTTCACGGCGCACCGACGCGTCGAAACTCGCCCTCGCACATTTGACCGACCATCTTGCCCTCTGTGGATTTCGCCTGTTCGATACACAGTTCATCACGCCGCATCTGGGGCGGCTAGGTGCGTTGGAAATTCCGCGCACGCAATATCGCGCGCTTTTGGAGGATGCGATGGAGGAGGAGGCGGATATCACCCGCCCTGCGTTCGATCCTGATCCGCGTCAGATCTTGCAGCGCAGGACCCAGATGTCATAGCGCGGATGTTCCAACGCATTCAGCGCCGGAGAAGAGGCCAGCATCCAGCCGGAAAAGATCACCGCGCCACCCGCCTGTTCGGAAATTGTCAGATAGGCATAGGCGTCTGCGGCCGGGTCGTCTTGGGGATACCGGCACTCGCCCAAGACCACGTCGAGCGAGCCAAACACGCCCGATTGCCCGTTGGCCAGTTCCAGATCCTGTGCGCTGCCGTTGATCTTGTCGAGGCCACGCAACAACGCGCCTTGCGCAACTGCCGCCACTTCCTGCGCCGTTCCCACGCCCGCGCCTAGACAGAGCATAAGAGCGAGCCAGAGCGCTCTCATTGCGCCGTCTCTCCCTCGCCGCCCGAGACGAATTTCATCAGCAGAGATACAAGGCTGACCGACCCTTGGGTGAATTCGATCTCAGAGCCCGGTTCAACAGCAAAGGGCGAGCCGCCCGGCATGATTTCAACGTAATTGCCCCCCAACAGCCCCTCAGAGGAAATCGCGACAGCGCTGTCATCGGGCACGTTGATGCCTTCTTGCACGGTAAAGGTCGTCTTGGCGCGGTAGGTTTCCGGGTCAAGCGCGATCTGCGTGACCCGGCCAACCTTGACCCCAGCCAGACGCACATCGGTGCCCACGCTGACGCCATCAGCGCTGCGGAAGCTGGCGCTCAGTTGATATTCACGCGCGCTGCCCGTGGTCATGCCGGTGGTCTTGCCCGCATAGATCAAAAATCCGACTGCGACAGCCAGAACCACGCCGCCAACCAGAACCTCGGCTTTACTCTCAGACATTTTCCTGTCCCTATTCCGGTGACCATGCCTCGTAATCGCGCCGCTCTGCGGGCGCTGCGCGGCGGATCGACCCTGCGGGTGCATAGGCCAGCGGCGTGCCGGTCAGATTCTCGCTATGCGGCTTTTCCCAAGGCTTATGGGCAAGTGGTTTGTCGGTCGGCGGCTCTTTATAGGTATGATGCAGCCAACCGTGCCAATCGGGATCAACGCGGCTTGCCTCGGCCTCGCCATTGAAGATTACCCAGCGGCGCTTGTCGTCGCGGGTGCGGTAAAACACATTGCCCTGCGCATCCTCACCCACCCTGACGCCATTGCGCCAAGTGTAGAGCTGCGTATTGAGTGTCTGCCCGTTCCACCAAGTAACGGCGCGCAGCAAGGTGTTGAGAATGCCCATTCGACCCTCCGACATCATTCAATCCCGATATGGCGGATTTGATGGCGAAGGTCCAGTGCCCGCAACACCGCATGACAGGACAGGGGCCCCAACAAAAAGCCCGCAACACGACTGTTGCGGGCTTTTTGATTCGATTTTGGGTCGGCACGGCGGGCGGGATCAGCCCGCGCTGGCGCCTTCCTTCTTGCCCTTGCTTTCGGCGTAGATGACCAAAGGCGCGGCATCGGAATTGACCGCCTCTTCGTTGACCACAACTTCCTCGACATGGGACATGCTCGGCAATTCAAACATCGTGTCGAGCAAGATATCTTCGAGAATCGAGCGCAGACCGCGCGCGCCCGTCTTACGGGCAATGGCACGCTTTGCCACAGCTTTGAGCGCGTCCTCGGTAAAGCTCAGCTGCGCACCTTCCAACTCAAACAGGCGCTGATACTGCTTGACCAGTGCGTTCTTGGGCTGGGTCAGGATCGTCACAAGCGCCTCTTCGTCGAGGTCTTCCAGCGTTGCGATCACCGGCAAACGGCCCACGAATTCAGGGATAAGGCCAAACTTGAGCAGGTCCTCCGGCTCGAGATCGGTAAAGATCTCGCCGACGCCGCGCGCGTCATTATCACGCACATCAGCCCCAAAGCCCATGGCGCTGCCCTTGCCCCGTTGCGCGATGATCTTGTCCAGACCGGCAAAGGCGCCGCCGCAGATGAAGAGGATGTTTGTCGTGTCCACTTGCAGGAATTCCTGCTGCGGATGCTTGCGCCCGCCCTGTGGGGGCACGGCGGCCACTGTGCCCTCCATCAGCTTCAAGAGCGCCTGTTGCACGCCTTCGCCCGACACGTCGCGCGTGATCGAGGGATTCTCGGACTTGCGGGTGATCTTATCAACCTCGTCGATATAGACGATGCCACGCTGCGCGCGCTCGACATTATATTCGGACGACTGGAGCAGCTTGAGAATGATATTCTCGACATCCTCGCCGACATAACCAGCCTCGGTCAAGGTCGTGGCATCGGCCATGGTAAAGGGCACATCGAGGATTCGCGCCAAGGTCTGCGCCAGCAAGGTCTTGCCGCAGCCCGTGGGGCCGATCAGTAGGATGTTGGATTTGCTGAGTTCGATATCGCTCTTGCCGGAATTGTTCAGCCGTTTGTAGTGGTTATGCACCGCCACAGACAGAACCTTTTTGGCGCGCGCCTGACCGATCACGTAATCATCCAGCACCTTGCAGATATCGCGCGGTGCGGGAATCCCCTCACTCGACTTGATACCGGCGGTCTTGGTCTCTTCGCGGATGATATCCATGCAGAGTTCGACACATTCATCACAGATGAACACGGTCGGCCCTGCGATCAGTTTGCGCACCTCATGCTGGCTTTTGCCGCAAAAGCTGCAATAGAGCGTGTTCTTGCTGTCGCCGCCTGAGTTATTCGCCATTCCGTACCTTTCGGGCCCTGCGCCGTCTGCCGTGCATGCGCCCCGCGCGGGGCCTCGTCTGTGATCTGTGCTACCCTTCAGCTTAAGTCAGGCCGTATGGCACCACAATCCGAAAATATCCGGCCCGCCGTTGGGCCGGATCACGTTTACTTCGCGGCTTCGTCGCCCTTGTCGCGATTGGCCACGATCTCGTCGATCAAGCCCCAGGCCTTGGCCTCTTCGGGGGACATGAAATTGTCGCGCTCCAGCGCCTCTTCGACCTTTTTCAGGGTCTGGCCGGTGTGCTTGACATAAATCTCGTTCAACCGATCCTTGAGCTTTTGCGTCTCGCGCGCATGGATCATGATATCGGTCGCCTGCCCCTGATACCCGCCCGAGGGCTGGTGCACCATGACGCGGCTATTGGGCAGCGAGAAACGCATCCCCGGCTCGCCGGCGGTCAACAACAGACTGCCCATGCTGGCCGCCTGACCCACGACCAGCGTGCTGACCTTGGGCTTGATGTATTGCATCGTATCATAAATCGACAGTCCCGAGGTCACGACCCCGCCGGGGCTGTTGATGTACATGCTGATTTCCTTGGACGGATTCTCCGCCTCAAGATGCAAGAGCTGTGCCACGATCAGGCTTGACATGCCGTCATGCACCGGGCCGCTCAGAAAAATGATCCGCTCTTTAAGCAGGCGCGAGAAAATATCATACGCCCGCTCGCCCCGGCTGGTCTGTTCGACCACCATCGGCACGAGGGTGTTCATGTAGATGTCCATAGGGTCTTTCATTACAGCCCGCCTGTCCTGCGCCCGACCGTTGCCGTCAGGCTTTGTCAATCACTCCGACCATAGCCGGTCAGTTCCTAAAGGAGTCTTAGTGTTGCGCCCAAGGGGCTGCAAGGGCATCGCTCGATTTTGTAGCAGAGCCCCTGAGCGATGGCGCTTTGCGCGCCACATCTGCTCACTTTTTCGCGCGCAAATGCGGCCAAGTTTTGCACATCCGGCAAAAACGACCTAGATACACCCAAATCAGCATCAGGATCCTAGAAAAATGCCGCTTCCCATTCTCGATGACACGCTCGACGCCGCCGAAATGGATCGCATGGTCGAAAATGCGACCACCGCCGCCAATTTCCTCAAGGCCATAAGCCATGAGGGGCGGTTGATGATTCTCTGCCATCTGGTGTCTGGTGAGCGGTCCGTGACCGAGTTGGAAACCTTGCTCTCGGCGCGTCAGGCTGCGGTGTCGCAGCAGTTATCACGCTTGCGCCTTGAGGGGCTGGTGACCGCCCGGCGTGACGGCAAGACCATCTATTACAGCCTCGCCGATGACCGGCCTCGCAAGGTGCTCGAAGTCGTCTACGAATTGTTCTGCGCGCCCAAACCCTAAAACCGCGCGACCGTCACCCAATCAGACCTTTTCCTGCGTGTGCTTGCGCAACTCTGCCCGCGCCACTTGTCTGCGATGCACCGCGTCGGGGCCGTCGGCCAGACGCAGGGTGCGCAAATGGGTCCACATCGCCGCCAGCGGCACATCCTGCGAGATGCCCTGCGCGCCGAACATCTGCACCGCCTCGTCGATCACCTTGAGTGCCACGCGCGGGGCCACCACCTTGATCTGGCTGATCCAAGGGGCGGCGGCGCGCGCGTCGCCCTGATCCATCATCCACGCGGCCTTGAGGCAGAGCAAACGCGCCTGTTCGATCTCGATCCTAGATTCTGCGATGATGTCGTAATTCGCGCCCAATTGCGCCAGCGGCTTGCCAAAGGCCTCGCGCGCAAGGCTGCGTTTGCACATCATCTCGAGCGCCGCCTCGGCCTGCCCGATCGCGCGCATGCAGTGGTGAATACGCCCCGGTCCAAGCCGCCCTTGCGCAATCTCAAACCCGCGCCCTTCACCCAAGAGCAGGTTTTCCGCAGGCACCCGCACATCCGCAAAGTTGAAATGCATATGCCCATGGGGCGCGTCGTCATGGCCGTAAACCTGCATCGGGCGCAGTTTCTCGATACCGGGCGTATCGGCAGGGACGACAATCATCGAATGGCGCTGATGCTTGGGCAGGTCATCGCCGCCGGTTTTGACCATCACGATATAGACCTTGCAGCGCGGATCACCGGCCCCCGTGGCCCACCATTTCTGGCCATTCAGCACATAGTGATCCCCGTCGCGCACACAGGACATGGCGATATTGGTGGCGTCAGAACTCGCAACATCCGGCTCTGTCATGAGATACGCGCTGCGAATCTCCCCCTCCAAGAGCGGGGCCAGCCATGCGGCCTTCATCGCCTCGGTGCCATAACGCTCGAACACCTCCATATTGCCGGTGTCGGGGGCGTTGCAGTTGAACACCTCGGCCCCCATCGGGGTCTTGCCCATCTCCTCGGCGAAATAGGCATATTCGACCGTGGTCAGGCCAAAGCCCCGCGCGCTGTCAGTCAGCCAGAAATTCCACAGCCCCGCCGCCTTGGCACGCGCCTTGAGCCCTTCCAGAATCTCGGCCTGCCGGGAGGTATAGCCCCAGCGATCCCCTTTGCCGATCTCAGCGTGATACGCGGCCTCAAGCGGCATGATCTCGTCGCGCACCATGGCCGACACCCGCGCCAAAAGCGCGCGCATCTCGGGGCGCATTCCCAAATTCATATCCATATCACCGGCCCTTTGCTGTCAGTCGCCTCAATTGACAACATCAACCGCCCGGCGACAAGCGCTGTCGCACTCAGCCCGCGCGCCGATACTGCCCCGGCGAATGGCCAAAGCGGCTGCGGAATGTCTTGATGAACACCATGGGCGAGGCAAAGCCCGAGGCCATGGCAATCTCGGTCACGCTCAGGTCGGTCTCGCGCAACAGGCTGCGGCCATGATCCAGCCGCAGATCGCGGAAAAAGCGATAGGGCGTCTTTCGCAGATATTTCACGAAAAGCCGCTCCATCTGGCGGCGCGAACAGCCCGCCGCATCGGCCAATTCATCCATGCTGACCGGCGTTTCGATATTGGTCTGCATCACCTTGATCGCCCGCACCAACAGCGGATTGCGGCTATCCAGCGCATTGCTGATCGAGGCGCGCTGCGGGCTGCGCTCGGCCCGGCGTTGGCTATAGAGGCACATATCGGCCACCACATCGGCAAAGGGCCGGCCATAATCGGCCTCGATCATTTCCAGCATCATATCGGTGGCACCCACCCCGCCACCGCAGGTGAAAATCCCGCCATCCACCTCAAAGGTATTGCCCGTCACCTCGACCTCGGGGAATTTCTCGCGAAACGCAGGCTGGTTTTCCCAATGCAGCGTTGCACGCCGCCCCTCGAGCAGCCCCGCCTGCGCCAGCGAAATCGCCCCGGTGCAAATGCCCCCCACGCGCCCACCAAAGCGCGCATGCTGACGCAGCAGCGCCAGCAGGTCCTTGCTGCCCGTGCCCGTGCGCACGGTGCCGCCACAAACCACAAGATCGGTTTCACGCGCAAACGCCCCCAACGACTGATCGACATTCACCGACATGGCGCAAGAGCTGACCACCGGCCCCCCATCCTGAGAGGTGACGGTCCAGCGATAGAGCGGGCGTTGCGCCAGTTGATTGGCAATTCGCAGCGGATCAAGCGCCGCGCTGAACGCCAGCAGCGTGAAATCCGGCAGCAGGTGAAAGGCAAAATGCCGGGCAGGTTTGGTGGTCTCTATGGCAAAGAATGCCGCCCCCTGCGGCACAATCGCCTTGCGTGTGATATGGGCGTCATTCTCCGGGAAGGACATGACAGGCTTCGGGCTCCCAATGCAGGGTCAGGGGGCTTCCTGAATGCAGATCAATGGATGCCAGTTCACCATGACTTTTCTGCACCTTCAACTCCTCTCCTGCATCCGTCTCAAGAAAGACAATCGCCGAGGCACCGACAAACTCTTCGCCGACCACCCGCGCGCGAATACCCGGCACGCCCGCATCTGCCGCGCTGATCTGCATCTTTTCGGCGCTGACGACAAAAGACAGCGTATCGCCCACGGATTTTGCAGGGGTTTGAGGCGCTTTGACCGCAAATCGCCCATGCGCCGTCTCGACCTGCCACAGATCGCCCGTTTTCTCGACCAGCTTGCCGGTAAAGATATTGGCCGAGCCCAGGAATTCCGCCACGAACCGATTGCGCGGCGCATGATAGATTTCCTGCGGCGTGCCGATCTGTTCGATCTTGCCCCGGCTCATGATCACCACGCGGTCGGCCATGGAAAACGCCTCGGACATGGAATGGGTGACATAGACAAAGGTGATGCCCAGATCTTTTTGCAGATTGGACAGAACCGCCTGCATCCGCACCTTGAGATGCGCATCGAGCGCCGAAAGCGGCTCGTCCAGCAGCAGGATTTTCGGCTCTGTCACCAGCGCGCGCGCCAAGGCAACCCGCTGCCGCTGCCCGCCCGACAATTGCGAGATATTGCGATCCGCGAATTCAAGGATCTGCATCTTGTCCAGCCATTTGCGCGCCCGTTGCGCGCGCTCCGCCTTGCCCACACCGCGCATCTTGAGGCTGAATTCGACGTTCTCCTGCACGGTCAGAAACGGAAACAGCGCAAGGCTCTGCCAGACCATCGGCGTATCGCGGTCCCATGTTGCCTTGCCGTTTACCCGCGCCCCGTCGAGATAGATATTGCCCTCGCTCGGGTCCTCGAGCCCCGCCAGCATCCGCAGCGTCGTGGTCTTGCCACAGCCCGACGAGCCCATGATCGCCAGAAACTCGCCGCGTCCGATCTCGAAATCCGCGCGTTCCACGGCGGTGAACTCGCCAAACCTTTTGACCACACCTTCCAGCCTGACAATGGCGTCGGATTTCACAGGGGTTTGCATGTTCATGGCTTGTCCTTTGTCGAATTGCGCAACAGCATCTGCGCCAGAATGATAAGTGTGATCGAGCTGAGAAAGGCGAGCGAGCCGATGGCATTGATCCGCGGGCTGACCTGCCCCTGAAGAAAGCCCAGAATTTTCACCGGCAGCGTTTCATTGAGGCCCGAGACGAACCACGCCACCGCGAATTCATCAAACGACACCGCCATGGTAATGAAGAGCGCGGCAAAGATCGCGGGCTTGGTAAAAGGAATGATGACATGGCGCAGCGTCGCCCATTCATTGCCCCCAAGGTTCCACGATGCCGCCTCTAGATCCGGGTCCATCTGCGACAGACGTAGGCGGATGATCGCCATGGCAAAGGGGCTGCACATCACCCCATGTGCGATGATGATGGAAATCGCACTGCCCGACAGATTGACGCGCGACAGGAACGCCAGCATCGCCAGCCCCATGATCACCACCGGAATGGTCGGTGGCAAAAGCGCGAGCGCGAGATAGACGTTCTTGCCAAAGAAGTTGTAGCGAAAATCTGTATAGGCCCCGCCAAATCCCAGCACCGTGGCAATCACCGCCACGATCAACCCCACGACCACCGTGTTCAGGAACCCGGCCCAGACAAACGGATCTTCCCAGATCAGCCGATACCACTCGGTCGAGAAATGCCCCAAGGGCAGCGACGGGAACCGGTCGGAATTGAGCGAAAAGACGAAGCTGCCAAGGATCGGCGCAAAGATGAAGAGGACACAAACCGCGATATGCAGTTTCAAGGCGCCATTGATCAGGCGATTGTCATTGCCGGTCATTTGCCGCGCTCCTTATAGGCATAGGTGATGGCGGCAAAGGCCACGGTCAGCAGCGTGCCGATCATCATCAACGCGACCACGGCAGCGCGCGGCCATTGCTGCCCGGATTTGGTGATATCGGTGATCAGGATCGACAGCGTTGGCGGATTGCCCCCACCCAGATAAAGCGGGCTGATGAAATCGCCAAACGACAGGATAAAGGCAAAGAGTGCCGCAATCACAAGGCCAACGCGCGCCGATGGCACGATCACCGAAAACACCGTGCGCAGCCGCCCGCAGCGCAGATTATGCGCCGCCTCGACAAAATCGCGATTGACGAAATTGAGGCTGAAAACCTGCAACAGGATCACCAGCGGCAGACAGAGCGTGACCATGCCCACCAGCGTCCCGAACGTGGTGTTGAGCATGCCAAAGGGCCCAACCCCCAGCATCCCCAGCGCGGCATTGATGATGCCCCCATCCGACAGGAACACCTGTAGCGCATAGATACGCACCAGATAGCTGGTGAAGAACGGGATGATCAGCACGAAAATCACCCATTGCTTGACCCGCTCCGACAGCTTGAATGAAATCGCATAGGCCGCCGGGAAGGCGATGGCGCTGGTCAGAACCGCGCTTGCCGTGGCCAGAAGAGCGGTGCGCGCATAGGCATCCCAAAAGGTGCCGCGCGTCAGGATACGTTCCCAATTGCCGAAATTCAGATCCGGCATCATCTGGAAATTGCGCACCGTCCAAAAGCTGATGGCGATCAGGAAAAGCAGCGGCACCGCAAAGAACGCCAACTGCCAGATCAAAAGGGGCAGCGACAGGGTGAGAGAGAATAGGCTGGGTCGGGTCATGGAATGCGGCTTTCTCAGAGGCAAGAACAGAGGGGCCGGGGTCTGGGGAGAAGAGACCCCGGCCAAGCCCCTGTCAGGCGCCCTTGTAGTCGGACCAGAAGTCGTTCCAGTCCTCTAGGCTTTGTTGCACAGGCAATTGGCGATACTGGATACGCCCTTCGCGGATCATGTCCATCGCGTTATGCTGGCCCAGCACCATATTCTGCCGCTTGGCCTCGGCGGGGTTGGTGGCATTCAGCACCTCCCAGCCTTTCTTGTTGGGGATGAGCGCGGGATAGGCGGCCATATCGGCGGATTTTGCTTGCCCCTCGGCTGAGGTGATCCACTGAATCCACTTGCGCGCCATGTCGTAATTCTGCGTGCCCTTGCCAATCGAAAACGACTCGGTCCACTGCAACCCGCCCTCTTCGGGAATGGTGGTGCGGACCTTGGCACCGTTCTTTTCCAACACGCCGGTAATCCAGTCACCAATCCCGGCAAAGGCCACCATCTGCCCATCATTGAGCGACGAGAAGGTGCCGCCATAGTCAAAGAACCCGCCGACCTGCCCGCGCAGCGCCATTGTGGCCTCTTGCACCTTGTCCCAGCCTGCGTCGTCGATGTCATAGGCAGACCCATTGCCCGCCGAGAGGCTCAGTTGCCCGAGGTTGGGCAAATGCCAGTCGAAATGCCCCAGCTTGCCGGTCACGCGGGCGTCCGAGAACACCGCATAGCTGGCCGCGTCCTTTTCGCTCAGCACATCGGTGTTATGCGCCACCCCCAGAAACCCAAAGCGCGTGATCACGGAGTAGAGCGTGTCATCCTGCCAATGGCCGGGGAATTTCTGGAACTCGGGGTAAAAATCATCAAAGGCGTAATCGGCGGCATCGAGCGCCTCGATATAGCCCGCCGCGTTCAACTGCTGCACATATTCAGCATCCGACAGGATCACATCATAGGTGCCCGCCGGGGATTGCGCGATCAGGCCCAGCATATTGTCACCGCCGGTATAGTATTTCGGCGTGAATTTGACGTTGTTCTCTTCTTCGAACGCGCCAACGATGTCAGGCTCTGCATGGCCATACCAAGCCAGCATCGACAGGTTGACGGTCTGCGCCGACGCCCGGATCGACAGGAACGGCGTGGCCAGCGCCGCGCCTGCGGTCATTTTCAAGAGGTGGCGGCGGGTGGGGGTTCTCAGGGTCATTGTGGTCTCCTTGTTGGCATGCATTTGTTTTTAATTTTCAATCTCGTCACTCAGCCGCCACGCGGTCGCGCGTTGCAAACTCGGTGCGCAGCGCCGCGACGATGCCGCGCGTGCAGACATCAATCAGGATGTCGCCCTTTTCCGCCGTGGCATTCTTGGGCGAGGACAGCGTGCCGCTTGCGGGCGTCCACTCGGGATGCGGCGGATAGACATCGTAGGGCGGAAAACTCGCTGGCGCGTGATCCACCGCGCGCTCCAGCGATACAAGGTCTGGATAGAGCCGCAGCATGAGCGAGGTTTCCAGCACCCCGCCATGCTCGATATCCCAGCCCAGAAACCCCTCGGGGTATAGCTTGGCAATCGCCGCCTGATCGACAAAATCCCAGTAGGACAGCACCACGACCTTGGTGTCATGGATGCCCGACCAGCCCAATTCGCGCAGAGCAAGGTCGATCCCCTCGGCAATGAACCACGAATTCTCGAAATGACCATTCACGATGCAGATCTGACGGTTGCCGTGGCGCGCAAACTCGCGGATCACATCCTTGAGCGCATTCACAAGGCTCGCGCCATCAAGGCTGGTGGTGCCCGGAAAGAAATTGCCACCGCCGGATTTCTGCTGCGATTTATACCCATATGTAAAGGGTGGCGCGACCAGCCCGCCCACCTCAACCGCCGCGCGGCGCGCAAATTCGGTGGGCAACAGCACATCGACATGCATCGGCATGTGATGGCCATGCTGCTCCATCGACCCAAGCGGGATGAGAATCGGCACCCCGCCACGCGCGACCCGGCGCTGATACTCGGGCCAGGCTAATTCTGCTGCAAAAACCGTATCTTGGGCCATGTCATCCCCTTTTCTCTCGGATTGAGGGACCCTAGAACAGCTTGCCTCATGCGCAAAATTCATAGTAACAATGCATGAATAAGGATTCTTAATCATGCGCCATTTCGTCAATCTGCAAACCGACCTGATCCGCACGTTTGTGACGGTAGTAGACCTTGGCAACTACACCGAAACCGGTCAGGTTCTGGGCCGCACGCAGCCCGCGATTTCCCTGCAAATCAAACGTTTGGAAGATTTAGTGGGCGCCAAACTCTTGCATCACAAGGGCAAGGTTCTAGAGCTGACACCGCAGGGGCACGCCCTTATCGGCTATGCCCGCGAGATGTTGCGCCTGAATGATCGTGCGGTTGCCAACCTGCACGAGGCTCAATTCATGGGCACGCTGCGGGTGGGTTTGCCCACCGATTACGCGATTGGATATTTTCAGCGCATCATCGCCGATTTCGCCCGCGCCAATCCCGAGGTGACATTCGACATCCGCTGCGACTGGAGCCGCAATATCCTCAGCCAGCTGCATGTCGATGAATTGGACCTTGCCATCGCCATCACCGATACGATGCCCGCGCCCTATGTCTCGCTCTACTGGTCCGAGCGCCCATTCTGGGTCTGCGGGCGCGACTATCAATTCTCGCTCGACAAGCCGGTGCAAATCATTGCCCACCCCAAGGGCTGCTTCTATCGCAAACGGATGATCGACGCGCTGAACACCGAGGGGCGCGAATGGCGCATCTGCTTTGAGAGCCCTGGCATCACAGCCGTGCAAAACGCGGTGCTGGATGGGATGGGCGTGACGGCGCTGACCAAGAAAACGCTCCTGCCCGGCATGCGCGTGCTGTCACCCAAAGAGGGATTCCCACCGCTCGCCAATCTGCATGTCGGCCTCTTTTACAAACATATCAAAGCCTCTGACGCAGCGCTGAAACTGATCGAACAGATCACCGAAGGGGTCAGCGCGTTCCGCAAACCAACGCATGCGCGCAGCTAGCTTACATTTCATTTTCTTATTCTCAGATCAAACCTATTAATTTCTTGCAGAGCCTCTTTGCTGGTAGCGGATAAACATCCAAGCCAGTGAGGAGAGACCCAAATGCTTGACGACATGTTGCACGTCACGGAATGGCACAACGGCGAAAAGGAGTTTTCGCCCTTTTCCGACAATGAAATGGCCCGCCGCCAGAACGAATTGCGCGTCTGGATGGCCGATAACAACGTCGATGCGGCGCTCTTCACGTCCTATCACTGCATTAACTATTACTCAGGCTGGCTCTACTGCTATTTCGGTCGCAAATATGGCATGGTCATTGACCAAAAGAACGCCACGACCATTTCCGCAGGCATCGACGGCGGCCAGCCCTGGCGGCGGACATTCGGCAGCAATGTCACCTATACCGACTGGCGGCGCGACAATTTCTACCGCGCGGTGCAGGGCCTGACCAAGGGTGCCCGCCGCGTCGGCATCGAGTTTGACCATGTTTCGCTCGATTATCGCCAGCTTTTGCAGGATGCCCTGCCCGGCGTCGAATTGGTGGACGTGAGCCAACCCTCGATGTGGATGCGCACCATCAAATCCGCCGAGGAAATCAAGCTCATCACCGAAGGCGCGCGCATTTGCGACGTGGGGGGCTATGCCGTGGCGGGCGCTGTCAAGGCAGGCGTGCCCGAACACGAAGTGGCGATTGCGGGCACAAATGCGATGATCCGCGAGATTGCCAAATCCTTCCCCTTTGTCGAACTGATGGACACCTGGACATGGTTCCAGTCGGGCATCAACACCGATGGCGCGCATAACCCCGTGACCAACCGCGTGGTGCAATCGGGCGATATCCTCAGCCTCAACACCTTTCCGATGATCTTTGGCTATTACACCGCGCTCGAACGCACGCTTTTTTGCGATCACGTCGATGACGCCAGCCTCGACATCTGGGAGAAAAACGTCGCCGTGCATCGCCGCGGGCTGGAGTTGATGAAACCCGGCGCGCGCTGCATGGATATCGCGATTGAGCTGAACGAGATGTATCGCGAATGGGACCTGCTGAAATACCGCTCTTTCGGATATGGCCACAGCTTTGGCGTGCTCAGCCACTATTATGGCCGTGAGGCGGGCGTGGAACTGCGCGAGGATATCGACACCGTGCTGAAACCCGGCATGGTCGTGTCGATGGAACCGATGGTGATGATCCCCGAAGGCCAGCCCGGTGCCGGTGGCTACCGCGAGCATGACATTCTGGTCATCGGCGAAGAAGGTGCCGAGAATATCACCGGCTTCCCCTTCGGACCTGAACATAACATCGTCGGCAAAGGCTAAACGCCCTTGCGGGACGCGATTGAAATCGTGATTGCGGCGGCCAGTGTCCTTATGACGCTGGCCGCCTTGGCGCTTGCAGACCGGCCCGCCATGGCGCTCCTGTCCGGGTCGCGCGCCATGATCGTTCCCGGTTATGCCAGCGGGTCAGGCGCGATATTGCCACCACAGATCAGAACCGCCACCCGCTCCCCCGCCGCAGGCCGATAAGCGCCCGACAAAAGCGCCGCCAGCGCCGTGGCCCCCGCCGGTTCCACCAACTGCCGCACCTCCCGCCACAAAAGCGCCTGCGCCTCAAGAATTGCCGCGTCGCTCACCAGCACACTGGCCACGCCCTGCGCCTCGGCCAGACCATAGCACAGGCCTCCAATCCGCCGCGCCCCCAGCGCATTGGCCGCCACCCCCGACACCTCGACATCAACGGGCGCGCCCGCCGCCAGCGCGGCATGCAGCGCGCAAGAGGTCTCTGGCTCGACCGCCACCACCCGGCGACGCCCCTCAAGCCAGCCCAAAGCCCCGGCAATCAGCCCGCCACCGCCCACGGCAATCAGCACCGTGTCCGCGTCCAGTCCCTGATCCTCCCATTCCGCCATCACCGTGCCTTGTCCGGCCACGGTCGCCTCGGCGTCATAGGGATGCACCTGCATTGCCCCTGTCGCCGCCTGCCATTCAGCGGCGCGCGCCGCCGCTTCGGCATAGGCCCCGGGCACCACCTGCAAATCGGCCCCTTGGGCGCGGATGAGCGCAATCTTGGCCGGTCCAGCGATCTCGGGCACGGAGATCCGCGCGCGGTGGCCCAACCGCGCCGCCGCATAGGCCACCGCCGCCCCGTGATTGCCGCCAGAGGCCGCAACAATCCCCGCCTCCGGCACGGTCGCCTGCAAGAGCGTGTTGAACGCGCCGCGCGCCTTGAAACTGCCGGTATGCTGCATCTGCTCCAGCTTGAGCGCCACAGAATATCCACCAATCTCCGCCTGCATCACCGGCGTGCGCCGCACATGCGCAACAATGCGCTGGCCCGCCTCTCCAATACATCCCTGCCACGCCATCGCTTGCACCTCTTTGCCTTTTCTTGATGGGTCAAACCCTATACTCCTGAACTCAAAGACCCAAGCAAGGATCGCCCGCGATGAAAGACGACCGCCTCAGCCAATTCCGCGATGCCGGCTCCGACCGTTCCACCGCTGAACAGGTGCCGGACACGCCCCAGACCCGTGCGCCTGCCTATCGTCTGGCCTTTGCCGATCCCGATTTCATGTGCCGCGACGAATTGCGTCCCGTGCGCCTGCAACTCGAACTCTTGAAGCCCGAGATGATCCTGAACGAGCGCGGCATCCAGAGCACCGTCGTGCTCTTTGGCGGCGCGCGCATTCCCGAACCGTCGCAAAAGGACACGGCCCGCACCAAAACGCTCGCCGATCTCTCGCGCTATTACGACGAGGCGCGCAAATTCGCGCGGCTGATGACCGAAAAATCCATGGCCAGCGATGGGCGCGACTATGTGATTGCCACGGGCGGCGGTCCGGGCGTGATGGAGGCGGGCAATCGTGGTGCTGCGGATGCGGGCGGGGCCTCAATCGGCCTTAATATCGTCTTGCCACATGAACAGGCCCCGAACGAATATGTCACCCCCGGCCTGTGCTTCAACTTTCACTACTTCGCCATCCGCAAGATGCATTTCCTGATGCGCGCCCGTGCCATCTGCGTCTTTCCCGGCGGCTTTGGCACGCTCGACGAGATGTTCGAGGCGCTGACCCTTATTCAGACCGACCGGATGAAGCGCGTGCCGTTCCTGCTCTTTGGGGCCACCTTCTGGCAATCCATCATCAACTGGGAGGCGCTGTCCGAGGCGGGCACAATCAGCGCCGAGGATCTCGATCTCTTCCAATTCGTTGAAACGGCGGATGAGGCGATGCAGATCATCAACGACTGGCCCCAAGGCTGAGCGGCCCAAAACGCCTTTCCGCTTCTTCTTGGTGCAAATACTCAATTCCACCGCCGCCCAGCAACGCGGCGGTGCCGCTCAGATGATCTCATCCTCGTCAAAGAGCGCCGCCGCCTCGAGATGGGCGCTGATGCCCCCCGCCGCCGCTTCGGCACGCGGCGTTTCCGCCACATGGCACAGCGCATCACCCTCATAAACCACTGGCAGGTTGGTACGCCCGATGATGATGCCGGTCACATCCGCCACCACCTCGGTCTCGACATCGCCAAAGGCATTGGCCACCGCGCCCAGCACCGTGCCCGGCTGCACCGCATCACCCACCGCCAGATAGCCGCGAAACAGCCCGCCGCGCGGCGCACGATACCAACGCGAGCGCGCCGCCCGGATCGGCACACCGCGCGCACGCGGCACACCCTTGGCACCGATCATGCCCAGATGCTGCATCACCCGCAGGATACCGCTCACCCCCGCCCGCGCCGCGAATTCGTCAAACCGGAGCCCCTCGCCCCCCTCGTAGAGCAGCACGTCCACCCCTGCCTGTTCCGCGGCCATCCGCAACGATCCGTCGCGCAGCTTTGACTCCATCATCACCGGCGCGCCAAAGGCACGACCCAGCTCTTCCAGCCGCGTGTTGCCCGGCGTCAGCCGGATTTGCGGCAGGTTGGTGCGGTGAATGGCCGCCGAATGCAGGTCAATGCCCACATCCGCACGCCGCACCACCTGATCCATGAAAATATACGCCAGTTGCGACGCCATCGAGCCTTCGCTTACCCCCGGAAACACCCGGTTCAGATCGCGCCGGTCGGGCAGATAGCGCTTGTGATTGAGAAAGCCGAAGGTGTTGACAATCGGCACCGCCATCAGCGTTCCTGCCATCGAGGCCAGCGGTGCCGCCTTGAGCAGGCGGCGCATGATTTCGACCCCGATCACCTCATCGCCGTGGATCGCCGCCGAGACAAACAGCACCGGCCCCGCCCGCCGCCCATGGATCACCTCGACCGAAAGATTGACCGGCGTGTGATTGGACAGCGTGCTTACAGGGATATCCACCCGCGCCCGCGTGCCCGCTGCGACCGTTACACCGCCGATGTCAAAGGGTTTGCGCCGCGCCATGGCATCCTCGCTCTGTCTGACAGCAAGGCTTAGGCAAATAGGTTCGGCCTGTCCATGGGGCTTGGGGGGCGGCACGGCTCTGGCCTTTGCGCCGCGCGCATGGCACAGCGGCCCATGACCCGTGCCAACCCACAGAGGCCCGTTGTGACCACCGCTTTGCATGATGCCCGCCTTCAGGCAGTAGAGACCGCCGTGACCAAGACCGGCGCGCGCACGCTCCTTGATCTGGGCTGCGGCGCGGGCGATCTTTTGCTACGTCTGGCGCTTTTGCCCGGCCTCACCCGCCTGACCGGCATCGACATTGATCTACCCTCGCTGCGCGCAGCACAGGCGCGTCTGGCGGACCTGCCCCCCGAGACACGCGCCAAGGTGCAACTGGCGCAGGCATCCATGACCGTGGCCCACCCCAATTTGCGCGGCTATGACTGCGCTTGTCTTGTGGAAACCATCGAACATCTGCCGCTTGGTGATCTCAATCGGCTGGAACGCGCGCTCTTTGCCGATATGCGCCCCGGCCATGTGATCGTGACCACGCCCAACGCCGAATTCAACCCGGTGCTGGGCGTGCCCAGCCACCGCTTTCGCCATCCGGGGCATCATTTCGAATGGGATCGCGCGCGGTTCGCAGGCTGGGCCGAAGGCGTGGCGGCACGCCACGGCTACACGGTCACCTGCCACGCCATAGGAGAGGCCCACCCCGCCTTGGGCGGAGCAAGCCAGATGGCGGTGTTTGCGCCACTGGGGTAAGGGCGATGCAAGCAAACGGCAGCCCCAATCACCCACGCGCGGGATCAAGGCGCGGTACGCGCCGCCGCGCGATCGCTGGGCCGTCCCGCGGCCTAGCGATTTGGAGAGCAAGCGTATCACTGACGGGTCGCATAGCCTTGGCTGGCATAAAGTGGCAGCCAAGGCTGTTGCTTCGCTAGTCCCCGGCCCAGCAACCGCGCGGCTCCTCGCGCGGTGTCAAAGCCTTCCTCAGAGCCAACCTACCCCTTCAAGCTGGTCTTGCGCAGATACGGCAACACCTTCTCAAAGCTGCCAAACTTTGCTTCGGCATCGGCATCGCTCAGGCTGGCCGGGATGATCACGTCCTGCCCCACTGTCCAATCCGCCGGTGTCGCCACGCCATTGCGCGATGTGGTTTGCAGCGCATCAAGCGCGCGCAGAACTTCTGCGAAATTGCGCCCCACGGTCATCGGATAGGTCATGCTCAGTTTCAACTGCTTGTCCGGCCCGATGATAAAGACCGAGCGCACCGTGGCGCTGTCGTTGGGCGTGCGCCCGTCGGGCAAATAGGCCTCGGCGGGCAGCATGTCGAAGGCCTTGGACACCACAAGCCCCGCATCGGCGATAATCGGGAATCCCGCCGCACTGCCAGCAACCTTTTCAATATCGCCCTTCCACTTGCGATGGTCCTCAACCCCATCGACCGAGACGCCGATCACCTTGCAGCCGCGCTTCTCCCATTCCTCGGCCAAGCGCGCCACAGCGCCAAACTCGGTGGTGCAAACGGGGGTAAAATCCTTGGGGTGAGAAAACAGAATCGCCCAGCTGTCGCCAATCCACTCATGCAGTGAAATCGTACCCAGATCGGTTTCCACCGTCAGATTGGGGATCACATCATTGATTCGAAGGCCCATAGCCTATCCTTTCCTGATTTCCGCCTTGGGGTGCAGAAATTTGATCAAATTGCCCCAAAGCGCCCTATTTCAAACCTTGCAGCCCGGCATTACCCCTGACAGAGTGCCGCCAAATCACTGGAGGTCAATACCATGATCGAGAAACGTCAGTTCTACATCAATGGCGCGTGGGTCAACCCCCTCGCGGCAAAAGATCACAAGGTCATCAATCCCTCGACCGAAGAGCCCTGCGCGGTGATCTCTTTGGGCGGTCAGGCCGATACCGACGCCGCCGTCGCCGCAGCCAAAGCGGCCTTCCCGGCGTGGATGGCTACGCCAGCGGCAGAACGCATTGCTTTTGCAGAGAAAATTCTAGAGGCCTACAAGGCCCGCGCCGAGGATATGGCACAGGCCATCAGCCTCGAGATGGGCGCGCCCATCGACATGGCCCGCGAACAACAGGTCGGTGCCGGAAGCTGGCATATCGCCAATTTCATCGCGGCCGCGCGCGACTTTGCCTTTGACGAACCGCTTGGCGATCACGCCCCCAATGACCGGATCATCCACGAGGCGGTGGGCGTTGTCGGCATGATCACGCCGTGGAACTGGCCGATGAATCAGGTCACCCTCAAGGTGATCGCGGGTCTGGTCGCGGGTTGCACCATGATCCTGAAACCCTCTGAGGAATCGCCGCTCAACGCCGTGATCTTTGCCGAAATCGTTGATGCCGCAGGCCTGCCCAAAGGCGTCTTCAACCTCGTCAACGGCGATGGTGTGGGCGTGGGCAGCCAACTGACCGCGCATCCCGATGTGGACATGATCAGCTTTACCGGCTCGTCGCGCGCCGGGCGCATCATCTCCAAATCCGCCGCCGACACGCTCAAGCGCGTAAGCCTTGAGCTGGGCGGCAAAGGCGCCAACCTGATCTTTGCCGATGCCGATGACAAGGCGGTCAAGCGCGGCGTGATCCGCTGCATGAACAACACCGGCCAATCCTGCAACGCGCCCACCCGGATGCTGGTGCAGCGCGAGATTTACGACCAAGCGGTCGAGATTGCCGCCGAAACCGCGAATGCCATCCCCGTGGGCCCCGCCAACGAGGCCGGTCGCCACATCGGCCCCGTGGTCAACGAGGTGCAGTTCAACAAGATCCAAGACCTCATCCAGCAGGGTATCGACGAAGGCGCGCGGCTGGTTGCGGGCGGCACCGGGCGGCCCGACGGGCTCAACCGGGGCTTTTACGTGAAACCCACGGTCTTTGCCGATGTCACCAACGAGATGACCATCGCGCGCGAGGAAATCTTTGGCCCGGTCCTGTCGATCATCCCTTTTGATACTGAAGAGGACGGCATCCGTATCGCCAATGACACGCCCTATGGCCTCACCAACTATGTGCAGACCGGTGATCCGGCGCGGGCCAACCGGCTGGCGCGCGCCCTGCGCTCGGGCATGGTGGAAATGAACGGCCAGTCGCGCGGTGCAGGCTCGCCCTTTGGCGGGATGAAACAATCGGGCCATGGGCGCGAAGGCGGCAAATGGGGCATCGAGGATTTCCTCGAGGTCAAATCCGTCTCGGGCTGGACCCCCGGCGCCTGAGCCTATGGCGGGGCGCGCCTTTGCCCTGCACGGCGCGCGCGACGCCACGCGACGCGAGCGGGCGCGCGATACGCTCAACACCTGCGGGCTAGAGGGCGACCTCTGGCCCGAGGTTGAGGCCTCTGTGCTTTCCTCTACGGTGCTTTCGGCCACGGTCGGGGCGGGGCTCTTTGCCCCGCTCTATCCGTTCACGCTGACCACCCCCGAGATTGCCCGCTTTCTCAGCCATCGGCAAATCTGGGCCGAGATTGTCCGACAGGGTCTCGATTATGGGCTGATCTTCGACGAGGATGCCGCCCTTGACCCCCAAATCTTTGCAAGAGCGCGCGATCTGGCGCGCGACCATATCGACGATCTAGGGTATATCGCCTTCCAGCCCCAAGCTGTGCGCGGGCCTGCGCGCGTGATCGACACCAACGGCGGTTGCGTGCTTTGCCTGCCGGTGGTCAACGCCCCACGCAGCCCGGTGCAGATGGTTGGACAGGATGCCGCCGCCCACCTTCTGCACCTGACCGAAATCTTCGACCGCCCGGTCGAGTTTCTCATTCAAAGCCATTGGCACACGCATCTGCGCGCAGGCGCAGTCTATCCGTCCGGTGTATCACGGATCATGCAGGGCTCAGGGCACACCTCGCTTGCGGCGGCTTGGCCACGCTACCTTTATCGCCGTGCCGCCCGGCACGCGGCACGCGATAGCGCGGCACCGCTTACCGGTGGATTACTTTAATCCTTTACTCCGCCGCGCAGCGCCCCGGATTATTGGGATGGGTTGTCCAGTTGGCATACTCGTCCTGCACCACCTCGCCGGTGCGCGGATCGACCATGCCCGCCGCCATCCGTTCCATCGTGATGCATCCCTCAATCGGGCAGACATTGACGCAGAGGTTGCAGGCGACGCACTCGTCATCCTTGACGGTAAAGACCCGATCCTCGGACATCGCAATGGCCTGATGGCTAGTATCTTCGCAGGCGGCATAGCAGCGCCCACATTTGATGCAGTCATCCTGATTGATCCTGGCCTTGGTCACGTAATTGAGGTTCAGATCCTTCCAGTTGACCACATTGGGCACGGCGCGCCCAACCAATTGGTCAACAGAGGTAAAGCCCTTGTCATCCATATATTGCGACAGGCCCGAGATCATTTCCTGCACGATCTTGAACCCATAGGTCATGGCCGCCGTGCAGACCTGCACATTGCCCGCCCCCAGCGCCATGAATTCTGCCGCATCACGCCAAGTGGTGACGCCTCCAATACCGCTGATCGGCAGGCCCGCCGTGGCGGGATCGCGCGCAATCTCGGCCACCATATTCAGCGCGATGGGCTTCACCGCAGGCCCGCAGTAGCCGCCATGCGCGCCCCGCCCGTCAATCGTGGGCTCAGGCGCAAAGAGATCAAGATCGACGCTCGTGATCGAATTGATCGTGTTGATCAGGCTTACGGCATCCGCGCCGCCGTCCTTGGCGGCCTGCGCGGGTTTGCGGATATCGGTGATATTGGGGGTAAGCTTCACGATCACCGGCAGGTTCGAGTGTTTCTTGCACCAATGCGCCACCTGCCCCACATATTCGGGCACCTGCCCCACCGCGCTGCCCATGCCGCGCTCGCTCATGCCATGCGGACAGCCAAAATTCAGCTCCACACCATCACATCCCGTATCCTCGACCCGGTGCAATATCTCGCGCCAGGCGTCCTCATTGACCGGCACCATCAGGCTCGCAATCAGCGCCCGGTCGGGCCAGTCGCGCTTGACCCGGCGCATCTCTTCCAGGTTCACTTCCAGCGGGCGATCCGTGATCAACTCGATATTGTTGAGCCCCAGAAGCCGCCGATCCGCGCCGTAAATCGCCCCATAGCGTGGCCCGTTGACGTTCACCACGGGCGGCCCCGCCTCGCCCAATGTCTTCCAGACAACACCGCCCCAACCCGCCTCGAACGCGCGGCGGACGTTATATTCCTTGTCCGTCGGCGGCGCGGAGGCCAGCCAGAACGGGTTGGGCGATGTGATACCGATAAAGTTGGTTGTCAGATCCGCCATGGCTCAGCCCTCCGGCATCAAGGTTGCGTGGATGTCTTCGGCAGCGTCGCGCCCTTGGGCCACTGCCGTCACGGTCAGGTCATCGCCCCCCGCCGCGCAATCGCCCCCCGCCCAGACCCCGGGCAGGGAGGTACGCCCGGGGCCTGAAACGGCGATCTTGCGCCCGTCGAGCGCGGGCAAATCGGCCCCCTCAAGCGTCTGACCAATCGCCTTGAACACTTGATCAGCAGCAAGCCGGAACCGTTCGCCCGTGGGCCTGAGATCGTCGTCGGAATACTCAAACTCAACCTCGCGCACCGCACCATTGCCATGCACCGCGATGGGCGTGGCATTGGTCACGATCCGCACACCTTTGGAGGCCGCAAGATCCTGTTCATAGCGGCTGGCGTTCATCCGGTCGCGCCCCCGCCGATAAACCAGCGTGACATTGAGCGCGCCCAAAAGTTTGGCCTGCACAGCGGCATCCACCGCCGTCATGCCGCCCCCGATCACCACCACATCGCGGCCCACCGGCAAATCGCTCAGATCCTCGGCCTGCCGCAAAGCGGCAATGAAATCCACCGCATCGCGCATGCCCTCGCGGTCCTCGCCGCTCAGCCCCAGCGCATTGACCCCGCCCAGACCAATCCCAAGGAACACCGCGTCGTGATCTTCCTGCAATTCCGCCAGCGTCATCTCGCGCCCCAGACGCTGCCCGGTGGCCAGCGTGATCCCACCAATCTGCATCAGCCAGTCAACCTCGCGCGCGGCGAAACTGTCGGTGCTCTTGTAAGCGGCGATGCCAAATTCATTAAGACCGCCGGGCTTGTCGCGCCCATCGTAGAGCGTGACATCATGGCCTTTCATCGCCAGCCGGTGCGCGCAGGCCAGCCCCGCAGGCCCTGCCCCCACCACCGCCACCCGCCGTCCCGTCGGCGCAGCACGGGTAAAGGGATGCACGCCTTGGTCCATCACGGTATCCGTCGCATAGCGCTGCAACCGCCCGATCAGCACCGGCTGCCCCTCGGCCGCCTCCCGCACGCAGGCCTCTTCACAGAGGGTCTCTGTGGGGCAAACGCGGGCGCACATGCCGCCCAGGATATTCTGGCTCAGGATCGTTTTGGCCGCCGCCTCGGGCGTGCCGGTGGCGATCTGCCGGATAAAGAGCGGGATGTCGATCGAGGTGGGGCAAGCGGTGATGCAGGGCGCGTCATGGCAGAAATAACAGCGATCCGCCGCCACCAGCGCCTCGTGATCATCAAGGGGGGGATGCAAATCGGTGAAATTGCCCTGCAAGGCGGCGGGATCAAGCCGGCCTGCGACGATACCGGGGGCGAGTTGGCGGTCTCTCATGGCTGTCTCCGGTCATGGATGGCTGAGGATCAGTATTCCACGATTCGAAATTTTATCAATTGGTAAAATTTATCGCCGCGCGAAAAAGAACCCCCTGAAACACTCAGGGGGCAAAGCCGATGAAAATTGCAGCAAATGGCCAGTAACCCCAGCGCCCCGCCTCACCCCACCTTGCGCTGACGCCACAGCGTAAACAGACCCGCGCCAACCACCAGCGCGCCGCCCAAGGCCACGTTCAGCGCAATCGTTTCACCAAAGATGAAAATCCCGATGCCCGTCACAAAGAAAAGTTGCAGATAGGCAAAGGGTTGCACCGCGCTGGCCTCTGCCACTTCGTAGCATTTGATCAGCGTGTAATGCCCCGCCGCCCCGGTGATGCAGAGCGTGATCATCCACGCCCAGGCATCCGACGTCATCGGTTCCCAGAACCAGATCCCTGCCAGCGTCATGGCAACCGACCCGACTGTCCCGGTCCAGAAAAAACTCGTGGCCGCCGTGTCCTTGCGCGCCACATAGCGCGTCAAAAGCCCGTAGAGCGCAAACATCAAAGCGGCGATAAAAGGCACAATCGCCTTGGGGTCGATCACGCCCAGCCCCGGCTCCAGAATGATCAGCACGCCGATGAACCCGACCGCAATCGCCAACCACCGCCGCCAGCCCACTCGTTCGCCCAGAACCGGACCCGAAAGCGCGGCAATCAACAGCGGATAGCAGGCAAAGACCGCATGCACCTCGATCAGCCCCAGAAGGGTAAAGCCATAGACCATCACGCAGATTTCCGCCACCAACAGCACGGCGCGAAACCCCTGCATCAAGGGCTGCGATGTGGTGGCCGCGGCCCGAAGGCCCCCCGCCTTGCGCGCGGCGATCACCATCACAAAGGCGGCAAAGAACCAGAACCGGATCATCACCACCATCAGCACGTTGTAATTCTCGGCTAGGTGGCGGGAAATGCCGTCCTGCGCGGCAAAGATGACCGTGGTCAGCACCATCAACCAGATGCCCAAGCGGGTGTTTTGAACTGTCACGAGCGGTCTTTCATGGGTGGTCTTTCCGGGCCGTGGTCATATGCCGCTTGCGGCCATATCCCTGATCCCGCGTAACACAAAACCCAGCCGCCTCAAGCCCCCTGCGCACAAAGCCCGCCGCCGTGTAGGTGGCCGCCGTGCCCTTTGGCGCTGTATGCCGCGCCACCTCGGCCATCAACTCTGGCTGCCACAGTTCGGGGTTCTTGGCGGGGGAAAACCCATCAAGAAACCAGGCATCCGCCCTGCCCGGCCAAGCCTTTAGCGTCTCGCGCGCATCGCCTGCAATCAGGGTAAACTCCAGGTCCGGCAGGCTGATCCGCTGTGCCTGCCCCTGCCAATGCGGGGCCAGTTCCGCCGCGACCCCCGCCAGTTCCGCAAAGCGGGCTTGCGCGCGGCGCATGTCTTGCGGGGCCATCGGATAGGCCTCGAAACTGGTAAAGTGCAAACGCCCGGATACGCCCGCCGCCCGCCACGCCACCAAACTGGTCAAAAGGTTCAGCCCGGTGCCAAACCCCAATTCCGCAATGTGAAACCCGTCGCGAAACCGCGCTGGCAGGTCATTGCCCCCCAGAAACACATGCCGTGTTTCCGCCAACCCATTGTCGAGACTGAAATAGGGATCATCGAACCGCACCGATACCGGCACCTCACCCTCACGCCAGATCAGGTCTGCGGTCTGGTCCTGCATGGTACGATCCTCTAAAGCATGGCGAAAACGCGCGCGACCATCGCGCGACGGCAAAGGATTGGCAATGGTTGACATCACGGTAATGGGCGCGGGCATCTTTGGCCTGTCGGTGGCGTGGTCTTGCGCGCGGCGCGGCGCACGTGTGCGCGTCATCGACCCGCATGGCCCCGGCGCGGGTGCGTCGGGCGGTATTGTCGGTGCCATGGCCCCGCATGTGCCCGAGCTTTGGAATAGCAAAAAGGCGTTTCAACTCGACAGTCTGCTTATGGCCGCGGGGTTCTGGGCCGAGGTGGCCGAGGTCTCGAACCTCTCCCCCGGTTATGCCAGCCTTGGCCGCCTGCAACCCATCGCCGATGCCGCAGCCCTTGCCTTGGCGCAAGAGCGCAGCCAGAACGCCGCAACCCTCTGGCAGGGGCAGGCTGAATGGCGCATCATCCCCGCCAGCGGCCCGTGGTGCCCAGAAACAGACACCGGCCAGATCATCCATGACACGCTCACCGCGCGCCTGCATCCCCGTCAGGCCTGCACCGCCCTTGTCGCCGCCCTGCACGCGCGCGGTGCCGAGGTTGTGACCGAAGGCCCCATGACGGGTCGCATTCTCTGGGCCACCGGCATCGCGGGTCTCGAGGCGCTCAGCGCCGCGCATACCCGCTCGGTTGGCAACGGGGTTAAGGGGCAAGGCGCGCTTTTGGCCTTTGACGCCCGCAACCAGCCGCAAATTTTCGCCAATCAGGTGCATATCGTGCCGCATGAGGATGGCACAACTGCCGTCGGCTCCACCTCAGAGCGCAATTATGATGATCCCACCAGCACCGATGCCCAGCTTGACGATGTCATCGCACAAGCCGTGGCAGCGGTGCCTGCCTTGGCGGGTGCGCCCGTGATCGCGCGTTGGGCCGGGGTGCGCCCGCGCTCGCGGTCACGCGCACCAATGCTGGGCGCGCATCCCTTCCGACCGGGCGAATTTGTTGCGAATGGCGGCTTTAAAATCGGCTTTGGCATGGCCCCCAAGGTGGGCGCGGTCATGGCCGATCTGATGCTCGATGGCATCGACAGTATTCCCGATGACTTCAAACCAGAGGCGTCCCTATGACCCAGCCGACACTCGCCGCTCTTGACCATCTTGTGCTGACCGTGGCGGATATTGCGGCCACCTGCGCCTTTTACCGGGATGTGCTGGGGATGACGCCTGAGGTGTTTCACCCCGCCGATGGCAGCACACGCTGGGCGCTCAAATTCGGCGCGCAGAAGATCAACCTGCATCAATGGCGCGCGGAATTCGATCCCAAGGCGTCGCATGTCCAACCCGGCAGCGCCGATCTGTGCTTTCTCAGTGAAACCCCGCTAGAGGACTGGCAGCAGCATTTCGCAGCGCTTGGCGTAACGGTTGAGCTTGGCCCCTTGCCCCGCTCCGGGGCCACTGGCCCGATCCGCTCGCTCTATCTGCGCGATCCCGATGGCAATCTGATCGAGGTGTCGAACAGGGCCGAGAGCAGCGCCTGATCGCTCAGGCCGTCTTGACCGCCTTGGGCAGTTCCACGATCCGCACCGCAACCTTGCGCTGACCGCGCTGATACGGCAGCGCAACGGCGGCCTCTTTGCTGTGCTTCACAACCGATTTCAACCAACGTGCTTTCATGGCTCTTACCTCTTGCCTCTGGCCCCAATTTGCGGGGCTCATTGTTTCGTTACCAGCAACTATGCCGCCGGTTTGGGGCCAAGGTTTGACGGAAATCGTGAAAATTCAGACAAGATCAGGGCATGCAAGCCATCCAAGCCAAATCTCAATCCATTGAATTTAAATAAAATTTTTCAAAGACATCTTGGGGCATCCCCGATGCCGCCCGAATAGCCCCACAATTTCGGCCCAAATTGCGCCCCAATCAGAGACGGATCACCGAGATCAGCCGGCCATAATCGGCCTCACCGGCATGGGTGGTGCGGCGATAGGAATAGAATCGCTCGGGATCGGCATAGGTGCAATGCCGCGTCCATTCCGCCTGCCCGATGCCAGACTGCCGCAGCCGGTGCAGCCCAAAGCCCGGCAGATCGAACTGATACCGCCCGCCCTCGCCATTGGCAAAAAACCGGGCATTGTCCGAATCCTCTGCCAAAAACGCCTCGATAAACTCGGGTCCCACCTCATAGGCCGCTTGCGAAATCGACGGGCCAATAACGGCCCTGATGCGGCGGCGGTCCGCGCCCAGACCCTCCATGCCGACAACCGTCGCCTCCAGCACACCATCCAGCGCGCCGCGCCATCCGGCATGCGCCGCGCCGATCACCCCATTGGCCACATCGGCAAACAGCACCGGCTGGCAATCCGCCGTCAGCACCGCCAGCGCCACGCCCGGCACATCCGTCACCATCGCATCGGCGCGCGGGCGCGTCCCCATGGGTCCCGTGACTGTCACCACATCCGCCGAATGCACCTGATGCACCGTGATCAGGTGATCCGGGGCCACCCCCATCGCCTCGGCCACCCGCGCCCGGTTGATCTGCACGATCTCGGATTGATCCGACGAACCGGGGCCACAATTGAGGCCAGCAAACACGCCCGAAGACGCACCGCCCCTGCGGGTAAAAAACCCGTGGCGCAGCGGGGCCAGGCTGTCAGCAGTGAGAATTTCTAGCGTCATGGCTCCAATCCGGGTGGTGGTGCGGCCCCCTCGGGATAGAGGCCCATCACCTTAAAGAGCGTCCCCATTTCCTCTGCCCCGGTCAAGCGCTGATATGCCGCCAGATGCGTTTCCAACGCCGGGCCGCTCAGATTGCGCGCCAAGGCTTCGGCCCGCGCCGCGATCCCCAACCGCTCCAGAAACACCCCTTGCGGCGTCAATCGCGTGTGCATCGCAGGTGCCGCCGCCAGCGCCAGCGCCTCAAAATCCACATGCGCGGTCAGGTCCGCCGCCCCCGGCTCGGCCAAGGGATCAACCGGCTGATGCGCCTTGAGCGCCTGAAACGTATCGCCCAGTGATCGCCAATCGCCGTAATCCACAATCAGCGCGGCACCGCCCTGCCCCGCAATCCGCGCGCCAATCTCTGCCATGACCGCCGCCGCAGGCCCGCAAGTCTCGACAATATCGCCCTCGCGTGTGTCCGCCAACCGCTCGGCCAGCGCAGGCGGTGCCACCGGCCCGCCCAGACCCAGCAGCAACTGGCCCGCGCTCTGTCCCACGACCCGCTCGCGCCAGCCCTCGCCAGACCGCTGAAACTGCCGGATCGGCAGCGCATCGAAAAACTCATTTGCCAGCAGGTAAAGCGGGTCCTCCGGCAGGCTCTCAACCCGCTCATGCCAGATCACATCGCCCGCAATCGCCCGGCGTTGCGCCGCGCGCAAGACTGCCGATCCCTCGACCAGATGCACCTCGGCAGCCTCGCGAAACCCCGGCACGCGCTGCGTCGCGCGCAGCACATCCGCCATCAGCGTCCCGCGCCCCGGCCCCAACTCGGCCAGCAAAAACCGCGCCGGCCGTCCCTGATCCAGCCACACCTGCGCAAGGCACAGCCCCAGCAACTCGCCAAACATCTGGCTGATTTCAGGCGCGGTGATAAAATCGCCCCTTGTCCCAAACGGATCACGCGTTGCGTAATAGCCAAACTCGGGGTGCATCAGGCACGCCGCCATATAATCCGCAAGGCTCATCGGCCCAGCCTCGGCGATCCGCGCCAGAATATGCGCTCGCAGCCCGCTCATGCCGCCTGCGCGCGCCGCGCCCAGAGCACCATGCCAATTCCAAAGGCAATCATCGGCAACGACAGAATCTGCCCCATGGTCAGGCCAAATTCGCCCAGCTGAAGCGCCCAGCCCAGCGGGTTGCCTTCACCCACAAACTGCGCATCGGGTTGGCGCACAAATTCCACCATGAACCGCGCCACACCATAGCCTGCGAAAAACAGCCCCGTCAGCGTGCCGGGAACCCGCAGCGCGCCGCGCCGCCAGCCCAGCCACAACAGCACGGCCCCAAGGATCAGCCCCTCAAGCAGCGCCTCATAAAGCTGTGAGGGATGGCGCGCGCAAAGCCCGACAACCCCGGCACAATCCTGCGCCGCCGCCGAGGGAAAAACCACACCCCACGGCAGGTCCGTCGCCCGCCCCCACAATTCGCCATTGATGAAATTCGCGATCCGCCCCAGCAGCAATCCCACCGGCGTCACCATGCAGAGCGCATCAGCCACCGATAGCCACGCAATCCCCTGCTTGCGCGAAAACAGCAACACCGCCAGCACCACGCCCATAAGGCCACCGTGAAACGCCATGCCGCCTTGCCAAACCGCCAAAATCTCGCTGGGATTGGCAAGGTAGTAGCCCGGTTGATAGAACAGCACATAGCCCAGCCGCCCGCCCAGGATGACCCCCAGAATGACCCATGTCAGCAGGTCCTCGACCTGCTCGGGCCGCATCGGCGCCACACCCCCCGGCCACAGCCCCGGACGGCGCACGCTCGCCACCACCAGCCGCCAGCCGATCACGATACCCGCGATATAGGCCAGCGCATACCAGCGCAGCGCAAACTCCATACCAAAAAGCGAGATCGAAAAGATCTCGGGCGAAATGTCGGGAAAGGGGATCATGGCCTGCATATGCGTCTCTGTGCCTCTGGCTCTGGGCCAAGTCAACCTTGTGATCTGGTCCCGGCAACACATATAAGACAGCAAATGTAACGCCGGAGAAACCGATGCAGACCCGTAACAAAGTGCTCGACGATCTCAGCCAGTTGATGACCAATGCCATGGGCGTGGCCCAAGGCGCGCGGGCAGAGGCCGAAACCGCGATGAAATCGCTGATTGACCGCTGGCTCGCCGACCGCGATTTCGTCACCCGCGAAGAGTTCGACGCCGTGCGCGCCATGGCTCAGAAGGCGCGCGAAGAAAACGAAGCGCTCAAGGCGCGGATTGACGCGATGGAGTCAAACAGCGGTCAAAACCGCCCCTGAGCCGCCAAGGCCCGGCGCGCGCCCGCGATCAGCGTTTCGGCCCCTTGGGACGAACGAAAATCGTGCAAAACCCGCGCGCGCCCGGCCTCTGACAGGCGCGCGCAGAGGTCCGGATCAGCGGCCAGCGCCGCAATCGCATCGGCCAGCACCTCCGGCGCTTTGGGTGGCACCAATAGGCCACTCTCGCCCGAATCGATCAATTCGCGCACTCCGCCAGCATCCGTGCCAATCGTCGGCACGCCGCAGGCCATCGCCTCCATATAGGCCACGCCCAGTGGTTCGTGCCAACTGGCCAGCGCAAACACATCCGCCGCCAAAAGGTGCCGCCGCACCTCTGGCCCGCTGATCGCCCCAAGCAGGCGGGCATGCGCACCTAAATTCAACGCCTCCAGATGCGCCTGCAATTCGGCGCGATAGCCCGTGCCGCCCGCGTCATCCTCGCCCGCAATATCCAACTGCACGTCAATCCCGCGATCCAGCAACAATCGCACGGCGCTCAGCAAATCCTGATGCCCTTTGACCCGGTGCAATCGCCCACAGGAAAAAATCCGCAAAGGCGCGCCGGGGCGTGGCGGCTGATAGGGCGTGTCACGCTTGAAATCTTCGGTATCCACGCCCATTGGCTGCACCATCACGTCGACAGGCAGGTCAGGGCCGATGACCTCGCGCATTTCCGCCATCAGCTTGTGGGTGATGATCGTGGCAAAGCTGGCATGCCGCCACTTGAACCCCTGACCGGGGCCATAATCCGACAGCGCCCCATGCAGCGTCAGGCTATAGCTTGGCCCCCCCATCAGCCGCGCCAGCGCACAGATCAGCGCGGCACGCCCGCAGGAATGGGCATGCACATGGCCAATCCCCCGCGCGCGACACGCCGCACTCAACGCCCGCGCCGCAGGCAGGCAGATCAGCACATCCTTAAGGAATTCGCCCCCCTGCCCTTCGCGCAGGATCGCAGACCACGGCGCGCGCAAGAGACCCGCAAGCGCGTGACCGGGCGTGGGCCGCCCCAGATAGGTGGTGCGCGCAATCGCAGCGTCTGACCAGTCATGCGAGACAAGTCCGGGCGGCGGCGGCCGCGTGCTAAATAGATGCGGCACACACCCCAACCGCTCCAGATCCGCAATCTCGCGCCAAAAGAAAATATGCGTCTGCCCCGGAAACTGAGGCACAAGATAGCCAAGATTGATCGGTTCAGGCATTTTCGGTTCCGCTTGCCGCCGCTTTGTCGGATAAGCTCTAGCATGCCGCGCAGGCTCAGCACAGGCTCGCGGGCGATGGATTTGGAAACCCTTTGTTGACAGGCAAAACCGCACCCCGGCTCAGCGTCATCATCCCCGCCCATAACGAGGCGGGCATGATCGGCGCCTGCCTGCGCGCCCTCTTTGCCTCAGACCCGGTGCCGGGCGGGGCCGAGGTGATCGTGGTCGCCAATGGCTGCCGCGATACCACCCTGGCCGAGGCCGAGGCCTGCCGCGCAGCGGCGCGCGACTGGTCCCTCACCCTGCTCGACCTGCCGCAGGGCGGCAAACCCGGCGCGCTCAGCGCGGGCGAGGCCGTGGCGCGGGGCGCGGTGCTGGCCTATCTTGATGCCGATGTGATGGTCTCGCCCCCGCTCCTGCGCCAGATCGCCAAAGCCCTCGACCGCCCCGAACCACGCTATGCAAGCGGTCAGGTGGTCATCCCCGCCCCCACAAACCGCTTCAGCCGCCTCTATGCCAATTTCTATCGCCAAGTGCCCTTTTTCCACTCCGGCGTGCCGGGTTGCGGCCTTTTCGCGATGAACCGCGCAGGCCGCGCAAGGTGGGGCGATTGGCCGGGGATCATCTCGGACGACACCTTTGCCCGGCTGCAATTCACCCCCCGCGAACGCCATGCGGTGCCCGCGCGCTATGATTGGCCCCTTGTCGAGGGGTTCGGCGCACTCGTCCGGGTGCGCCGCAGACAAGATGCGGGCGTGGCCGAGATTGCGCGCCACTACCCGGCGCTCCTCGCCAATGACGACGCGCGGCCAAGTGGGCCGGGATGGGTGCTGCGCGCCGCCCTGCGCGCGCCTCTGGGCTTTCTCGCTTACGTCGCCGTGGCCTTGGCCGTTCGCGCAAGGCGGGGTGGCACGGATTGGGCGCGCGGGCGATAAATCCCCGAGATTTCAATCAAAGGCCGTCAAATGGCCGCAAATCTCGGACAAGAAACACCCAAAAGGCAGAGGGGGCAAATGCAGCAGGTCAAGGCGATATTCACGGGTGAGGGGCTTTTGGCACGCGCTCTACGCTCCTCTGCGCTGACCGTCGCGGGATTTGGCGGCGCGCAGGTGCTGCGACTGGCGTCGAACCTGATCCTTGCCCGCCTTCTCTTCCCCGAGGCCTTCGGCCTGATGGCCATTGTCTCGGTCATCATCCAAGGCCTTATGCAATTCTCTGACGTGGGCGTAAGCCCTGCCATCATGCAGAGCAAACGCGGCGACGATCCCGCCTTTCTCAACACGGCATGGACCATTCAGGTGCTGCGCGGCGCGGGCCTCTGGCTGGTGGCCTGTGCCTTGGCCTGGCCGGTGGCGGTGATCTATGACGAACCGCTCTTGATGCAGCTTTTGCCAGTGGCCGGGCTGTCGCTCCTGATCACCGGGTTCAACCCTACCGCGCTTGATACCGCCAAACGGCATCTGCGTTGGGGCCGGGTCACCGCCATCGAATTCGCCGTGCAGATCACCGGCATCGTGGCGGCGGTGGCGCTGGCGTGGTGGTGGCACTCGGTCTGGGCGCTGGTGGTGTCGGGCGTGCTCAGCGCGGGCGTGGCGCTGGTGCTTTTCTGGCTCTTCCTGCCGGGGGCTGGCAACCGCATGGGCTGGGAACGGCTGGCCGCCTCGGAACTCATCCACTTTGGCAAATGGATTTTCCTCAGCACCATTTGCGGGTTTCTGTTCAATCAGGCGGACAAGCTGATCTTGGGCAAATACCTCAGCTTCGATGTGTTCGGCGTCTATAACATCGGCTTTTTCCTCGCCTCCTTTCCGATGCTCTTGGGCCATATGCTGACTTGGCGGCTGCTTATTCCGATCTACCGCGAACTCCCCCCCCACGAGAGCGCCGCCAATTTCGCCAAACTGCGGCGCATGCGCTTTGCAGTGACAGGCGGGCTTATGGCGCTGTCGGCCGGGTTTGCCCTCCTTGGCGTCTGGCTGATCGGGATCATGTATGACGACCGCTATGCCATGGCGGGCGCGGTGGTGGTGCTGATGGCGCTCATGCAACTGCCGCAGATCATCGTGATGACCTATGATCAGGCCTCGCTTGCGGCGGGGGATTCGCGGCGCTTTTTCATCCTGACGCTGGCCAAGGCGGCGGCGATGATTCTGGCGCTCTTGCTGGGTCTCGAATGGGGCGGCCTCATGGGCGCGCTCTTGGGCTATGGCGCGGCGATGGTGCTGGCTTATCCGGTGGTGATCTGGCTCGCGCGGCACATGCGGGCCTGGGATCCGGTCCATGACGCCGCCATGACAGCGCTAGGGCTGGCGCTGGCGGCGCTGGCGCTATGGCTCAATGGCGCAGCCCTCACTGATCTGGCGCAGCTATCGGGCTGGTAGGGGCGAAAACACCATTATCGCCAAGGGCCTGCCGCAAAACAGTCGCATTGTCTGGCGATGCTGCACCCGATATGATTTGAGCAGTGGATTTGATGGCGGATGACATGACCCAACCGTCGCCCGACGGCACCGAGATTGCCATTGTCGGCATGGCCGCGCACCTGCCGGGGGCGCGGAACGTGGCGGAGTATTGGCAAAACCTCTGCGCCGGGCATCGCGCGATCCGCCGCATGACCGAGGCCGAGTTGCTGGCCGCAGGTGAGGGCGCGCAGACCCTCCGCCGCCCCGATTACGTGCCCTTCGCCGCCCCCCTTGACGGATTCGAGATGTTCGATGCCGAGTTCTTCGGCTTTGGCCCCAAAGAGGCCGCGATCCTTGATCCTCAGCACCGACGGTTTCTGGAGGTGGCATGGGAGGCGCTTGAGGATGCCGGTCACCCACCCGAGCATTTCCCCGGCGCCATCGGCGTTTTCGCGGGCTGCGGCCTGGGCAGCTATTTCTATTTCAACCTCTGTTCCAACCGCGATCTGGTCGACGATGTCGGCATGTTCCTGTTGCGTCACACCGGCAATGACAAGGATTTCCTGACCACCCGGCTCAGCCATATTCTTGATCTCAAGGGGCCCTCGCTCGGGCTGCAAACCGCCTGCTCCACCTCGCTTGTCGCGGTGCATGTGGCGGCGCAATCGCTGCTCAATGGCGAATGTGACATGGCGCTCGCGGGCGGTGTCACCATCGAGATGCCACAGGGGCGCGGCTATCTTTACAAAGAGGGCGAGATCCTGTCGCCCGACGGCGAATGCCACGCCTTTGACCACCGCGCGCAGGGCACGGTGTTCGGCTCTGGTGCAGGCGTCGTGGTGCTGCGGCGGCTCAGCGACGCCATAGCCGATGGCGATCACATCTGGGGCGTGATCAAGGGCTCTGCCGTCAATAATGACGGCGCAGCCAAGGCGGGCTATCTCGCCCCGTCGGTCGACGGTCAGGCCGCCGCCGTGGCCGAGGCGCAGGCGGTGGCAGGCATTTCCGCCGAGACCGTCGATTACGTCGAATGCCACGGCACCGGCACCTATCTGGGCGATCCGATCGAGGTCGCTGCCCTTACCCAAGCGTTCCGCGAAACCACCCAAGCGGTCGATTTCTGCCGCATCGGCAGCGTCAAAACCAACATCGGCCATTTGGATACGGCGGCAGGTGTGGCCAGCCTGATCAAGGCGACGCTCGCGGTCTATCACGGGCAAATGCCCCCCTCCTTGGGCTATGAGGCCCCCAACCCCGCGATTGCCTTTGACGGCAGCCCCTTTGCGGTCAATGACCGGCTGAGCGCTTGGCCGCGCCGCGACCACCCCCGCCGTGCGGGCGTGAATTCACTGGGCGTGGGCGGCACCAATGCCCATGTGGTTCTGGAAGAACCGCCCGCCCGCGCAGCCCCCGAGGCCAGCGATTGGCCGTTTCAGCCGCTGGTGATCTCTGCCCGCTCCAAAGCGGCGCTGGAGGAAAACTCTGCCCGCCTTGCCGCACATCTGCGCGCCCATCCCGAGCAGGACCTGGCCGATATCGCCTGGACGCTCAAGCAAGGTCGCCGCGCCTTTGAACGCCGCCGCGTGGTCGTGGCAAGCAGCCATGACGAGGCCGCAACCCTGCTGGAAAAGGGCGATCCGCGCCGCGTCTTCACCCATGAGGCGCTCAATGCCCCCGATGTCGTGTTCATGTTCCCCGGCGGCGGCGCGCAATATGCCGGCATGGCGCGTGACCTCTACGAGACCGAGCCGGTCTTTGCCGAATGGATGGATCGTGGCCTCGCGGTGCTGCAACCCAAACTCGATTACGACATCCGCGCGCTCTGGCTGCCTGCGCCCGCCGATATGGCCTCCGCCGCCGAACGGCTGAAACAGCCCTCGGTGCAATTGCCGTTGATCATGATCACCGAATACGCGCTGGCGCAGCTTTGGCAAAGCTGGGGCGTAACCCCCGCCGCCCTCATCGGGCATTCCATGGGCGAGAATACCGCCGCCTGTCTCGCGGGCGTGCTCAGCTTTGAGGATTGCATCGGGCTGGTGCATCTGCGCGGGCAGTTGTTTGACACTATCCCCAAGGGCGGATTGCTCAGCGTGCCGCTCGGGGCCGAGGCGCTGCGCCCCTATCTGGGCGAGGCACTCGACATTGCCGCCGTCAATGCGCCGGGCCTCAGCGTGGCCTCTGGCCCACAGGCAGCGCTGGATGATCTGGCCGCACGTCTGGCTGGGGACGGGATCGAAACCACCCGCATTCCCATCGACATCGCCGCGCATTCGCGCATGCTGGAACCGATCCTGGGCCGCTTTGGCGACTACCTGCACTCCATCCCCCTGCACGCACCCCAAATCCCGATCCTGTCCAACCGCACCGGCGATTACCTCACCGCGGCCGAGGCGACAGACCCCGCCTATTGGGTCGCCCACCTGCGCAACACGGTGCATTTCGCGGATGGTCTGGGGCGTCTGGCCGAGGGCGGCAAACACGTGTTTCTCGAGGTAGGGCCGGGCAAGGCGCTGAGCTCCCTCGCCCAAGCGCATGGCGCGATCAGCGCCAATCAGGTCATCGGCAGCCTGCGTCACCCCGACGACAACATTGCCGACGATGCTTATTTCATGGCGATGCTGGCGCGGATGTGGGCGGTGGGCGTCGATATAGACTGGGATCAGATCTGGGGCGAGGCGCGGCGCACCCGTGTGCCGCTGCCCTCTTACGCCTTTCAGCACAAACCCTATTTCATCGCCCCCGGCAAGGCGCGCAAACCCGAGCAAGACACCTGGCCCACGCGCCGCGACAACCTGACCGATTGGGGCTATCTGCCCCATTGGCGCCCCCATCTGGCCGAGGTCGAAATTGCCAGCGATGCCGATCTGGCCGCATTGCCGCCCGAGACATGGCTGATCTTCGAGGATGACACCGGGCTTGCCGCCGCCGTCGGCAAACGGCTGGAGGCCGCAAAGCATACGGTAACGTATGTTACGACGGGCGATGCCTTTGCCGCACTCGCACCGGGCCGCTACGCCCTTTCGCCGGAACGCGGGCGCGAAGGCTATGACGCGCTGATCCGCGCGCTGATGGCCGAGGGGCGCGCGCCCACCCGCATCGCACATTTCTGGCTTGTCACCCAAGACGCCCGCCACCGCCCCGGATCAAGCTTTTTCCACCGCGTGCAGGAACAAGGCTTCTACAGCCTGCTCTTTCTGGCACAGGCCATGGCGGATGAGGGGCTCTCGACCCCGTTGCACATCACGGCGATCAGCAATGGCGCGGCGCAGGTCCGCGACGAGGGATTGCGCGATCCGGCCAAGGCCACGCTGATGGGGCCGCTCCGGGTGATCCCCCGCGAATTGCCGGGGGTGACAGCAGCAAGCCTTGATCTGGCGCTGCCTGCGCGCGGGACCGACGCGGCGCTGGTGACGCAGGTGATCGAGGATCTGATGCAGCCGCCGCGCAGCCATGTGGCGGCGCAGCGCGGCGCGCGCCGCTATGAGGCGGGCTGGCGCGCGGCCCCCCTCCTGCCCCCTCAAACCCCTTTGTCACAGGGCCAGACGGTGCTCATTACCGGCGGCTTTGGCGGCATCGGCCTTACCTTGGCCGAGGATCTCATCACACAGTCCGCCGCCAAAATCGCGCTCATGGCCCGCAGCCCGCTACCGCCCCGCGCCGACTGGCCGCGCACACTGGCCACGCGCGGTGCAGGCGATCCGCTGGCCCGCCGCATCGCTGCGGTCGAGCGGCTAGAAGGCTTGGGCGGTCAAGTCATGGTCGTGGCAGGCGATGTCAGCAATATCGAGGATATGCACGCCGCCCGCGCCGAAATCGAGGCGCGTTTTGGCACGCTGCATGGCGTGATCCATGCCGCTGGCGTGATCAAGGACGCTCCCCTCCTCAGCAAAAGCCCCGACACAATCGAGGATGTGTTCACGCCGAAAATCCACGGCACGCAGGTGTTGGACGAGGTGTTTCCAGACGGCACACTCGGCTGGCTGGTGCTGTTTTCCTCCTCCTCCACCGCGACCGCCCCGGCGGGGCAGGTGGATTACGTCGCGGCCAACGCCTATCTCAACGCCTATGCCCGGAGCCGCGCCGGCGACAAAACCCGCGTGATTGCCCTCAACTGGGGTATCTGGTCCGAGGTGGGCATGGCCGCCGAAGCGGTGGCCCAGCAACGTGGCGAGACCATCGCCGCCCCGCGCCTGCCGGTTGCGGCCCCCTTGGTGCATGAGGCCAGCCATGATGCAACAGGAAACCGGGTGCTGCACGCCCGCTATGACGCCGGGCTTTGGCTGTTCGATCAGCACCGCACCAAATCCGGTCAGGCGCTCTTGCCCGGCACCGGCTATCTGGAATTGCTCGCCGAGGCGCTGAGGGCGCAGGGCGAGGATGGCCCGTTTGAAATCCACGATCTGTGGTTCCTGCGCGCCTTCGACATGCCCGAGGGTGGCAGCCGCGACATGCGCCTCACCCTCACCCGTAACGACACCGGCTATGCCGCCCGGATCGAGGGCGATCATGCACAGGCCGGGCGGCAAGGCTGGGTCACACTGGCCGAGGCGGGGCTGAGCCTGCTTCCTTTGAAACCGCCCACAACGTTGGACATCGCTTCCATACGTAATCGTATGGAAACTTGGCAGGAGGCGGGCGATACAGCCCTCCCAGCCCCGCAAGAGGTGCATCTTGAGTTCGGCCCACGCTGGCGCGTGCTGCGCGCCATGGGCTTGGGCACCGGCGAGGGTCTGGCGCATCTGCGCCTGCCCGAACCGGCCCAGCACGACCTTGCCGCAGGCTATCTCCTGCACCCCGCGCTGATGGATATCGCGACGGGCTGGGCCATGGGGCTGATTGCGGGCTATGACGGGGCAGACCTCTGGGTGCCCATGTCCTATGGCGCGCTACGCGTCCACGCCCCCTTGGGGGCCGAGGTCTGGTCTCATGTCCGCAACGCCGCCCAAAACAGCGCACGCGACGAAACCGCGCGCTTTGACATCACGCTTTGCGATGCCACGGGCCAGGTGCTGATCGAGATCACTGATTTTGCCATCCGCAAACAGGCGGGCGGGCTAACCCTCACCGCCCCGCGCGCCAGCGACGTCCGGTTCGAAGGCCAGACCGAGAGCGCACCCACAAGCCCCGCCGAAGAGCGCCTGCGCCATAACCTGCGCGAAGGGATTCGCCCTGCCGACGGGGCCGAGGCCTTTCGCCGTGCCTTGGCGCAACCCGCGCCGCAAATCCTCATCTCCTCGCTCGACCTGCCCGCGCTTATCGCGCAGGCCGAGGCGGGCGCAGAAGGCCCCGACACCGCCGGTCAACGCTTTGAACGCCCCGATCTCGACAGTGATTTCACCGCCCCCGAGGGCGAGATTGAGACCCGACTGGCAGGCTTCTGGTCTGACCTTCTGGGGCTGGAACAGGTCGGCGCCGAGGATTCCTTCTTTGACCTTGGCGGCCATTCCCTCATCGCCGTCCGCCTCTTTGGCATGATCCGCAAGGCCTATCGCGTCGATCTTCCCATCTCGATCCTGTTCGAGGCCCCCACAATCCGCGCCTGTGCCGCCCTCATCGAGGCGCAGATCGGCCCGCAAGAGGCCGGGCAAGACGCGCCCGCACCACAAGAACCGCAGCGCCGCTTTACCCACCTGGTGCCGATGCACCGGGGCGAAGGCGGGCCGAAAACCCCCTTCTTCCTTGTCGCGGGCATGTTCGGCAATGTGCTGAACCTGCGGCATCTGGCCCATCTCTTGGGCGAGGATCGGCCCTTCTACGGCCTTCAGGCACGCGGCCTTTATGGCGGGGCGGCCCCGCATGACGATCTGACCGAGGCCGCAACCGACATGATCGGCGAACTCCGGCAGATACAGCCGCACGGCCCCTATCTCTTGGGTGGCTTCTCTGGTGGTGGTATCACCGCCTATGAAATGGCGCAGCAACTGCACGCGGCTGGTGAAGAGGTGGCGCTCATTGTCATGCTCGACACGCCGCTGCCACAGCGCCGCCCCCTCTCGCGCCGCGACCGGCTGATGATCCAAGGGCAGGAACTCAAGGCTGGCGGCCCGCTCTATCCGCTGCGTTGGGCGGCACGCAGGCTGGCGTGGGAAATCACCAAACGCCGCCCCAAACCCGCGTCAGAAACCGACGCGCATCACTTCCACGACAGCGCCATCGAAGCCGCCTTTTACCGCGCCATCGCGAAATATCAGGTGCGGCCATGGGCGGGCGCGCTGCATCTCTTCCGCCCGCCGCTGGTGGGCAAATGGCAGGTCTCGGACGGGCGGTGGGTCAGCAGCGAGCGCGCTTATGTTCTGCCTGACAATGACTGGTCCGGCTTTGCCCCACAGGTGCAGGTGACAGAGGTGCCCGGAACGCATGACTCCATGGTGCTTGAACCCAATGTGCGCGTGCTGGCCGCGCGCCTGCGCCGGGTGATCGCGGCAGCCGAATCCCTACCCGCCGCCCCCGATCACCGGGAAGCCGCGGAATGACTGCCCCCCGCGTCCTTACAATCGTGCTCAACTGGCGCACACCCGACATGAGCCTCAAGGCGGCAGGGGCCGCTCTGCGCGCCATGCAGGGCATTGCCGGCGAAATCGTGCTGGTCGACAACAATTCCGGCGATGGCTCGTTCGAAACGATGAAGGGTGCCACAGCCGATTGGGACCGCGTGCGCGTGGTGCAATCCGGGCATAACGGCGGCTTTGGCGCGGGCAATAACGCAGGCATGCGCGCCGGTCTTAGCGACGGCACCCAGCCTGATTACGTCTATATCCTCAATTCCGATGCCTTTCCCGCCCCGGATGCGATCGCCGCCTTGCTCGACCATCTGGAAACCCATCCCAAAACCGGCCTTGCAGGCAGCTATATCCACGGCCCCGATGGGGCAGCGCATGTCACCTGCTTTCGCTTTCCCTCGATCTTGGGCGAATTCGAAGGGGCGGCGCGGATCGGCCCCTTCAGCCGCCTTTTGCGCAATCACACCGTGCCCCTGCCCGTGCCCCAGACCACACAAACCGTCGATTGGCTGGCCGGGGCCAGCCTGATGATCCGCCAAGACGTGCTTGATCAAATCGGCGGCTTTGACGAGCGGTTCTTTCTCTATTTCGAGGAAACCGACCTGTGCCTGCGCGCCGCGCGCGCGGGCTGGCGCACCGATTTTGTCGCCGACAGCCGGGTCGAACATATCGGCTCGGTCAGTACCGGCATGAAGGGATGGGGCCGCGTGCCCGCCTATTGGTTCGCCTCACGCCGCTATTATTTCACCAAGAACCACGGTGCGGCCTATCTCGCCCTTGTCACGCTGGCGCATGTGCTGGGGGCCGGGCTTGGCACGCTCTGGCGGCTTCTGCGCCGCAAGGGCGCAGGCAGCCCACCCTATTTCCTGCGCGATCTGGTGCTGGGCGATCTTGGCGCGGCGCTGAACAGACCAAAAAGGATCAAGCCATGATGCAGGCCCTCTTGATCGGCAACGAATCCCTTGCCCTGCACTGTGGCACTGCTTGGCTCGCGCGTGGGCATGGCATCGCGGCGGTGATCACCCGCCACGCGGATGTCGCGGCTTGGGCCGAGGCAAAGGGGCTGCGCATCGTGCCCCCCGGTCCGGGGCTGGCCGAGCGCTTGGGCGATCTACGCTGTGACTGGCTCTTGTCTATCGCCAATCTCGATCTTCTGCCGCAAACTGTGCTGGCGCGCGCCACAGGCGGCGCGGTCAATTTCCACGATGGCCCACTGCCGCGCTACGCCGGTCTCAATGCGCCGGTCTGGGCCATTCTGAACGCCGAGGCACAGCATGGCATCACCTGGCACCTGATCGAAGGCGGGGTAGACGAGGGGCGCATCCTGACACAGCGCATGGTCGACATCGCCGGGGATGAAACCGCCTTTACCCTCAACGCGAAATGCTATGCCGCAGCGCTCGACAGCTTTGCCGATGTGATCACGGCCCTTGAACAGGGGGCTGTCACGGCGCAGACCCAAGACCTCAGCGCGCGCAGCTATTTCGCCCGCGATCAGCGCCCCGAGGGGCTCTGCCTCGATTTCACCCAACCCGCCGAATCCTTGGCGCGGCTGGTGCGCGCGCTTGATCACGGCGGCTATGCCAACCCGCTCAACAAGACGCGGATCATTGCGGGCGGCCGCGTGCTTCTCGTGGGCCGGGCCGAGGTCGTGCCGGGCAGCGGCACACCGGGGCTGGTTCTCAGCGTCGAGGCCACCCGCCTGACCGTTGCCACCGCTTCTGGCGCCCTGCGGCTCAGCGCGCTGACCGGGCCAGAGGGTGGCGCGGTCGATCTTACTGAGGTCGCCGTGGGATCGGTGCTGACCACCGATGCCGTCACCGGCTTTTTGACAGAACTTGCGCCCCAGGATGGCTATTGGCGCAGCGCCTTGCGCGCCATGCGTCCCGTCACCCTGCCCTTGGGCTACGGTGCAGGCGCAGAAGAACGCCGCCCGCTTGATCTGCCCACCGATGCACTCGACGCCATCGGCCTCTGGGCCGCGCGCTTGGGCGGCGCAGAGGCCACGCATATCGCCTATGCAGGTGCGGCGGTCGAGGCCGCAGCCCGGCCGGGCCATGTCTGCCCTTGGGTGCCAGTAGCAATAACAGACCTGCCCGACGCCGTCGCAGAGGCCGAGGCGCGCGGGGCCTTCGCGCTTGATCTTTTTGCCCGGGACCCGGCGTTTGACGCAGCCCAAACCCCTCATATCGGCCTGCGTCTCGCGGGGCGTGGCCTTATCCCCGGCACGGCGCTGACCATCGACCTATCCGATAGGCCCACGCTCACCTATGACGCGGCGCGGCTCTCGCCCGCCATGGCCGATCTGCTGGCACGGCGGCTCGAGGCGCTTGCCCATGGCGACCGCGCCCCCATGCCCGAGACCGAGCGCAAGCTGGTCACAGAGGCGTGGAACCGCACCGACACCCCCTATGACGCCCGCCCCCTGCACCGCCTGATCGCCACCCAGATCACCAAGACGCCTCAGGCCCGCGCCGTGGTATTCGAGGCCGAAACCCTCACCTACGCAGCCCTAGACACCCGCGCCAACCGCATCGCCCATGTGCTGCGCCAGATGGGCGTTGGCCCCGGCGTGCTGGTGGGCCTCTGCCTGCCGCGCTCTGCCGATATGTTGGCCACCGCCTTGGCCATTTGGAAGGCGGGCGGGGCCTATGTGCCGATGGACCCGGCCTATCCCGCCGAACGTCTGGCGCTCTACCTCAGCGACAGTGGCGCGCGCGTGGTCGTCACCCGCTCTGACGTGGCCCATACCCTACCGCCAACGGCGCAGACCCTCACGCTCGACACCGACGCTCGACTTGCGCAGGCACCCGACACAGAGGTTGACGGCGGCGCAGGCCCCGACGATCTGGCCTATGTGATCTATACCTCCGGCTCGACGGGCCGCCCCAAGGGCGTCATGGTCACGCATCGCAACGTCGCCAATTTCTTTGCCGGGATGGATACCCGTATCCCGGCAGAACCAGGTGCCGTCTGGCTTGCGGTGACCAGCCTCAATTTCGACATTTCCGTGCTCGAACTCTTCTACACCCTCGCGCGCGGCTACACCGTGATCCTCAGCGGCGAGGAAAGCCGCGCATTGGTCTCGTCGGGGCAGCTCGCCACCTCTGACCGGGGGATGCAATTCAGCCTCTATTATTGGGGCAATGACGATGGTTCCGGGCGCGACAAATACAAATCCCTGCTCGAGGGCGCGCAATTCGCCGATACCCACGGCTTTTGCGCGGTCTGGACACCCGAGCGACATTTCCACGCCTTTGGAGGCCCCTATCCAAACCCCTCGGTAACCGGCGCAGCCGTCGCTGCCGTCACGCAGAACATCGCCGTGCGCGCGGGCAGTTGCGTGGCCCCGCTCCACCATCCTGCCCGCATTGCCGAAGAATGGGCGGTGATCGACAACCTCACCAACGGGCGCGCCGGGCTGGCGATTGCAAGCGGCTGGCACCCTGATGATTTCATCCTGCGCCCGCAAAATACCCCGCCCAACAACAAGCCCGCGATGTTCGAGGCGATCCGCGATCTGCGCCGCCTCTGGCGCGGCGAGGCGGTGGAATTCCCCCGCGCCGATGGCACGATGCACGCCGTGGTGACGCAACCGCGCCCGGTGTCCAAGGTGCTGCCCGTCTGGGTGACAACCGCCGGCAACCCCGAAACATGGCGCGAGGCGGGCGCACATGGGGCCAATGTGCTGACGCATCTCTTGGGCCAATCCATTGACGAGGTGGCGGGCAAGATCACGCTCTACCGCAACGCCCTGCGCGAGGCGGGCCATGATCCGGATGCCTTTACCGTGACCTTGATGCTGCATAGCTATGTGGCCGAAACCCGCGACGAGGCGCGGCGCGTGGCGCGCGAACCGATGAAGGATTATCTGCGCTCCGCCGCCGCCCTCATCAAACAATACGCTTGGGCCTTTCCCGCCTTCAAACGCCCCCAAGGTGTGAGCAACCCGTTTGAATTGGACCTTGGATCGCTCAGCGAAGAGGAACTCGACGGCATCCTCGATTTCGCCTTCGAGCGCTATTTCGAGGAGTCCGGCCTTTTCGGCACTGTCGAGGATTGCGTCGCCCGCGTCGAAGGGCTCAAACGCATCGGCGTGGATGAGGTGGCCTGCCTCATCGACTACGGTATTCCCGCGCGACAGGTGCTTGATGGGCTGCGCCCGCTCGCCCGCGTGCTGGAACGCTCGAACCGCGTGGGGGCCATCGCGCCCGATGACTTTTCCATCGCCGCACAAATCCTGCGCCACGGTGTCACGCATCTGCAATGCACACCGTCCATGGCGCGCATGATCGCCATGAATGACGAATCCCGCCACGCCCTCGGGCGGCTGCGGTATCTCATGCTGGGCGGCGAGGCGCTGCCCGGCTCTCTGGTGCAAGAGTTGCGTCAAGTTACGCGCGCCCGGATGACCAATATGTATGGCCCCACCGAAACCACCATCTGGTCCACCACCGGCCCCGCCGAAGACACACCCGGCCCCTGCCCCATCGGCACGCCCATTGTCAATACGCAGGCGTATGTTTTGGATTCCGCGATGCAGCCAGTGCCCGTCGGCATAGCCGGAGAGCTCTGGATTGGCGGCGATGGCGTCACGCGCGGCTATCTCGGGCGCGACGATCTGACAGCAGACCGCTTTCGCCCCGATCCGTTTCGCACGGGCGGGCGCATCTATGGCACCGGCGATCTGGTGCGCTGGCGCGCCGACGGGCGGCTCGATTTCATCGGGCGTGCCGATGCGCAAGTGAAACTGCGCGGCTACCGCATTGAACTGGGCGAGATCGAGGCCGCACTCGAGGGCTGCGCAGGTGTCGCACAAGCGGTGGTGCTGGCGCGCGAGGATACCCCCGGCGACATGCGCCTTGTCGCCTATCTGCGCGGTACAACCACACCCGAGGCCGCGCGCGCGCATCTGGCCACGCATCTGCCCGCCCACATGATCCCGGCGCATGTCATGCTGCTCGATCACTTCCCCCTCACCCCCAACCGCAAGGTGGACCGCAAAGCGCTGCCTGCGCCGGAAACGCAAGTGAAAGCGCCCCGCCCCGCCGCCGCCCCCAAGCCGGTCACGCCTGCCAATACGATAGAGCGTGATATCGCGGCGATCTGGGCGCGAATCCTTGGCGTGTCCGAGATCGGCGCGCAGGACAGTTTCTTTGATCTGGGCGGTCATTCGCTGTTGGCGGTGCAGGCGCATCGCGAAATCCGCAGCACGCTGGCGGTCGACCGGCTCAGCATCACCGATATCTTCCGCTGCCCGAAACTCGCCACTCTGGCCGCACGTGTGGCGGAATTGCGGGGCGACGTGGCCCCGACGCCCGCCAATACCCCCGCTGCGGCCCCGGCCCCCGGTCGGGCCGATGCGCGGGCCGATGCCATGGCCCGCCGCCGCGCCATGCGCGCGGCCCGGCACGGGTGAGCGAGGCGCTGATATCGGCGCTTCGCCCGCTTTTGCCCAAGGGGCTGGCACTGGCAGCCTGCGATCCTGCGGCAGAGGCAAAGGGCCTCTGGCCTATCGAGACCGCCGCCATCGCCCGCGCGGTGCCCGCACGCCGCCGTGAATTCGCGGCAGGCAGGCGTGCCACACGCGCCGCGATGGCGATACTCGGCCTTCCGCCGACCGCAATTGCCATGGCCCCGGACCGCGCGCCGCTCTGGCCTCAGGGCGTGACCGGCACGATCAGCCATAGCGCCGGAACCTGTATGGCCTTGGTGGGCCTGTCCGAACATTGGGCCGGGCTTGGTCTTGATCTTGAACCCGCCTTGCCCCTGCCCGAGGATATCCTGACCACGATCTGCACCCCGACCGAGCGCGCAGCATTGGCCCAAGACCCCAGCGGCCTCCTCTCCCGCCGCCTCTTTTGCGCCAAAGAGGCCACCTACAAGGCGCAATATGCCCAAAGCCGCAGGCTGCTGTCCTTCCACGACCTCGAAATCACCTTTGACGGATCGCACCGCTTTTCCGCCCAACTCCAGATCGCTTGCCCCCCCTTCGCCCGCGCCACGCGCTTTGCCGGCCACAGCCTGCAAGCCGGCGATATGCTAGCGGCCCTCGTCACGCTGCCCCGCCTCTGAACACAGTGTTTCCAAAGCTCGACAAATAACCTGTGGCGAAATTGTGGCACGATTGCTAGATTGTGGCCAAGTTGAGACCTAAATCTGTCAGGGCCGTTTGGGGGCATTCGGCTGATAGGATGGTAGCCCGCCTGCGCGGGCCCTTCCGTCAGCATGAAACATCCCGAGCGGCTTTTTGTTGTCAGCGACCAAGTTGATGACCTTGAAACGACACCGATAGGCAAGCCATGAGCGCGATTCAATCCATGCCCGATGTGATGCGGCTCCTGCGCCGCAGGCTGTGGCTTATCGCGCTTGTGGGTGTGGTGGGCGCGATCCTCTCGGTCATCATCGCCCTCAACCAGCCCAAGGTATTTCAGGCCACCGCCGTCATCCAGATCGAATCGCCACAAGTGGGCCGCGATCTGACCGGGCAGACCATCGCCACCGATGCCAACCACCGCCTGCAACTGATCGAACAGCGCCTGATGGCGCGTGACAATCTGGTCAAGGTGATCGAGCGGCATGGCCTCTTTGCCAATGTCCCGAATATGCCGCTTGCCGAGAAGGTGCATCAACTGCGCATTTCCGCCCGGATCACACCGATTACCGTTGGCATTCCCGGCATGGGCCCGGCAACCGCGCCTTCCGGTCTCAGCGTGACGGTCAATCTCAACGATCCGGTCAAGGCCGCCGAGGTCGCCAATGATTTCGTTGAAACCGTGATCACCCAGAACCGCGAGCGGCGCATGGACCTCGTGCGCGAAACGCTCGATTTCTTTAGCGCCGAAGAGGCCCGCGTCAGCGCCCAGATCGCCGAAGTCGAAGGCGTGATCGCCGATTTCAAACGCGCCAATGGCGCATCGCTGCCCTCCAGCATCACGCCGGTGCGCGAAGAATTGCGCACCCTGAACGAAACCCTGCTCGACCTTGACCAGCAGATCATCTCGTTGGAAACCGAATCCACCCGTCAGCGGCAAGAGGTGTTTGCCCGTCAGATCGGTCAATTGACGGATCAGCGCGCGCTGGTCTCGGCCCGCATCGCCCAGAACGAGGCCGCCCTTGCCGCCGCCCCCCGCGTCGAGCGGGAATTGGGCGCGCTCACCCGTGATCTAACGCAATTGCAGGACCAATTGAGCACGATCACCACCAGCCGGGTCGAGGCGGAAATGGCCAGCGTGCTGGAGTCGCGCCAGCAACAGGAACGCTTTGAAATTCTGGAAACGGCCATTCCGCCGCAATTCCCGGTCTCGGCCAGCCGCAAGAAACTGGCGATCGCCGGGGCACTGGCCAGCCTTGTCTTGGGCTTGGCGCTTGTCATCACACTCGAACTTCTCAATCCGGCGATCCGCAGCGCCGCCCAATTGGAAAAAGAGCTTGAGATCACGCCGGTCGTCACCATCCCCGTGGTGCGCCTGCGGCACGAGCGCCGCCGCCGCGCACTTCGGATTGCGGGAACGGTCCTGATGATCCTGTTGGTCGTGCCCATCGTCGTGCGTCTGGTCGAAGAACGCCTGATGCCGCTGCGCCTCTTGGGCGGCAATTGATGCGGCTCACAGCTTGGACGAAATCACGCCCGTGTTGAACCCGCCCATGCGCAGCTCACCGAACAGGCGCTGATACTCGATCTTGGGGCAGCGGTTCATCACCACGTCAACGCCGCGTGCCCGCGCCATTTCGGCCGCTTCTGCATTCTCAACCCCGATCTGCATCCAGACCGTGCGCAGCCCCGGCAAAACCTCCAACGCCTCTTCCACGATGGGCCCGACATGCTCGGATCGGCGGAAAATGTCGATCATATCGACCGGGCCTTCAATATCGCGCAAGCCCGCCACAACCGTCTGTCCAAACAGAACCTCCCCGGCATGGCCCGGATTGACCGGCACCACCGCGTATTTCTTAAGGCTGAGGTAGCGCGCCACATAATAACTCGGGCGCACCGGGTTCATGGACACGCCAATAACCGCGACACGCCGGGTGCGTGTCAGGATGTCGCGCAGATGGGAATCGCTGTAATTTTCGCTCATGCCCTATCAAACACGGATTGCGCCCAGAAAAAAGCGCCCAAGTTATCAACTTGGGCGCCAGTCGCGGAACGAGGGACAGTGATAGAAGGCAACGATGTTCCGTATCGAAGCCTCTGGGACAAATGTAGGTCCGATTCTAAGAATATAAAGGGATTGTAATATACCTGTGACTGCATGTGAGCGCCCGGCGCAGCCTTCGCGTCAGTCGAATATATCCTCGACCGTGTCCCAGATTTCCTCAAGCATCCGCCGCCCAAACCCCTTGCGCCGCTTCACTTTGCGGGCAGGGGGCGGCACCTGCCGCTCTGGCCCATAGTCCTGCCGGGGCAGCGGCATCGGTCGCGCTTTGGGCCGCACAGCCCCAGTCTCGCGCGTGGGCATCGCCTTCATCTCATGCAGCGGCGCGCCACAACTCGAACAGGCCAGCTCATGCCGGGCCCGGTCCAACACCAGAACCGCACGCGTGCCGCAATATGAACAGGTCGCAATCTTGTGTCCCATAGGTTCCATATCGGTCAGGGGGGCGGGATTGCCAAGAGGCGGGCGCAAAAATGCCTCAGGCCTGCGGGCTTCAGTAATTCTGCGCCTTGCGAATCTTGGTCATCCGCCCCTCTTCAGCAATAGCGCCCCCCAGCGTGGTGACACCCTTGGCCTGCAAGAGGCCCAGCATCCGCACAAAGACCTCAGCCGTGGCAACCGTATCGCCCATCGCCGTATGCCGCGCCTCAGGCGGGATGGTGATCCCGAACCGCTCGCAAAGCGCATCCAGCGTATGCTGCCCGCTATGGTCGAACAGCCCCGCCGACATCAGCACCGTGCACAGCACCGGATTGTCGAACCGCCGCCCGATCACCTTTTCCTTGAGCCGCAGAAACGCCAGATCGAACGGCGCGTTATGCGCGACCAGCACCGCCCCTTGGCAAAAATCATGAAACCGCCGCCCAGCCTCGATGATATCCGGCGCGTCCTGTACCATGTCATCGCTGATATGATGCACCCGCGTCGAGGCGGGCGGAATCGGGCGGCCCGGATTGACCAGCATATCGAAACTCTCGCCGCGCAGAATGCGCCCGTTGACGATACGCAGCCCGGCAATCTGCACGATCTCATCCCCGCCCCGTGGCGAAAGGCCGGTGGTTTCGGTGTCAAACACCACGAAACTCAGGTCAGACAGGGGCCGGTCAGCCAATTCCCCGCTTGCCACCTCAGGCAGGTTGAAATCATAAAACTCGGGCCGCGCATCTCCCGGCTCCAGCGGTGGCGCAGCGGTGGCCAAAGGCAGCACGATGCGATGCCCGCCTGCCCCCGCCTCGGCCCAGACATCGGTCTGATGCGCGCTCAGCGCATCACGGCCCGAATAATCCCCATAGGCGGTGGACAGTGGCGCCTTAAGCCAGCCGGTCAATTGCCCATCCGTCACCGCCTCGCCCTGCCAACTCAGGATCAGGCGCGTTTCCGCGCCGTCCGGCTCGGCACTCAGGCTGAATCCGTCGCGCGTGCCCTCCTCTGCGAGATGCCCAAGGATGCCGCCCAAAAGCGTGGTCACGGCAAAGCCATCGCAACTCAGCATCGCCTCGCTGCGCACCACCCCTAGCGGCACCGGCGCCTGCACGCTCAAGCCGTCGAACACATGCGCCGCAGCAACCGGCGACATCGGCCAGCTTCGGGATTTTATCCCGGCATGCCGCGCGCCCATCTCGCGCAGACACTCAAACAGCCGCGCCACCTCGTCCTCGATCCCTTTGCGAAACTTGGCGCGGCTCTCGGGGGGCAGATCCTCGGCGGATTGCAGCACATCCAGCAACGCACCAATGGTGGCCGCAGGTCGGCGCACCCCTTCCAACAGCCTGTTGAACAGATGATCCTGCTGCGCATGCGCGCTTAGATCCTCGGTCGCATCGCGGAAAATAAGCACATGCCCCGATAGTTCCTCATCCGACAGGATCGGGCTCACGCGGCCCAAAAGAAACCGCTTGCCGTTCGCAGAGGCCGCAAGGAATGTCTCGGCCTCGATGCGCCCGCGCACCCGCGCATCCTGCATCCGCGACAGCGCCTCCATGATCGGCTCGGGGCGCAGAACATTCGACAGCGGGCGATCAAGACCAATCTCCCCCAACAGCTCTTGCGCCATACGGTTATAAAGCATGACGCGGTTGTCGGGCGTGGCCACCACCGCCCCCTCGCCCAGATCACGAAACAGCGCCTCGAACAGCGCCTTTTCGCGGGCAATCCGCGCCGTCTCGCGCTCTACCGCGCGGGCGCGCGCGGCGCGCGCCTCTGAAAGGGCTGCGTTGATCGCATTGGCGGCAGGGGCCAGCGTGCTCAAATGCTTGGCCTGCGTCTCGTTGATCTGCAAATCCACATCGGCCCGCGCCCGCGTGGTCAGGTCCGAGGCGAGCGCGAGAATGGGCTTGGCCACGTTCTCATCAAACAAAAGACCGATCCACGCCGAAAGCCCCATCACCCCCAGCGTCGCAACCATTCCGCCGATGAGATAGCCATCCAGCGGCCCGCCCGCGCGCGCATAGCCAAACCACAGCGCGCCCGCGATTACCCCCGCGCCCCCCAACCCAAGAGCAGCAAAAAACAGCGCGAACCGGAGCCTGAGGCCCAAACGCGCTGTCAGGCGTTCAATCATGATCCGCCCCGGCCAGCAACTCACCGATCTGCGCGGTCAGATCAGCGGTGGCAAAGGGCTTGGTCATAAACGCATCCGCCCCAACCGCCAGCCCCTTGCGGCGCTCAACCTCGCCGCCGCCGGCGGTCATCATCAACACTTTGATCCCCTTGAGGGCGGCATCGGCGCGGATCATCTGGCATATCTCATAGCCCGACCGCTCGGGCAGCATCACATCCAGAACCACCAGATCGGGCCGGTCCTCGGCCATTGCCTCCAGGGCTGCATTGCCCGTGGCCACCCGCCGAAGCCGGTATCCCGCCCGCCCGATCAGATGCTCAAGCGCCAGCGCGATATTGTCCTCATCTTCCACCAGCAGAACGGTTTTTTCAGGCATGACGGGCCTCCTCTCCCGGTTACGACTGACTTAGCTTTGGCAAAGTGCCGTGATCACGGGGTCCTCCACCCCAACGACCAGCCACTCGGCCTGCGATGGATCGGCCAGCGCCGCCTCGCTTACATCGGCGCGCGCCGCCTTGGCGCAATCCACCAGTTGCGGGCGCTTGACCGGCACGGCCCAACGGCCAAAGAGATAGATATCCGCCAACAGGATTTCCGGCACCGTCGGGTTGGTCTGAACCCCGGCCCGGTCCAGCACCATCATCCGCGTGACCTGTGGCACCACATAGGTCCAAGGCTTCCAGAACCTTGATTCTTCTACAGCGCTCACCACTTCGACACTCTCTGGCAAGGTGCTCAGCGTGCGATCCGCCCAAGTGTATTCCGACCAGATCGCATAGCAGAGCATCGCAATACCCGCCAAGATCGGCGCGGAATACCGCGGCAACCGGCCCCGGCTCAGATGCCCCGCAACAAGGGCCAGACCGGCGGCGGCGATGCCAACGGCGAAAGTGGCGATCAATTCAAAAAACATAAGTTATCCCGGTGCTCCTCTGGATTGTGCAATGGCCGATTGCATGGTCTTGACCACCATGAACGCATCTCGCAAGTGGTTGCGCTCAAGGTCCGATAGATCGGCGGGGGCCATGAAATTGTCAGGGCTGCGCCCCGCGCGGATGCGCGCCGCCTGATGCCGCAACCGCGTTTCCGCGATCAGGTCATAGGCATCCAGCAAATCGCGCGCACCGCTCTCGGAAATCACTGCCCCCGCCCGTGCCCCCGTGATCCGCTCGCGCGTGCCCGCCACCTCAAGCGATCCCAAGAGCGCGTAAATCCGCCCCAGATCAACCACCGGCACCACGCCCGAATGTTTAAGGTCAATCGTGTTCTTATGCTCGCCCGACCGGATCAGGGCAAATCCGCGCAAAAGGCCCAAAGGCACCGTATGCTTCAGCGAATTAGACACCATATGCGCGACAAAGATCGAATTCTTGCGCGCACTTGCCAGCACTTCGGCCTGCAAATCGTCAAACAGCGCATTCTCTCCCGCAATCGCCCGCAGGTCGAACATGACCGAGGCCAGCATCTGCGCTTCTGTATCCGGCTGCGCGATCCAGCGTGCGAAATAGCTCCGCCAAACCCGGCGCGGCTGCCGCCAGCGCGGATTGGTCGCCATCATATCGCCGGGGCAATAGAAAAATCCGCAGGTGTTCAGCCCGTCGCTGACATATTTGGCCAGCGCGGCGAAATAGGCATCATGCTCGGGCAGGACACTGTCGTCGATGATCAGGCAATTGTCCTGATCACTCACCCCCGTCTGCTCGCGCCGCCCCTGACTGCCGCAGGCCGCCCAAAGGTAGGGCACCGGGGCCGGGCCAAGCTGCTGCTCTGCCAGCCTCAGCAAACGCCGGGTGATCGCATCGGTGATATCGGTAATGCGCCGCGTGATCGACTGTGGCCGCACCCCGGCCTGCACCAGTTGTACCAACAGCATCGGCACCCGCTCCATGACATGCGCCATGTCTTCGGCTGTGTCAGCGCTGGCAATATCGGCGACCATATGGCTTGCCGTTGCGGCCTGTTGGCGGAACAAATCGGTTTTGCCGATCATGCCCAGCACTCGCCCACCCTGCGCCACCGGCAGGTGATTGACCTTGAGTTCCGACAACAGCATCAACGCATCAAGGCCCAAACGCCCCGGCTCAATCGTCACCGGGTCCGGCGTCATCACCTGCGCCACGCGGATGTCACCGCCCAGCCCTTCGGCCAGCACCTTATTGGCCAGATCGCGCACGGTGATAATGCCCGCCAGACGTGCGCCCTCCATCACCACGACCGACGAAATCACATTGTCCCGCATCAGGCGCGCCACATCCTTGACCGTGGCGTCGGGGGTGCAGGTGATCGGCGTCGCGGTCATCAGATCCGACACCTGTAGCGCCGTCAGACCCGTGGCATAGGGGCCGTCATCGCCCTGCGCCGTGGGCCGTGCCCGCGCGAACCAGCGTGCGATCTCATCCGACTGCTCCATCAGGTCCAGAAACGCCTCGCGCGGCACGACGACCAACTCCGAGGGTTCGGCCGCCCGTGCCGTCAGCAGCGCATTGCCATCACGCAAAAGGCCGCGCTCGCCCATGATGTCGCCCGGCCCGCGATGCGACACCAGATCGGCATGCCCCGTTTCGATATCGAGCCCGCCAGTCTCGACCACGTAAAGCCCCGCCAGCGGCGCGCCCTTCTCAAAAAGCACAACACCCTGCTCCAGAACCACCCGTGCCAGCTTGGGGGCCAACGCACTGCGCAACACATGCGGCAAGCCGGAAAACGGCGCATGGCGTGTCAGGCTGTCAATGGGATCGGGTTTGACGTCGCTCATCGGGCGCGGCTCTCCTCGGATATGGTGGGAAATCACCTAAAAGCACCCGGTTTCCGGAAATATCGGCGGGCGGCAGAGGGAAAAGGGGCGGCACGCGCCGCCCCTGTCCATTGCTTGCTTAGTGGTTCACGGCCGTGCCGGCACCGCGCGGAATACGCACGCTTTCGACCAGGTCCTGAATTTCCTGCGGCGGTTCTGCCGTCATGCTTGCCACGATGAACGCAACACCAAAGTTCAGCAGCGCACCAATCGGCCCAAAGTGGGTCGGCGGAATACCGAACAGGTATTGATCCGGGGTCAACATGTTCGTGCCGGGGATAAAGAACCAACCCAGGAAGAGGAACAGGTAGAGCGTGGTCGAGAGCAGACCGGCCAGCATGCCAGCGGTTGCACCAGCAGAGTTCATCCGCTTCGAGAAGATGCCCATCATCAGTGTCGGGAAGAGCGACGCCGCCGCCAAACCGAACGCCAAGGCCACAACCTGAGCCGCAAAGCCCGGAGGGTTAAGGCCCAGATAGGTTGCCACCACGATCGCCGCCGCCATCGAAATACGGGCTGCCAAAAGCTCGCCTTTTTCCGAGATGCCGGGATTGATCGTCGATTTGATCAGGTCGTGGCTCACCGCCGAAGAGATGGCCAAGAGCAGACCCGCCGCCGTCGAGAGGGCTGCCGCGATACCGCCTGCGGCGATAAGTGCAATAACCCAACCCGGCAGACCCGCAATTTCCGGGTTTGCAAGCACCAGAATGTCCTGATTGAAGGTGACAAGCTCGTTGCCCTGCCAGCCACGCTCGGCCGCCAGCGCAGTCATCGCTTCGCTCTTTTCGTTGTAGTATTGGATCTTGCCGTCGCCGTTCTTGTCTTCCACAGCCAAGAGGCCAGTGGCAGACCAGGTCCGGAACCAATCGGGAAGTTCGTCCACAGCCACAGCTTCGCCCTGCACACCTTGCGGCCACATGGTGGTCATGATGTTCAGACGCGCCATCGCACCCACAGCCGGAGCGGTGAGATAGAGCAACGCGATAAAGACCAGCGCCCAACCAGCCGACCAACGTGCATCAGACACTTTGGGAACGGTGAAGAAGCGGATGATCACATGCGGCAGACCGGCGGTGCCGATCATCAGCGACAAGGTGAACAGCGCCATCAGCCACGGGCTGGACCCCGACGTATACTGATTAAAGCCCAGATCGTTCAGCAGGCCGTCCAGCGTCACCAGCAGATACTGACCCGACGCCGTGTGCTCACCAAACAGGCCCAACTGCGGCAGAACATGGCCGGTCAGCTGCAGCGAGATAAAGATCGCCGGAATCGTATAGGCGACGATCAAAACGCAATACTGTGCCACCTGCGTATAGGTGATGCCCTTCATCCCGCCCAGAACGGCGTAAACGAAAACCACAGCCGACGCGATCAAAAGGCCAGTGGTGTTGTCCACCTCAAGGAAACGCGAGAAGGCCACACCGGCACCCGCCATCTGACCGATCACATAGGTCACCGACATGGTGATCAGGGCGATAACGGCCACAACGCGGGCCTTGTTGCTGTAAAACCGGTCGCCCACGAACTCGGGCACCGTGTATTTGCCGAACTTGCGCAGATAGGGCGCAAGCAGCATGGCCATCAGCACGTAACCACCCGTCCAGCCCATCAGGAAGGTCGAGTTGTTGTAGCCGACAAAGGCGATGAGACCCGCCATCGAGATGAACGAGGCCGCCGACATCCAGTCCGCCGCCGTTGCCATCCCGTTGACGACCGGATTCACGCCGCGTCCCGCAGCATAGAATTCAGCCGTAGATCCCGCCTTGGCCCAGATCGCGATACCGAAGTAAAGCACGAAGCTGAGGCCAACGACGATGATATTGAGTGTTGTTTGATCCATTGTCCCTCCCCCTACTTATTCTTCACCGACGCCATGTTCGGCATCGAGTTTGTTCATCCGCCAGGCGTAGAAGAAGATCAAAATCAGAAAGACGATGATCGACCCTTGCTGCGCGAACCAGAACCCAAGATCGGTGCCGCCAATGGCGATCCCCGAGAGCATGGGCCGCAGCAAAATGCCAAAGCCAAACGAGGCAAAGAACCAGATCACGAGGCTCCATGTGATAAGACGCAGATTGGCCTTCCAATAAGCGTTCGCTCTTTCTTGATCGGACAAAGCGTGCCCTCCCTTTTATAACGGCTTCCTCCAGACCGCGCCGGGACCATCCCGGCACGGGCACTCCTTTACGCAACCGCCTTGGCGACGATGGCGTTCAGCTCTCTTGCAACGGCCTCGATCTCGGCCATCGCATCGACGCGGGCCAGAACGCCGCGCGATTCATAATAGGAAATCAACGGCGCGGTCTGCGCATGATAGGCGCGCAGCCGCTGTTCCACCGTTTCCGCATTGTCATCGGCGCGCCGCTTCATCTCGGTGCCACCGCATTTGTCACAGATGCCGGCAACGTTCGGCACCTTAAAGCTGTCGTGATAGCCTTCACCACAGCCGCCACAGGTGTAGCGGCCCGAAATCCGCGCCACCATCGCCGCGTCATCCACCTCTAGGCTGATCGCCGACCGGATGCCGTGACCGATTTCCGCCAAGAGACCATCCAACGCCTCGGCCTGCACCGTGGTGCGCGGGAACCCATCAAGGATCACGCCCTTGGCACAGTCCGGCTCGGCTAGGCGGTCGCGCAGAATGGCGATGACGATTGCGTCAGACACCAGATCCCCCGCCTCCATCACTGCCTTGGCCGCACGACCCGCCTCGGTGCCCGCCGCCACAGCCGCGCGCAATAGGTCGCCGGTCGACAGTTGCACCAGCCCGAATTGCTCCTCCAGCATCCGGGCTTGCGTGCCCTTGCCCGCGCCCGGCGGTCCAAGCAGAACAAGATTGGCGGCGTTACGGGGCGTGTCGCTTCCGTCCATCACGAGTCCCCTCTCAGGCTTTGGTGCGATTGGCAATCAGCTCGTCCACGACCGACGGATCGGCCAGCGTCGAGGTATCCCCAAGGCTGTCAAAGTCGTTCTCGGCGATCTTGCGCAGGATGCGGCGCATGATCTTGCCCGAACGGGTTTTCGGCAGGCCCGGTGCCCATTGGATAACATCCGGCTTGGCAATCGGCCCGATTTCCTGACGCACCCAGTTGCCCAGTTCCGTGCGCAGCGCCTCGGTGGCCTCAACCCCATCCATCAGCGTGACATAGCAATAGATGCCCTGCCCCTTGATGTCATGCGGATAGCCCACAACGGCGGCCTCGCTCACCGTGGCATGGGCGACCAACGCCGATTCCACCTCGGCGGTGCCCATCCGGTGGCCAGAGACGTTGATCACGTCATCCACCCGGCCCGTAATCCAGTAATCGCCATCCGCGTCGCGGCGGCACCCATCGCCCGAGAAATAATAGCCTTTGAACATCTCGAAATAGGTCGAGACAAACCGGCTATGATCACCCCAGACGGTGCGCATCTGCCCCGGCCAGCTATCCTTGAGCGCCAGAACACCCGAGGTCTCGCCGTCCAACTCGTTGCCCTGATCGTCCAGCACAACGGGCTTCACCCCAAAGAACGGCTTGGTCGCCGAACCGGGCTTGGGCGTGTCGATCACACCGGGCAGCGGCGTTATCAGAATGCCGCCGGTCTCGGTCTGCCACCACGTATCTACGATGGGGCATTTGCCCTTGCCCACATTCTCATTGTACCAGTTCCACGCCTCAGGGTTGATCGGCTCGCCGACCGACCCCAGAATGCGCAGGCTCGACAGGTCCGATCCTTCAACCGGCCCGGTGCCCTTGCCCATCAGCGCGCGAATGGCGGTGGGGGCAGTGTAGAACTGTGTCACCTTGTGGCGCTCGCACACCTGCCAGAAACGCCCGGCATCCGGATAGGTCGGCACGCCCTCGAACATCAGCGTGGTGGCCCCATTGGCCAGCGGGCCATAAACGATATAGCTATGCCCCGTGACCCAGCCCACATCGGCCGTGCACCAGTAAATATCACCCTCGTGATAGTCGAAAATATACTCATGCGTCATCGACGCATAGGTCAGATAGCCGCCCGTCGTATGCACCACGCCCTTGGGCATGCCGGTCGACCCCGAGGTGTAAAGAATGAACAGGGGGTCTTCTGCGTTCATTTCCTCTGGCGGGCAATCGGCACTGACCTTCTCGGCCTCTTCATGCCACCAGAAATCCAGATCACGCCGCCATGCGACCTGATCACCGGTGCGCTGCACCACAAGACACTTCACATCCGAGGTGTCATGCAACAGCGCCTGATTGACGTTATCCTTGAGCTTGGTCTTGCGGCCACCACGCGGCGCATGGTCGGCGGTGATCACCACCTTGGCATCGCAGCCATTGATCCGCGCGCCCAGCGCGTCCGGGCTGAAGCCCGCGAAAACGATCGAATGAATCGCCCCGATCCGCGCACAGGCCAGCATCGCATAGGCGGCCTCGGGGATCATCGGCATATAGATTACGACGCGGTCACCTTTGCCCACGCCCATCGCCTTGAGCACATTGGCCATCTTGCAGGTCTGCGCGTGCAGTTCCTTATAGCTGATGTGCTGCGGCGTCTCGTTGGGATCATCCGCTTCCCAGATGATCGCCGTCTGATCGCCGCGTGTTGCCAAATGCCGGTCGATGCAATTGGCCGACACGTTCAGCGTGCCATCTTCAAACCATTTGATCGACACATTGTCATACGCAAACGAGGTGTTCTTGACCTTGGTATAGGGCTTGATCCAGTCCAGCCGCTTGCCATGCTCCCCCCAAAACGCTTCAGGGTTACTGATCGAATCGGCATACATCCGCTCATACTTGGCCTGATCAATGTGAAATCCGGCTTTTTTTGCACCTGCGGTTGCGTTTGCGTCGCTCATGACTTGAAATCCTCCATCCCAACGGCCACCTGCTCCTCGTGACAGGCTCTGCCGCATTCCTTCGCATACCCTAGCCGAAATTGCGCAGAAATTAACAAAATCCTGACAAACGCCCATAAGATCAGTGAATTTCTTGCATTAATCGGGGCACAGCTTTGTAAATAAATTTTCCACTGCTGTTTTGCTGGCCTTTTGCCCGCCCTGAAACGACTCATGTGCTCAAAATTGCGACAGACCCACTTCCAAAACCCACGCGTGCCCAGTGGGTGCGGCACTATGCCCCGCGCCCGAATCGTATGACGCAGCGTCACAAACCCTCTACGATTCGTCACCTGTAAGGTCTGGCGTGGGATATCCCATCCCCCAAACTACAGAGGCCTCGCGCTCCAGCGCGCGCGCTTCGATCCGGTTCAGACGCGCCAGCGCCGCCGCCTCGCATCCCCCCGCCGCCCGCAACGCCCGCGCCCAGACCGCACGCACCGACCGCGCCGACCACGGCAGCGCCGCCTGTGCCACCCAGCGGCGCAGCGGCCCCGGCAAGCGGTCATACTCGGTCAGACCATGGGCGCGCCGACGGCGTATGGCGGGGCTGCGCAGGTTACCGGCCATGCTGCGACGCCCCCAACACGTCCAACACCAACAAAAGCCGCGCCGCGCCAAAACCGGCAAGCGGCGGCGAGCGATGCACCACACCGCTCATTTCGTCCCCGGACCACAGCGCGCCGCGAAAAATGCCCACATCCCCGGTTGCCATTCGACACACAGGTTGCGGATCGCCCTGCGCCCGCATCAACCCGTATTCCGTGCCTGCCCCGCGATAGCTGCACAGCAGCCGCGCAGGAACCTGATCCAAGTGAAACTTGCGGCAGGCATCGTCGCGCACCACCTCTAACCGCAGATGCAAGGCGCTCCGCCCCATGACCTGCCCAAACAGAACAGCCAGCGCGCCGATGTCATCACACAACACCTCACGCGCCCGCCCGATGGGCAAACCTGCGCCCTCACAGGCCGCCTGCGCCACCGCACGCGCACGCTGCGCCGTGCAATAGCATCGGGCCTGCGGCAAGTTTTCCACCGCTACACCGTCAATCCACTCGGCAAGCCCGGCCTCTCTCTGCCGCGTCCAGATCGCCGCCGCTTGTCCCGCCCTCGTCACCTGATGCAGGATACCGGGGCTATCCCCCCGCGCCACGCCGGTGGCCAGCGTCATGCCATGGTCCCGCATCGTTCACGCCGCCTCAGACCGCCGCCACACCGGGAAGGGATCAGGCAAGCCGCGAAACACCAGCGGATCAAAGACTGTCTCGCTGCCAACCAGCGCCGCATCCAAGGCAGCCGTAATCTCCGCTTGGTCCATGCCCGCGCCGATAAACACCAACTCCTGTCGCCGATCACCATAGGGCGCCGCCCAATGCCGCATCACATAGTCCCGCGCCTGCGGATGCGTGGGCCAGCGCTCTTCGGGCACCGACGCCCACCAGATGCCCAGCGGTCCCACCTTGCTCAAGGCCCCTGCAAGGCTGAATTCCGCCACCCACTCGGGCCGCGTCGCCACCCAGAAATGCCCCTTGGCCCGGATCACCCCCGGCAACGGCCCATTCAGAACCGCATGCACGGCTACCGGATCAAACGGACGCCGCGCCCGGTAGACAAAGGAAGTAACCCCATATTCCTCAGTCTCGGGCACATGCTCGGCAAAGCCATAAAGCTCTTTGGCCCAAAGCGGATGATCATGCGCCGTCGCAAAATCAAACAACCCGGTGTCAAAAATCCGCGCCGGATCGACCTGCGCATAATCCGTCTCGATGATCTGCGCATCCGGGTTGAGCGCCACGATGATACTGCGGGCCGCATCGCGCCGCGCGGGCCCGGCGTCACTGACCTTGTTGAGAACGATCACATCGGCAAACTCGATCTGATCGACCAGCAGGTCAACCAGCGTCCTCGTGTCGCCCTCGCCGGCCACCTCGCCCCGACCCGACAGGAAATCATGGCTTGAATAATTCTCGAGCAGGTTCACGGCATCCACCACCGTAACCAACGTGTCCAACCGCGCCACATCCGACAGGCTCTCGCCCGCTTCGTCGCGAAATTCAAACGTGGTCGCCACTGGCAACGGCTCTGACACCCCAGTCGATTCGATCAACAGATAGTCAAACCGCCCCTCACCTGCCAGTTTGCGCACTTCCTTGAGCAAATCGTCGCGCAGTGTGCAGCAGATGCAACCGTTCGACATCTCGACCAGCGCCTCATCCGTATGGCTGAGGTTTGCACCACCTTCTCGCACAAGGTCGGCATCAATATTCACCTCCGACATGTCATTGACGATCACCGCCACCCGGCGGCCGTCGCGGTTATTCAGCACTGCATTCAAAAGCGTGGTTTTGCCCGCCCCCAGAAATCCGGAAAGCACGGTCACGGGCAAGCGCAGGTCGCGGGGTTGCATCGGCATCTCCATTTGCGTTTATAATGTTATATCATTACATCACCAATCCCCCCGAACACAACCCGCTTTGGGGCTTGAACCCAACGCCAAAGAGAACAAATGTGGACATCGAGCCCAAGGAGCGCCCCATGCCCTATGCCCATTCCGACAAGACCCCAGCCGTGCTCAGCCATCCCGCGCCGGATGTGAAATCCCGCCCCAAGCTCGAAGGCGGCAAGCGCTTCCTGCTGGCCTCGGATTTTGAACCGGCGGGCGATCAGCCCACCGCCATTGCCGAACTGTCCCAAGGTCTCAATGAAGGCGAGCGCAATCAGGTGCTCTTGGGGGCCACCGGCACCGGCAAGACCTTTACCATGGCGAAAATCATCGAGGCGACACAGCGCCCCGCAATCATCCTGGCCCCGAACAAAACACTTGCCGCACAACTATACGGGGAATTCAAAGGATTTTTCCCGGAAAACGCGGTCGAGTATTTCGTCAGCTACTATGACTACTACCAGCCCGAGGCCTATGTCGCCCGCTCCGACACCTATATCGAGAAAGAATCCCAGATCAACGAACAGATCGACCGGATGCGCCACTCCGCCACCCGCGCCCTTCTGGAACGCGACGATGTGATCATCGTGGCCTCGGTCTCCTGCATCTACGGTATCGGCTCGGTCGAGACCTATGGCGCCATGACCCAAGACCTGACCGTCGGCGCGCAATACGACCAGCGCGCCATCATGGCCGATCTCGTCGCCCAGCAATACCGCCGCAACGATCAGGCGTTCCAACGCGGCTCTTTCCGGGTGCGCGGCGATAGCGTTGAAATCTTTCCCGCCCACCTTGAGGATCGCGCGTGGCGGCTGTCGTTCTTTGGCGAAGAGCTTGAGGCGATTACCGAATTCGATCCTCTCACTGGCGAGAAAACCGACACATTCGACAAAATCCGCATCTACGCCAATTCGCATTACGTGACGCCCAAGCCCACGATGCAACAGGCCATCATCGGCATCAAACGCGAATTGCGCACCCGCCTTGATCAGTTGGTCAACGAAGGCAAGCTGCTCGAGGCGCAGCGGTTGGAGCAACGCACCAACTTTGACCTTGAAATGCTCGAGGCCACCGGCGTGTGCAACGGGATCGAGAATTATTCCCGCTACCTCACGGGCCGCGCCCCCGGCGAACCGCCCCCCACCCTCTTTGAATTCATCCCAGACACGGCCATCGTCTTTGCCGATGAATCTCACGTCTCGGTGCCCCAGATCGGCGGCATGTATAAAGGCGACTACCGGCGCAAATTCACGCTGGCCGAACACGGCTTTCGCCTGCCCTCTTGCATGGACAACCGCCCCCTCAAATTCGAGGAGTGGGATGCCATGCGCCCGCAATCGGTCTTTGTCTCCGCCACCCCGGCGGCATGGGAAATGGAACAGACCGGCGGCGTCTTTACCGAACAGGTGATCCGCCCCACCGGGCTGCTTGATCCTCAGGTCGAAATTCGCCCTGTCGAAACCCAGGTCGATGACCTTTTGGACGAGGTGCGCCGCGTCGCCGCCGATGGCTACAGGGTGCTCGTCACCACCCTGACCAAGCGTATGGCCGAGGATTTGACCGAATACATGCACGAACAGGGCATCCGCGTCCGCTACATGCACTCTGATATCGACACGATCGAGCGGATCGAGATTCTGCGCGACCTGCGCTTGGGCGCGTTTGACGTGCTCATTGGCATCAACCTTTTGCGCGAAGGCTTGGACATTCCCGAATGTGGCCTTGTCGCCATTCTCGATGCCGACAAAGAAGGCTTCCTGCGGTCCGAAACCTCGCTGATCCAGACCATCGGCCGTGCCGCCCGCAACGCCGAAGGCCGCGTCATCATGTATGCCGACCGCATCACCGGCTCGATGGAGCGCGCGTTGGGCGAGACCAACCGCCGCCGCGATAAACAGATCGCCTATAATGAGGCGCATGGCATCACCCCCGCCACAGTGCGCAAGAATGTCGAGGATATTCTGGCCGGGCTTTACAAGGGCGACGTGGACATGGCCCGCGTCACGGCGCAGGTCGACAAACCCTTGGCCGGGGCAAACCTCGCAGCCGTGCTCGATGGCCTGCGCGCGGATATGCGCAAGGCTGCCGAGAATCTGGAGTTCGAAGAAGCCGCCCGCCTGCGCGACGAGGTCAAGCGCCTAGAGGCCGTGGATCTGGCAATCTCCGACGACCCTCTGGCCCGTCAATCCGCCGTCGAAGCGGCAAGTGCCGAAGCCGTCAAAGGGCGCGGCCGCTCAACAGCGGGCCGCCCGGGGCAGCGCGGGGGGAATGTAAAGCGGCGAGCGCGGTAGGGTGCGCATTCATTGCGCACCTGCGGCCTTCCCCCCTCTCTTCTGAGGTCTGGCTCCACGACCGCCTCACCCTCTAGCCAACGTAGGGTGCGCATTCATTGCGCACCAACCAACCACTCCCCAATCAACCCGGTGCGCAATGAAGGCGCACCCTACCTGCTTAACACCCCGCACTCTGCACTCACCTTTTCGCGCATCCTCTCTTGCCTTCCAGCAGGGGGAAGCTCCTATCTCTCCCTCAGTCACCACAGATAGGACAAACACGATGCGCATCCCCCTGACTGCCGCTCTGCTGGCTTTCACCCTTTCACCGGCCCTCGCCGATAGCCATGGTCACGGCACGGACCACAGCAACCACTCCGCGCATGCGACCCACGGCCTGCCCGCCTCGACCCAGGCCTATATCGAGGCGAACGCCGCCATGCATGGCGCGATGGACATCGACTTTACCGGCGACGCCGATGTGGATTTCCTGCGCGGCATGATCCCGCATCACGAGGGGGCCGTCGCCATGGCGCGGATCGTTCTCGAACATGGCAAGGACCCGGAGGTGCGCAAATTGGCCGAGGATGTGATCACCGCACAAGAGGCAGAGATCGCCTGGATGCGCGCGCGCCTCACCGAACTGGGCCACTAAGTTGGCGGGCCTTTCAGCCCCCCTCAAAGCGCCGCGTAAGGTTTGCACCAAATCCCTGTAAGAACCGTACAAACCTTACGCGCACGCCCGCGTTTTATAGCTGTTCCATCACCGCATCCGAGGCTTCGAAATTGGTGGTGACGCGCTGCACGTCGTCGTCATCCTCCAGCGCCTCGATCAGCTTCATCAGCTTCTGCATGCTCTCAAGGTCCATCTCGGTCGTGGTGGTGGGTTTCCACACCAGCTTGGTCGATGTGCTCTCGCCCAAGGCCCCCTCCAGCCCCGAGGCCACCTCGCTCAGATCGGTATCCGCACACCAGATGGTGTGGCCATCCTCCCCCGATTCCACATCTTCCGCCCCAGCTTCCAGCGCGGCCATCATCACCGTATCGGCATCGCCCACGCTCGCCGCATAGGTCACCTCACCCTTGCGCTCGAACATAAACGCGACACTGCCGGTCTCGCCCAGATTGCCGCCGTTCTTGGTAAAGGTCGAACGCACGTTCGACGCGGTGCGATTGCGGTTGTCGGTCATCGCCTCGACGATGATTGCCACACCATTGGGGCCGTACCCTTCATAGCGGATTTCTTCATAATCCTCGGCATCGCCACCCATCGCCTTTTTGATGGCGCGCTCAATATTGTCCTTGGGCATAGATTGCGCCTTGGCTTCCTTGATTGCCAGACGCAGGCGCGGATTCTTGTCCGGGTCGGGATCGCCCATCTTGGCAGCAACGGTTATCTCTTTGGAAAACTTGGAGAATAGTTTCGCCCGCACGGCGTCTTGGCGCCCCTTGCGGTGTTGAATATTCGCCCATTTGGAATGGCCGGCCATAGTGCCTTCTCCTGCATATCCGGGAATCTGCCGCCTTTTATACGCTTGCCGCACGCAGGGCAACGCCCCGCCCCACCGTGGTGTGGTTTGATTTACGTCAATTTTGTTAGACACATTACACTGTAACCTAAAACGATACACAGGGAGTCCCGCCATGCGCATCGTCTTGATCCATCCCAATTACCATTCCGGCGGGGCCGAAATCGCCGGCAGTTGGCCGCCCGCTTGGGTCGCTTATCTGGCGGGGCACCTGCGCGACGCAGGGTATACGGATGTCACATTCATCGACGCCATGACCAACCACCTTGACGATGACAGCCTGCGCGCCCGTCTCAGGGATCTGAACCCAGATGTTGTGGGGGTCACCGCAATCACCCCCTCGATCTATGTCGCGGAAAACATCCTCAAACTCGCACAAGAGGTGGTGCCAGATGCGCTGCGGGTTCTGGGCGGCGTGCATGCGACCTTCATGTATAAACAGGTCCTGTCTGAGGCCCCTTGGGTCGATGTGATCGTGCGCGGCGAGGGAGAAGAGATTTTCCTCAACCTCATCCGCGCCGCAGACTCTGGCCAATGGCTTGAAAAACGTAAATCAATCAAAGGCTTGGCCTATCTAGACGGTGAGACGATCACCGCCACCCCCGCCGCCTCAACCGTCAAGGACCTTGATGCGATCAACCCCGACTGGTCGTTCTTGGAGTGGGAGAAATACATCTACGTCCCCTTGGGCAAGCGCGTGGCCATCCCCAACATGGCGCGCGGCTGTCCTTTTACCTGTTCCTTCTGCAGCCAATGGAAATTCTGGCGTGATTACCGCGTGCGCGACCCGAAGAAAGTGGTGGACGAGATCGAGAACCTTGTGAACAACCACGGTGTCGGCTTCTTCATCCTCGCAGACGAGGAACCTACGATAAACAAAAAGAAATTTGTGCAATTCTGTGAGGAATTGATCGCCCGAGACCTGCCACGCCGCGTGCAATGGGGCATCAACACGCGCGTCACAGACATCTACCGCGACCGCGACTTGCTGAAATTCTACCGCAAAGCGGGGCTGGTGCATGTCAGTCTTGGCACCGAAGCGGCAGCGCAACTCAAACTCGACCAGTTCAACAAGGAAACCACCGTCGCCCAGAACAAAGAGGCGATCCAGCTGCTACGCGAGGCGGATATCTTTACCGAAGCTCAGTTCATCGTCGGTCTGGACAATGAGACCCCCGAAACGCTGGAGGAAACCTTTCAGATGGCTTGGGACTGGCAACCAGATCTGGCCAACTGGGCAATGTATACGCCTTGGCCCTTTACACCGCTCTTTCAGGAACTCCGAGATCAGGTCGAAGTCTTTGATTTCTCAAAATATAACTTTGTCACACCAATCATGAAACCAGCCACCATGACGCGCGGCGAACTCCTTGACGGGGTGATGAAAAACTATCGCCGCTTCTACATGCGCAAGGCGCTTTTTCACTATCCGTGGCGCGGCACCGGCTATCGGCGGCGCTATCTCTTGGGCTGTCTCAAGGCGTTTCTCAAGGCTGGCGTCAGCCGCACCTTCTATGATCTGGGCAAGGCAGGCTATTGGGGGCCCCAGACCAAGAACTCGGTCACGTTCGACTTTGACGAAACCCGCACCATCGCCGAGGCACAGATGGAGGATTGGGAAGCCAGCGCCGACCGAGCCGCCCGCGCGGCGGAACGCCGCGAAGCGGTGCGCACCCAGATGAAGGACCGCGCGTCCGAGCGCAACGAAGGGTTCAAGATGCCAAATGGGGCCGAAGTCCGCGCCTGCGGCGGCAGTACGCAGCAGATGGATGCCTGACGGCAGTCAGATAACGGCCCGCATCGGCCCAAATGCGGTCCTGCAACTGGCCCCCGCGATGGACCGCATCGTGGGGGCGGATACCCGCCGTGCCCTTTTTGCGCCTCTGGGATTTGATCCTCTGCCGGATTCAAACGCCATGATCAACGAGGCTCGCGTTGCGGCGCTGCATGGCGCGCTGCGGCAGCAACACCCTGAAAATGCGCGAAAAATCTCCATCGCCGCTGGTCAAGGCACGGGCGATTACATCCTCGCCCATCGCATCCCACGCGCCGCCCAGACCCTTCTGCGCACTCTGCCTGCGCGTGTCGCAGCCCCGATCCTGACCCGCGCCATCCTGGCCCATAGCTGGACATTCTGCGGCACGGGCACTTTGGCCGCAAAGTCCGGCCCGCCGGTGGTTTTTACTCTCTCTGACAATCCGATCATTCGGGGCGAACACGCAACGGCCCCGCTTTGCCATTGGCACGCCGCGGTGTTCGAGCGGCTTTTTTCCCGGCTCGTTCACCCACGTTCTCAGGCCATCGAAACCACGTGCTGCGCTACGGGGGCCTCCGCCTGTCGGTTCGAGATCGACTGGCGGCATTAGCCCTCAGAGTGGCCAGAAAAGCGGGATCAGCGCACTGGCCAAAAGGCCGATGCTCAGGTTGAGCGGAATACCCACCCGCAGGAAATCGGTGAATTTATACCCGCCGGGGCCATAGACCAGCGTGTTGGTCTGATAGCCGATTGGCGTTGCAAAGCTCGCGCTTGCCGCCACCATCACTGCCACCACCAGCGGTCGCGCGTCGATGCCCATGGCATCCGCCAACCCGATTGCAATCGGCGTGACCACCACAGCCACGGCATTGTTGCTGATCAGTTCCGTGAGGAATGAGGTCAAAAGGTAAATCGCCCAGACCACCAAGAACCCCGGCATAACCGACAATGTGGGGGCAATGCCGCCCACCAACAACTCGACCGCGCCCGAGGTCTGCAACGCCGCGCCGATGGCCAGCATGGCAAAGATAAGCGCTAGTAACTGCCCATCAATAAACGAAAAAGCCTCGTCGGCGTCAATGCAGCGCGCCAAAAGCACCATGGCCACCGCGATCACCGCAAGCGCCAGAATGGGCGCAACGCCAAGCGCTGCCAGCACAACGATGCCCGCGAGCGACAGCACCGCCAGCGGGGCATGCCCACGCCGAAATGCCCGTGCGGACGGGTGCGAGACATCCACCATCTCCATCTCGCGCGAGAGGCGCTGAATATCCTCAGGCGCCCCCTCCAGCAGCAGGGTATCGCCGACACGCACCACCAGTTCATCCAGTTGGCGCCCGATATTCTGGTTACGGCGATGCACCGCCAGCGGATAGACTCCGTACCGCCGCCGCAACCGCAGCGCGCCCAAGGAACGGCCCACCATCTTGCAGCCGGGCGTGATCAACACCTCAACCGTGGTCGTCTCCACCGCCGAAACCTGATCGACCCGCTTGAGGCTCTTGTTACGCTGCAGGCTCAAAAGCTCGGTCATCTGCGTGCGCAGAACCACCCGGTCGCCGACCTGCAGGGTGACATCTGCCAGATTACGACGCAGCGATTGATCCCCCCGGATCACGTCAATCAACCGCACACCTTCCCGCTTGAAAAGCTGCACACCGGTCACGTCACGGCCTATCAGGTTGCTTTCCGGGGGAATGACCGCCTCGGTAAAGAATTTCATCTTGGATCGGTCCGACAACAAGTCCGCCATGCTGTCGCGCGCGGGCAAAAGGAAGGGACCGAAAAAGCGCAGATAGATCGCCCCCCAAATGACCAGCACAATCCCAAGCGGCGTCACCTCGAAGATTGTAAATGGGGCCATGCCCGCCGAACGGGCCACACCATCAACCAAGAGATTGGTCGAGGTGCCAATCAGCGTTGTGGTGCCCCCAAGGATCGCAGCATAACTTAGTGGAATCAGCAGCTTGGATGCAGGTATCTTGAGCGTGCGCGCCAGTTGCACGAACACCGGGATCATCACGACGACAACCGGGGTATTGTTCATAAAGGCAGATCCGATCACCACCGAAATGAGCAGCATCGCAATCGCAAGGCGCGGGTTATGCTTGGCCTGCTGGTCGGCCAGCGTGGTAAAAGCATCCAGCGCGCCAGTGCGCACCAAGGCCCCCATAACGATGAACATCGCCGCAATGGTCCAAGGCGCGGGGTTGGAAAAGACGTCAAGCGCCGCGCCATAGGGCAGCACACCAAGGGCCAGCAACACCGCCACGCCCGCAATCGCCACCACCTCAGTCGGATAGATTTCGCGCACAAAAAGCACGAACATGGCCGCCACAACCAGCAGCGTCAGCAACGCCTGACCGGTCTGGGAAACGCCGAGCATCTCAATCACTTAAACGCACCTTTCATGGCCCTGCGCAAGTTTCCCCGATCCGTCGAGGGGCGGCAAGCGCCATATGTCCTATTGCCGGGAAGAAGGGAAAGGATGCACAACACGAACCACCAGTTGCCGGGTTTGTACCATTTATCGCCACCTCAGGGGCCAGACTGTTCCAATCGCCCGCCTTGGCGCACCATTTCAATCCGCGTGGCGCGGCCCGTGGCGTCGTCGGTTTCGATATAGACGCCCGATACCGTGACCGCGCCCATTGCAGGTGTAAACCGATCCTTGGTCATCCCGGTGACAAAGCGGCGCATCGGTTCGGCCTTATCCATGCCAATCACACTCAGGTAATCACCGCACATGCCCGCATCGCCCTGAAACGCGGTGCCGCCGGGTAAAATCTGCGCGTCCGCCGTAGGGATATGTGTATGGGTGCCCACCACAAGGCTTGCGCGGCCATCGCAGAAATGCCCCATCGCCATTTTCTCGGATGTGGCCTCGCAATGCATATCGACCACCGCAGCCTGCACCGCGCCCCCTAGGGGATGCACCCGCAATATCGCGTCAATTGCCGAAAATGGATCGTCATAGGCGCGGCGCATGAAAACATTACCCAGAACTTGTGCCACCAGCACCTTGCGCCCGCGCCCATCGGTAAACACACGGTGTCCGCGCCCCGGTGCCGCCTTGGCGTAATTGAGCGGACGGATCAAACGGCCCTCACGCTCGACGGCTTGCATCATGTCCTTTTGGTCAAAGGCATGATCGCCCAAGGTCACACAATCTGCCCCCGCTTCGAACAGGTCCTTGGCATGTGCCGCCGTCAAACCCATCCCACCCGAGGCATTCTCGCCATTGACCACCACAAAATCGAGCTTCCACGCGTCACGCAGCTTGGGCAGCCGTTCCGCCACCGCCGCACGCCCCGCGCGCCCCATCACATCACCGAGAAATAGTATTTTCATGGGTCATTGTGTTAGGCCCCTGCCACGCCAAGGGCAAGGGCCAATGCAGCCCCCTCAACTGCCGCGATAGGTCGTGTAGCCATAGGGCGAGAGCAGCAGGGGCACATGATAATGCACCGCTTGCGTCATACTGAACCGGATTGGGATCAGATCGAGAAAGCCACTCTCTACGCCCATGAGACGCAGATACTCGCCTGCATGAAACAGCAATTCATAGGGTCCGGCGGCAAAGTCGGCCTCGGTCAGAATAGGTCCATCGGTTCGACCGTCCGCATTGGTGCGCCTTTCACAGAGCGGCACCGGCCCGCTATCCGTGATCCGGCTCAAGCAGATCAAAAGCCCCGGCGCCGGGCAGCCGCGCGCGGTATCCAGCACATGTGTCGTCAAATAGCCTGACATTTCGGGGGCTCCTTGCGTGACATGACGAACGATGTCTGTATCTCCTTACGGAACGGCCCCAAGATCAACCCCAGAAATGCCGCAAGCCCATGTCGAAGGAATGCCCGTGGCCCAAGACCGCCCCTCGCAAATGGACCGTGACCGCTTCGTTGCCCAATTTGGCGGCGTGTTCGAGCATTCGCCGTGGATAGCCGAGCGCGCCTATGATCTGGGAATATCCCCCCGCCATGATAGCGCCTTGGGCCTGCATGATGCCTTGTGCCGTGTCTTTCGCGACGCAACAGAGGTGGAGCGGTTAACTGTGCTGCGCGCGCATCCCGACCTTGCGGGCAAGCTGGCACAGGCACGGCGGCTTACTGCTGCGTCGAGCCATGAGCAGGCCAGCGCAGGGCTCGATGCGCTGACCGATGCCGAGCGCGCCGCGTTCGAGCGCCTCAATGCCGCCTATATCGCGCGCCATGGCTTTCCTTTCATCATCGCCGTGCGCGACCATGACAAGGCGGGGATCAGAGATGCTTTTGCCCGCCGCGTCGATCAAGACAGCGCCACGGAACAGGCCGAGGCCTGTCGTCAGGTGGAACGTATCGCCTTTTGGCGGCTGCAAGACATGCTGCCGTGACGCAGGCCGCATCCGCGCCTGACACGTGAAGACTAGGATCAGCCGCCGCAAATCTCCTGCAAACGCAGCCAATCGGCATCGCTGAGCAAGGGCGGCGGCGGCGCGGTGCCGGCAAAGGGGTCTGCCTCGATCAACGTGACCGTCGTTTCCCCGGTGATGTCCTCCGCATAGGCATAAGGGCGTGCGCGCACCTGCCACTGGGCAAACCCTGCCAGCATTGCATCGGGGGCCACCGCCTCGGGCGCATCGCGCATCAGGCGTTCGGCATGGGCGCGCAACACATCGTCGGGCAAGAGCCCGGTTGCCAATAGTCGCAGCGTCGCCGACAGCCCCCCCTCTTCCAACAGCTTGGACAGGGGATCATGCGCCTCTGCGCGTAGATAGGCGGCGATGATGTGCCCTGCCAAAACATCGGGCTCGTTATGATCCTCAACCAGATCGGTATTGATCAGCACCGCCCCGCCCGGCAGGCGCAAGGCCCCTTCGATACCGCCGCGCACCACCAGAAACTCTGCCGCGCCTCCCGCGCGTGACGGGAGGCGGCGCGCCAGCTGCGCAAGGGCCGCGGCACCGCCCGGCCCCTCGCAGACCGGCCCGGTCACCCGTTGCAGATGCCCCAGCAGCGCGCGGCCGATTTCGGCCCGCTTGACCATCGGCACCACCTCTAGCGCGTGCTGCCGCGCGGCCCCCGGCAGCCAAAAAAGCACCAGCGCCGCAACCGCCGCCACACTTGCCAGCATGCCAACCAGCCTGAGCCGCCCCGGTTTGGGTCGTTGCCGCGCCACAGCGCCGCGCAATGTCTCGATGGCAGCGATCATGTCGGCCTCGTCCTCGGCCAGTTCCAGCGTCTCGCCGGGATCACCATCGGGGTTATAGATGGCGGGGTATTGCCCCGGATTGGCGCGCGCCACCGCCGCGATCGACCAATGCGCCTGAACCCGCTCGCGCATGTCGGTAATTGTCAGTGTCGCCTCGCCAACAGAGACGATCACATCCACCCGCTGCGCGTCCGGATTGGCCCGCCAAAGGCCCGCCGCCTCAAGCCTCTGATATCTGGTCAGTGCCGTCTTTTTCATGTTCCGGGGGCTGCCTGCCTTTATTTCCAGCACGCTAGCACGCCGGGGCAGAGGCGGGCAATCGCAAGAGTGCGACGCCAAGACACCGGATTTCGCGCGCCAGTCGGGATGATTGCGCCTATCTGCGCCCGCAACGGGCGTTGGACGGCAACAAACCGTGCGACAATCCCCGCACGGTTGCCATGGGCCCCCACCTTGACTCAATTATTATGTACAAGCATATTGCCGCCAAGCCCCTTTGAAAGGAAAGACGCACGTGCCAGCCTCCGCCACCGACAGCGTTGTCTCGGTGCATTCGGGCGAAAGCCCCCTTGTGCTGGCCATGCCCCATGCGGGCACTGACCTGCCAGCGGATATTGCAGCGCGGCTCAACGACACCGGGCGCGCACTCAGCGATACAGATTGGCATATCGACCGGCTCTATGATGGTCTCGTGCCGGAGGCGAGCGTGGTTGCCGCGCGCTTTCACCGCTATGTCATCGACGCCAATCGCGATCCGTCTGGGACAAGCCTTTATCCCGGACAAAACACCACGAGCCTAGTCCCTTTGACCGATTTTGACGGTGCGCCCCTCTGGTCCACACCCCCGACCGAGGCCGATACCGCAGAGCGGCTTGCCCAATTCCATGGCCCCTATCACGCGGCACTCAGCGCCGAACTTGACCGGGTACAGAGGCGGCACGGCTTTGCCATCCTCTATGATTGTCACTCGATCCGCTCGGAAATCCCGTTTCTCTTTGACGGGCGGTTACCCGATTTCAACATCGGCACCAACGACGGGGCCACCTGCGCCCCAGCACTTGCCGCCCTAACAGAGCGCCATTGCCATGCAGCATCCCGCTACACCACCGTCACCAACGGACGTTTTCGCGGCGGCTGGACCACGCGTCACTATGGCCGCCCCAAGGACGGGCTGCACGCCATACAGATGGAACTGGCGCAAGCCACCTATATGCACGAAGCGGCCCCGTGGGACTATGCCCCAGACCGCGCCACGGATTTACGCGCTGTGCTGGCCCCGATGCTGCGCGAGATTGCAACGCTCGATCTGAGCGCTTCGCACGCCTAAGCCCTTGCCGGTAACAGCCTTGCCTTGGCAGGGCGGTTTGCATAGCCTGATCGCAGTATTCCTTGTGAATGCTGGCTACAATGCGGGGAACACGCAGGACTGCGCCCTGCCAAATCAGGGAGAAACAGATGCAACAGCTTGTCAGGGGCGCACGCGGCCTCATCGTCGGGGCGGCGCTTGCGGTCGGAATGGCCACGGGCGCGCTCGCACAGGACCTCAAATTCTTTACCATCGGGACCGGCGGCACCGCCTATACCTATTACCCGGTGGGCGGCGTCCTCGCCAATGCCATCTCCAAACCCCCCGGATCGCGCCCCTGCGAAGAAGGCGGAAGCTGCGGTGTCGAGGGCCTCATCGCCTCTGCCGTGTCGTCACGCGGATCGGTGGACAACGTCAACGCAATCATGTCGGGGCTGCGCAACTCCGGCTTTGCCCAGTCGGATGTGGCCTATTGGGCCTATACCGGCACCGGCACGATGGCGGGCCAGCCGCCCGCCGAAAAACTGCGCACCATCGCGGCGCTTTTTGACGAGCATATCCACCTCGTTGCCCTCGCCGACAGCGGCATCGAGAGCGTCAAGGATCTTGCGGGCAAGCGTGTCTCGCTCGACGAGCCGGGATCGGGCACCTATGTTGATGCGGGTCTTATCCTTGAGGCCAATGGCCTCTCGGTTGACGACGTGACCGCCGAGGCGCTCAAGGGCGATGCCGCCTCCGAAGCGCTGCGCAACGGCAAGATCGACGCCTTCTTTGTTGTCGCAGGCTATCCGGCAGGCTCTTTGGTGGAACTGGCCTCTGCCGCCGATATCAAATTGGTGCCCATCGCAGGCGAGGGCGCGGCAGAATTGACCGCCAAATATAACTTCTTCTCGCAAAGCGCGATTCCCGAAGGGGTCTATGAAGGGGTCGGGGCCACGGAAACCGTCTCGGTCGGGGCACAGTGGTTCACCTCTGCCGATGAAGACCCCGACCTGATTTATGAAATCACCAAGGCGCTCTGGAATGAAAACTCGCGCATCCTTCTCGATGTGGGCCATGCCAAGGGCGCGACAATTACCCTCGACACCGCGATCAGCGGCGTGGGCGTTCCTCTACACGACGGGGCCGAACGCTTTTACAAAGAGGCCGGGCTGATCAAGTGATCCGCCGCGCCTGACCCCAAATCCCGGCCGCCGCACCCCGGTGGCCGGGATTTCCTTTTCGCCCCCCACAGCAGGACAGACCCTATGGCCGATCCCGACCTCACCGCCGAAGAGCTGCACGAGATCGAACGCAAATACGATCCCGAACTGGCGTTTCGCCCCACCGGGCGCGGCATTGCCATTCTGGTCTCGGTCTGCCTTGTGGCGATGTCGGCCTATCATTTCTACGCCTCGGGCTTTGGCCTTGTGCGCGAAGTGCTGCACCGGGGCATTCACCTGTCCTTCGTGTTGGGCCTCGTGTTCCTGCTCTTTTCATGGCGGCGCAGCACCAGCACCGCCTTGCCCGCGTCAACATGGTATCGGATTTCCGGCGTGCCGCTTCTCGATCTGGTTTTTGCAATCATGGCGGTGGCGGCGGCGATGTACCTGCCTCTCTTGCCCCCTGCCGCGCTCTCGGTCCGGGTTGGCAACCCTTCAGAGCTGGATGTGCTGATGGGCACGGCCCTTTTTGTGCTGACGCTCGAGGCTACGCGCCGCTCAGTCGGTCCGACCCTGCCGATCATCGCACTTGTGTTTGTGGCCTTCGCCATTTTCGGCCCCTACGCCCCCGGCGCGCTCAAACATGGCGGGGCCAGTTGGGAAGGGTTGATCAATCACCTCTACATGACCAACCAAGGCATCTACGGCATCGCCATCGGTGTGATGGCGCAATATGTGTTCCTCTTCATCCTCTTTGGCGTGCTGGCCACGCGCATCGGCCTTGGCCAGTTGTTCATCGACCTCGCGATGGTCATCGCTGGCCGTTACGCCGGTGGCCCGGCAAAGGTGGCGATCTTTTCCTCGGCCTTCATGGGGACCATCTCGGGCTCGTCCATCGCCAATACCGTGACCACCGGCGCGCTCACCATCCCGGCGATGAAGCGCGTTGGCTATCCCGCCCATTTTGCAGGCGCGGTCGAGGCCACTTCGTCGACCGGCGGCCAGATCACCCCACCGATTTTGGGCGCAGCAGCCTTTATCATGGTGGAATATCTGGAAATCCCGCTGCGTGACATTCTGGCGGCGGCCCTTTTCCCGGCCATGCTGCACTATTTCGGCATCTTCATCATGGTGCATCTTGAGGCGCGCAAGCTGGGCCTGCGCGGATTGCGCGCCGATGAACTGCCCAACGCGGGTTTGGTGCTGCGCCAGCACTGGCTGTCGATCATCCCACTTGGCATCCTTGTCTACCTGATCCTCAGCGGCAAGACGCCTGATTTCGCCGCTGTCTATGGTATCATCGCCTGTGTCGTGGTGGGCATTCTCAACCCGGTCAATCGGTTGACGCTGCGCGACCTGTGGCAGGCCTTGGCGGACGGCGCGCGCAACACGCTGGCTGTGGGGGCCGCCGCCGCCACGGTGGGCGTGGTCGTCGGCGTTGTCACCCTCACGGGCGTCGGCTTTCGTCTGGGCTATGTGGTGGTGCAAACCGCAACCGACATGGGCGCAATGCTCAGCGAAATGTGGTTACTCAGTTACTTCAGCCTGCAACAATGGGCGCTCTTTGTTTCGCTCATCCTGATCGCGGTATCCTGCATCATCATGGGCGCAGGCATTCCAACGACAGCCACATATATCATCCTTGTGGCGGTCGCAGCGCCTGCCCTCGCGCAGTTGCAGGTCGAGCCACTGGTGGCGCATTTCTTTGTCTTCTACTACGGCGTTCTGGCCGATATCACACCCCCTGTGGCGCTTGCGGCCTATGCGGCGGCAGGCATCGCCGGGTCCAATCCGTTTCGCACTGGCAACACCGCGTTTCGTCTCGGCATCGCCAAAGCGCTGGTGCCTTTCGTGTTTGTCTATTCACCAGCTCTCTTGCTGGTGACGGATGGGTTCACATGGTCCGCCTTTTCCATCACCTTGATAGGCGCGATGCTTGGGATTGGCGGGCTCGGAGCAGCCTTTTCCGGTTATCTGCTTGCCCCAATGCGCGGATGGGAACGTTGGGCCGTGGGGCTGACCTCGCTTCTCTTCATCGCGCCCGGGCTTATGACCATGGCAATTGGCCTCTTGCTCTGGTCACCCATCCTCGTCTTGCAATGGCGCAAAGCGCGCCTCAGCGCGGCATTGCCCGAATGAAAGCCCCGCAAAACCCCTATGACGTGGACGGCTTTCACGCCGAGGCGATTGCCGCCGGGCGGCATCGTGACGTGGTGGGCGGACGGTGGGAGGAAACCGGGCGGGTGCAGATGACGCTTTTGCGCGATGCGGGCCTCTTGCCGCATCATCACCTGCTGGACATCGGCGCAGGATCATTGCGGCTGGGATGCAAGGCGGTGCCCTATCTCGAGCCGGGGCATTACTGGGCCACGGATGCCTCGCGCGCCCTTATGCTCGCAGGGCATGCGGCAGAGCTGACAGACCCCGCACGCCTCAGCCCCGGTCACCTGATCGAAGATACCCGGTTCGACTATCCCGGCGTGCCGGGGTGCATCACCCATGCCATAGCGTTTGCGGTGTTCCCGCATCTGCCCATGGCGCATCTGCGGCGCGCGCTGACCAATCTGCGCCGCTTTGACCGGCTCGAGGCGTTTTTCTTTACCCTCTTCCTTGCCCCGGACGCCACGCATGCCGCCACAGCTTATCGTCAACCGGACGGCGTTGTGACCCATGACACCCGCCCGCCCTATCACATCCTGCCCGAGGATGTGGACCATATGGCCCATGTCACCGGCTGGCAGGCGGCGCGCAGCCCCCTGCGCCTGCCGCGCGGTCAGGTGCTCTATACCGCGCGGCCGATCCGTTGACTTGCCGCCGCTGCATTTTCTTGCGGCATATTATTTTTGCATCTGTTAAGGTGCTGCAAACCCGAAAGAGGTCGGAATGAGCAGCAAGCCCGAAATGAATGATGCCCTGCGCGAACATATCATCGCGCAACCCGATCTGATCCTCGAGGATCAAGATCTGATGCGTGCCCTGATCGCCGCCAACGAGCGGGCGATGGGCGGCAATATCGTGGACCTGCGCGGCATTGCGATGGATAGGCTCGAAGCGCGGCTTGACCGGCTTGAAGACACGCATCGCTCGGTGATCGCGGCGGCTTATGAAAACCTTGCGGGCACCAATCAGGTGCATCGCGCCATCTTGCGCATGCTTGACCCCGTCGAATTTGAAACCTTCCTACGGGATCTTGGCGGCGAAGTGGCGCATATCCTGCGGGTGGACGCCGTGCGCCTCGTGCTCGAATCCGTGCAAAATGACAGCGATCCCGCGGTGCGCCGTCTCGGCGATGTTTTGTCGGTCGCCGAACCCGGCTTTATCAGATCCTATCTCATCGGCAGTCGCGATGTGCCCGCGCGTCAGGTGACCCTGCGCCAGATTGAGGAGGGTGACATGCGCGTCTATGGCCGCGAGGCACCCTATCTGCGCTCCGAGGCGTGCCTATTGCTCGATTTCGGTGCAGACCGTCTGCCCGGCATGCTCGCCATGGGGGCCGAAGACCCGCATCAGTTCAGCCCGCAACAGGGCACGGATTTGTTGGCCTTTTTCGCGGGAGTTTTCGAGCGCACCATGCGCCGCTGGCTGTCATGATCTCAGAGGCCGCCCGCGACGCGCTGTCGACATGGCTGGCCACGCAAAAGGCGCTCAAGGGGGCCGCCGCCAATACAATTGATGCCTATGCGCGCGATGTTGGCGACTTCCTGCGCTTCATGACACTGCACAATGGCGAAATACAGGGCTTGGGCGCGCTCTCTCGCATCACCACCTCTGACATGCGGGCCTGGATGGCCCATACCCGTGGCGGCGATGTCGGGCCTCGCTCGCTCGCGCGGAAACTCTCGGCGGTCAAGAGTTTCTATCGCTGGCTGTCCGAGCGCGAAGGGTTTGAACCAACCGCCGTTCTCGCAACACGTTCGCCGAAATTCCAGCGCAAATTACCCCGCCCCCTTTCGCCCGAAGCAGCATCGGACATGATCAATACGCTCGACGCGCAGAGCCTCACGCCATGGATCGCCGCACGGGATCAGGCGGTCGTGACCCTGCTCTATGGCTGCGGGTTGCGGATATCCGAAGCGCTGAGCTTAACCGGCGCAGACCTGCCGCTGGGGCAGGTTTTGCGCATCATCGGCAAAGGCGGCAAGGAACGGCTGGTGCCGGTGATCGAGCCTGCCCGCGCGGCGGTGGCACAGTATGCCCGCCTCTGCCCCTATGACATCCCTCGCAATGGCCCACTTTTCTTGGGAGCTCGCGGCGGTGCGCTCAGCCCGCGCCTGATCCAGAAGGTTATGGAACAGGCCCGCGCGCAGCTTGGCCTGCCCGCCACCGCCACGCCCCACGCCATGCGCCACAGCTTTGCAACGCATCTTTTGAATGCGGGTGGCGACCTACGTGCCATTCAGGAACTTTTGGGGCATGCCTCGCTCTCGACCACACAGGCCTATACGGGCGTTGACACCGCCCGACTGATGGAGGTCTACGCCCGCGCTCATCCGCAGGGGGGCGGGTAGCGCCGGCATCACTTGGCCCCGATCAATACCCGTATTTCGCGATGCTCTCACCCTCGGCCCGGTTCATAACCACGCCCAAGAGCGGCGTATCCGAACCAAACCGCGCCTTCACATCGCGGATATGCTGCGCGGTCGTGCGACCGCCGCCAACCACGATCAGCACCCCGTCAAATTGCGGGCGGAACCCCAATACATCGTCGTAATAGAGTGCAGGCGGCATATCGAAAATCACCACATCCGGGGCAAGGTGGTGATACATATCCTGCAACACCTCACCGGTTTCCGGCGCATGTAGAATTTCGGCGGCATAGGGCTCTGCCCGGTCGTTGAGACCCATGGCGAGGGTTTGACCGATATTGAGCAGGTTATCCTCAGGACAGGTCAGAAAGCGTTGCAAAGGGATATCCCCGCTGAGAAACCCGGCCATGCGACCGGGATCGGGCTGGCCAAGGGTTTGGGCCAGCGAGGGGCGCCGCAAATCCATATCCATCAGAACGGTGCGCACACTTGATTGCCGCGACAGGCTGATCGCGAGATTGGCCGCAACAAAGGATTTGCCGCAATCGGGCGTGGGCGAGGTGATGGCAACCCGATGCCAGCCATGGGCGCGCAGCGCCGCCAAGAGTTTGGTGCGCAGCACGTCAAAGGCCACATGCGCAGGATCCTCACGCGTGGCGGAAATGAGCCGGTGCTTGGCCAGATGTTTGGGATCAAGCACGACACGGCGCAAGGCAGGCCAAAGCAAGGCTGCGGGGCGCGAGTCTGCCGGGGTCTCCAAAGCGGCCAAAGCAACCGGCTCAGGCTCAGGCTCAGGCTCAGGCTCAGGCTCAGGCTCAGGCTCAGGCTCAGGCTCAGGCTCAGGCTAGGCTCAGGCTCAGGCTCAGGCTCAGGCTCAGGCTCAGGCTCAGGCTCAGGCTCAGGCTCAGGCTCAGGCTCAGGCTCAGGCTCAGGCTCAGGCTCAGGCTCAGGAATGTTCAGCGATTCGGGGCTTAGGGCAAGCGGTGCCTCTTCTTCTGTCGGATCCGCCACTGGCATTTCGGGGAAATGCGCCGCGTTCTCTTCTGCCTCAGCCTCTAGCGCGGCCCGGCGCGCAGCGCGGCGGCGCATATATTCTTCATGTCGCGTCAGGCTCATGACCACATCCCACGGCACAGCCCCGCGCCAAGGCGCGCGCCTGTGTATCTGCTAAGGATGGCCTGTCCTGCCATTGCAAGGTCTCCTGCCCGTTGGAACGGGTATGCCCAGAGATTCCGGCAACAATGCGACCAAAACCGCAGGATTATATGCCCCATCTCCTTGTTCAGAACCCAATCAGCCCGGCACGGTCCACGGCCTCTTGCAAGAATTCTTCGCGGTTCGACACCGGTTTCCAGCCCAACAGCGCCTTGGGCTTGGCGTTGTCGAACTGCGCGTAATGCGCCCGCGATTGCCAGTCGCGCAACGAGGCCCGGATCACACCGGGGCGGCGAAGGGCATAGGTCTTGAGCGCCGATTTGACCGCATCCGCCGCCCACATCGCCGTCAGATTGCCCGAACTCACGCGAATTCCCGCACCCAACCGCATATGGATGGCATTAAAGTATGTGCGCGCTGTCAGGGGAACATCGCCGACGAGGTTAAAGGAGTGCCCCGGCGCGGCCACACTTTCGCCCATGCGGATCAGCGCGTCGGAAACGTCGCCGATCAGAACGAAAGGCAGGGGGTTATCCCCCGTCCCCCAAAGCCGCACAGCACCCGCCCCATGCCAACGCCCAATGCCCCAATGTTGCAACGGACCGCCATGCCCCACCACAATACCCGGTCGTGCGATGGTCAGTGGCAGGCCGTGATCACGCTGCATCTCCAAAAGCCGCCGCTCGCATTCCGCTTTGGAGCGGGCGTAGAGATTGCGGTCGGTCATATCCTGCGCGAAGGGCGTCGATTCGGTGATGACCGTCTGCGGGTTGGACATGTCATAAGAGGCAATCGTGCCGGTATAGACGAACCGCCTGACCCCCGCAGCCAGTGCTGCGTGCGCAATACGGTCCGATACGGCAACGTCATTGTCCAGACAGTCCTCCCATGTGGTGCCAAGCGCGCGGGCGAGGTTGTAAACGACGTTGATCCCCTCCATCGCGCGGCACAGCCCTGCCTCATCGCGCAAAGACACCGCGCAGGTCTCGACAGTCTCGGGAAGGTCGTCAAACGGGCCATGCGCACCGCGCGACAGCACCCGCACATCCTGCCCGCGCGCCACCAAGGCGCGCGTCAGGTCACGACCCAGAAATCCCGTGCCACCGATCACCAACGCCGTGGGCTTTGGATTGCGCTGCGCCTTGGGCGGTGCCCATGTCTCGCGGCCCTGATTGGGCATCACCGCAAGAGCCGCATCAATCGCACGCATGACACCCTCTGCGGCCATGCCATCAAACCGCGGATCAAGCGGCTTACCCTCGCGAATGGCAGTGTAAAACGCCTCAAATGTGCCAACAAACCCAAGCGCATAGGGTGATTTGCGATTCAGCGATCCGGTCTGGCGCGCCGCATTGCCCACGCCCTCGCGCAGGTGACCCCAAGCAGCGCCCATCTGGCGCAAGAACGGGTTGAGCACCAGATCAGCGGTGTTCTCATGGGTTACAGTCAGCACATCGGCGGCGTAATCCAACCGCGCAAGACCCGAAGACCCGCGTAGCGTGACAGAACGATCATCAACGCTCTCAACCAATTGCAGGTTAAAGGCGATATCAACGCCGCCCGCCTCTGCCGTGATCCGCCAGCTTTGCGGTCGTACGCCAGCCCCCGGTAGGGCCACAGGCTTGCCCAGATACACCCCGGAAACTGTGACTGAACCAAAAAGGTCATGCGCAAAGGCAAAAAGATGCGGCCCAAGCTCTAACAACAGATTACGAGGTTCGCGCAAGAGCCAGAGACCATAAGGGCCAGAGCGCAAAGGGGCCAATGGCAAGGCCCAGGTGATCTCGGCGCTGGAAATACGACCCAAGTCGCCGCGCCCGATCTGCGCCTTGAGGCGTTGATAGCCGGGCAGCCCAAGGAAATTGTGCCCGGCGGCAAAATGGCGGTTTGCCGCCCGTGCAACACTGGCAATCCCGGCGGTCTCTTCGCCCGAGAGGGCCACCGGCTTTTCCACCAGCACATGCAGCCCCGCCGCCAGACATTTGCGCGCCAGCACCGCATGGCTATCGGGAGGCGTAAGGATATGCACCGCCTCGACCGCGCCGCTTGCAATCATGTCATCGAGCGCGGTAAAGGCCCGCGCCCCATGCACAGCAGCCAAGACCTCGGCGGCGGAGGTCGACAGATCACAAACCGCCGCCAGCCGCACACCCGGCGTCAGCTTGAGCGCCTCGGCATGCCAGCCCGCGATATAGCCCGCGCCGATGAGACCCACGTTGATTGCTTTACTCATCACAGGTTTCCTTACTTATACTCGATAATTTGCATCGACGCGCCGCGCCATTTGCGCAGCTTGTAGGTCAGCATGCCGATCAGATTTGGAAATTTGGATAGGCTGAGAAAAATCGCCTGATGCAGCGCGCTTCGCGTGTCCATCCCCGAGGTGCGCAGCCCCTGCACCGTCTTGGCGTAGGACATCGCATAGGCCGACAAAACGCCGACCAGCAATGGAAACCAGAAAAGCCCTGCCACCGCCAACAAAGGCAGGGCCAGCCCATAAACCCAGACCCGTGCGCGTTCCCGCGCAAAGTAGCCGGGGTGCAATTCTCCCACCTGAGCAAAGCCATGCCCCGAGCGCGCTGCCCGCTGCCACCATTGGCCAAACGTCCGCATCGCGGCATCATGCCGGGTCATCGGTTCGGCCAAGCGGATCAGCCGCCAACCCGCCTTGCGCAGACGTTGGCAGAATTCTTCATCCTCAGAAGCGATGATTGTGCCGTCAAAGCCGCCAACACCTTGAAAGGCTGAGACCCGCAGCAACATATCGCCGCCGCAGGCTGTGATCTCACCCGCAGGCCGGTGCCATTCGTGATCGCACAGCGCATTGTAGACCGAGGCCTCAGGGTAGATTTCCGACCGCCAGCCGGTGACAAGGCCGATGCTGTCATCCGCCATCAGCGCCGCCGCAGCCCGGTCGATCCAGCCCGGCACCACGATGCAATCGCCGTCGATGAATTGCACCGCGTCGGGCAGGTCTGTGGACAGTGCGGCAAAGCCCGCGTTGCGTGCCCGCGCCGCGGTAAAGGGCATCATTGTATCCAATTCGACCACCTCAGCCCCCGCCGCGCGTGCCGCCGCCACGCTGCCATCGGTTGAGCCGCTGTCGACATAGACCAACCGCAGCCCCTGCCCGCTGAGCGACGCAAGGCTCGCCTCCAATCGCGCGCCTTCATTGCGGCCAATCAGGACAACGGCGATTCTCATTCTTGCCCCTCCGGTCTGAGGTGTTTGGGGGGCACGCCCTCTGCATACCCCTCAAAGAGAGCGGCCAGCCATGCCGCCTCGATGTCCGAGGCGAATTCGGCTTGCACCCGTGCGCGCCCAGCCACGCCCATATCGCGGCACAGATGGGCATCATAGAGAAGTCGCCCAATCGCCATGCGCAGGGCATGAGCATCACCCGGAGGCACCAAAAGACCGCTCACCCCATCCTCGACCAGCTCTGGCACGCCTGCAATGCGGGTTGTCACGACCGGCACCCGTGCCGCCATCGCCTCCATCAACACGACTGGCACGCCTTCGGCAAAGCTGGGCAGGATCAAGGCCGTCGCCGTTTGCAGCAGATCCGCCACCTCCGCCTGTGACCGATAGCCCGCAAACGTGATCCGCGATGTCAGGCCCATTTCGCGGGCGCGCCGCTCTAGTTTGCTGCGCTCTGGCCCATCCCCCACCAACGTCAGATGCAGCGCGGGATGATCGGCGCTCAGATCACGCACCGCGTCCAGCAGCATCGGAACGCCCTTGACCCCCGCCAGCCGCCCCACAAACAAAAGCTGCGCCGGTTCAGGCATAGCGGGGCGCTCATACCGCGCCGGATCAACACCGCAATGGACGATATGCAGCTTGCCCCAATGCTCCGGATCGGAAAACGCCATGGCCTGAGAGCGGGCGAAATGACTGATACAGGCGACGAAACGCGCGCGCGCAATCTTTTCATCCAGCCGCCAGCGATAGGGCTCATAGAAAATATCCGGCCCGTGCAGCGTGAAACTATAAGGAATACCCGACATTTCCGACATGAGCATCGCCACGGTGCAGCTGGATTTGGCGATATGATTGTGCAGATGCGTCAGCCCACGGGCGCGCAGATGCTCCGCCAGAACGGCGGCTTCGGCCAGATAGATGAACTGGTAAAGCGTGGCTTTGATCCCGCCGGGGCTGGTGCGCCATGCCAAACGCAGCGCGCGCAGCCATGCACCCGGCCTGCGCCACGCCGCCAGATGCGCCGCGATCAGATGCCGGGGCGAGAGGGCGGCTTCGAGAACATGAAATGTTCCCACGGCCTCGGTCTTCTGCTCGGGTCCGGTGTGATGCTCTGGCCCCGTGCGCCGGATCGAGCATGTCTCGACAGTCAAGCCTCGGGCGCGCAGGGCCGCCACTTCGCGCTGAATAAAGGTATCGGTGGCGCGGGGATATTCGCCGGTCAGATAGGCGATGCGCAAGCTCATGTGGCGGCCTTTGTCGCGCGCAGAAACGCGGTGTCGAAATCATCCTGCGGCACCCAACCAAGCGCCAGTTCTGCCGCTGCGATATCATAGCGGAGCGGCCGCATGCGCGCACGCAGCACGGCGGGGCGCAAGAGCCCCGGCAGCCGCGCGCCCAAAGGCGAGAGCAGCCACGCCAAAGGCAGAATAAGCCGCCAGTTGAGCGGCACCACATGGCGCGGCCAGCCTGTGCGCCGCAGGGCGGCCACATACCGCGCCCGCGTCGGCAGGTCCGCGCCCAGAATATTGAGCGCGCGCCCCTCGCCCGGTGCCTCTGCAGCCAATGCAAAGGCGCGGGCACAATCGGCCAAAGAAACAACCGGCACCTCACCGCCCTGCTCCATCAGGATCAAGGCGCTGCCGATACCCGGCCCCAAATGGGCATTCATTACCCGCCCCGGTCCAAGGATCGCACCGGGGCGCAAGATGGTGTGCCGCAGACCACTCTCGCGCAACATCGCCTCTTGCGCCAGCTTGGCACCGGCATAGGCATCACGCTGCTCAGGGTGGTCTTCCAGAGGCGTCGCCTCGGTGACAACGCCCATTGCATCGGCGCTATAGACTGCGATCGAACTCGACAGCACCAGACGCGGCGGCAGGGGCTGTGCCTGCATCGCCGCAATGAGGCGGCGTGTGGCGTTCAGCGTGTCACTGGTTTGCACCGCCCAATCGCCCGAGAGCGCCCCGGCCAGATGAATCACGCAATCAACGTCCTCGAAAAACCCGCCCAGATCATCCGTCGCCAGATCGACATCGGCGCGCGTCACCCCGCGCACCGCATGCCCGCGCGCACGCGCCTCGGCCATAACCGCGCGGCCCAAAAACCCGCCTGCCCCCGTCACGATCAGGTTCAGACCCATGGGGCAACCTCCATCGGGGCGCAGCGGCTTTCGATCTCGACCACACCGGTTGGACCCTGAAGCGCCAGCGTCACCTCGGTCAGATGCAGCGCCATTGCATTCGTCAGCCGACAGGCGCGCCCTTCGGCCAGAGCCGCCAACATCTCGGCTGGACCAAGCGCGAAATTCATCGACGCCGCCCCCCACCGCCCCACCTTGGGATGCGAGGGCCCACGCGCGCGGATGCGCCGCCCGATCGGATGCTCGATCAGCCTGCGCCGCAAGGTGAACCGCCGGTAAAACCGCACTGCCGCAGCATTGTCCCAGACTTCACGCACCTGAAGCACACCCTTGTCGCCAAAGATACGTAAACGGTGATCATGACTGCCCACAATTGAGCAGGTCAGCCGTGTCACCGGGCCATTTTCAAAGAAAAGCGTGGCCACCGAAACATCAGGCGCACCGCTCGCGCCGGGTTTGTCAGGGATCACCTCGGCAGAGGCAGACACGACCCGCGTGACACTGCCGAACATCGCGATGAGCCAACTGAGCACATAGCCTGCATGCTCCAGCGTGCAGCCAACCGCGAATTCATCGGCATGGGGCCACGCCGCGCCACTTTCGCTCTGCCATTTGGCGTAGGGGGCTTGCGGGATAAAGCCATCATCCATCTCGGCATAGATCAGTCGGGGCGTGCCCGCCACACCGCGCCGCACGGCTCCAATCAGCACCTGCGCTGCCTCGCCCAACAAGGACGAGGGCGCAGAAGCCAGCATGAGGCCGCGCGCCTCCGCCAGATCATGCAGCGCGCGGGCCTGCGCCAATTCCAGTGTCAGCGGCTTTTCGCACCAGACGTGATGGCCCGCCTCCAGACAGGTGCGGCTCACGGCAAAATGCGCCGAAGGGTTGGTGAGGTTCAGCACGACATCGCCGGGGCTAAGCCGCGCCAAGAGGCTCTCAAGCGTTGGCGCACGCGCAACGCCCCAATGCGCTGCAAACGTTGCGATACGGGCTTCGTCATGGTCATGGGCGGCGACCACGGCAATCTCGGGATGGGCCGCGAGCGAGCGCATATAGAGATCGGCAACGAATCCGCACCCCACCAGCGCCACACGCCCCAGCTTTGCCTCTCGGCTGCTGTTCCCTTTGCCCTGTGCCTGCATCATTGCCCCTGTATCTCGGCCTTCGGTTAATCACAGGATCATGGCGAGAATCTGACCATTTCCCTACAGTTTCAAGCCTTTGCGAGCCCATGATGCAGCGCGGGCACAGTCGCCCTTCGCAGCGCCGCGAAAGCCGCGCAATTTCGCCCTAGTGTCACCAAGTCCTGCGGTTCATATAGCATCAAACGCCGCGACTGTCGCAGGGGGATCGGGTGGAATTTCGCATTCAGGATGAGGTGATACGCATCGCGCCCCGCGATGCCTCGCGTCTGTTGTCGGTCCTCAGAGATCGGTTTCGTGCCCGGCGCGGCTTTGCTCTGGCAACGCTGAACCTCGATCATCTGGTGAAACTGCGCCACGATTCCGCGTTTCTGGCGGCCTATTTACGGCATGATCTGGTGGTTGCCGATGGCAATCCGGTGGTGTGGTTGTCACGCCTTGCGGGGCGTCCCGTCGGGCTGGTGCCGGGCGCGGATATGGTGGTGCCCATGGCGCGGCTGGCGGCAGAGGCCGGGGCAAGCGTGGCCCTTGTCGGCAGCACAGAGGCAGCCTTGCACGCCGCCGGAGAGGCGCTTTGTGACCGTGTTCCGGGGCTGGTGATTGCCGCACGCATCGCGCCGCCGATGGGGTTTGATCCGTTGGGCGCGCAAGGGACAGAAGTGATTGCCGCGCTGCGCGCCTCGGGCGCGGGGCTGTGCCTTTTGGCGCTTGGCGCACCCAAACAAGAGATTTTCGCCGCCCGCGCCCACGCCGCACTGCCGCATATGGGATTTGCCAGCATCGGTGCCGGTCTTGATTTCATCGCAGGCGTGCAACCCCGCGCGCCCCTTTGGGCGCGGCGTCTGGCGCTCGAATGGCTATGGCGGATGCTGTCCAGCCCACGTCGGTTGGTGCCGCGCTATGCACGCTGCGCGGCTATTCTGCCGGGGCTGATGGTTGCGGCGTGGCGCCTGCGCGGCTGACACTGCGCCGCCGTGGCCCCCAGAGTGCGGCCCCCCCCAGGATCACGCCCGAGACCGTGGCGATCATGCCCGCCGCACTGACCGCGTTGTCATAGCCCAGCCAGAGCGGGCCATAGCCCGCCAGCACATAGCCTAAGACCGCCGATAGCGTGGCAAACCCTACGCTCCACGCCACTTGGCGACCCAGCCGGTCTGTCATCAGCCGGGCGCTTGCGGGCGGGCAGATAAACATCGCAATCACGATGATTGAGCCCACTGCGTCAAACGCCGCCACCGCCGCCAATGCCGCCACCGCAACAAGCGCCAGCCCCAAGATAGCCGTTGGGATGCCCATGGCGCGGGCAAACCCCTCGTCAAAGGTTGCAATCACAAGTGGCCGCCATAGCACCGCGATAAAGAGCGTCGTGCAGATCAGCACCGCTACCATACGGCCCAATTCGGGCGGCAAACCCGCCAAAGCCGCGGGATCGGTCAGCGCGCCCCAACCATAGCCATCCAGCCAGATCAGGCTTTCTAGATTGCCATAAAGCGCATGTTGAACATCGAGATGCACGCCGGACGCAGCACTTTGTTCCAAGAGCAGCACACCGCCCGCGAACATGGCAGTAAAAACCACGCCCATCGCCGCCCCCGGCTCGATCCGGCCGAGACGACGGATCGCCTCGATCAGGATCACAGCCACCAATGCCGCAGCCGCAGCCCCCAGCATCATCGGCCCGGTGGCGACCATGCCGGTCACGAGGAATCCGGCCACGATCCCGGGCAACACCACATGGCTGATCGCATCACCGATCAGCGCCTGCCGCCGCAACAGCAGGAAATTCCCCGGCAGCGCACAGGCCACCCCCGCTGCAATGCCAATCAGCAGTGGCGCGAGCGACAGCATGACGAAATCCTGCCCCATCACACCGCCCCCTCTGGCCCAAGCCTCCGGTCGAGTGCGGCGATCTGATCGCCCGTCAACACCTCGTCCAATGGGGTCAGACCATCATACCGCGCTGCCGCTGCCTCGAACGCCGGGTCCGAGCGCAGGATTTGCCAACGCCGCTCATCCAGCCGCGCCCGCGCCGCCATGGCACGCCCTGCCTCGGTCGCAACTCCATCGGCGCGCGCCAGACCCGCGCGGCGCATCAATCGCAGCGTCAGCGGCTCATAGACCGGCTGCCCCGCCGCCAGCGCCAAGAGACCTTGGCGCAGATGCACCCGCCGCTGGAACCGCAGATGCCGCAGCGCCGCTGCCAGCACACCGCGACCCGGCGCCATCAAGAGCGACAGCACGAAAAGCGCAAAGGCCGCCAGCACAATCAGCGGCCCGGTGGGCAGGTCGGGTGCCGTAGCGGAAAACGCCGCGCCGAGATAGCCAGCAACCCCGCCAACCGCGCCCGCGATCATCACCACATGGCCTGCGCGTTCCGACCAGAACCGCGCCGCCACCGGCGGGATGATCAAGAGCGCCACGATAAGCACAAGTCCCACCACCTTGAGCCCGGTCACGGTAATGGCCAGCGCCAGCCCCATCATCGCCAGATCGACACGCGCAAGCCGCATCCCCTGACCCACAGCATAGTCCGGATCAAAGGCCACCAGGATCATGGGCCGATGCAAGAGCCGCACCAGCGCCAGAACCACGACACCGCCAGCAGCAATCGTCAGCGCCTCATCGCGCAGCATGCCCGCGGTAGCGCCCAACAAAAAGGTTTCCAGACCCGCCTGCCGCCCCGCATCCATCACCTGCACCACCGTCAGCAGGACCACGCCAAAACCAAAGAACACCGACAGCACCGCGCCAATCGCGGCATCCTCATGCAACCGCGTGCGCGTTGTCAGCCATGTCACCGCCAAAAGACCAAGCACCGCCGACAGCGCCGCCCCCAGCATCAGACCGGGCAAAAACCGGCCCTCGCCACCCAGCGCCACCATCACCATGAACCCCAGCACGACACCGGGCAGCGTGGCATGGCTAATGGCATCAGAGACCAGCGCGCGCTTGCCGAGATAAAGGTAGGTGCCCGTCGCACCCGCGCCCACGCCCAGCATGGCAGCGCCCAGCGTGACCAGCGTGGCGTTATAACCCAGTTGCAGCGTGAGCGCGTCCCAGAGCATGCTCAGCCCGCCGCCGCCCCACCCATCTGCGCCAACGCCAACCGTCCGCCATAGGCGGCTTGCAAATGATCGGGGGTAAACACCTCGGCCACCGGCCCTTCGGCAATAGCGGTGGTGTTGATGAGAAACACGCGGTCGAAATATTCGGCCACCGTGGCCAGATCGTGATGTACGGCAATGACCGTCTTGCCTTCGGCCCTGAGGCCATGCAGCACTGCGATGATTGCCTTTTCCGTTGCGGCATCGACCCCGGCAAAGGGTTCATCCAGCAGATAAAGATCCGCCTCCTGCGCCAAGGCGCGCGCCAGAAACACCCGCTGTTGCTGCCCACCCGAGAGCTGTCCGATCTGGCGATGCGCAAAGCCCTGCATGCCAACTCGATCGAGACAGGCCATGGCCCGAGCACGGTGGCTGGCCCGTACCCGGCCCAAGAGACCCAATTCGCGGGCCAGCCCCATCATCACCACATCGAGCACACGGGCCGGAAAATCCCAATCCACGCTGGCGCGCTGCGGCACATAGGCAATCTGCGCGCGCCGCTCTTGCAGCGGACGCCCAAGGCTTGTGACCTGTCCAGACAGAGGCCGGATGATCCCAAGCGCGGCCTTGAGCAGCGTCGATTTGCCTGCGCCATTAGGGCCGACAATCGCCGTCATCTGGCTTGGGTGAAAATTGACATCAACGGAAAAAACAGCAGGCTTCTCGCCATAAGACACCGTCAGCCCCCGGATCGATAGCGGGCTGTCGGTATTGGGCGCGGGCCGTGTTCCGACCAGTTCCAATGGCATGATCATCCCCCTGCCGACAGATTGCCATCCATGCCCCGTGCTGGGGCAGTGCCGCCAAGGGCATTGGCAATGGTCGTCACATTATGGTCAATCATGCCCAGATAGCTACCCTCATAGGTGCCCGGCGTACCCATGGCATCCGAGAACAGCTCGCCACCGATGATCACCTGATGCCCCTCGGCCGCCGCACCTTCGATCAAGGCACGGATATTACGATCCGACACGGTGCTTTCGACGAACACTGCGCGGATTTCACGACTGACCAGCAGATCGACCAGATCACGGATGCGCGCCAGACCGGCCTCAGATTCCGTGGATAGCCCCTGAATGCCCTCCACCTGATACCCATAGGCCCGGCCAAAATATCCGAATGCGTCATGCGCCGTGACCAGCACGCGCGCAGGCTCAGGCACAGAAGCAAGCGCGCCGGTGGCGTAGTTGCCCAATCGCGCCAGTGCTTCTTTGTAGCGCGCGGCATTGCCGGCAAAGAAATCCGCATCCTCGGGCCGTTCGGCGCTCAGCGCCTCGGCGATGCGATCCACAACAGAGGCCCACAACTCTGGCACCATCCAGACATGCGGATCAAAGCGCCCCTCGTAATCCTCATGCGCGATGCGCGCGGCCATGGGCACCGCCTCGCCCACCGGGACAACGGGCGAACGGGCGGCGAGTTTCAGCAAAAACTCTTCCATCTGCGCCTCAAGATAGAGGCCATGCCAGAGCACCAGATCGGCGCGCGCGAGGGCAGCGATATCGCTGCGGGTCTGACGATAGGAATGCGGATCAATCCCCGGCCCCATCAGGGCCCGCACCGCAACCCGGTCGCCGCCCACAACCCGCGCGGCATCGGCGATCATGCCGGTGGTGGCAACCACCTCGAGCGGGGCGGTTTGGGCGAATGCAGGGCGTGAGGCAAGGACTGCCGCGCCAATCGCTAGGCCAAGCGCGCGGCGGCGGGTCAGAGACGGAAAGGCTGTGATATGATGTGACATGAGAATGAATATGAGAACTATTCGCAACAAGTCAAGGGCTCCTCCGGCCCGATTGATCCCCCTCTGCTTTCATGCCACCGTCGCGGCTGAGGCACGAAGGAGGGAACCACCATGCAGGGTCAGATGATGCATCGGCCGCTCAGGATCATAGACATCCTGTTGCACGCCGCCGAGGCGCATGCCGCCGAAGGCATCGTATCCGCACGGGTTGAAGGTGACCTGCACCGCCAGAGCTATCCGCAAACGCTGGTGCGGGTGGCGCAACTTGCGCAGGCGCTGACCGCATTGGGCGTTGAACAGGGCGACCGGGTTGCCACTTTGGCATGGAACGGCCACCAACATTTTGAGCTCTACTACGGGGTCTCCGGCATCGGTGCGGTCTGCCATACGCTTAATCCGCGCCTCTCGCATGAGCAATTGCTTTACATCATCGCCCATGCCGATGACCGGCTCTTGTTCCTTGATCTTTCCTTTGTGCCGCTGATCGAGGCGATCTTGCCTGATCTACCACAGGGTCTGCGTTTCGTGATCCTGACCGACCGCGCCCATATGCCGGACTGCTCTTTTGACGCGCTCTGCTACGAGGATTTGCTGGCCGCGCAGCCGCCCGATTTTGACTGGCCCACCTTCCCCGAGGATACAGCCGCCGGTCTTTGCTACACCTCTGGCACCACAGGCAATCCCAAGGGCGCGCTCTACACACACCGCTCCACTCTGCTGCATGCATTGCAAGTGCCGCTTTGCCAGACCTCCAGTTTTCGTGCGGGGGCGCGCGTGCTGCCCGTGGTGCCGCTCTTTCATGTCAACGCTTGGGGATTGCCCTATGTGGCGCCGCTCACGGGGATGACACTTGTGATGCCGGGGCCAAATCTGGACGGGGCCAGCCTCTTTCGCCTCATGGAGGCCGAGGGTGTCTATTCCGCTTGGGGGGTGCCAACCGTCTGGGCGGGGCTGCTTGCGGAGATCAAGGCACAGGGCCGCATTCCATCCGGCTTTGCCGATCTGGTGGTCGGCGGATCGGCCATGCCGCGCGTGATGATCGAAGCCTATGAGACGCGCGGCGTCATTGTCTCACAGGCGTGGGGCATGACCGAAACCAGCCCGATTGGGGCCTATGGCGTGCTGTCCCCCGCGCTGCAAACGGCACTGCTGCCAGAGAGGATCACCGCCAAATGCTGCGCAGGGCGGCGGCTTTTTGGGGTAGATTACAAGATCGTCGATGATGCTGGCCAACGCCTGCCGCATGACGGACAGGCGGCAGGCGAGCTATACATACGCGGCAACACTGTGATCAGCGGCTATTTCAACAACCCCGAGGCCACCCGCGCCGCGATGGATAGCGAGGGTTGGTTCGGCACCGGCGATGTCGCCTCGGTCAGTCCCGAGGGGCGGCTCACGATCCGCGACCGCTCAAAGGATCTGGTGAAATCGGGGGGCGAATGGATCAGCTCGATTGATCTGGAAAACGCCGCCCTCTCGCATCCCGGCATCGCTGCCTGCGCGGTGATCGCCGTGCCGCATCCGAAATGGGACGAGCGGCCAGTTTTGGTGGCGGTCGCCACGGGCTCAGAGCGCCCCACGCTGGCCGATGTCTGCACCCATATGGCATCGCATTTCGCCAAGTGGCAATTGCCCGATGATCTGCTGTGGGTCGAGGCACTGCCAATGACCGCCACCGGCAAGGTCTCGAAACTGACACTGCGCGACCAGTTCGCCGATTACATCCACCCCGACATTCGCGGGGACAGCGCATGAGCGGTCTTGACACAGACGCCGTCGCCGCATGGCTTGCCGTGCATTTGCCGGGCTTTGCCGGGCCGCTCACGGCGCAGAAATTCAGCGGCGGGCAATCCAACCCGACCTACCGTCTCATAACGCCCACGCGCAGTTACGTACTGCGTCGCAAACCGCCCGGCGTTCTGTTGAAATCCGCCCATGCGGTCGAGCGGGAATTTCGTTTGCAACGCGCGTTGCAGGACACATCGGTTCCTGTCGCCCGCATGCACATCCTGTGCGAGGATGAAAGCATCATCGGCACGCCCTTCTACATCATGGACGAGGTCAAAGGCCGCAGCTTTGACGCCCCCGCGATGCCCGGTCTCACCCCGCCCGAACGCCACGCTATCCTAGACGAGATGAACCGCGTTCTGGCCGCCATCCATGACGTTGATCTCGTGCAAACCGGCCTTACAGACTACGGCCCGTCCGGCAATTACTACCGCCGGCAGGTGGACCGCTGGTGCGCGCAATATACCGCCACAGCCACCGATGACCTGCCCGAGATGACCGCCCTTATGGCCTGGCTCGATGCGCATATTCCCGAAGATGACGGGCAACGCACGCTGGTGCATGGCGACTACCGCCTCGACAATCTGCTTTTTGCGCCCCATGGCACCGCGTGCGTTGCCGTGCTGGATTGGGAGCTGTCGACCCTTGGCCACCCCTACGCTGACCTCGCCGCCGTGATCATGCAATGGTCTATGCCCGCAACCGCAGAGGGGCGCGGGCTGGCGGGAGTGGACCGCGCCGCCCTTGGCCTCTGGTCGGATGCGGAGTTCATCGCCCGCTATTGCGAAAGACGCGGGATTGCGCCCATTGAGGGGTTCCATTTCTACCTCGCCTTCAGCTATTTCCGCATGGCGGCCATCCTGCAAGGCGTCAAAAGACGCGCGCTGGATGGCAACGCCTCTGACCCCGCGCGCGGTCTGCGTCTTGGGGAGTATGTGCCCGAATTCGCCCGCGCGGGCCTCTCTGCGACCAAGGACAAGATATGACGCAAGACATAGACCCAAACCTGCTTGAACCCCCCTCTGCGCTGCAAACCCATCTTGGATATCGCCTGATTGCCTGGTCCACAGATTTTGCGCGGATCGAACTGCCGCTAGAGCCGTTCCTGATGAACCGTCAGGGGCTGCCGCATGGCGGCATCCACGCCACGCTGCTCGATACCGCCATGGGCTTTTGCGGCTGCTACACCGGCGACCCGGCGCGGCAACAGATGGCTCTGACCCTGTCGCTCACAGTCAATTATCTGGGGCAGGCCAAAGGCACGCGGCTCGTTGCCGAGGCCCGCCGAACGGGCGGCGGCAAATCGACCTATTTCGCAGAAGGCATTGTGCGGGATGACAACGGTACGCATATCGCAACCGGTACAGGCGTATTCCGGCTGCGGCGGGATCAGGTTCAATAATCAGTAGTTATGGTTACAGTTAGTAAATCCAATTATTAATTATTGAACGCATCTGTTACACGACCCGAGGATAACGCGCGTGGCCACTGGAATCGGTCGCATTCTGATCGGCGCAACCAGACCACTCACCAACGACAACGATCTAGGTAGGAGACGAAAATGGACGGTAACAACATCGGCAAATGCCCGGTCATGCACGGCAGCGTGACAGAAACAGGCGCCAGCGTCATGGATTGGTGGCCCAAATCCCTCAATCTCGACATCCTGCATCAGCACGACCAGAAAACCAATCCGCTCGGCGCAGACTTCAACTATGCCGAAGAGGTCAAGAAACTTGACTTCGAGGCCGTCAAGGCCGACGTCAAGGCGCTGATGACCGACAGCCAGGATTGGTGGCCCGCCGATTGGGGCCATTACGGCGGTTTGATGATCCGTCTCGCCTGGCACTCGGCTGGTTCTTATCGTCTGGCCGATGGTCGCGGTGGCGGTGGCCATGGCAATATCCGCTTTGCTCCGCTGAACAGCTGGCCGGACAACGGCAACCTCGACAAGGCGCGCCGCATTCTCTGGCCGGTCAAAAAGAAATACGGCAACAAGCTGAGCTGGGCCGACCTGATCCTGCTCGCGGGCAACATGGCGTATGAATCCATGGGCCTTAAAACCTATGGCTTTTCCTTTGGTCGTGAAGACATCTGGCACCCCGAAAAGGACACCTACTGGGGCGCGGAAAAGGAATGGCTGGCGCCGAGTGACACCCGCTATGAAAGCGTCGAAAACCCGGCCACGATGGAAAACCCCCTCGCCGCTGTGCAGATGGGCCTGATCTATGTGAACCCCGAGGGCGTGAACGGCCAACCCGATCCGCTGGCGACCGCCGGTCAGGTGCGCGAAACCTTTGCCCGCATGGCGATGAATGACGAAGAAACCGCGGCACTGACCTGTGGTGGTCACACCGTTGGCAAGGCGCATGGCAATGGCGATGCGTCGACATTGGGGGCAGAGCCTGAAGCGGCAGACGTCGAAAATCAGGGCTTTGGCTGGGTCAACCCGAACCTGGGCGGCAAAGCCACCAATGCCGTGACCTCTGGCATTGAAGGGGCCTGGACCACACACCCAACCAAGTGGGACATGGGCTATTTCAAACTGCTGTTCGGCTATGACTGGGAACTCACCAAATCCCCGGCGGGCGCGCAGCAGTGGCAGCCCATCGACATCAAGGAAGAGGACATGCCGGTTGATGCGACCGACCCGTCCAAGCGCGTCATGCCGATGATGACCGATGCCGATATGGCGATGAAAATGGATCCGGCCTATCGCGCCATCTGCGAAAAGTTCATGGCGGACCCGGCCTATTTCGACGATTGCTTTGGTCGCGCGTGGTTCAAGCTGACACACCGCGACCTCGGACCGCGGACCCGCTACATTGGACCGGACGCCCCCAAAGAGGATCTGATCTGGCAAGATCCGATTCCGGCAGGATCGACCGGCTACGATGTCGCCGCCGTCAAGGCAAAGATCGCCGCAAGCGGTCTGAGCCTGTCGGATATGGTCGCCACCGCATGGGACAGTGCTCGCACCTTCCGCAACTCTGACCTGCGCGGCGGTGCCAATGGCGCACGCATCCGTCTTGCCCCGCAAAAGGATTGGGACGGCAACGAGCCTGACCGTCTGGCACGGGTTCTGGCAACACTTGAACCCATTGCAGCCGAAACCGGGGCGAGCGTGGCGGATGTGATCGTTCTGGCCGGCAATCTCGGGATCGAACAGGCGGCCAAAGCGGCAGGGTATGCCGTTGAGGTGCCGTTTGCCCCCGGTCGCGGCGACGCAACGGCAGAGATGACCGATGCCGCGTCTTTCGAGGTGCTGGAACCGCTGGCCGATGGCTTCCGCAACTGGCTCAAGAAAGACTACATTGTTGCGCCCGAAGAAATGTTGCTCGACCGGGCACAGCTCATGGGGCTCAATGCGCATGAGATGATCTGCCTCATCGGCGGCATGCGGGTTCTGGGCACCAACCACGGCGACACGGCGCATGGCGTGTTTACCGACAAGGTGGGCGCGCTGACCACGGACTTCTTCACCACGCTCACCGACATGAGCTACAAATGGGAGCCGAATGGCGATGGCACCTATAACATCGTAGATCGCAAATCCGGTGCCGTGAAACACACGGCCACCCGCGTCGATCTGGTGTTCGGCTCGAATTCGATCCTGCGCGCCTATGCAGAGGTCTACGCACAGGACGATGCGCCCGAAAAATTCGTGTGCGATTTCGTCGCCGCATGGACCAAGGTGATGAACGCCGACCGTTTCGATCTGGCCTGATCGGACTGAGCATTCCAATCAGAGAGGCGCGGCGAGAAATCGCCGCGCCTTTTCGTTTCCGCCCCCTTGATCGCTTTTGATTTGGAAACAATCGGGCTATTCTGTGACAAGAGCCACACAACCAAGGGGCCGGACAATGCGAGCGGTATATATCGGATTATTGAGCGTTCTGATCGGGGCACCACCGGTGCTGGCCGGGGCGGTGGACCAGTCATTACGCCCGCAGATGCGGCCCGGTTCGGGCCTCATCACAGCGGCGGTGGTTGTTTCGAGCGACGTGCCAGTGCGCAGCCTACGGCCACAATTGCGCCCGGCGGATGTGTCTGAGACCGCCATCGTGCCGGTCAATGCCAATCCGCGCTTTGACACCTGGGTGGCCGGTTTCCGGGGTCGCGCGCTATCGCAAGGGATCAGCGGACAGGTATTTGACCGCGCCTTTCGTGGTGTGACGTTCAACCCCGACATTGTATCAAAAGACCGCAACCAATCGGAATTCAAACGCGAGATCTGGGACTACCTTGACAGCGCCGTCTCGCCCATCCGGGTCAACAACGGACAAGAGGCGCTGCGCAAACACCGCCGCGCACTCGAACGGATCGAGGCACATTACGGCGTAGAAAAAGAGGTGGTCGCCGCCGTCTGGGGGATGGAAAGCACCTATGGCGAACGGCTTGGTGATTTGCCGTTGATCCAATCGCTGGCGACACTGGCCTATGACGGACGGCGCGGCGCGTTTTTTGAAAAACAGCTCATCGCTGCCTTGCAGATCCTGCAATCGGGCGATGTGACACCTGAAAACATGAAAGGGTCATGGGCCGGGGCTATGGGGCATACGCAGTTCATGCCCACTTCTTACCTGGCCTATGCGGTGGATTTCACCGGCGATGGCAAACGCGACATCTGGTCGGACAACCCAACCGATGCCCTGGCCTCAACCGCCGCCTATCTCAAGCGCTTTGGCTGGACCAAGGGCCAACCTTGGGGCGTCGAGGTACAGGTTCCGCGCGGGTTCAGCGCCGCCGCGGCCAAGGCCAAGCGGCTACCGTCTCAATGGGCGGCGCAGGGCGTGGTCGGTATGGACGGGCGCGCGGTGCGCGATTTCGGCACTGCGTCGATCCTGCTGCCCGCCGGGCTTCAGGGGCCAGCCTTTATGGTTTTCGACAATTTCGGCGTGATCAAACGCTACAATAATTCCGATGCCTATGCGATGGGCGTTGGGCATCTTTCAGACCGGATCGGCGGCGGGCCAGAAATCAGGGGCGCTTGGCCACGTGGCTATAACCCCCTGTCTTTTGACGAAAAAATGGATATGCAGCGCCGCCTGCAACGCAAGGGTTTTGCCATCGAAAAGATCGACGGCATCATCGGCCCCAATACGATCAACGCCATTCGCGCCTTTCAGCAATCGGTCGGGGTGACGCCGGACGGCCTGCCCTCGCAGGAATTGCTGGCGCTGCTCAAACGCTCGTGAGCGTCCGCCAATCCGCACCCGACGAGTTGGCGGGCCTCATCTGCTGCCCGACGTGTGATCTGGTCTATACCGCGCCCCAGGTGGCGATGCGGCAACGCGCCATTTGCGCGCGCTGTCATACAGTCTTGATCGCACCACGGCGAAAGGCAGGCAAGCAGCTGATCGCTCTGGCGCTGACTGTTCTGATCCTGATCGTGGCAGCGGTGCTCTTTCCCTTTTTGTCGATCGGCGCGGGCGGGCTACACCATGACGCCTCGATCCTGCAGGCTGCCTTTGTGTTCGAGGGCGGGCTGTCTGTGCTGGCGGTGGCAGTTCTCTTTTTCATCGTGGTCATACCGGCGCTGCGCCTGATGCTGCTGATCTATGTCTTGGCCCCCATCATCCGCGATCACCCCCCCGCCCCTCTGGCGCGCCCTGCCTTTCGTCTTTCAGAGGCGCTCGTGCCGTGGTCCATGGCCGAAATCTTCGCCATCGGTTGCGCCGTGGCACTGGTCAAACTCAGCGATCTGGCGGATGTGGTCTTTGGCCCGGCGGCGTGGATGTTTGCGGTGCTGGTGGTGCTGGTGGTGGCGACCGACAGTCTGATGTGCCGCTATTCAATCTGGGCCTCGCTGGACGCATGAGAACCGCGCGCGACATGGGACTGGTGGGCTGCACACGTTGCATGGCTGTGGCGCCTCTTGGCACAGCGCGCTGTTCGCGTTGCGGCAGTGCGTTGCAATCCCGCGATCCGATGGCGCTGCAAAAGGTCTGGGCGTGGTGGCTGTTGGGCCTTGGCTGCTACATTCCGGCCAATCTTTTTCCGATGCTAGAGACGCGCACGCTGGTCAGTACGCAATCTGATACGATTGTCGGCGGGGCGGTGACGCTGGCAGAGCATGGCAATTGGGGCGTGGCACTGATTATTCTTGTGGCCAGTGTGGTGATCCCGGTGGCCAAGTTTCTGGTGCTGGCCGCTCTGGCATTCGGCGTCTGGCGCGGCTCGCGCTTGTCAAAGGCGCGGCGGCACCTGCTCTATGAGATAGTCGAATACATCGGCCGCTGGTCGATGATCGACGTTTTTGTTGTGGCGATCCTGTCATCCCTGGTGCAATTGCAGGCCTTGGCCACGATCACACCGGGCCGCGCCAGCCTGTTTTTCGCCCTTTCGGTGGTTTTCACCATGCTCTCCGCGCAAAGTTTTGATAGCCGGATGATCTGGGACGGCACCCGCCGACCCGAAGACCAAGAGGATAGCCAAACGTGACCCAAGACAGCACGCCTCCGCCAGAGCCCACTGTTCTTCCTGCCGGACGGAGCCTGATCGACCGGATTTCAGTGATCTGGCTGGTGCCGCTGGCGGCGCTTTTGGTCGTGCTGGTCGTGGCGTGGCAGGCCTATTCCGAGCGCGGGCCGCTGATCGAAATCGCCTTTGAAAATGCGTCGGGTGTTCGGGCGGGGGCGACCGAGCTTCGCTACCGCGATGTGACCGTCGGCATGGTCGAGGACGTAAGTTTTGCCCCGGGTCTCGACCTCGTGCTGGTCAAGGTCCGCGTGGATCAAGAGGTGGCACCCTATATCGACCGCGACGCCCAATTCTGGGTGGTCCGTCCCCAAGTTACGGCGCGGGGCGTCACTGGCCTTGGGACCGTGCTCTCGGGCGTCTACATCGAAGGTTTGTGGGACAATAGCCCCGGTGCGGCCGTCACGCAGATAGCAGGCCTGCCCGATGCCCCCTTGGAACGGGTGGGGCAGGATGGCCTGCGCCTCATGCTGCGGGCGCAGGGGCGCGCCTCGCTGGTCGAAGGCGCTCCGGTGATCTATCGCGGGATCGAGGTGGGGCGCATCGGGCGACCGCGCATCACTGCTGATGGCAGCTCCGCCGAGGCAGAGGCGCTGATCTTTGCCCCGCATGATCGTCTGATCAACAGCGCGACGCGCTTTTGGGACACCTCCGGCTTTTCCTTTTCGCTCGGACCCGGCGGCGCACAACTCGATTTCTCATCCGTTGCCGCACTTGTGTCCGGCGGCGTCACCTTCGAGACGATGATTTCAGGTGGCACATCGGCGCGGGCCGGAGACAACTACACCGTCTACTCCGAAGAATCCGCGGCACGTGCCAGCCTGTTTCGCGGGGACGACAACGAAATCCTCACGCTTGCGGCAGTGTTCGAGGACAATATCGCAGGTCTTAGCGTGGACGCCCCCGTTGAGTGGAACGGGTTGCGCATCGGTCAGGTGAGCGCGCTTAATGGCGTGGTCGATGAGGCGCGATTTGGCGATGACCGCGTGCGGCTTCTTGTCAGTCTGGCAATCCGTCCGGGACGGTTGGGGCTGGAGGGAGGTGCAGGGCGCGACTCGGCGCTTGCCTATTTGCGCGAGAGCGTGGCGACGGGCCTGCGCGCGCGGCTGGCCTCGGCGTCCATATTGACCGGAGGGCTCAAGGTTGAACTGGTCGAAGTGCCCGATGCCCCCCCTGCCGAAATCGAGACGGCAGATGGCGGCGATCTTCTTTTCCCCACCACCGAAAGCGAGATCGCGGATGTATCGGCAACCGCAACGGGCGTATTCGAGCGGATCAATGCCTTGCCCATCGAAGAGGTGATGGCCGAGGCGATCACCCTGCTGCAAAACGCCAATGCCTTGGTCTCCAGCGCCGATACGCGCGCCGTGCCGGGCAATGTCAACGCGCTTCTGGATGAGACACGCGGCGTGATTGGCGCGCCAGAGGTGCAGGCCCTGCCTGGGCGGCTTGATGCCGTGCTGACCGAGATGGAGACGCTGGTCGCGCAAATCGCGCAAGAGGCCATAGCGGCCAAGTTGAGCACCGCGCTCAGCGATGCCTCTGCCGCGTCTCAAGGTGTGAGCGATGCCGTGAGCGGTGTGCCAGATCTCGTGGCGCGGCTGGATGCCGTGGCGAAAAAGGCCGAAAGCGTCGAGATTGATGCCATGGTTGCACAGTTGACCGCGCTCATAACCTCGGCTGACACGCTTTTGGCGCAAGAGGGCACACAGGCCCTGCCTGCCACGCTGAACGCAACCCTTGACGAAATGCGCAGCGTTCTGGCGCAATTGCGCGAAGGCGGCGTGGTCGAGAATGCCACCGCCGCCCTTGGCTCTGCCCGCGATGCCGCGGATACTTTTGCGCAAGCGGGCCGTGATCTGCCGGGCCTTATTGCCGAGGCCGAGGCCGTGCTGGCACAGGCGCGCGGCACGCTGGCAGGCTATGCCGCCGACAATGGTGTAGGCCGCGACGCCCGCGCCGCAATGCGCGAGGTTGAACGCGCCGCGCGTGCTGTGTCATCCTTGGCCCGAGCCATAGAACGGAATCCAAATTCGCTGCTTTTGGGAAGATGATGAGAATGAAGAGATTTTCCGCCCTGCTTTTGCTGGCCGCCCTCACCGCCTGCACCTCTGCTCCCGAACAGCGACTGACCGTGCCACGCGCGCCGGTTGAGACCAAGCAGCGCATCGCCTTTGGCTCGGTCGCGCTGCGCGAGGTGTCCTTGCCGGGATATGCCGCGGGTGAGGAAATCTATTTCTCGGATGCAACAGGTGTTCTGAGCACTCAACCCGGCCTCTTTTGGGCCGATGATCCGGGCCGCGCCATCACGTTGGAACTCAGCCGTCATCTGGCCCAAATCACCGGCGCGCGGGTGGCGGCAGAGCCTTGGCCCTTTGGTGGCTTTCCCGAGGCGCAGGTCGAGGTGCGGGTCGAAGAGATGCTGGCGCAAGCGGATGGCGTATTCCGGCTTGCCGGGCAGTATTTCGTGTCATCTGAGAATGGCCGCGCACGCGCGCAGCTTTTTGACCTGAGCGTGCCCGTACCGGACGAGGCAGGCATTACCGCCATCGCCGCAGCACGCGGTCAGGCCGTGCGGGATTTGGCGGTTACGATTGCACGCGACGGGCTGCGCTGAGGGCGTCCGATCTTTTACCTACCGACGCTTGCGCTCGGCCTTGCGCCTCTCGACCGTCGCCTTGCGCTTGGCGCTGCCAAGCTTGCGTTTGGGCGGCTTGCCGCGTGTGGCGCGCGGGCCTTTGGGCAGGGTCTCGCCATCAAGGCTAACCAGTTCAAGCGCAATGCCACCTGTCACGGGCGCGGCCTCGGCCAGCTTGACCGTCACGCGCTGCCCCAAGCCAATCGTAAGCCCGGTATCGGACCCCATCAGCGTGCTTGCTTCGCGGTCGAAGTGGAAATATTCCCGGCCCAATGAGCGGACCGGGATCAACCCATCCGCCCCGGTTTCATCCAGTTTCACGAACACGCCGAATTTGACGACGCCGCTGATACGCCCGGTGAATTCCTCACCCAATCGCTCCGACAGAAACGCCGCCAGATAGCGATCATTGGTGTCACGCTCGGCCATCATCGAGCGGCGCTCGGTGTCGGAAATATGCTGCGCCGTCTCCTCAAGCTGCGCTTCTTCCTCATGGCTCAGACCATCTTTGCCCCAGCCATGCGCCGAAATCAGCGCCCGATGGACCACAAGATCGGAATAGCGCCGAATGGGCGAGGTGAAATGCGCATAGGCCTGAAGTGCAAGGCCGAAATGTCCGAAGTTTTGCGGCGCATAATAGGCCTGCGTCATCGCGCGCAGGGTGGACATGTTGATCACCTCGGAATGATCCGTATCGCGCGCTGCATGCAGCAGCGCGTTAAGATGTGCGGTTTTCAGCACCTGACCCTTGGCAAGCACCATCCCCGCCGTCGCCGCTACCTCGCGCAGGGCATCAAGTTTTTCGGGGCTTGGTTCCTCATGCACCCGGAACAAAAGCGCCGATTTGCGCGCCACCAGCGTTTCGGCGGCGGCCACATTGGCCAACACCATACATTCCTCGATCAGCTTATGGGCCTCCAGTCGCTCGGTGAAATTCACCGACAAAACCTTGCCCGCGTCACTCAGGACCACCTTGCGCTCGGGCAGGTCGAGGTCGAGCGGCTGACGACGACGCCGCGCCTCCTCTAATGCGGCATAGGCGGCATAGAGCGGTGTAATCACCTCGTCCATCAGGGGCGCGCATTTGTCATCCGGCGCACCATCCTGCGCCGACTGAACCTGTTGATACGTCAGCGACGCAGCAGAGCGCATAAGACCGCGCACAAACCGATGCCCGATCTTTTCACCGGTCGCGGTGATCTGCATCCGCACCGCGATACAGGCGCGTGGCACACCCTCATGCAGCGAACACAAATCACCAGATAGGCGGTCGGGTAGCATCGGCACAACGCGATCAGGGAAATAGCTCGAATTGCCGCGCTTGCGCGCCTCGTGGTCAAGCGCCGTGCCGGGGCGCACGTAATGCGCCACATCGGCAATCGCCACCCAGATCACATGCCCCCCTTCGTTCTTGGGATCATCATCGGCATGGGCCCAGACCGCATCGTCATGGTCGCGCGCATCCCAAGGATCAATCGTGATCAGCGGCATATCACGCATATCCTCACGGCCCTTGAGGCCCGCAGGTTTCATCGCATCCGCCTCTGCAATCACGGCATCGGGAAAGCTGTCGGGGATTCCGTGCTGATGGATAGCGATAAGCGAAACTGCCTTGGGTGCCGAGGGATCGCCCAACCGGTCCAGAACCCGCGCGCGCGGCAGGCCCATGCGGCCCGCAGGACCCGCCTGTTCCGCCTCGACAAGCTCGCCATCCTGGGCGCCGCCTGTGGCATCCGCGGCCACGTGCCATTCCTTGCCGTCGCCCTTGTCGATAGGCAGGATGCGCCCGCCCTCTGCCCCTTTGCGGAAAATTCCCAGCACTTTTCGCGGGTTGGTGCCGATACGGCGAATCAACCGCGCCTCATAGTGATGGCTTTCGCCCTTGACCTCTTGCAGACGCGCCAGGATGCGGTCGCCTACCCCCATCGCGGGGTCAGAGGCGCGCGGAATAAGAAGCACGACAGGCTCTATTCCCTCACCCGTCCATTCCAAGGGCCGCGCAAGCAGTTCTCCGTCAGAGGCCTGCCCCGTGATCTGCAACACGCTTACAGGTGGCAGCCGGTCAGGGTCACGATAGGATTTCTTGCGCTTTTCCAGATGGCCTTCGTCCTCGAGCTCCTTGAGCAGGCGCTTGAGGTCGATCCGCGCAGCCCCCTTGATGCCAAAGGCCTTGGCGATATCGCGTTTCGCGGTGAGGGTCGGGTTGTCCGAAATCCATTGCAGGATTTCGACCTTGCTGGGCATCTGGCTCATGTCTCGGCCCTAGCACGAAGCGCGAGCGGCGTCATCCGGGAAACCACCGAAATACCGGGCAGGGTTTAGAGAATTCTTCACCCTTTGGCCCCTAAGGTCAGACGAGACCCGCAGAGAGGCCCACGATGAAAACAACCACCCCTTTGGCCCGACTGAGCACCGTCGCCCATGGCGGGGTGGCTGCTCATCTGACGCGCGCGCAAAAGGCGGCGATCATCGTCAGGTTTCTGATCAACGAAGGGGCTGAAATCGCGCTGACCGACCTGCCGGACGTGTTGCAAGCGCGCCTCACCACACAGATGGGGTCGATGCGCTATGTCGACCGAGGAACGCTTGCGGATGTGGTCGCGGAATTCGCGCAGGAGTTGGAGGGGATGGGGCTGACCTTTCCGCGCGGCGTGGCCGGGGCGCTTAGCGCGCTCGATGGCCGGATCAGCCCGCAAACCGCTGCGCGCCTGCGCAAGGAGGCGGGCGTGCGCCAACAGGGCGACCCTTGGGAGCAGGTGAAACACGCCGATCTTGCCGCGCTCATCCCCATTGTCGAACGGGAAAGCACAGAGATTGCGGCCGTGCTCTTGTCCAAGCTCGACGTGGCGCGCGCGGCGGACCTTTTGGGCAAACTCCCCGGAGAATTGGCGCGGCGGATCACCTATGCGGTATCGCAGACCGGCGCGGTCAGCCCCGAGGCCGTTGACAGGATCGGTCTGGCACTTGCCGCGGAATTGCACGACATCCCCGAAACCGCCTTTGCCCAAGGGGCGGTCGAACGTGTGGGCGCAATACTCAACTTCTCGCCCGCCGCGACGCGCGATGACGTGCTGACAGGATTGGACGAAGCCGATCAAGACTTCGCAAACCTTGTGCGGCGCGCGATCTTTACCTTTGTGCATATTCCTGAGCGGGTGAAGCCCACGGATATCCCGCGCATCACGCGGGAAGTGGATCAGGCGGTTCTTGTCACGGCGCTTGCGGGGGCAGCCTCGGGCGATCTGGCGCCCGTGGCCGAGTTCATCCTCAGCAACATGGGCAAACGCATGGCAGAGGCCATGCGTGAGGAAATACAAGAGCGCGGCCGCGTACGCCTGCGCGATGCCGAAGAAGCGATGACCGCCGTGGTCAACGCCGTGCGCACCCTCGAAGCGGCGGGCGAGATCGCCTATGTGACCCCCGAAGAAGACCAGAGCGCGTGACCACTGGACAAGCCACGCCGGCCCTCCTAGGCTTGATCCCATGAGTGATTGGGATGGACGCCGCTGGCACGACATGGGCGGACAGGCTGCCGGGCCTGTGCCGATGGACGGTCATGATTTTGCCCTTTGGGAAAAGCGCATTGATGCGCTGATGGTGCTCTGCGGGGAAAAGGGCCTGTTTACCGTTGACGGGCTGCGTCGCGCTCTTGAGGATATGGGCGAAGACGCGTTTGAGACGTATTCCTATTACGAACGCTGGATCGCTGCCGTGAACCAGAACCTGCTCGAGGCCGGTGCCTATTCGCTTGAGGAATTGGCGGCCCGGATGGATGCTGTTGCCGCGCGCGGTCCAACCTATGCCGAGGCGCAAGATGGCTGAGCGGGTGCGGGTCAAGGCGCTGACGCCGCCGGGTCATGTGCGCGCCCCGTGGTATCTGCGCGGCAAGCAGGGCGTGATCGAGCGATCCTTGGGGGCCTTTCGCAACCCCGAGCAACTGGCCTATGGCCTGACCGCCGAGGAAAAGCCGCTGTATCGCGTCCGTTTTGCCATGCGCGACATTTGGGGCGAAACGGCAGAGAACCCCGACGACACGCTCGATGCCGAACTCTACGCGCATTGGCTGGAACAGGTGGATAGCCATGCCCCATGACCACCACGATCACGATCACGACCATTTCCACCATGAGGGGATGAGCCCCTCTGGCCATCCCTACCGCGCCGACAACGATGGCCCACTGACCTATTGGCAGCGCATGGAAATCGCAGTGCGCGAATTGCTCGTGGAAAAAGGCCTGCTCACCCCCGCCGAGATTGCTGCGCAGATTGAGGCGATGGATGCCCGCAGCCCCGCCAACGGCGCGGCCGTCGTGGCGCGCGCCTGGGTCGATCCCGATTTCAAGGCGCGGCTTTTGGCCAATGCCTCTGCAGCCAGCCGCGAGATGGGGTTCAACATCGGCCCGCTCCATCTGATCGCAGTTGAAAATACCGCCCAGACCCATAATCTCATCGTCTGCACGCTTTGTTCGTGCTACCCGCGCAACCTGTTGGGCTTGCCGCCCGATTGGTACAAGACGCGGGAATATCGCAGCCGTGCGGTGCGCGAACCGCGCGCGGTTCTGCGTGAATTCGGTCTGGACCTGCCCGATGATGTCACCGTCCGCGTCCACGACAGCACCGCCGATATGCGCTATATCGTGTTGCCCGCCCGGCCAGAGGGGACCGACGCGATGGACGAGGCGCAATTGGCCAGCTTGGTCACGCGCGATTCGATGATTGGTACGGGCCTGCCCCGTCAGCCCTGAGAGGCGGCTGGCATGTGCGGACGCTTTGTCATCACCCTGCCCAATGACGCGATGGCGCAACTCTTTGGCGCGGCCCCGGACAACGACCTGCCCGAGCCACCCGATTACAATGTCTGTCCCACAGCCCGGATCGCGACTGTTCGTCTGGGCGAGAGCGGCACGCGGCGGCTTTCGGCCTTGCGATGGGGGTTCTTGCCGAATTGGTATGACAGCCCCACCGCTGGCCCGCTGCTGATCAACGCCCGCGCCGAGACCATTGCTGAGAAACCCGCCTTTCGCGAGGCGGCACGCGCGCGCCGATGTCTCATTCCCGTCGCAGGCTTTTACGAATGGACGCGGGATGGCAACACACGCCTGCCGTGGTTTACCCAAAGGCGCGATGGTGCGCCGCTTATCATGGCCGGGGTCTGGCAAATCTGGGAGCACGGCAATACCCGGATCGACACCTGCGCGATTGTCACCTGCGCCGCGAATGACAGCATGGCGCAAGTGCATCACCGGATGCCGGTGATCCTTGAACCGCAGGATTGGCCGCTCTGGTTGGGCGAGGCGGGGCATGGCGCGGCGCGGCTGATGCGCCCCGCGCCCGAGGACACACTAGAGATGTGGCGCGTCGCCCCAACGGTCAATTCCAACCGCGCGCAGGGGGCTGACCTGATCGTGCCGATCCCACACACGACGGCTTGAACCCCTTCTTTCACGGGGACCCTTTTCTAACCCCGGTCAAACGATATATAGACGTCATGAAACAGACCCTGTCACATGGCAATAATCCGATAGTGCGACTGAAATGATCCAGCATCCGATTACAATGACCGGGCCCAAGGAGGACGCGGGCGATCCTGCGGTGGTCGTTGCCACACGGCCCAAGACCAAGCGCCCGCCGCTCTACAAGGTTCTGCTGCTGAATGACGATTACACGCCGATGGAATTCGTGGTGGCCGTGCTTGAACGGTTTTTCGGCATGTCGCACGCGCAGGCCTTTGAAATCATGCTGACCGTGCACAAAAAGGGGCTGGCGGTCGTGGGTGTCTTCAGCCACGAAATCGCCGAAACCAAGGTGGCGCAGGTGATGGATTTTGCCCGCCGTCACCAACATCCGCTGCAATGCACCATGGAAAAAGAATAACTTGGCCATCGCCACCCGCCTGACACTTGCCCTCGCCGACGGGGTTGCGACCCTGCCCGAGGCTGGACGCATTGCCGTATTCACCCCGCGCGTCGGGGCTGATCTCTCCGCCTTGCCCATGGACCGCGTGCAGGTGATCACGCCACTCAAGCCCGATTATGATTACTTTGCCGGTTTGGGATATGACTGTGCCATAGCCCCCGAGGGGCGGTATGGGGCTGCAATCCTCTGTCTGCCCCGCGCCAAAGCACGGGCACGCGCCGCATTGGCAGAGGCCGCCACCGTCACCGATGGCCTGATCATCGTCGATGGTCTCAAGACCGATGGCATCGAATCGGTGCTGCGCGACTGCCGCCGCCGCGTCGCGGTCAGCGCGCCGTTGTCCAAGGCACACGGCAAGATCTTTAGCTTTGCCGCAGGCCCTGAATTTGCCGATTGGGCCGCAACCACAGCGCAGCCGATTGCGGGTGGATATGTCACGGCACCGGGGGTCTTTTCCGCCGATGCGGTTGATCCGGCATCGCGCCTTTTGGCGGATAGCCTGCCGCAAGCGCTTGGCGCGCATGTGGTCGATCTGGGTGCGGGATGGGGCTATCTAAGCGCGCGCGCTCTGGAACGCGCCGGCATTACCCGTCTTGATCTGGTTGAGGCCGATCATGCGGCCCTCGCCTGTGCACGCCAGAATGTCACAGACGCCCGCGCGCAATTTCATTGGGCCGATGCGACCGTCTGGAAGCCCGACGCGCGTGCCGATAGCGTCATCATGAACCCACCTTTTCACGAGAGCCGCAGTGCCGATCCCGATCTTGGCCGCGCCTTTATACGCGCGGCGGCGGGCATGCTCAAACCCTCGGGTAGTCTCTGGATGGTGGCCAACCGGCATCTGCCCTATGAGACCACGCTGGCACAGTCCTTTACCTCGGTCAGTGAGGTAGCTGGCGACACCCGCTTCAAGATCCTCCACGCCAGCCGTCCTGTGCGCCAGAGCCGCTAGTGCCCCCATGCGCGCCAGACCCAGCTTGAAAGGTCCGATATGTCCTTCTCGATCACCGGAAAAACCGCCATTATCACCGGAGGTGCCAATGGCATCGGCCTCGCTATCGGGCGTCATTTCGCGGACAAGGGCGCCAATGTTGTCTTTGCCGACATGGATGAAGCACGCCTGATCAAGGAATTGGGCGAGAATGACGACAGCAGCAACATCCGCTATTTCGCGGGCGACCTGCGGCAAAAACTGACGCAGGCCAATCTGCTGTCGGCCACGATCGACGCCTTTGAACAGGTGGATATCCTCGTCAATGCCTGCCGCCAGATTGTGCCCTCGGATGCGCTCAACCCCGATGATGACGCGGTTGAGATGCTATTGGAGCAGAACCTTTTGACCGCGCTGCGCATGAGCCAACAGGTCGCGCGCCGGATGATCAAGCAATCCGAAGGCCAGACCGAAGGCAGCGCGGGCACCATCGTCAACCTGTCCTCGATTGCCGCGCGCTGCACCCATCCGGATCTCTTGGCCTATTCGGTGGCCTCGGCGGCACTGGATCAGATGACACGCAGCCTGGCACTTGCCTTGGCACCGCACCGTATCCGGGTCAACGCCCTGGCCTTTGGCTCGGTCATGAGCGCGTCGCTCAAGGAAACGCTACGGGAACACAGCGATTACCGCGCCGATATTGAATGCCACACGCCCCTTGGGCGGATTGCCTCGGCGGCGGAACTGGCAGAAGCGGTGCATTATCTGGCCTGTGATGGATCAGCCTTCATGACCGGACAGATCATGACGGTGGACGGCGGGCGGACCCTGCTTGACCCCTGCGCAGCCCCGGCGCACTAATAGGCAACATCGCCCGAGGACCAGACGCATGACCGACGACTTTACCCAGCAAAAATCACGTGCCGCCGCATGGTTTCGCCAGTTGCGCGACGATATCGTTACCGCGTTTGAGGGGTTGGAGGACAACCACGCCACCGGGCCTCTGTCAGACGCCGCGCCCGCGCGGTTTGAGGTAAGCGACAATAGCCGCCATAGTGACGACGGATCGGACGCCGGGGGCGGGCTGATGAGCGTGATGCGTGGCGGGCGGGTCTTTGAAAAGGTCGGCGTCAATGTGTCAGAGGTCTATGGCACCTTGGGAGAGGCCGCACAGCGCGCCATGGCGGCGCGCGGTGTGCCCGGCATGGACAGCGATCCACGGTTCTGGGCCTCTGGGATCAGCCTTGTGGCGCATATGCAGAACCCGCATTGCCCGGCGGTCCATATGAACACCCGCATGTTCTGGACCCCGCATGCGTGGTGGTTCGGTGGCGGATCGGATCTTAATCCCTGTATCGAGTATCCCGAGGACACGGCCCATTTCCATGGCCAGCAACAGGCGCATCTAGATCCGCATGGCACAGACCTCTATCCGAAACTCAAAGCTTGGGCGGATGAGTATTTCTTTGTGCCGCACCGCAATCGGGCGCGCGGCGTGGGCGGTATTTTCATGGATGACCGCAACACTGGCGATTGGGAGGCCGATTTTGCGCTGACACAGGATATTGGTCGCGCCTTTCTGCCTGCTTATGTTCCTTTGGTGGAAAAACGCCGGGTGCAGCCTTGGTCGGATGCCGACAAGGACACGCAGCTTGTGCATCGTGGCCTCTATGCCGAATACAACCTCGTCTATGACCGAGGCACGAAATTCGGACTGGCCACAGGCCATGACGCCAACGCGGTGCTTATGAGCCTGCCCCCTCTGGCGAAATGGACCTAAGCGCGTCCTAGGCGACGAGCTTTGACAAATCCGCCGCCGCGTGTCGCATCGGTTCTAGATACTCCATCGCCCGCTCGATGCTGAACCGCTGCGTCGGCGCGTGAAAGGCCAGTGTTGCCATCAGCCGGTCGTTGACATCAAGGATCGGCACAGCCAGAGCGATCATATCCTCCATGAACTCTTCGCGGTCGAGCGAGTAGCCTTGCTCGCGCACACGCTGGATCTCGGCCAAAAGGGCATCGGGGTCGGTCAGGGTGTTGGCGGTGCGGGCAACAATATCTGTCGCAGAGAGATAACGCACCAGGTGGCTGCGCGCCAAAGTGCTCAGATACATCTTGCCACTGGCCGTACAATAAAACGGCACACGCGTGCCGATCGGCAATTGTATCCGGAGCGGCCATTGTGTCTCAACGCGCTCTAGATAGATCATGGCATCGCGGTCCGGTAAGGCGATGTTGCAGGTCTCGCCTATTTCGCCGCTCAACCGCTTAAGGATTGCCTGCCGCGCTGTGCGGATGCGCAGCGACGACAGGATACCCCCGGCCATGCTGCGCAGGCGCGGACCCGGGGAATAAGTCCGCCCATCCATGTCGCGTTGCAGAAACCCTTCCTCTTCGAGTGTAGCGAAAAGGCGGTGGATCGTCGGCTTGGGCAGGCCAAGCGCTGCGTTGATCTCGGTGGGCGTGACGGGCACGCCCACGCGCGCGATCTCCTCGAGCACAAGCAGGAGCCTCAGATTGGTGGGAATGGTCCCTGCGTCGTCACCATCCATGTCCTGACCTTTCTCACCGTTGCGGAAGCAGCGCTGTGGATAGGGAAGGCACCAGAGCCACAAGCACCCAAACCGACAACAGCGCCACAAGATAAGGCACGATGTAGCGCAAGAGCTTGAAATAGGGAACGCCCGTCACCCCAGAGGCGACATAGAGGTTCAGCCCATAGGGCGGCGTGACAAAGCCGATAGAGGCCCCGACAAGGAAGATCACCGCAAACTGCACCGGCTCAACCCCGACGGAATGGGCGATAGGGGCCAGAATAGGGGCCAGAATGATCGTCACAGGCAGGCTTTCGAGCACCATGCCACAGACAAACACAATCGCCATCGCGGTAAAGAGCACCGCATAGTACCCGCCCATTGAGGTCACGAAATTACCAATGACTTCCTGTGCCCCCAGAACCGACAGGATCTGTTGCATCACGACTGAAACCGCGATGAGAGGGGCAAGAATACCGGTGATTTGCGCCGAGCGCATGGTGATAGAAGGCAATTCCAGCGGGCTGAATCCTTCGACGACCAGCATCTCCGAGATTTTCTTTTCGCTCACGTCACGCCCTTTGGCACCGCCCATCAGCTTGTAAAGCGGCAGGCTGATAAAGCCCACGATCACGCAAAAGCCCACGGTCACGCCCGCCGCCTCTGTCGGAGAGAATTTGCCGGTGTAGATGCCCCAAAGAACAAGGCCGATGGCAAAGAACCCAAGCCATGCGCCGATGGCGGTTTTGAAAACGCGCAGGGGGCTGAGGGGAATGAGGAACCCCCAGCCATTACGCCAGCAGATCAGAAAGGCGGCGAACATCATCGCCAAAACCATCAGCGCGCCGGGAATGATCCCCGCAACGAACAGTTCCGAAATCGGCAGGTTGAGCAGAAAGCCGTAAACGATGAAAATGATCGACGGTGGGATGATGATGCCCACAGTCCCCCCCGCCGCCGCCGTCGCCGCCGAAAAGCGCGCATCATACCCGCCCTTGATCATCTCGGGATGCAGCATCGAGCCGATGGTCGCGGTAGTGGCCGAGTTAGAGCCCGAGATTGCGGCAAAGAGCCCACAAGCGCCAAGCGCCGCCATGGCCAATCCGCCGCGTATCCACCCTAGGCAGGCATAGGCAAAATCACTCAAGCGCCGCGCAATGCCTGAGCGGTTGATCAAGTCTCCCGTCAGAATGAACAGCGGCATCGCCAAAAGCGCAAAGCCGTCCGTGAACACATCGCCCAATGCGCCCCCAATATTCTGGAGCGGCATACCAAGGACAAATGACACACCGATCACCCAGTAACCGATGACCAGAAACACCGGCACACCCAGCATGAAAAGGAACGTCACCCCAATGGAAATGGCGGTGATGAGGGTTGGGTCGCTCATATCAGTCGCCTCCGATCACAGCTTGGGTGATCAAGGTCTCACCACTGCGGAAATTGGCAATATCGGCTAGGACATTCTCGATCACCCGCGCCACCAGCGTGGTAAAGGCCAGAGGCACGGACAAAAGGAACCACCATTGCATGACATTGTCGGTGCCCAGCATGATTTGGAAATTCGCTGCCGAATTGATCGCCACCTTGGTCGAGGTAACGACCACGACCCAAGAAAACCCGGTCCAGAGCAATGCATCCAGCATGAGGCAGGCCATTTGTCCCGTGCGCGACATCGCGTTGCGGAATTCGGCAAAGGCCAGATGCGTGCGCAGCTTGACGTTATAGCTGCACCCGAAATACGTCATGATCAGAAAAAGAAAGGGCGGCAGGGTGGTCGACCATGGGACCTGTTGTGACAAGACGAAACGGCGAAACACCTCGACAAAGATGATCCCGCCAATGGCCAAATAAGACACGACCATGATCGTCTTTTCCAGATTACGCTCTGACCAAGGGCTGAAGCGATAGAACACCAGAATCAACAAGGCCAGCGCCAGCATCGCCGCCAGCCCAAGCGGCCAAGCCGCCGGTTCGTTCATCGCCTGACTCAACATCCAGGAATCGCCTGCCATGAGGGCACTCATGATATCGCCTGTGCCCTGAAACCAGCCGGTCATGCCCGTTCCTCCCTTTGGGTTGCCGTATGTATTCGCCGCACGTCTCGGCGGCTTGGGGTAACGGGCCGCGCGGATGGCGCGACCCGAGCAGAGCCTATCGCGTCAGGCTGATCGCCACCAGCGGCGCGGCTCGACATTCTCGGGCAAGGTATCCACAGGAATCTCGCGGGCCACGTTGTAGATTTCTTGATAGGTGTCGATGCCACCAGCCCAGCCATTGAGACGCTCACGCCACTGCGCCCATGGCTCTGGATTGAACTCGGGCGAGCACATTTCTTCGGCCATCTTGATCTGATCGTCTGCCAGAAACGCCGGGCGCACATTGTTCTGGGCAAAGATGGTGCCGGGCAGTTGCGGGTCAGAGAAGCCAACGGTTTTGACCAGCGCCGCCTCATTGGCCGCCTGCACATGAACCTGCGCCAGATAGGCGGATTCCATGATGGCATCCTGCAAATGCGGCTCCATCGCGTCAAACACCTTGACCGACATGGAGGTATGTTCCGTGCCGCAGAAGAACCGCAGGTCAACCGATTGGCTGACAACGGGGGCCATGTTGGCATAGGCCACAGCAGAGGCCCAGGTTTCCGCGCCGTCAATGAGGCCCTGCTTGAGTCCGTCCAGTGTTTCTTCCCAGGCCACCGGCACCGGGTTGAGGTTGAGCAACTGCATGGCGATACGGCCCAACTGTGTGCCAGTCACGCGGTTCTTGGTGCCAAACAGCTCTTCCAGCTTGGTGACGGTGGGTTTGTCAGCAAAGGACTGACCCATCTGGAGGCCGCGCAATTCGCAATGCGAGAACAGGAACTTCAGCCCATGCCGACTTTCTAGTGGTTCACGCAAAATCTTTTGCGAAGCGGGGCTATAGAGGAAATGATACTGCGCGGCGCGGCTCGGGAACATATAGGCATAGTCGAGCACGTTGAGATAGGGCGCGCCCCCGGCCGAGTTCTGCGTCGAGGCGGCATACATATCCACCACGCCGGTCTGGGTTTTTTCCACGCAGTTGAGCTGGCCACAAATTTGGTTGTCGCCGATGAACTCTACACGGATTTCGCCGTCAGTGCGTTCTTCCAGATCGCGGGCGAATTCCAGAACGCCGGCGCGCTCGATCAGCAGGTTGCGCGCGTTAAACCCCGAAGCCCCCAGTTTCAGCGTATGTTTCGGCTCTTTGCCAAAGCGTTTTTCATAGGTGCTCTCGGCGGCCCGCGCCACCGACGAAAGCGAGACCGCCCCCGTCAGCGCCCCGGCCCCCAACACAACGGATGATAGGCCAAACTGACCTGACAGACGGAACAGGTCCCTGCGGGAAATTCCGCTCAGGGCTTTCGATACTTTCATGGTCTCCTCCCTATTTTGCAATTTTGATACTTGCAGTCTCAATAATGATCGAATTATCCTTGATCTGGCAAGGAGATTTTTTCCTTGCGCCAAGATTGAGCAAGGAGGCCCGGAATGTCGGAGATTTCAGCGGACTACGTGATCGTTGGCGCGGGTTCTGCCGGATGTGTTCTGGCGAATCGCCTCTCTGCGGATCCTCGGAACACGGTTATTCTGCTTGAGGCGGGTGGGCGCGATTGGAACCCGTGGATTCACATTCCGGTTGGGTATTTCAAAACGATGCATAACCCGGCGGTGGACTGGTGCTATCGCACGGAGCCAGATCCGGGGCTCAATGGCCGCGCACTAGACTGGCCACGTGGCAAAGTTTTAGGGGGCTCATCCTCGCTCAACGGTTTGCTTTATGTGCGCGGACAGCCGCAGGATTACGACCGTTGGGCGCAAATGGGCAATCCCGGCTGGGGATGGGACGATGTGCTGCCGCTCTTCAAGCGCTCCGAGCGACAGGAACGCGGTGCCGACGAGTATCACGGCGATCAGGGCACGCTTTGGGTGTCGAACATGCGCCTGCAAAGGCCCATCTGCGATGCCTGGGTCGCGGCGGCACAAGAGGCGGGCTATCCATTCAACCCCGATTACAATGGGGCCACGCAAGAAGGTGTGGGATATTTCCAACTGACAACGCGCAATGGCAGGCGGTGTTCTGCTGCCGTGGCATTCCTCAACCCGGCGCGCAAAAGACCGAACCTGACGATCATCACCCATGCGCAAGCCAGCCGTATCATGCTGGAGGGGCGACGTGCTGTTGGCGTGGCCTACCGTGACCGGGCGGGGTTGGATCAGGTGGTCAAGGCCGGACGCGAGGTCATCCTCTCCTCAGGCGCGATTGGTTCGCCGCAACTCTTGATGCTCTCGGGCATCGGAGAGGCGGCGCATTTGCAGGATCACGGCATCGAGGTGCGCCAGAATCTGCGCGCCGTGGGCCGCAACATGCAGGACCATCTGCAAGCGCGTCTGGTGTTCAAGTGCCATGATGCCACGTTGAATGACGAGGTGCGCAGCCTGTCCAATCAGGCGCGGATCGCCCTGAAGTATGCTCTTTTTCGCTCGGGCCCCATGGCCATGGCCGCAAGTCTTGCCACGGGCTTTATGCGTACGGGCGACCATGTCGAGACACCAGACATTCAGTTTCACGTCCAGCCATGGTCCGCCGACAGCCCCGGCGAAGGGGTGCATCGCTTTTCGGCCTTTACCATGTCGGTCTGTCAATTGCGGCCCGAAAGCCGCGGGGAAATCCGCCTCGCCTCATCGGACCCGCGGAAGTATCCCAAGATCATTCCAAATTACCTCTCGACCGAGACCGACTGCAGGACCATCGTCGAAGGAATAAGGATTGCCCGTCGCATTGCGCGCTGCGCGCCGCTGACCTCCAAGATCTCAGAAGAATTTCGCCCGGACCGCACGCTGGATCTAGACGATTACGAAGGCACGCTCGACTGGGCGCGGCGCTATTCGACAACGATCTATCACCCGACAGGCACCTGCAAGATGGGACAGGGGCCGGATACCGTCGTCGATGCCCGGCTCCGGGTGCATGGCATCGACGGGCTGCGCGTGGCGGATTGTTCGATCATGCCCGAGATCGTGTCAGGCAACACCAACGCCCCCGCGATCATGATCGGCGAGAAAGCCTCGGACATGATCCTTGCGGATCACGCGGCGGGCTGAGTCCTACTCAGCCCTTCCAGATCGGGTTGGACCAAGCGCGCTTGCCTGCCGCGTCCACCACAGTGACCCGCAACCACGGTGAGGCGACGCAGCGGGGGTCAAGGGTAACGCGCGCGCGGGTCATGGAATGGCCATGCACCGCCACCCCGGCTGATCCGTGGCCCAGCACGATCACCGCAGACGCAGCAGAGCATTCAACCTCGACCGCCCCGTCTTCCAGATGCAGCGCGCGAATTTCAGGACCTTGGCTGGAATAAAACAGCCCCGTCTTGAGTGCGGCAAGCAGAGCCTCGGGGCTGTTTTCCTCTGCCTTGACCATGACCCAGCCACCGAAATGATCCGGTTCCGAGAAATGCGCGTCATCTGTGGCAATCAAGCTCAGACGCCGCCCCTCGCTCAGCAAGAGGTCGGCAATCCCAAATCCGTCTCCCCGGTCACAGCCCATATGGCATCCATGGTTGTAAATCTCGACCGCATGCGCCGCCGTAAGACTGCGCGCATCGGCGAGTGTCAGCCCTGACCATTGTGGATGTGCCACGGCGACAAAGGCCCCGGCGGCGACAGCCCGCGCCGCAATCTCGGGTCCGGTTTCCTGATTGGCAACCGGTTTGAACTCGGGGGAATGGGAGGGGGCGAAATCATCCGGCAGACCCACGGCCAGAATATGCCACACCTCTCCATTGACCAAAGCGCCAGAATGCAACTCGGCCCCAAGCAGGGTGGTAAAGCGATTGCTGCGATAGGCGCGGGTATCGGTGATCGGATAGCCGTAGCGCCCGACAAAATGATCGGTCAGCGCCATGAAATCATAGCCCTCGGCGGCATAGCGACGGCAGACTTCCTCAGGGGGCAATACCCCATCTGAGCGGGTTGAATGGGTGTGCAGATTGCCGCGCCAGAACCGTCCGGGGGCCGAGAATGTGTCGATCATGCCGATGCTCCGTTTGCGGCGCGGCGCTCGCGCTCTTTGAGGATGGCCCAGATCACCGCGCAGGTGATCGTTGCAAGGATAAAGAGAATTCCGATGACATTGACCACCGGCGAAAGACCAAAACGCATACGGGAGCCGATTTCCGTTACCAGCGTATGCTGACCGCCGATGGCAAACATGGTGGTGTTGTAATTCTCAAAGCTCTGCAAGAAGGCGATGACAGCCGCCGTGGCGATGGTGGGGCGCAGGAACGGCAGGGTGATCCGGCGAAACGCCTGCAAAGGCGTGGCACCAAGGTCACGCGCTGCCTCTTCCAGCGCTGCATCCTGTCGCTGCAACCGCGCCATGAACATCAGCATCGCGTAAGAGGAAACAAAGGTGGTCTGCGCAAGAATCGCAGTGAACAGCCCCCCCGCCACCTCAAAATTGCGCCAGAAAATTACGGTTGAGATGCCCAAGATGAGTCCGGGCGTCAAAAGTGGCGACACCATCAACGTATAGAGCACCCCAGCCGCCCGGGTGCCCAACCGCCCCAGCAAAAGGGCCCCCGCCAACGCCATCGGCAGAGCGAGCGCGATCACGGCCCCCGCAATGATCAGCGAGTTGCGCAGGCCCGACCACATTCGCGCATCCGCCCAAAGTTCGCCAAACCAGCCTAGGGTAAATCCCTGCCAGACCGTGACAGACGGCGGCGAATAGGCATTAAATCCCGCTGCGACCATGATCCCGAGCGGCAGGAACATATAGACAAAGAACAGCGCCATATAGAGGCGGAGGATAACACCGCTGCCCTGCCCTCTCATTTCGCAATATCCTTGAGCCGAACCTTGAGCAGCCGCATCATCAGGAAAATGAACCCGGTGCAGACGACCAGCAGGCTAAGCGCATAGGCGGCCCCTACGTTCCAGTTGGTCGCCTGAAAAAAGCGGTTGTAGACCAGTTGCGTGAACCACGGATCAGCGGTGCCGCGCGTCATGATATAAGGCACCGCATAAGACCCCGCCGACAGCATGAATGTCATGATACAGCCTACTGCAATCCCGGGGCGGGCATGCGGCAGCACCACGCGGCGGTGGATTTGAAGGGTTCCGGCCCCCAGATCCCGCGCCGCCTCGATCTGATGGGTATCGAGCGTTTCCAGCACGTTGTAGAGCGGAAAAACCATGAACAGGATATAGGCATAGACCATGGCTATAAAGACGCCAGACCCACTTTCTAGAAAGGGCACCGGGCCAATCCCCACCAGCCCAAGGGCCGCATTGATCGGCCCACCGTAGTTCAGGATCATCTGCCAGGCAAAGACCCGCAGCAGCTCGTTAAGGGCATAGGGCACGATCAGCGCCATCATAATCATCGCGGCCCGGCGCGGCGGCTCTAGCTTGGCGATGGCAAAGGCGATGGGATAGCAGACGACAAAGGCGATGGCCGTCACCGCAAGCGAGGCAAGGATCGTCTTGGCAAAGATTGCAAGATGCGCCTGCCCCATCTGCCCGTAATTGGACAGCGTCCAGGTTTTGACAGGCGTGGTTTCCCGGGCTTCGAGCGTGGCAATTTCGGCCCGAACCGTGTCGCGCTCGGTGTCGATAGCGGCGCGGGCTGCGGCGTCTGCGGCGGCCTGATGGTCCAGCGCGAGAACATCGAGACGATTGTAGAGCCCGTCGATTTTGACCGACAGTTCGGCGGCGCCGTCGGGGCGCTGCATGGTCCAGAACGACTGCTCGATCATGATGATCTGTGGCGCGGCAATCAGGCCCAGAATCCAGACCCCCACCAGAAACACGATCAGTGCCGACAAGGGTGCCCCAAAGGCGCGGCGCAACTCAGTCATGGGCGGTTTCGCCCAAGGGCAGGATCACCCCAGCCTCTTGCGAGAACCCAAGGCGCAACGGGCCCTCCGCAAGGGGGATGCCCCCGCCATTCACACGGTGCACGGTCAAATGGCTTTGGCCGGTGTCAATCACGAGCGTCGAGAATGCCCCCTCCATATCGCGACGTATGAGGCCACCGGCCAGCATGTTGGCGCGGCTCTCGCCTTCGGTCAGCACATGCAACCGCTCGGGCCGCAAAAAGAGAAACGCTTGTGCGCCAACACCCAAACCCGCCGGATTGAGCGCGACAAAGGCCCCCTCGGGTGTGGCGATGCGGGCGCTTTGCCCGTCTTCCGCCTCGATGCGCCCGGTCAAACGGTTGGTTTCGCCGACAAAGGTTGCAACAAAGGCATTAGTGGGGCGGTCGTAAAGGTCGTCCGCCGTGCCCAATTGCACCAGCCGTCCGGCGTTCATGACGGCCACCCGGTCGGACATGGTCAGCGCCTCGCCCTGATCATGGGTGATATAGACAAAGGTGATGCCAGTCTCGCGCTGTAACTGCTTGAGTTCGGCGCGCATGTGCTGCCGCAGCTTGAGATCCAACGCCGAGAGCGGTTCGTCCAACAGCAGAACCGCCGGTTCAACGGCCAGAGCACGGGCAATCGCCACCCGCTGACGTTGCCCCCCCGACAATTCCGAAGGCAGCTTGTCGGCCTGTTCGCCAAGGGCGACCATCGTGAGCAGTTCAAGCGCCCGCGTGCGGCGTTTGGCCTTGCTCCAGCCGCGCATCTCTAGGCCAAAGGCGACATTCTCCCACACTGGCATCAGGGGAAAGAGCGCAAGATTCTGAAAGATCAGCGCAGTTGGACGGTCCGAGGGCGCAATGCCCGCCATCGACCGGCCACCGATCAGTATGCTGCCCTCTGAAGGGTCCAAAAACCCCGAGACAAGGCGCAGAATCGTGGTTTTGCCACAGCCCGAGGGGCCAAGGATCGAGAAAAACTCGCCCGCGCGAATGGTCAGGTCCGTGGGGTGCACGGCCTGAAAGTCGCCAAATCGCACGGCGGCTGAGCAGAGGGTGATTTCCATACCGCGAGCGGAAACTGTCATTGGGGTCGTTCCATGAAACGGGCGCGGGGAACTCTCCCCGCGCCACTCTGTCAGCTCAGGCGTTGGTCAGTTTTTCGGAATACTCTTCGCGCACCGCCGAGAACCACGGCGTGAACATCGGCCACCACCACAGGTTCTCGATCGCACCGTTCTGATAGGCAAAGGCAAACGCCGTCTTGTTGGCCTCGCTCAGATGCGCCGATGCGCCGACAGCCGCTGAATTATAGCCGGTCGCATTGGCAAACATGCCGCCGATTTCCGGGCTCATCAGAAAGTTGAGGAACTCATAGGCCTGATCGACATTCTCGGCACCCGAGGGGATCGCAGCGGTATCCATCCACGCCAGAGCGCCCTCTTTCGGGGCGGCATAGCGCCACTTGGGGTCCACATCCATGTGCAGCTTGATGCCGGTTGTATCCCATGTCTGGCCGATGGTGCAGCCCGCATCGGTAAAGGCACCGGTGGCCTCGGTGGCGTTATTCCAATAAGCGCCGATATTGGCCTTGTTCTTGGCGGCAAAGGCCACGCAGGCATCAAAGATACGGCGCGTGTCTTCTTCGGTCTTGTAGAGATCCATGGCCCGGTTCGACGGCACTTCGCCAATCGAGTCGAGATAGATCGCAAGGGTGATCAGCACTGATTTCTGGCGCATGGCAACCTTGCTATCCAGCCCGTCAGCCCAGAGATGGGCATAGGACAGATCGGCAGGCGCGACATCGACAGCGCTCGAATCCCACGTCATGCCCTCAGTGCCCCAATCGAACGGGACCAGATAACGCTTGCCGCGATGCGCAGCCCCCAGTTCCAGCGACGAACGCCACAGCGCGGGCTCGATCCGATCCACCTTGAGGCGGCTCTCGTCGATCTCAGCCAACAGGTTGCCCTCGTCATAATTGGGACGGGTGTCAACCGAGGGGAAGAGAATGTCAAAGCCCTTGCCGCCAGCGGCGCGCAGCTTGGACGCGGCTTCTTCGTTCGAGCCATAGGTCGAGACATTCACCTTGATGCCGGTGGCCTTGGTAAAGGCTTCGGGGATCTCGCCATTCTGGAAGTAATCGCCCCAAGCAAAAACATTCACCTCGCCAGACGAGGCAAGCGCGCGGCGCGCAATCAGCGGGGTCGCCAGGGCGGCGGCACCCGTGGCCAGCATGGCACGACGGGACAGGGATTGAAGGGGATAGGTCATTCTTGTCTCCTGAGTTTGATCAACTCCGGCCCAAAACTGGCCGAGTTGCTCAGGCGTTTAGAATGCTCAGGCAACAATCACGTGACAGTCCCCGGCTCTTGCCGGGAACTGCCCAAGGTCAATCGCGCGACTTGGCCCGGCCAAAGAGACGCGTCACGATCACAAAGAAGAGCGGCACAAAGACCACGCCCAACACTGTGCCCGAAATGGTCCCGCTCAGCACGCCGGACCCAATGGCATTGCGCCCACCGGACCCTGCGCCAGAACTCAGCACAAGCGGCAGAACGCCAAGAGAGAACGCCATCGAAGTCATGATGATCGGTCGGAACCTTTGACGCGCCGCCTCGATCACCGCCTCCAGAATGGTCTCGCCTGCCTCATAGCGTTCTCGGGCAAACTCTACGATCAGGATCGCATTCTTGCCCGTCAGGCCCACCACCGTCAGCAGCCCCACCTGAAAGAATACCCCATTCTCAAACCCGCCAATCCACGCGCCGGTCAGCGCGCCCACGATGCCGATGGGCATGGCCAACATGACCGCAAAGGGAATTGACCAGCTTTCATAGAGGGCCGCCAATGACAGGAACACCGCCGCCAAAGAAAGCGCGTAGAGCAGCGGTGCCTGATTGCCCGACTCGCGCTCTTCCAGCGACAGCCCGGTCCAGGCCAGCTCATAGCCCTGTCCCAGTTCCGCCACGAGACGCTCCATCTCGGCCATCGCCTCGCCCGTCGACACACCGGGCGCGGGCGAGCCCTGCAACTGCACCGATGGGATGCCGTTGTAACGATAAAGCCCCTGCGCGCCGTAATCCCATCGCCCTTCGGCGAAATTGGAAAACGGCACCAGCCCGCCGCTGGCGTTTCGTACCCGCCATTTGTCAATATCGGTGGGTTGCGCGCGCGCGTCGGCCTCTCCTTGAACATAAACCCGCTTGATCCGGCCCTGATCAAGGAAGTCGTTCACATAGCTGCCCGCCCAAGCAATCTGGAGCAATTGCCCCACATCCGTCGGCGTCAGCCCCATAGCCCCCGCCTTGCGCCAGTCGATATCAAGATTGTATTGCGCCGCATCCTCTAGCCCGTTGGGCCGAGCCGAGGCGATAAGATCGCTTTGCGCCGCCATGCCCAGCAGCTGATTGCGCGCGGCCATCAGATCGGCATGGCTTTGCCCCGCCCGCGCTTGCAGGTAGAAATCAAAGCCCGACACATTGCCCAGCTCGATCACCGAGGGCGGCACGACCGGGAACACCATCGCATCACGGATCTGGCTAAAGGCCCCAAAGGCACGGCCCGCCAAGGCCTGCACGCTCTGTCCCGGTTCGGTCCGCTCTTCCCAATCCTTGAGCTGAACAAAGGCCAGACCCATGTTCTGCCCATTCCCCGAAAAGCTGAAGCCGACGACGCCGAACATCGAGTTCACAACATCGGTTTCTTGTTCGAGATAATAATCCTCGACCTGCTTGATCACCTCCAGCGTGCGCTCGGCGCTTGATCCGGTAGGGGTTTGGATGAGGGTAAAGAGAATGCCCTGATCTTCTTCGGGCAGGAACCCGGTGGGCGTGCGCAGGAACATCAGCGCCATGCCCAACGCCAACGCCAAATAGACAACGAACACCCGCACCGGGCGGCGCACCGACCAGCCCACCGCGCCGCCATAGCCATTGGTCAGCTTACCAAAGCCGGTGTTGAACCACGCGAACGGTCCGCGCGTCGCACCATGGCCGTTCTTGGCCTTGAGCAGGGACGCGCAGAGCGCGGGCGTGAGGGTGATCGCAACCACCACCGACAGCGCCATGGCGGACACGATGGTGATCGCGAATTGCTGATAGATCACACCGGTCGAGCCGGGAAAGAACGCCATTGGCACGAACACCGCCGAAAGCACCATGGCAATGCCCACCAGCGCTCCGGTGATCTGGCCCATGGATTTATGCGTAGCTTCACGCGGGCCAAGGCCCTCTTCCTCCATGATACGCTCGACATTTTCAACAACGACAATCGCGTCATCAACCAAAAGGCCGATCGCCAGCACCATCGCCAGCATCGTCAGCGTGTTGATCGAGAACCCCGCCGCCGCCAGCACCCCGAAGGTGCCCAACAAGACAACAGGCACCGCGAGGGTAGGGATAAGCGTCGCGCGCAGGTTTTGCAGGAAGAGGAACATCACGAGAAACACAAGACCAATCGCCTCGAACAGGGTCTTGACCACTTCCTTGATCGAAATCTCGACAAAGGGCGTGGTGTCATAGGGGATCACGTAATCCACACCTTCGGGAAAGAAGCGGGCGAATTCGACCATCCGCTCCTTGATCGCGCGCGCCGTATCGAGGGCATTCGCCCCCGGTGCCAGAGTGATCGCCATACCTGCCGCAGGGTCGGTGTTGAACCGCGCCGTCGTGGCATAGTTTTCCGCCCCAATCTCGACCCGCGCCACATCGTCGAGCAGCACGAGGCCGCCGTCAGTCTCGGCACGCAGCACGATCTGACGGAAATCCTCAGGCGTGCTGAGCAGCGATTGCGCGGTGATCGTGGCGTTGAGTTGTTGGCCTTCGACCGCCGGTTGCGCGCCAAAGGCACCAGCAGAAATCTGCGCGTTCTGCGCCGAAACCGCCGCCACAACGTCTGACGGCGTCAGGCCGAATCCCGCCAGCTTGGACGGGTCGAGCCAGATCCGCATCGCATATTGCGCACCAAAAACGTTGACCGATCCGACCCCCTCGGTCCGACTTAGTTCATCAACAAGGTTGGTGACCATGTAATCCGACAGGTCCACCTGATCGAGCGTGCCATCGGTCGAGATCATCCCAACCACCATCAGGAAGCCTGCCGAGGATTTCTCGACCGTGATCCCCTGACGCTGCACAATCTCGGGCAAGAGTGGCGTGGCCTGACCTAGTTTGTTTTGAACCTGCACCTGCGCGATATCCGCATCTGTGCCCGTCTCAAAGGTCAGAGTCACCTCGGCACTGCCCGCCGAGGTCGAGCGAGACGAGAAATAGCGCAGGCCGTCCAGCCCAGTCATCTGCTGCTCGATCACCTGTGTGACCGTATTGGCCACAGTATCGGCCGAGGCCCCGGGATAATTGGCGGTGACCGTGACAGAGGGCGGCGCGATTTGCGGATATTGCGCCACAGGCAGGATCAGGATGGCCAGCACCCCGACCCCCATGATCAGGATCGAAATGACCCATGCGAACACCGGGCGGTCGATAAAAAAGCTGGCCATTCGGAATATCCTCTGCCCGGTCGGTTATTGTTGTTGTGCGGCGGCGCGCTCTTCAGGCGTCACGGTCGCCCCCGGTGCGGTTTTCTGGAACCCTGCCACCATCACGCGATCACCAGGGTTCAACCCCTCATCCACCACCCAGGCATTGCCACGGTCTTGGATAATGTTCAGCGCGCGTTCCTCGATCACACCGTCACCATTGACCACCCAAGCAAGCGGACGACCGCGCCGATCGCGAACCACGCCCTCTTGCGGCACGAGGTACACATCGCGCGCCACTTCAACCGGCATGTCCACCTGCACATACATCCCCGGCAGCAAAAGAAGATCAGGATTGTCGAACTGCATCCGCAGCGTGACAACCCCGGTTTGCGGATTCACATTGGGTTCCGCCGCCTTGAGCTGACCTGTCTCGCTATAGTCCGAGCCATCCGCCAGCTTGAGCCGTACCGTGGCATCCGCATCCTCAAGCTCGCGCTCCGTCTCACCGCGCCGCCACCGCAAGAGGTCTGCAGCGGATTGCGTCACATCGACATAAACCGGATTGATGTTGCGGATCACAGTCAAAGGCTGGGCTTGGCTTGCGGTCACAAGCGCACCCTGCGAGGTTAATGACAGGCCTATCCGCCCCGACAGGCGGGCCCGAATAGTGGTGCGTGACAGCTCGATTTCCGCAGAATTGAGCTGTGCTTCGGCGAGTTCCAGCCCTGCTGCCGCCGCATCGCGGGTCGATGTCGCCTCGTCAAGCGCCTGCTCGCTGGCGACATTTCGGGATTGCAGTTCTACCAGACGTCTCGCCTCGCGCTCTGCCGCGCGCAGCTGCGCTGCGGCCTGCGCCACACCGGCACGCGACTGCCGCACAGTGGCCTCATAGGTGGCCTTGTCGATCTGATAGAGGGGATCACCGATGGTCACATCAGCCCCTTCTTCAAACAGGCGTTCCGTGATGATCCCGTTGACCTGCGGACGCACCTCAGCCTCTGCCGAAGCTGCCACGCGCCCCGGCAAGAGCGACGTCAAGGTCACATCCTGCGGCGCAAGCGTTACAACGGTCACGGGTGTCGGCCCCTGGGCCTGTTGCGCAATGGCAAATCCCGGCACAAAGCCAGCACAGAGCGCGAGCACGCGGATCATTCGGGGAAACGCAGCCATCAGAGACCCTTTCACGATATGGATTGGCAGAACGGCGTCCAGTCAGATATAAAACGCGTGCGTTTTATAAATATGACAAACGGGCAAATGGCAACAGCACAGCGCCATGCGCACAACCAATGTGCGAAAATGAGGCCACGTGATGCGAGATGGCACACGACGCGAGCAAGCCCAGAGCAAGATCCGGCGCGGACGCCCGGTCACACGCAGTTGCGAAGACCGGCGCGACGCCATTTTTGCCTCACTCGAAGCGGTGCATGCCGAGCGCGGTCTAGACGGGGCCACGATGGAGGCAATCGCCGCCCATGCAGGGATGTCCAAGCGGACGCTTTATGCCGCTTTTTCCAGCCGCAGCGCGCTCTTTCGGGCCTATATCAATAAGGTGGCCGATGCGTTCATCCGTCCGCTGCCCGACGCCGACACGGCCCTGCCCATCGCCGCGCGACTTGAGCGTGTGTTATCCCAAGGTGTCCGGCATCAGGGTTATGGCTTGCCGCTGGAAATCCTGCGCGCCTTCATCGCACAGGTGCCGCAGGCACCGGATATAGGCCGCGATCTGGTCCAAACCCTGATGCGACGTGATCTGTCGATCCTCAAGGCCGAGTTGGACCGTGGTCTTGACCGAAGTGAAATTGCGGTTGCAGATACCACTGACGCGGCGCTCCTGCTGCTCGATATGGTGCGGCCATGGCCGCTGGAGTCTCTGCTGGATCCCACCTGTCTTGCAACACCAGAGGCCCTTGCCATGCGGCAAAGATTGGCGATCCGAGTGTTTCTCAACGGCCTTGTGCCTTAGTTGCCCGGCACTCCAGCCGCCAGGACCAGCGGTGGCTGCACCTGCAATCCCCCCTCCCGCACGATGAAATCGACAATGGCATCAACGCCCAAGCCGCGCCGCACTTGCGCCAGCACATAGGGCCTACCAGCGCGGGCCTGCGCCGTATCCGCCTCAAGACGCACCAGATCGACGCCAACATAGGGGGCAAGATCGGTCTTGTTCACCACCAACAGGCCCGATTTCGTTACCCCCGGCCCACGTTTGCGCGGAATGTCCTGACCGGCGGCAGTATCAATCACATAAAGGGTAATATCCGCCAATTCCGGGCTGAACGTCGCGGCAAGGTTGTCACCGCCAGACTCGATCAGGATGAGATCGAGATCAGGAAAGGCGACCGTCAGCTCCTCCACTGCGGCCAGATTGATAGAGGCATCCTCGCGAATGGCCGTATGCGGGCAGCCGCCGGTTTCCACCCCGCGAATGCGGTCTGCGGGCAGGACCTGCGCACGCAGGAGGTATTCGGCATCCTCGCGGGTGTAAATGTCATTGGTGATAACCGCCATCGAACAGCGCGGCGCCAGCGCACGCGCCAGCATTTCGGTCAGCGTCGTCTTGCCCGCGCCCACTGGGCCACCGATCCCCACACGCAGCGGGCCATTCATGCTCTTGCCTGTCATGTCCGGAATATCCTCACGTCCTGAGTTTCATGTCGCAACGCCGCAAGATCACCCGCCAGCGCACAGGTCCCGATCTCGTCAAGGGTGGCTCGCGCCGCCCGATCCGCCTGCGCGTGAATATCCGGCAAAAGCCGCGCCAACGCAGCCTGCCCTTCGGTCTGACCCAATGGCACGTGGCGGACGCTGATGGTCACAAGGTTCCCGACAAAGCCATGCAGATAAAGCGCGATCACATCGCGCTTGGGCAGGTCCAGCGCCGCCGCCGCCTCGCCCACCGCCACAGGTAGCAAACGCGCGGGCAAGGCGCGCCCGGTGATCCCCGCCACGCATCGCGCCAGTGCCGCCCCCTGTTCCCGGCTTTCCTGCAAGCGTTCGGCGCAGGGTTGCAGCGCGCGTGCAAGATCGTCGAGCCTGTCACATTCCCCATCCAGCGCATGGGCCAGCAGCACCGCATCTTGCCAGCCAGCGCCATATCGCAGGATATTGCCAAGCCATACCACAAGGCTTGCGGCATCCCGCACCGTGCCTGCCGCAATCTCAGCCTCCAGACCATGTGAATAGGCAAACGCCCCGGTTGGAAAGGCTGGCGAGAGCCATTGCACAAGCGTGAGATGCGCAGAGCTGAGCATCAGGCGTGGCTGTGATGGGCGCGGCTGTGATCCCCGTGGTCATGCCCCATGGTGCGCCCCTTGCCATAGGCCCCGCCCTCGGGCCGGAACGGGCCAGTGACGGGCGTCAGCTTTGCACCCAGATAGGCCAGCATCGCCTCGATCACGTGGTCGCGGCGGATACACAGATGATCCGCGCCAATCTGGCAAGGCGTGTGCCGGTTGCCGATATGCCAAGCCAGCCGCGCAAGATCGCCACGCACCTCAATCAGATCTTCGGGTGCGGCCTCGACCGCCACCGCGCGCCCATCGTCGAGCGCAAAGCCCCAGTGATCGTCAAGGTTCGTCACCTCTGCCAGATCGACAAGAAATGCCAGGCCATCCCGCCCCACCAGCCGCTTGCGGCGCATCAGCCGCGCGTCATAATCCAGCACGACCGTGTCAGACACCCGATCAGGGGCGTGATGAAGCAGGTGGCGGGCAACAGGCAGGTCGGTCATGGCAGGCCCTCAGAACATGAAATAGCGTTGTGCCAGCGGCAACTCAGAGGCTGGTTCGCAAGTGAGCAATTCGCCATTGGCGCGCACCTCGTAGGTTTCGGGATGCACCTCGACCTCGGGTGTCAGGCTGTTGTGGATCATGTCGCGCTTGGTGATCTTGCGGGTATTGGCGACGGCGAGGGTCTCTTTGGCCAGCCCCAAGGCCGCGCCGATCCCCTCGGCCTGCGCTGCGGCACTGACAAAGAGCACGGCAGAGCGTTCCACCGCCCGCCCATAGGCCCCGAACATGGGCCGCGAATAAACTGGCTGGGGCGTGGGAATAGATGCATTGGGATCACCCATCTGCGCCAAAACGATCGTGCCGCCCATCAGCACCATTTCCGGCTTTGCACCAAAAAACGCCGGGCTCCAGAGCACAAGATCAGCGCGCTTGCCGGGGCTGACACTTCCGATATAGGCGCTCATCCCGTGTACAATGGCGGGGTTGATGGTGTATTTCGCGATATAGCGTTTCACCCGCATGTTGTCGTTATCGCCGGTCTCTTCCGGCAACCGCCCGCGCTGCTTGCGCATTTTTGAGGCCGTTTGCCATGTGCGGATGATCACCTCGCCCACGCGCCCCATCGCCTGACTGTCCGAGGCCATGACAGAAAACGCGCCCATGTCGTGCAGGATATCCTCGGCGGCGATGGTTTCACGCCGGATCCGGCTCTCGGCAAAGGCCACATCCTCGGGGATCGCTTTGTCCAGATGGTGACAGACCATCAGCATATCGAGATGTTCCTCGATCGTGTTGACAGTGTAGGGCATGGTCGGGTTGGTCGAAGACGGCAGGATATGTTCATAGCCCACCACTTTCATGATGTCCGGCGCGTGCCCTCCGCCTGCGCCCTCGGTGTGAAAGGCATGGATCGTGCGGCCTTTGATGGCGGCAAGGGTATTTTCCACAAAGCCGCTTTCATTCAGCGTGTCGGTGTGGATCATCACCTGCACATCCATGTCATCGGCAACACTCAGGCAGCAATCAATCGCACCGGGCGTGGTGCCCCAATCCTCGTGCAGCTTCATCGCGCAGGCCCCCGCGCGGATCATTTCGATCAGCGCCTCGGGTTGGCTCGCATTGCCCTTGGATGACAGGCCGAAATTCATCGGGAACGCATCCAACGATTGCAGCATCCGCCCGATATGCCACGCTCCCGGCGTGCAGGTTGTGGCAAGCGTGCCATGCGCGGGGCCGGTGCCGCCACCCAGCATGGTGGTGATCCCGGAATGCAGCGCATCCTCGATTTGCTGCGGGCAGATGAAGTGGATATGCGCATCAAAGCCACCCGGAGTAAGGATCTTGCCTTCTCCGGCGATGATCTCGGTGCCCGGACCGATGATGATATCGACACCCGATTGCGTGTCTGGGTTACCCGCCTTGCCTATGGCGGCAATCAAGCCATCGCGCAGGCCGACATCCGCCTTGGTGATCCCTTGATGATCGACGATCAGCGCGTTGGTGATGACGGTATCCATCGCACCCCCGGCGCGGGGGATCTGGCTCTGGCCCATCCCGTCGCGGATCACCTTGCCGCCGCCGAATTTCACCTCTTCGCCATAGGTGGTCAGATCACGCTCTACCTCGATGATGAGATCGGTATCACCAAGCCGCAGCCGGTCGCCCGTGGTGGGGCCATACATGGCGGCATAGGCAGAGCGGGGGATCGCATAGGGCATCTAGAGGTCTCCCATCACCTGTTGATTAAAGCCGAACACACGCCGCGCGCCGCCGTAGGGGATCAGCCGCACCTCGCGGCTTTGCCCCGGCTCGAACCGGACGGCGGTGCCAGCAGGAATATCCAGACGCTGGCCGCGCGCCGCGTCGCGGTCAAAGCTGAGGCCGCTATTGGCCTCGGCGAAATGGTAATGGCTGCCGACTTGAACTGGTCTGTCGCCGGTATTGGCAACCATCAGCACAGTCACCGGAGCGCCTGCATTCAGGGTGATGTCACCGTCAGCGGGCAACACCTCGCCGGGGATCATTTGCGCCTCCGACCCAGCACATAGCCGCCAGCAGCTGCGATCACCCCGACAACGCCAAGCCACATTGCGTCAATCCCATGCGGGTGCAGATGCGGACCAGGGTCGGCCAGTGCCAGCGTCGGTGTGAGCAGGAAAAAGGCAACGGGATAGCGCATGATCAGTTCCTTTCAGCGGATGGGATTATGAACGGTGACAAGCTTGGTGCCATCAGGAAAGGTCGCCTCGACCTGCACTGCATGGATCATCTCTGCGATGCCATCCATACAGTGCTGGGACGTGATGACATGCGCACCCGCCTCCATCAGATCGGCCACCGTGCGCCCGTCGCGCGCGCCCTCGACCACGTAATCGGTGATCAGCGCCACGGCCTCGGGGTGGTTAAGTTTGACGCCGCGTGCGAGCCGCCCTCGTGCGACCATCGCGGCGAGGCTGATCAACAGCTTGTCCTTTTCACGCGGGGTGAGGTTCATCGCGGTTCTCTCCTAAATCTGCCAGACGCGGGGCAAAGGGCCAGGGCGCAACACCGAAACCAGCCGCATGATCTGCCGCTTGAGCGGCCAGCCATCAGCGGCCATAAGGCGGATCACCAGCTTGCCGTCAAAGCCCGACGCGCCGCTGGTCACGCCCTCTTCGGTCAGTTCTGCACGAGCGCGCTCCACCGCATCCGCAGCCCCCGGCGCCACCAACGCCAGCGTGGCAAAGGCCCGCGCTGCGCCCAAAATGGCGGGACCAGCGGTCAACGCCTCGGTGCCCAAATGCAGCGGCTCGATCAGCACCGGGCGGCCCAAGCGCATGATCCGGCGCGTATCGCGCAGCGTTACATCGGCCAGTGTCTCGCCCATGGCAATGCGGCCCAAAACGATGGCCTCCAGCATCAGGCAAGAAGCATCCTCGGCCAAGTCTATCTCGGTTTCGCGGACGAGGTGGCTGCTGTCATAGAGGATGGTTTCCTGCGGCAGCCAATCGAGGTGCCCGCCGCCCCCTACAGAATGCCGCACCGTGACATGCGCCGCACCATCCGCGCTGCGATAGGCGCGTTCAGCGGTCTGCGTGGTGGCGGTGGCACGGCACCCCGCTGCCAAATCAAGACGGTAGGCCAAGGTGTCTCCCCCCGCCAAACCGCCGGATGTGTTGAGAAAGACCACCTCAGGGCCAGAGGCACCCGGATGCACGAACGCTTTGGCCGACCCCGCCTGGTGCAGCCGGTCCAGCCTCGCCCCGGCTGGGCCCGGCAAGAGGGCGACATGTGCCGCGCCGTGGCTACGCTGATGCAAGGGGGCGGGACAGGCGGTCATGGGTGATTCCGAGTTGCGACAGGTCAGAGGCTACCTGTTGTGTCGGGGCCTGCCAGTCGCCCGGCGCGCCAGCCTGAAATCCCACAGGCGCGCCGGCTGTATATGCCTATTTTTAGCGCAGATGGCCTATTAAATAGACACCTCACGCAAGAGCCGGTCGCGCTCCACCATCGCCGCAGGCTCGGACAGCCGCACTTCACCCCGGTTCAAGACGACCAGATCATCCGCCAGCCCATAGGCGAAATCGAAATACTGTTCGACCAACACGATGGCAATTTCCCCCTCGTCCCGCAGCAAACCAATCACCTCGCCAATTTGCTTGATGATATTGGGTTGAATCCCCTCGGTCGGCTCATCGAGCAAAAGCACGCGCGGCTTGGCGATCAGCGCACGGGCAATGGCCAACTGCTGCTGCTGCCCGCCCGAGAGGTCGCCGCCGCGCCGGTCCTTCATCTGGTCCAGCACCGGAAAGAGATCATAAATCCGCGACGGAATCCGGTGGTCGGATTTGGGCAGACAGGCAAAGCCGGTTTCGAGGTTTTCGGTCACAGTCAGGAGCGGAAACACCTCGCGCCCCTGCGGCACATAGCCGATGCCGGCCCGCGCCGCCTGCGCCGCGCTCAGATGATCCAGAACCGCCCCATCAAGCGTGATGTGCCCACCCGAATAGGGATGCCGCCCGGCAATCGCCTTTAGCAAGCTGGTCTTGCCCACACCATTGGTGCCCATCACCGCCGTCACAGCACCCGGGCGCGCCGTCAGGCTGACACCATGCAGGATCTGTGACGCACCGTAATGCAGCGTGAGGTTCTCGACGCTCAGCATCGCTTATCTCCCCAGATAGACATCAATCACCTGCTGGTTTTGGGTCACATGATCCAGACTGCCCTCGGCCAGAACCGAGCCTTCGTGCAGCACCGTCACCTTGCACCCCAAGCGGCGGATGAATTCCATGTCATGCTCGATCACAACAACGGCGCGGGTCTGCGCCGCGCGTTTGAGAATATCCGTCGTATGCTCGCGCTCGGCGGGGGTCATCCCGGCGGCGGGCTCATCCACCAGCAAGAGACGCGGATCTTGGGCCAAGAGCATGCCGATTTCCAGCCATTGCTTTTGCCCATGGCTCAACTCTCCGGCGCGGCGCGGTAGCGCATCAAGCAGGCCGATTTCCTCAGCCAATTCAGCAATCCGGGCCGTGGCACGCAAGGAGCGGCGATAGAACAACACATCAAACGGCCCGCGCTTGGCCTTGAGCGCCATGGCAAGGTTCTCGCGCACGGTCTGCGCCTCAAAGACCGTCGGCTTTTGAAACTTGCGCCCAATCCCTGCCCGCGCGATCTGGCTTTCGCTCATCCCAAGCAGCGAGACGGATTTCTCTCCCCAGATCACGCGGCCCTCATCGGGCCGCGTCTTGCCGGTCACGATATCCATAAAGGTTGTCTTGCCTGCGCCATTCGGTCCGATCACGGCGCGCAATTCAGGTTCTGCCACTTGGATCGACAGGTTATTGATCGCGCGGAACCCGTCAAAGGTCACGGAAACGCCTGAAACTTCTAGAAGCGTGCTCATGGTTTTCTCACGATCTTGTCAAAGAGGCCACCGATGCCACGCGGAAAGAACAGTGTCACCGCAACAAAGCCGAGGCCCAGCAACACCAGCCACCAATCGGTCCAATTGATCGTATAGAACCCGAGGTTGATGTTGGGCGCACCGCCCCCCGTGAACCAGCTTGACGCAAGGCTGACAACCGCAGCCCCAATCACCGCCCCATAGAGCCGCCCACGCCCGCCGATGGCCACCCAGACGGCAAGGTAAATCGAGGCAATCGGCGCAATCTCGGCTGGGTTGATAATACCAGCCTGCGGATAATACAGCGCCCCGGCGATTGCCGACACCACCGCTGTCAGCGTGAAAATGACCAGTTTGTAACTCTCGACATCATAGCCCAGAAACCGCACCCGCGCCTCATTGTCGCGAATGGCGCGGATGACCGATCCGAATTTGGCCGAGACCAGCCAAGCAAAAAGCAGATAGCCGAGCCCAAGCGCAAGCGCTGAGGCCCAGAAGAACCACAGCGACAACGTGGATTGCGGCACATGATCAAGACCGGGAATATTTTGCAGGCCCGACAGACCGTTGTTGCCCCGCAACCCGGTGTCGTTCTGGAAAAGATAAAGCGACAGCGCCAGCGTCATCGCCTGCGTGAGAATGGAAAGATATACCCCGGTAACCCGACTGCGAAACGCCAGCCAGCCAAAGACCAGCGCCAAAAGGCCCGGCACCAGCAAAACCATCAACAATTGCAGCGTGAGACTGTGCGCAAAGCCCCAAAGCCATGGCAATTCATTGCTGCCCACCACACCAAAAATCTGGCTGGCGATGGCATTTTGAACCTCGCTCTGCGTTGGAGGAATGGGCGCAGCGGAGAGCGACTCGACCACGATCCCTTGGGTGCGGGCATACATCAGCCACATGCCGATGGCATAGCCGCCAAGGCCGAAAAAGGCGAAATGCCCTAGGCTGAGGATGCCGCAATAGCCCCAGACCACATCCATCGCAACCGCGATGAGACAAAGGCAAAGCGTCATACCAAGGATCTTGACCATCGAGGTTGAGAGAAGCGCAATGCCGAACCCCTCGGACAAAACCGTCACCCCAAGGGTGAAGAGCGCGAGGCAACCAAGGAACCACAAAACCGACGGGTTCTCTGCCAAAAACCGCTTGCGTGGGGCAATCTCGGGTTTGCTCATGGCTCAGTCCCCCGCCGCACGACCCTTGAGGGCGACGATACCCTTGGGCCGGAATTGAATGAAAAGGATGACGAAAAGCACCATATAGGTCTGCGCGGCCAGGGTGTTCGAGGGGTTGAACCACTCGATCCCCTTTTGCAGAAACCCGATCATCGAGGCCCCCGCCAGCGTGCCCCAGACGTTGCCGACGCCGCCCACTACAACGGTCATAAAGCTCTGAACGATGTAATTCGCCCCCATCTCGGATGTGACCTGCGCGTAAAGACCAATCGCCACGCCCGCGATGCCAGCGATGCCCGACCCAAGGCCAAAGGTCAGCATGTTGATGCGGTCCGGGTCGATGCCCATACTTGCCGCCATCCCGGGATTTTGAGTGACCGCGCGCACCTCCAGCCCCAGCCGCGTGCGCTTGAGGATGAAAAGCAAGAGCGCCAGAAAGATCAGGGCAAGCACGAAAATTGCCACGCGAATATTGCTGATGCTGACAATGTCATTCAGCGTCAACGCCCCGCTCAGCCAGTCAGGGGCCGTCAGAGGGCGCGCCTGCGTGCCAAAGATGTTCTTGGCGAGCTGTTGCAGGGCAATCGAGATGCCAAAGGTCGCGAGCAGTGTTTCCAATGGCCGGGTGTAAAGATGCCGGATCACCAGCCGCTCCATCACCACGCCCGCGCCAAAGGTCACGACAAAGGCCAGTGGCAGGGCAATGATCAGGCTGACGGTGTAATCGGGGATGAACAGCTGCACCACATAGCCGGTGTAGGCCCCCATCATGATGAATTCGCCATGCGCCATGTTGATCACGCCCATGACGCCAAAGGTGATGGCAAGACCGATGGCCGCGAGGAAAAAGATCGAGGCGAGCGAGAGCCCGTCAAGCACCAGATCGAACGTCTGAAAGAGGCCAAGCGCGCGCGAGGTGGAAGCGAGCGCCGCCTCGGCGGCGGCTGTCACCTCGGGGTTCGGCTCGGCATAGACCTCGTAGAACACATGCGCCGCAACTGCGCGCGCCACTTCATCATCGGCAGCGCGAGGGGGCACAGTGCCTGCAGCCTCCAACGCCTCATAGGCGCGGGCGCGGGCATCATCTGTATTGAGAAGATGCAAGGGCACCCCCCCCACAGCCCCATCGACGATATGCTGTGCCAGCACATCACGACGATCAGTGGCGCTCTGACGTGGCGGCGCGAGATTGGCAGCCACCAGCCGATCATAGGCCTCAACCTCGGAAACATCCGTGCCAACCTCAAGCACGCGCGCAATATTAGCATCAGTGGGCAGGGCGGTGCCGACGCCCTGCGCGCGAGCCGTCAATTGGTTGAGCACGCTGCGCGCTTCAATGCTGATATCCCCGGCCAACCCTTCGATTGCCGCGAGGCGGTAGGGCAGCGCCGATGCAAACTGCGCGGTCAATAGCGTCAGAAGCCGTTCTTTGCGCTGTTTCAGCGCGGGATCTGTCTCGGTCTCAATAGACTTGCTCAATGGGTCGATCTGGCTGGCGTCCCCACTGCGGGCAATCGCGTCTAGTGCCGCCGCGCGTCGCGCCGGATCGGGCGCATTCAGCTCAAAGGGCACAAGCGCCGCCGCGATTACCCCACGCACCCCAGAGTTGGGCCGGATTTGATTAACGTCACGGCTGCTGACCTCGGCCACCGCAGCCCCGCCGTCGATGTCGATCAGACGCAGTGCGCCGCCCGCCTCTTCAGCATAGAAAAACAGCCCATCGTCAGGCCGCTCATAGACCCCGCGATCCTGCCACCGCAGCAGGAATTCGGCGGTTCCGGGCCGGTCCGCAGCCATCAACGCAGACAGCACCCGATCAACGGTGCTGCGCGATGGCTTGGCGATCTCTGCCTGATACTCTTGCAAGAGCGGCTGTAGCCCCTCTTGTGCCCGTCCCTCGGAGGGCCGCAACAGGGACAAAAGGCCAATGGCCAGCACTGTCGCCACAAGCCGGGCGAGAAAAAGAAACGAACGCATCTGGATATGGGCCTTGCCTGAGAGGAAAGGCGCGCAGGGGGCTCCCCCCGCGCGCCCGGTGCGCGTCAGTAGTTCGACGTCATCTGCACGCAGGTCTTGGTCTCGGTGTTGTACATACCGCAGCCAAGATCTTTCCAATCGCTCGTGAGCGGTGCGCTCTCGGGCAGGTAATCGGTCCAGGCATCGCCCGGCACCTCTGAGGTCTGGCTGATGATGTCAAACTGCCCATCGGCCCGGATCTCGCCGATCAACACCGGCTTGGTCAGGTGATGGTTCGGCAGCATGACAGCCGTGCCGCCGGTGAGGTTCGGAAATTCCTGTCCCCACATCGCCGAGCGCACCGCGTCCACATCGGTGGTGCCCGCCGCTGTGACCGCGTTCACCCACATGTTGAAGCCGATGTAATGTGCCTCCATCGGGTCGTTGGTTACGCGGTTTTCACCGGCATAGGCCTTCCACGCCTTGACGAATTCGGCGTTGATCTCGGTATCGGCGGACTGGAAATAGTTCCATGCCGCAAGATGGCCCACGAGTTCGGTGGTATCGAGACCCGACAGTTCTTCCTCACCCACAGAGAAGGCCACGACAGGAATGTCGTCGGCGCTTACACCGGCGGCGGCAAGTTCCTTGTAGAAGCCGATATTGGCATCGCCATTGATGGTCGAAATCACACCGACCTTTTTACCGCCAGCGCCCAAAGCAACCACATCCGCGACAATGGTCGCCCAGTCGGAATGGCCAAACGGGGTGTAGTTGACAAAGATGTCCTCGGCGGCGACGCCCTTGGATTTGAGATAGGCGTCAAGGATGTTGTTGGTGGTGCGGGGATAGACATAGTCTGTACCCAACAGAGCAAAGCTCTCGACGCCCAATTCTTCAAGGAAGTAATCCACCGCCGGGATCGCCTGCTGATTGGGCGCGGCACCGGTGTAGAACACGTTCCGCGAGGATTCCTCACCCTCGTATTGCACCGGATAGAACATCAGGCCGTTCAGTTCCTCCAGCACCGGCAGGGCGGATTTGCGGCTGACACTGGTCCAAGAGCCAAAGATCACATCAACCTCGTTCACCGTCAGCAACTCGCGCGCCTTTTCGGCAAAAAGCGGCCAGTCAGAGGCCGGATCGACCACGACTGCCTCAATCGGGCAACCCAGCAACCCGCCCTTGGCGTTCTGCTGTTCCACCAGCATCAGGACTGTGTCCTTGAGCGTGGTTTCCGAGATTGCCATCGTCCCCGAGAGCGAATGAAGCACGCCCACCTTGACCGGGCAATCCTGAGCCAGCGCAGGGGCCGCCACAAGAACGGTGGTCGCAACGAGGCTCGCCATAAATGTTCTTTTCGTCATATTGTTCGGAACTCCCTTGTCCGGGCTGCGCGCGTCGTGGCGTTGTTCAATTTCGGGTCCCCCACCGTCATTTTGGCGACGCAGCATTTTGTTTGCACCTCTCCGCAGAGGAGCGCCGTTTGGTGTGACCAGCGCCGCCTTCAGAGGGTCTGAGCGATTTCAGACAGAACGAAGCAAACAGATTTGCGGCGATTTGCTCTAGCGAGAGCGTGCAGCGCGGTGGCGAACCTGCCAAGATTACCGCTTTTTGGGCAGTTCGCAGGCGCACCGCCTATTTTATTTGCGATTGCAGAAAAAATGCCGCGCTGCGGCATTGCGCGATCAAGGCTTTTGCCCGCGCCCTTGCACAAGAATACCAAGAAGGCCCAACAGGCCTGATCCCACCATCAGCGTGACCGATACGGCATTCAGCACAGGGGTCGAGCCTTCGCGCATCCGGTCGAACATCGTCACCGTCAGCGGCGCATTCGATCCGTTCAGGATCAGCGTGGTATTGAAATTCTCAAACGAAATCAAAAAGGCCACGATCCCCGCACCAAAAAGCGCGGGCCGCAGCCATGGCAAGGTGATAGTCAGAAAGACCACCGCAGGGCTTGCCCCGAGGTTGAGCGCCGCCTCTTCCAGCGTGCGATCAAAGCGGCGCAGGCGCGCGGCGATCACCAGTGTCGCAATCGTGGTGATAAAGGAAAACTGCCCGAGAATCACCAGAAACAGCCCCGGTCGCAGGGCGGAAACCTCGTATCCCGTCAGTGAATTCACCGCCTCTGCCAGAGTGGACGAAAACACGAGGATGGAAATGCCCAAGATCACCCCCGGAATGACCAAGGGTGCCAGCATCATGATATAGGCGAATTCCTTGAACCGGAAATCGTGGCGATCAAAGAGAAAGGCGGTGGTGGTCGCCACACTCAGCGACAGGGCCGTGACCCAGAATGCCACAAACGCCGAGTTAAAGAAGCCCGCGACGATGCGCCGGTCGTTGATCAGACCCAAGCGAGGTTGCTCCGCCCCGATGAACCAATCCAGCGTAAACCCTTCCCACGGGAGGCCAGGAAACTGACTGTCGTTGAATGCAAAAACCGCCACCACCGCCAGCGGCAGCGCCATGTAGACAAAGAACAGCGCGACATAGGCCGCATAGGCAAAGCGCAACAGCGGCGAACGGGGGAGCGAAGCCAGCATCCTAGCGCCCCAGCGTATTCGAGAGCGACTGCCCCGACAGCCGCAACAAGAGCCAGACAAGCGCGCTCGACGTGGCCAAGAGGATAAAGCCAAAGGCCGATCCCAACTCCCAGTTGAAGCGCGTGATGAACTGCGAATAGATCTGCGCGGTGAACCACTGTCCGCTCTTGCCGCCCAGCAAGGTCGGCGTCAGATAATTGCCAAGCGCCAGCATGAACACCACGATAGAGCCCGCGATGATCCCCGGCATGGCATAGGGAATGACGATACGCGTCAGCACGGTCCAGCCATTGCCGCCCAGATCATACCCCGCCTCGACCAGCGCATCATCCATGCCGTCAATGGTGGAAATCAGCGGCACGATCATAAAAAGCATCGAGGTATAAACCAGCCCGATCAGAATGGCTGCGTCATTATAAAGAAACTCAACCGGCCCCGATGTGATCCCCAAGCCCTGCAAGGCGTTGGAAATCAGCCCGGTTTCCCGCAAGAGCAGCATCCAGCCAAATACGCGCACGATCTCGGAAACCCAGAACGGCAAAAGGCATAGCATGAAGAGCGCCGCCTTGGTGCGGCCCTGCGCAATCTTGGCGATGTAATAGGCCACAGGAAATCCGATGAGGAATGTCAGAACCGTGGCGATGATGGAAAAGACCACCGTGCGCAACAACGTCCAAGGATAGACCCACGTCGCCGCGAAATCCGCATAGTTTCGAAACCCGGTTTCATAGACGCGCGGGGCCACTTTTTCGCGCAAGGACAGGATCAGCATGTCGATATGCGGGATCACGATCAAAAGCGCGATCCATGCTATGAAGGGTGCGAAAAGCAACCAAAAGACCAGCTTGCCCTCGCGCATCACACCCCCGCCGCCGCAAAGGACACGACAGACCCCGGCCCTAGCCCTAGCGCCACAGAGGCTCCGCGCCGCAAGGGTTCAGCCTCTCCTGATTGTGGCAACAGCGCTTCGATCACGTCGCCCCCCGGCAGGCGTGCCAATATCCGACTTTGCGCACCGTTAAAGAGCACATCCTCGATCACCGCTTCCAGCCGGTTGGTGCTGTCTTGCGCAGGCGCGCCCACGGCGATGGATTCGGGCCGGATAAAGATGTCGAGCATTCCCCCCACCTCGACCGAACCCGACCGGGGGGGCGCGGCAACCAGTGTCAGCCCCTGATCCGTTGCCAGCTTGCATCCCGCACTATCCGCCGCGATCACGCGCGCGCGCAGTTTGTTGGCATCGCCCACGAACCCGGCGACAAAGGCGGTCTGCGGCCTGAAATACAATTCCTCTGGCGTGCCCACCTGTTCGAACCGCCCGGCGTTCATCACCGCAACCCGGTCCGACATCATCATCGCCTCGGATTGATCATGGGTGATGTAAACAAAGGTTGTGCCGAATTCGTGCTGCAACTGCTTGAGTTCGATTTTCATATGCTCGCGCAGTTTGAGATCGAGCGCACCCAATGGCTCGTCCAGCAGCAACACGGCCGGGTCGAGCACCATCGCCCGCGCAATCGCGATCCGCTGCTTTTGTCCGCCCGAAAGCTGATCGATCCGCTTGGGTCCAGCATCCGCTAGACCCACCCGGCCCAGCACACCTGCAACCGCGCGGGTAATCTCGGCGCGGGGTGTGCCGCGACGGCGCAGACCATAGGCGATATTTTCGGCGACGGTCATCATCGGGAACAGCGCCAGATGCTGAAACACAAGATTGACAGGCCGCCGGTTGGGGGGCGTATCCAGAACCGACGCACCCTTGATCAGGATATCGCCCGCATCCGGGCGCGCAAACCCTGCCATCATCCGCAGCAAAGTGGTCTTGCCGCAGCCAGACGGGCCAAGAATTGAAAAGAAGGACCCCTTGGGGATTGCAAAGGACACGTCGTCCACAGCCGTGAAGCTGCCGAACCGCTTGATCAGGTTACGGCATTCGAGATCGGCGGAAATACTGTCCACGTGGTTTGACCTTTTAGGGGTGACGCGGCGGTTGACCCGCCGCGCCCCATTCCAGTTATTGCGCCGCGATCTGATCCAGCAAACGGCCTTCGATATCCTCAAGACCGGCGGGGATTGGCGGGAACCACTTGATGTTGGAAATCACCTCGGGCGGGAACGCCTCTTGATAGGCGGCACGCAGTGCCGGATCGACCAAGTCGTCAGACCCTTTGGAGGCCGAGAAAGACCCCGCTTGATTGACGATCTGCGCCGCAACATCAGGGCGCATCACAAAGTTGATCCATTTGTAGGCGGCCGCATCATTCTCGCCTTTGGCGGGAATGGCAAAGGTGTCGATCCAGCCCAAGGCCCCTGTCGAAGGGGCCACGAAGTTCCACTTGGCATCCTCGGCATTCAGCTTGAAGCCGGTGGCATCCCACGCCTCTGCGGCCACAACCTCGCCTGAGCGCATCATCGCCAAGAGATCATCAGCACCGCTCCAATAGGCTTTTACATTGGCCTTGCATTCGCCCATGGCAGTTGCGGCGGCGGTGATGATTTCCTCGTATTTCGCAGGGTCAGAATAGGCCGCGAACGGATCCTCTCCGGCGGCAAAGGCAAAGCCCAGAAGGGCTATCCGCTTGGTCCGCATGGAAATTTTTCCCGCGTAGTCAGCCGAGCAGAGATCGGCATAGGTCTTGATATCGCCCGCAACCGAGCGGTCCACAGCAAAGCCTGACACGCCCCAGATATGCGCCACGCCGTAAGCCGCGCCATCCACCGTGGTTGCGGCCACCGAGGCATCATAAAGATCGCCGATGAATTGCTCTTTGTCGATCTGGCTCAGATCGAGCGGCTTGTAGATGCCGAATTCCTGTTGCGGCCCAAGGATACGGTCTTGGCTGGGCTGTGCCAGATCAAAACCTGCCCCACCCGTGGCCCGCAGCTTGGAGATCATGTCCTCGTTATTGGACAGGGTCACTTCTACGTCGATGCCCGTCTCGGCCTTGAAGGCGGTGATCACAGACTCGGGCGCGTAACCGCCCCAAGTCAAAAGGCGCAAGGTCTCGGCAGACCCGGCAGTGCCGATCAGCGCAAAGGCTGCGCTGGTCAGGACGGTTCCCAACAGCTTTCTCATAGTCCACTCCCTGTGTATCGCCCGGTTCCCGGGCCTTTGTTGTGGCCAGACGCTATGCCGCTGCCCGGCATGCGTCAAGCCATGCGCAGATTACGCCTGAGCGAGGGCTGTCGCCAACCCTCGCTATTCAACAGCAACAGAGCCGAGAGGATCAGAGCGTCAGGATTGTCGAGCCCGTCGTCTGCCGCCCTTCCAGCGCGCGATGCGCCTCTGCAACTTGATCCAGAGGGAAACGCTGCCCGATATTGACCTTGATTGCGCCGCTCTCGACCTTGTCGAAGAGATGCCGCGCCATATCCTGACAACGGGCGTGATCGGCGAGGAAGGTGAACAGCGTCGTGCGCGTCAGCTTGAGAGATCCCTTGGCTGCCAGCGTCAAAAGGCTCACCGGATCAACCGGGCCAGAGGCATTGCCAAAAGACATCATCATTCCCAAGGGCTTGAGGCAATCGAGGGATGGCGCGAACGTATCCTTGCCAACACCGTCCATCACAACATCCACACCCTTGCCATCGGTCAGCGCCTTGACCTCTGCCACGAAATCACTATCGCGATAGTTGATGCAGGCTGAGGCGCCGTTTTCCATCGCAAGGCGGCATTTTTCATCCGTGCCTGCGGTGCCAATCAACCGGATACCTTCTGAGCGCGCCCATTGGCAGGCCAAGAGGCCGACACCCCCCGCAGCGGCATGGAACAGCACGGTTTGCCCCGCCTCAAGAGGCCAGACCCGATGAAAGAGATATTCCACCGTCATCCCTTGCAACATGATCGACGCGGCATCTTCAAACGAAATGCCATCCGGCAGCGGGCAAACCTGCGACGCGGGCATCACCCGCGCCTCGGCATAGGCACCCGGCGGGGTCGCGGCATAGGCGGCGCGATCACCGGCTTTCAGGTGGGTCACACCCTCGCCAACTGCCTCGACAATACCTGCCGCTTCCATCCCCAAAGCATGCGGATAGGCCAGCGGATAGAGGCCAGTGCGCTGATAAACATCAATAAAATTCAACCCACAGGCCATGTGGCGGATGCGGATTTCACCCGGCCCCGGCTCTCCTACGGGCCAATCGACCAGCTTCAACTCGTCTGCACCGCCCGCTTTTTCGATAATGACTGTTCGCGCCATGTCGTGCTCCCTCTCATTCATTGCATGATCCCTGTCGCCATGTGGCGATTGGCGGGGAATAAAGGCCAGTCCGCGGCGAAAGGCAATCCCGGCGCTTGGGATTTCCCAGTCTGCAATCCGCATGACCCAATCCTGACCAGCCGTGCCGCATGACGACCAAGTGTTTGTTAAAAAACGGAAAAAGGGCAAAGATGAACGCGTGCATGCGCAACGCTCTGTCTTTGACCGCTGACTATGTCCCTTTGAAACCTGAGGTGTGGCGGCGTGAAATGGGCCAACCGATCCAAGATCCAATAGATCAATGACAGCGAGGCCCTGCGCGGCTATGCTGAGCAGGACCCGGCAGAAACATGGGGTAAAGCATTGTGAACAAACTGGAAACTGCACTTGCTGCGATTGACGCGGCCAACCGTCATGACCCGGATTTGCGCGAGGGCGAACCGGCGGCTTGGCTTTATGGGCGACGGATGAGCGCGGAATGCACTCGGCTGTTTCCAGAGGCATCAGAGCCGTTGCAGATTGCCGCGCGCGGCCAGCATATCGAGCGCTGGGTATTGAAAAGACAGGATTTTCCAGAGGGGCGTGCCGGATATCTGACATGGCGCACGACCCTTGCCAAGCATCACGCGGCCCGCGTGGGCGAAATCATGCAAGACGCAGGCTATGACAGCCACGACATTGATATTGCAGGAAAAATGATCCGAAAAGAGGGCATCAAGCGCGATGCGGACGTGCAGGCGCTGGAGGATGTCATCTGTTTCACCTTTCTCAAGTGGTATTTCGCCCCCTTCGCCCCCTCGCAAGACCCGGAAAAGCTGGATCGGATCGTTACGAAGACCGCGCTGAAAATGTCGGAGGAGGGGCGCGCGCGGGTGTTGGAGGAGTTCGATCTGCCCGAGAGTTTGGCCGTTCATTTCCGGGTTTGAACCTTACAGAGCTTACGAAGCTTGAGGCGATTTTGTAAGGTTTTCCAGAACATTTCGCGATCAGACAGAGCACCGGCCAGCGCAGGCAGAAACGTGCCAGCGCGATGGTAAATCCAAGCCGTCAAAATGAGCCGACACCCGCCAGAACATGCACCGCGTGACAGCAGGTGAGATGGGAACAAAAGGTTAAGAACGGGTGCGTGCCCCATCCGATTGCGGCCAGAGCCGGGGCCGGTGTGACGCATGTGGAGTTTACCCACGACGGGCGCTATGTCTTGGTGTCCATCTGACAGGACGCCGGTGCGGGGATCGTTTACGATGCGGTCACGCTAGACGAAGTGACCCGCCTGCCGATGCGCAAACCCTTGGGGACAAACATTGCCGATACCAAGATCACATTCCCGGACGGAACCCGCCATGAACACCGCCGCAATCATTGTAAGCCATGGCCAACCTTCGGACCCGGACCCCGCCGAGGCGGCGCTGGCCGATTTTGCCGCTGAAGTGGCACAGGCTCTGCCCGGCTGGCATGTGGGATCGGCCACGCTGGCCAAGCCCGGCGCGCTGGAGGCGGCGCTGGTTGAGGCTGGGCCGGGCGCGCATGTTTATCCCTATTTCATGACGGGGGGGTGGTTCACCGGCGATGCATTGATGCAGCGGCTGGAAGGGTCGCGCGCGGTTGTCTTGCCGCCCTTTGGTCTTGACCCCGGATTGCCCGGCTTGGCGGCCGCGCTCTTGACAGACACGATGGCTGCGCGGGGATGGCAGGCACCGGAGGTGCGGGTGTTTCTGGCGGCGCATGGATCAGGGCGCAGCACGCAAACGGCGCGCGATACGCAAGGGTTTGCCGAAGCACTTGCCGCGGTGTTGCCCTTGGCGGAATTGCGGGTGGGGTTTGTCGAGGAACCCCCCTATCTGGCGGATCAGGCGTTTGATCTGGGCGCGACGGCGATTTGCCTGCCGTTCTTTGCCGCAAAGGGCGGGCATGTTCTGGACGATGTTCCCGAAGCGCTGGATCTGGCGGCGTTTCAGGGTGTTTTGCTGGATCCTATCGGCTGTGCGCCGGGAGCGGCGGCGCTGGTGGCGCGCAGTTTGGCGCGGGCGATGGTGGCGGCCTGATGCGCGGCTCTTTTGCTGCTGTATCCGTCAACCGCGCGGGCGGGGCGATTACTCTCGTCCTGCTGGCGCGAATGGGCCACGTGCTGGGCTGCCGCCAGTAAAGGCGCTGGTTGAGCGGGCTGTCATGGGGCCGCTTGTTTGAGACGGGCCAGAGGTGGCTGTGAAAGTGCCAGCATCGCGGCCAGTTCCGGGCGGCAGGAGCCGCAGCTTGTGCCCGCGTGCAGGGCTGCGCCGATCTGCTCGACGCTGGTCAGGCTTTGCGCCGCAATCGCCGCCATGATCGTATTGAGCCCGACATTGAGGCAGGCGCAGACCGTCGGACCGGGATCGAGCGTGCCCACCCCCGGACGCCCCGCCAGAAGCGAGGCCCCTGCCCGCCCCACCTCGGCGGCCAGATGGCCGCGCGCAAGCTGCACGGGGTCAGGCGCGATAAAGAGCGCGGCCAGCGTGCAGCCATCGTGCATCAAGGCCAAGCGATGCGTGCCGCGCATGCGATCCTCGACACTGAGGCAGATGGCATCGGGCAAATCAAAGAGGGCGCGCGCGTAGGCTTCCCATGTCTCGGGCCTGTCCAGCCCGGCCAATTCACTGCGCCAGCCGCCTGAATGACGGGCGCGCGCCCAATAGGTTGCATCGGGATGTTGCGGGCCGGTAGACACGGCAAAGCCATACCATGCGGGGGCAAGCGGGGCGATGGCGACAACGGCGGCCTTGCTCTCGGGTTGGCCAGAGACAGGGTCTGTCACCGGCGCGATGAGGGCATCGACGCGGCCCATCGGGGCGGTATCGCCGGTCCAGTGGATCGGGGCGAAAACTTGGCCGGGTTGCACCCGGTCGGTGATGGCGACGCGCAGGATGGCTGCACCCTGGGGGCTGGTGACGCGGGCGAGGGTCGCCGGAGCAAGGCCAAGGCGCGCGGCATCCTGCGGGTGGATTTCGAGGAACGGCTCGGCGATGTGCTGGGTGAGGCGCGGGGCAAGGGCGGTGCGCGTCATCGTATGCCACTGGTCACGGATGCGGCCCGTATTGAGCCGGAATGGATAGCGGCGAGCGGTTTGCGCGACCGGAAGGCGCGGTGAGATGGGCAGCATCCGCGCGCGGCCATCGGGCGTGAAGAATCCGCCCTGTCCAAAGAAACGCCCCCCCTGTTGCTGGGCTGTGACCGGCCAGCGGGTGGGCGGCAGCGCGTCATAATCAGCCTGCGCCAGACCCGAGATGTCAAAGTCGCGCCCCAGATGGCCGGCAATGCCGGACAGGGCCGCGTGTTCGGCAAAGACCTCGGCGGCGCTGGTCCAGCCAAAGGCATCAGCCCAGCCCATCCGCGCGGCCACATCGGCGATCATGCGCCAGTCATCCCGCGCCTGACCGGGGGCGGGCAGGAAGGGGCGTTGGCGGCTGATGGTGCGGTCGGAATTGGTGACAGTGCCGGATTTCTCGCCCCATGCGGTGGCAGGCAGCACCACATCGGCAAGCCGGGTGGTGTCGGTGCGGGTGATGTCACTGACCACCACGAAATCACAGCCTTTGATGGCGGCGGCCACTGCATCGGCATCGGGCATGGAGACGGCGGGATTGGTGTGAATGATCCAGAGCGCCTTGATCCGTCCGGTTGCCACGGCCTCAAACATCTCGACCGCCTTGAGGCCGGGCTGATCGGGCATTGCGGGACTGGCCCAGAACCCCTGCACGGCGGCGCGGTGTTGGGGGTTTTCAAGGTCGAGGTGACAGGCCAACATATTGGCAAGCCCCCCCACCTCGCGGCCGCCCATGGCGTTGGGTTGGCCGGTCACGGAGAACGGCCCCATGCCGGGGCGTCCGATCCGACCTGTGGCAAGGTGACAATTCAGGATCGCATTGACCTTGTCGGTGCCGCTGGAGGATTGGTTGATCCCTTGGGAATAGACGGTCACGACCCGGTCCGTCGTGGTGAACCAGTCGAGGAATTGCGCGAGATCACCGGGGGCCAGCCCCGTCAGACCGGGATCACTGGCGCGCGCGGCGGCAAGTGCCGCGTCAAACCCGCTGACATGCTGCGCCACATAAGAGCGGTCCACCGCGCCACGATCCGCGAGGGCGACCAGAGCCGCGTTGAAGAGTGCGGCATCGCTACCGGGGGTGAGGGAAAGATGCAGATCGGCGCTATCACAGGTCGCGGTGCGGCGCGGGTCCACCACCACAATCCGGGTTCCGCGCGCCTTTTTCGCGGCGACCAGCCGCTGATAAAGCACAGGATGGCACCAAGCGAGGTTGCTGCCCACCAGCACCACCAGATCTGCGGTATCGAGATCCTCATAGGTGCCGGGCACAGTGTCTGACCCGAAGGCCCGTTTATGCCCCGCAACCGAAGAGGCCATGCAGAGCCGCGAGTTCGTATCGACATTGGCGGTGCCGATATAGCCCTTGATGAGCTTGTTGGCGGCGTAATAATCCTCGGTCAGCATCTGGCCCGAGAGGTAAAAGGCCACGCTATCAGGCCCGTGATCCCGGATGGCCGCCTGAAAGCGGCTGGCCACGAGATCAAGCGTCGTCTCCCAATCGGCGGGTTTGCCGCCAATCTGCGGTGACAGGATACGATCCGTAAGCCCGAGGGTTTCGCCCAAGGCGGTGCCCTTGGAGCAGAGCCGCCCGAAATTGGCCGGGTGATCGGGATCGCCTTTTACCGTGGCCCCCCCTTGACCATCGGGCGAGACAAGAAGGCCGCAACCGACGCCGCAATAGGGGCAGGTGGTGCGCATGCTCATGCCGCCGCCACAGGGATGAGGCGCGCCGCATCCAGCAGGATGCGCCCGCCCGCGACCCGTGCCGCGTAGGTGGCGACCGCCCCTGCATCCGCCCCCTGCGCCAGCCCGGTTTCAAGGTTGAACACCCAGTTATGTAGGGGGCAGGTCACGGCATGGCCATGCACGATCCCCTCTGACAGGGGGCCGCCCTTGTGCGGGCAGCGATCCGAGAGGGCAAAGACCTGATCGTCGGCGGTGCGGAACACGGCGACGCAGCCCTGAGCGGTCTTAACAACCCGCGCCCCGCGTTGCGGAATATCCTCTAGCGCGCCGATATCGAGCCAGTTTTGATCGGGGCTCCTCATTCCGCCGCCTCCTGTGTCAGATCGGCCAGCGGCGCGAAATCCGCCTGCGCCTGTGGGGTGGCGCGGTCTGCCCAAGGGTCGCGTTGATACAGGCTTTGCGACAGATCGAACCGGGCGATCAGGGCGGCGCGGGTGGCGGCATCCTCGACAATCTGCGCCTGCACCCATGCCAAACCCACCTTGGCCAGCCATTTATAGGGGCGATCCAGATATTTGGCGTGTTCGCGGTAAAGCTGCACAAAGGCCACGGTCAGGTCGATCGCCTCTTGTTCTGTGGCGACCTTGGCCAAACGATCTGTTTCGCGCAGGTCCATCCCGGCGGCACCGCCAACGCCGATCTCGAACCCGGAGTCGACGCAGACGATGCCCACATCCTTGCAGGTGGCTTCGGCGCAGTTGCGGGGGCAGCCCGAAACCGCCAGCTTGACCTTGTGCGGGGTCCACGACCCCCAGAGGCGTTGTTCCAGCTTGATCCCCAGCCCGGTCGAATCCTGCGTGCCAAAGCGGCAAAAATCGGTGCCGACACAGGTTTTGACAGTGCGCAGGCCCTTGGAATAGGCGTGGCCTGACACCAGCCCCGCCGCGTTCAGATCGGCCCAGACATGCGGCAGGTCTTCTTTCCTGACACCCAAAAGGTCGATGCGCTGGCCGCCTGTCACCTTGACCGCCGGGATGGCGTATTTGTCGGCGGCATCGGCAATGGCGCGCAATTCGCGGGGGTTGGTCATGCCGCCCCACATGCGCGGCACCACCGAATAGGTGCCGTCTTTTTGGATATTGGCGTGGTTGCGTTCGTTGACGAAGCGGCTTTGGGCATCGTCGGTATAATCCATCGGCCAGTCGGCGAGCAGGTAAAAGTTCAGCGCAGGTCGACAGTGATGACAGCCACAAGAGGTTCTCCAACCCAGTTCCTGCATCACGGCAGGCATGGATTTGAGGCCGCGCGCCTTGATCAGGCGGCGCACATCCTCGTGCGTCAGGTCGGTGCAACCGCAGATTGGCTGGGCTGCGGGCCTCTGGAAGGCATCGCCGAGCGTGCTGGCCAGAACCTGCTCGACCAGCCCTGTGCAGGTGCCACAAGAGGCGCTGGCCTTGGTCTGGGCCTTGATCGCTGTGAGGGTGGTGGCACCGCCATGGATTGCGGCCACGATCGTGCCTTTGCAAATGCCGTTACAGCCACAGATTTCCGCCTCAGGCGGCAAGGCTGCAACGGCTGCCAAAGGGTCCGTTTGGGCCCCCCCCTGATAGGCCGGGCCAAAGATCAGCGTGTCGCGCATCGGGGCAATCGGGGTGCCGTCCTTGATCAGGCCAAAGAACCATGAGCCATCGGCGGTGTCGCCATAGATCACCGCGCCAATCAGGCGGTCGGCCTCGATGATCAAGCGTTTGTAGACGCCGCGCGCCGGGTCTCGAAACACGATATCCTCGCGCCCTTGGCCCTCGGCAAAGTCGCCAGCGCTGAAGAGGTCAACGCCCGTGACCTTGAGCTTGGTTGCGGTCTGGGCCGGTTGAAACGCCGCCGCCTGTCCCAGAAGCGTTGCCGCAACCACCCGTGCCTGATCGTAGAGGGGGGCCACCAGCCCAAAAAGCTGTGCGTTATGTTCCACGCATTCGCCCACGGCCAGAATATCGGGGTCAGAGGTTATCATCTGGTCATTCACCAAGATGCCGCGCCCGATTTCGAGGGCGGCATCGGTGGCGATGCGGGTTTCGGGGCGGATGCCGACGGCCATGCAGACCAGATCAGCCGCGTAGATCGTGCCATCCTCGAGCAACACGGCCTCGACCCGGTCTTGGCCGAGAATTGCCTTGGTGGCCCCTTTGCAATGCACGCGGATGCCGCGCGCCTCGAGATCCTTTTGCAGCAGATAGCCTGCGGCGGGATCAAGTTGTCGTTCCATCAGGTGGCCCATCAGGTGAATGACCGTCACCTCCATGCCGCGCGCCGCGAGACCTGCCGCCGCCTCGAGCCCGAGCAATCCGCCGCCGATGACAACGGCCTTGGCGCATGGTCGCGCAGAGGCGTCGATCATGGCCTGCGTGTCGTCCATATCACGATAGGTAAGGACGCCGGGCAGATCCTTGCCTGCGACGGGGATGAGGAAGGGGGCCGATCCGGTGGCAATCAGCAGCTTGTCATAGGGTGCGGTGCCCGTATTGGAATAGACCAGCTTGGCCGCGCGGTCGATCCGCACCACGCTTTCGCCGAAGCGGCAGGTGATGTTGTGCTGCGCGTAAAAGGCATCGTCATGGGTGACGATATCCGCATAGGTTTTTTCCCCTGAAAGGACGGGCGAGAGCATGATCCGGTTGTAATTGCCGCGCCGCTCGGCGTTGAAGAGGGTGATATCCCAGCCGTCGGGATCGGCAGCCAGCAGATGCTCGAGCGCCCGCCCCGAGGCCATGCCCGCGCCGATGACAACAAGTTTGCGTTTCATCATGCAGCCTCTTTCTTGTGAGCGCCGTGTTCGTAATCCTCAAGGAATTGCAGAACCTCAGCGCGGTAGCTGTAGTAGTCGGGATGTTCGAGCAGCGCCTTGCGGGTGCGGGGGCGGGGCAGGTTTACATCCACGATTTTGCCGATGCGGGCATGCGGCCCGTTGGTCATCATCACCACACGATCCGCGAGCAAGATCGCCTCGTCCACGTCATGGGTCACGCAAACCGCCGTCACCTTGGTGCGCGACCAGACCTCCATCAGCACCTCTTGCAATTCCCAGCGCGTCAGGCTGTCCAGCATGCCAAAAGGCTCATCCAGCAACAAAAGTTTGGGGGAAAGGGCGAAGGCGCGGGCAATGCCCACCCGCTGTTTCATACCGTTGGAAAGATCGGCAGCGCGCCGGTCCATGCTGTCGCCCAAGCCCACACGTTCAAGATAGTATTCCACCACATCCTGACGTTCCGCGCGGCTGGCACGCGGATAGACACGATCCACACCGATGGCCACGTTTTCCTTGGCGGTCAGCCAAGGAAAGAGGCTGGGCGCCTGAAACACCACGGCGCGCTCGGGATCGGCCCCGCGCACCTCGTGGCCATCAAGTTTGATCGCGCCGCCGGAGATTTCGTTGAGACCGGCCGCCATGGTCAGAACGGTGGATTTACCGCACCCCGAATGGCCGATCAGGCTGATGAATTCGCCCTTTTTCATCTTGAGGTCGAAGCGGTCGACCACGGTCAGGGGCCCCTCGGAGGTTGGATAGACCTTGGAGAGCTGCGAGAATTCGAGATATTTTTCGGCAAGCGGGCTTTTGGCGGCTTCGGCATAGGCCTTGGGCGTGCCGTGAATGGGCGTGACCTGTGGCAAGTGCCGTGTCTCTGCGACCTTGGACGCGATGCCCACCTCCATCAGGTATTTCGTGACATCGGCGCGCAGTCGCTTGAACGCTGGATCGTTGTTCATGGCACTGCGGATACGTGGACGCGGCAGCGCGACCTTGAAGGCGGTGCCGAGGGTGCCATCCGGGGTCAATGGAATGATGCGGTCGGCAAGCAAGAGTGCTTCGTCCACATCATTGGTGATGAGAACGACGGTTTTTTGGTCCGCCTGCCAGATCCGCGTGATCTCGTCCTGCAGGTTGGCGCGGGTGAGCGCGTCAAGCGCTGAGAGCGGTTCATCCAGAAGCAGGACTTCGGGTGTCATGGCAAGGGCACGCGCGACCGAGACCCGTTGGCGCATGCCCCCGGACAATTCCGCCGGATACCGCGTCTTGGCGTGGCTGAGGCCCACCATGGCGATGTATTTATCCACCATGGCCGCCCGTTCGGCGCGGCCTGCGGATTTGTGCACGGCATCCACCGCAAGCGCCACATTGCCCGCAACCGTCAGCCACGGCATCAGCGAATAGGACTGAAACACCACCCCCCGTTCCGGCCCCGGCCCGGTGATGGGTTTGTTTTTGAACAAGACCTCGCCGCTGTCAGGCTGGGAGAGCCCCGCCATTTGGTTGATCAGCGTGGTCTTGCCCGTGCCGGAAAAGCCCAGGATCGCCAGAAACTCGCCCTCTTCGACCGCAAGGGTAATGTTCCTGAGCACCTCGCGGCGCTGCAATCCGGTGCCGAAGCCCTTGCACAGGTTTTTGAATTCCAGAATGGCCATGGCGATTTACCTGTTGTCCGAAAAGGTGAAGAGCGATTGCGCCGCATACATCAGGCGATCCAGCAAAAAGCCAATGATGCCGATGGTGAAGACCGCAACCATGATCTTGGCGAGGCTGGTGGACGAGCCGTTCTGAAATTCGTCCCAGACGAATTTGCCAAGGCCGGGGTTTTGCGCCAGCATTTCCGCTGCGATCAGCACCATCCAGCCCACACCAAGCGAGAGCCGCAGCCCGGTGAAGATCAGAGGCAGCGCCGAGGGCAGCACGAGGCGGGTGATCTTGGTCCAGGTGGTTAGTTTCAGCACCCGGCTGACCGAGATCAGGTCACGGTCAATGCTGGCCACCCCCAGCGAGGTGTTGATCAGCGTGGGCCAGAGCGAGCAGAGCGTCACGGTGATGGCCGAGGTCAGGAACGACCGCGAAAACATGCCGTCTTGCGTCACATAGACCGCCGAGACCACCATGGTGACAATGGGCAGCCAAGCCAGAGGGCTGACGGGTTTGAAAATCTGGATCAACGGATTGAGCGCCGCGTTGGCGGTTGGCGACAGCCCCGCCGCAATGCCCAGCGGCACAGCCACGGCGGTGGCAATCAGAAAGCCGAAGAACACCGTCTGAACCGAGGTCCAGATCTGCGCATAATAGGTGGGCGAGCCGGTGTAGGGCCGTTCGCGCACGCGGTCGGCCTGACCGGCGGCAATCAGCTCTGCGTTGCGTTGATCCTGACGCGCGAAGAAGTCGGCCTTGCGCGCCTGTTCTGCAACATGCTCGTCATGCAGTACGATCGCCTGTTCCCAGACCTGCGCCGGGCCGGGGATCGCCCCAAGCGATGTCTCCACCCGTGGTGCCAAATTGCCCCAAAGCACGAGGAATCCGAGGATCGCCAGAACCGGCACGCCCAGAAGTTGCCAGATCTGTCTGGCCTGTGCTTTGGGGTTGTCGCCTGCCGCCGCCTTGAGCAGCGGGGTCAGAAAGGACAGGCCCAACACCTTGAACCAGCCGTCCAGCCTGTTGATCCGAGTGAACAGCCGCGCGCGGCGTTCGGTTTGAAGTTGGGCGGGGTCGATTGCCGTCATGTCTTGCACTCCTTGCCAATGGCGGGGCCTCAGCCCTGCACCTCGTTGCCCACAACGGTTTGATCGCCCTTGAGGCCAATTGGCAGGCTGTCGATATAGGCATTGGGCGCGCGGCCATCGAAGGGGATGCCGTCTATCGCGTGATCCACCACATCGCGGAACCCGTCATTGCCAAAGGGGAAAGCATCGGCAGGCACCACACCATCCTCGACCAGCGATTGGGCTGCGGCCTCGAAAAGATCGGTGCGGAACACGCTGCGCGCCGTTTCGACATACCAGTCGTCGGTTTGCGCCTGCGTGATCTGGCCCCACCGGCGCATCTGGGTCAGATACCAGACGGCATCAGAGGCGAAGGGATAGTTGGCATTGTAGCGGAAGAACACGTTGAAGTCGGGCACCGGCCGCACGTCTCCCTGTTCATATTCAAAGGTGCCGGTCATGGAGTTGCGCAGCACCGCCACATCCGCGCCGACATAGGTTGGGCGGCTGATGATCTGCACCGCCTCTTCGCGGTTGGCATTGTCATTTTCATCCAGCCAGAGCGCGGCGCGGATCAAGGCACGGGTCAGGGCACGCACGGTGTTGGGGTTGTCCTGAACAAAGTCGGAACGCAGGCCAAGCACCTTTTCGGCACGCATCGGGAACACATCCAGATCGGTGGCCACTGGCACGCCAATGCCCATGGCAACGGCCTGCTGGTTCCACGGCTCGCCCACGGTATAGCCCGAGATGGTGCCCGCCTCGAGGGTGGCGGGCATCTGGGGCGGTGGTGTCACGGACAAGAGCGCCTCGGCGTTGATCTGGCCCGAGATGTTGTCGGTGCTGTAGAAACCGGGATGGATACCGCCTGCGGCAAGCCAGTAGCGGAGTTCGAAATTATGGGTCGAGACCGGAAAGACCATGCCCATGTTGAACGGGCGGCCCTGATCGGCAAAAGCCTCAAGCGCCGGGCGCAGCGCGCTGGCGGAAATGGGGTGAAGGGGCTTGCCCTCGGCATCCGACGGAATGGCGGGGCGCATGAGATCCCAAACCTCGTTCGAGACCGTTGTCGCGTTGCCGTTCAGGTCCATCACGAAGGGGGTGACGATATGCGCCTGAGTGCCAAAACCGATGGTCGCCGCCAAGGGCTGACCCGCAAGCATATGCGCGCCGTGCAGGTTGCCGTCGATCACCCCGTCAAGCAGCACCTTCCAGTTGGCCTGTGCCTCGAGGGTGACAAACAGGCCCTCGTCCTCGAAATAGCCCTTTTCATAGGCGATGGCGAGCGGGGCCATATCGGTGAGCTTGATGAACCCGAGGGTCAGATCCTCTATTTCGGGCAGGGTATCGGCGCGCAGCGATGTGGCGGCAAGAGCGGCGATCAGGGTGGTCGTTGTAATGAGCTTGCGGATCATGAAGGTCTCCTCTGGCGATGGCCCGGAACACCGGGTTGAAAACGAAAAAGCCGCCGACCTCGTTTGCGCAGAATGCGCAAGCAGGTCAGGCGGCTATGCCCATGGGGGTCCTTCATTGGACCCTGATTTAACGAATCGGCATCCTTGCCAACCCGTCCCTATGATGTGGCAAGACGGGCGCTGCATTGCAGCAAAAAAGCGCGCGACGGCCCTGCGTTTTTCTGCGCGAGCGCTTTGATGCCTAAAAAATCATCCGAATTTCTGGCCGGAGTCGAAAATCTGCCCATCGAAAAATACATCGGGCGTGAGGATCATTTCCCCCTGTTCAGAGGCGACGGCGGTCGGGTGAAGCAGGCTGCCTTCCAGCTTTTCAGAGGCACCGGGCAGGTCTGCGCCGGCGGATCGCAGGTTCAGCCGATAGAGATCGGTCCGACAAATCGCCTTGGCGGCGGCAAGGCTGAGGCTGCGATCAAACCCGTGGCGCGCCGCCATCTGGTCGGCGAACCAAGCCGCTTGGGACCGCCAAGGAAAGCTGGCCGCGCCATCGAAAAAGCGGATCATATCCGGCACACGGCGCAATTCGCCCTGTGGGGAAATCACCATCTCGCCCCTTAGGGCGCGATCCAGGAGTTCGGCGGGGGCGTTCACATATTCGGACCGTGCCAGAATTTCAGAGGCGATGGCGCGGTTTTCGGGCAGGCAGAGCCACCGCGCCGCGCGCCAGATCGCGCGCATCAGCCGCCCCGTCAGAGAGGGATTCTCGCATACCCAGTCATGGCGGGCGGCCAATACCTTTTCCGGGGCGACCGCCCATATCGCGCGGCTGGGCAGCAAGAGCGTGCCAGCGCCCTGCTCGACCGCGACAGAGCCCCACGGCTCTCCGACACAGAAGGCGTCGATTTCGCCAGCGGCGAGTGCTTCGGCCATGCGCGGCGGCGGAATGGTATTCAACGCGAATTCCAGATCAGCATCCCGCAGCCAGTATCGGACAAGTTCGACATGGGTCGAAAAGGGAAACGGCACACCGATCCGCAAGACGCCGTTCGCCGCCAGAGCGAGATCGCGCGCCGCGCACGCCGCGTCGGCAAAGCCGAAATCATGGCCCGTGGCGCGCAGCCGATCAGAAAGCGCCTGCGAAACGCCGATCACATCGCCGTTCAGCGAGAGAACCTGAAGGATATCCAGCCGTTCCACAGCGCCGCCCAACCCCAAGGCCATCGCCACCGGCAAGGGGGCCAGCATATGCGCCGCATCCACCTGGCCCCAGAGCAACAGATCACGCAGGCTGGACCATGATGGCGCGCGGCGCAGGTCAAAGGCCAGCCCCTCTGCTGCGGCAAATCCCATTTCATGCGCGATGACAATCGGGGCCATATCCAGAAGCGGAACAAAACCAATCCGCAGCACGGCAAGGGTCATGAGAGCAACCCCGCCGCTGTGACCAGCGCGCTGGCCACTTCGGCCACCTTGCGGCCTTGATCCATCGCGGTCTTGCGCAAGAGCGCATAGGCCTCTTCTTCGGTCAGGCCGCGCGCTTTCATCAAGATACCCTTGGCACGGTCGATCAGCTTGCGCTCTTCCAGCGCGCGGCGGGTGGTTTCCAGCTCCCTCCGCATGCGACGGAACATCTGGAAACGGGCAATGGCGGCGTCCATCACAGAGGCCACACGCTCGGGCTGCAACCCGTCCACGACATAGGCCGATACGCCAGCCTCGATCGCCTGTTTCGTCAAATCCCTATCCGTGCGGTCAACAAAAAAGGCGACAGGCCGCTCCATCGGACCAGAGGCAAGGGCCATTTCCTCGAGCGTGTCGCGCGATGGGTTGGACATGTCTATCAGCACGATATCGGGGGCAATATCAGATACACGCCGGGAGAGGCCTGCCGGTTCGGCAATGACCGTCACCTGGTGGCCAAGCGGTTGCAGGCTGTCGATCACCAGTTTGGCGCGGGTTTCGTCTGGCTCTACAATAACGATGTGAAGTTTCATGCCCTGCGCTCGCTGCCGTGCCCCGTTGGAGGTCATGGGCGGTGGGCAAGTGCAATCGCTTTTGGCGGGATACCCATCGCACCGGGCCGGAGCATCGCCCGTTTTGCGTGCTTCGCAGGCAAACCGCCTATAAGGCAGGCAGAACTGCAAAGCCGGGCGATGAGCCCTTGTTCGGCGGAGTGTTGGGCAATCCAGTCACGGATTTTATAGCCCATCACAGGATCGCGTTACGCCCGGCGCGCTGTGGGATCTGCACGATTGTCTTAGATGTATCTGAAGCGCCTAGGCGGTTCAGACGTGCCGATCTGGCTTGAGTGGCAAGACGGCAAGCCGCATCTGCTTTTCTGTTTCTATCAGCGCGAAGAAAGCGATCCCGATCACAAGGATCAGCATCCCGTCGAAGAGGGGCACGGCCTGGGTGCCGAGGATCGCCTGAAACGGCGGCAGGTAGGTGATTGCGACCTGTGCCACAGTGACGGCGGCAACGCAGGCCCAGACAATCGGTGTGCCCTTTGCTGCGGCCCAAGTGAGGGAGGTGCCATAGATGTTGCGGATGAAGAACAGGTAGAAAATCTGAAGCACAACGAGGGTGTTCATCGCGATGGTCTGGGCGAGAGGAACCGGATACCCCCTGTCAGTTGCATAGAAATACATCCCGAAAACCGCCATCGAGATCAGAGTTGAGATAAGGGCGATCTGCCAGATCAGCGTACCGGTCAAAAGCGGTGCCCCGCGTGGGTGGGGTGGGCGGCGCATGGTGCCGGGCTCTGACGGCTCAAACGCGAGCGCCAGACCAAGGGTGACGCCGGTGATGAGGTTGACCCAGAGGATTTGCACAGCCGTGATCGGCAGGGCCATCCCGGCAAACAAGGCCACGATGATCGTCATCGCCTCGCCCGCATTTGTGGGCAGCGTCCAGCTGATCACCTTTTTGATATTGTCGTAAACGGTCCGGCCCTCGCGCACTGCGGCGGCGATGGAGGCGAAATTGTCATCCGCCAGAACCAGATCGGCGGCTTCCTTTGCGGCTTCGCTGCCTTTGAGGCCCATGGCGATCCCGGCATCTGCGCGCTTGAGGGCGGGGGCATCGTTTACCCCATCGCCGGTCATGGCCACGGCCAGGCCGCGCGCCTGCAACGCGGTGACAAGGCGCAGCTTGTCCGCAGGAGAGGTGCGGGCGAAAATATCGGTCGCAAGCGCCGCCTCGGCAAGCTCTGCGTCATCCATCGCCGCAAGATCAGCGCCGGTCAGCACGCGCGCGCTGTTTCTGAGCCCGATCATTCCGCCAATGGCGCGGGCCGTCGCGGCATGATCGCCGGTGATCATCTTGACCCGGATTCCGGCGGCATGGCATTCGGTAACCGCTGCAATCGCCTCGGGGCGGGGGGGATCCACAAGCCCGACGAGACCAATCAGGGTGAGATGCGCGTCAAGGCCCAAGTGGGTGAGGCCAGTCTGCGTGACGGGGGCGGTGCCTGTAGCAACGGCAATCACGCGCTGCCCTTCTGAGGCGAAGTCTTCGATCTTGGCATGCCAATAGGCACGGTCGAGCGGCTCTGTCTTGTGCCCGGCTATGCGCTGGTCGGCGCAAAGGTTCAACACCGCCTCGGGGGCGCCTTTGACATGAATCCACAAGCGGCCCTCTGGATCACGATCAAGCGTCGCCATGTAGCGATGCGCCGCATCGAAGGGGATCGCATCACTGCGTATCCAGTCTTGAAAAGATCTGTGACCCTGACCTGTGATCTTGCCGGCCAAGGCCGACAAGGCGCCCTCCATCGGATCCCCCTCAACGTGCCACGCATCGCCATGGGGATGCAGCATGGCATCGTTGCAAAGTGCTGCCACGCGGGCAAAGTCCTGCAAAACCATCTGGTCGGCGGGGGCTGTATCGGCATCAGGCCCGCGCAATGCGCCGTGCGGGGCATAGCCGCTGCCGCTGACCTTGACCACGTGCCCTGCCGGGGCCAGCGCCACCACCATCATTTCGTTGCGCGTGAGCGTGCCGGTCTTGTCCGAGCAGATCACAGACACTGACCCCAGCGTTTCAATCGCAGGCAGGCGGCGGATGATTGCATTGCGCCGCGCCATCGCCGTTACACCGACGGCAAGCGTGATCGTGAGGACGGCGGGCAGGCCTTCGGGAATGGCCGCAACAGAGAGGCCGACAATCGCCATGAAGAATTCGCGAAATGGCAGATGCCCCACGAAATATCCGTAAACCAGCAGCGCGGCGGCCACCATGAGGATGAATACCGAAAGCCAACGCGCGAACAGATCCATCTGCGCCACGAGTGGGGTGGTCAGCGTCTCGATGCTGCCCAACATGCCACTGATCCGACCAATCTGGCTGTGACCACCGGTGGCCGTGACCACACCGCGCCCCGTGCCCGATGCGATGAACGTGCCGGAAAACAGCATCGACGATTGATCGCCAAGCGGCGCATCTTGGGGCACCGGCGCAATTGTCTTGTCGGTGGGCACGGATTCGCCCGTAAGGATCGCCTCTTCGGCCTTGAGGCCGCGCGCCTCGATCAGCCGGAGATCGGCAGGCACCCGATCACCCGCCTCGATCAGCACGATGTCGCCCGGCACCAGATCAGCGGCGTCGATACTGAGCCTTTGACCATCGCGCAGAACGGCGCAGTTCGGTGCGAGCATCTTGCGAAGTGCCGCCATCGCCTGTTCGGCCCGGCCTTCTTGAAGAAAGCCGATGAGGGCATTGACCAGAACCACAGCAAGGATCACCCCGGTATCGACCCAATGCCCCAAGGCCGCCGTCACCATCGCAGAGGCAAGGAGAACGTAGATCAGCACATTGTGGAAATGGCCGAGGAACCGCAGGATCGGATTGCGTCTGGGCGGCTCTGGCAGACGGTTTGGGCCATGGGCCGCCAGACGGCGGGCGGCGTCTTGTGATCTCAGCCCGTCGCGCGTGACATCGAGCGCGGCAAGGGCGCTTTCGGGGGATGTTGCGTGCATGGCGGCTGTTTGACGCGCGTCGGTCATCCTGCTCTCCTTGACGTGGTTAAAACTGCGGCGGGGACGCGCGTGCCGTCCAGGGTGACGTGAGAGTTTTGCCGAAGCGTTTGTGCCATTCTCATGAAAACTTGGTCATGCCCCCGACGCGCAACTCTCGAATGGTTAAACTCGGGGCAACATCTGCCAGCATAGTGCACCAGGTCGGAGGCGTATTTGATTCATGTCAGGGGCATTTTCGGCGAATAGGAGGATACTTGGCCCATGAGTGGTCTTTCGCCCTGATGGCCCGGCAGCGTGTGCCTGCGTGCCTTGGCTACCTTGGGCGGTGCGCGCAGGACTGCGCGCGAGACTGTAGCCGGTGAGCATCAGACGAACACGCGCATTGAGTTGCCCCCTCAGATCACAGGAGAGCATTGCAGCATGGCCCACACCCCCAGCCGAAGCCAGAAACCGCGCTCCAAGACTGACGCGGCAGAGCGCCTGCCCTTGGTCGTGCCCTTGGTGCAAACACCTGCAGAAGAGCCATCCCACGCAAGCCGCGATCCACATCCCCACGCGGCCCTTGACCGAAGCGCCATGGCCAGTCTTGCGCAATTCACCGGTGGGCTGTCGCCACACGCGATGATTGATGCCTGGAGCGACTGGGCCATGCATCTGGGCCGTGCGCCGGGGCGGCAATTGGAGCTGATGGAACGGTGGCGGGCCAATGCGTTGAAGCTGATGCAATTTGCCTCCGCGCAGGCGTTGGATCAGCCTGCGGAAAAGCCATTCAAGCCGGGGCCCTATGATACGCGCTGGTCGCATCAAGGCTGGGACAAGCCGCCCTTTTCCCTCTGGCAGCAGGGGTTTCTGGCCACGCAAGACTGGTGGCATGCGGCAACATCAGAGCTGCGCGGATTGCGCCGACAGAATGCGGATCGCACCGGCTTTATGATGCGACAGCTTCTTGATACGGTGTCGCCTTCCAATTTCCCATTGGGCAATCCGGAAATTCTGGAAAAGACACGGGCGACAGGCGGGCGCAACTTGATTGACGGGGCTGCGCGCTGTGCTGACGACGCCCGGCATATTCTGGCGCAGGAGCATCGGCCTGTGCCGAAAGAGTTTGCGCTTGGCAAGGTTCTGGCCTGCACGCCGGGTGTCGTGGTCTATCGCAACGACCTGATGGAGTTGATCCAGTATTCGCCCACCACATCCGACGTGCAGGCCGAACCAGTGCTGATCGTGCCGGCATGGATCATGAAATACTACATTCTCGATCTCTCGCCCGAGAATTCCTTGGTCCGGTGGCTGGTTGGACAGGGATTCACTGTCTTTTGTATCTCGTGGCGTAATCCGGGAGCGGAAGACGCGGACCTGTCGCTAGAGGCGTATCGCAAGCAGGGCGTCATGCAGGCGCTAGACGTCATCAACGACATCGTGCCGGGGCAAAAGGTGCATGCCAACGGCTATTGCCTTGGTGGGACGCTACTGGCTATCGCGGCGGCGGCAATGGCGCGCGACGGTGAGGACCGATTGGCATCGGTCACCCTGATGGCGGCCCAGGTAGATTTCGCCGAAGCGGGCGAATTGCTGCTTTTTCTCGACGAAAGTCAGGTCGCCTTTCTGGAGGATCTGATGTGGTCGCAGGGCTATCTGGACCGGCCGCAGATGTCGGGGGCCTTTGCCGCGATCCGGTCTGAGGATTTGATCTGGTCGCGCGCGGTGCGGCGGTATTTCCTCGGAGAGCCGGACTTGCCCACCGATGTCACCGTTTGGGTCAATGACACCACCCGGATGCCAGCCCGGATGCATTCGGAGTATCTGCGCGGCATTTTTCTGGAGAACCGCATCTCGGCGGGGCGATTTGCCGTGGATGGCAAGGTTATCGCGCTCAAGGATATCTCGGGGCCGGTCTTTGTCATTGGCACCGAGACCGATCACATCGCACCGTGGCGCTCCGTCTACAAAACAGCCCTCTTTACCGATTGCGACCTGCATTTTCTGTTGACCAAAGGGGGCCATAACAGCGGCATCTTGTCAGAGCCGGGGCATAGAGGGCGGCACTATCGGATCGGCCATCGCCCGGCGCTGGCGCTTTACCGCGATCCCGATACATGGCTGGCGGCGCATGATCCTGTGCCCGGATCGTGGTGGCCCGAATGGTCAAAATGGCTGGCACGCCAAAGCAGTGGCACCGTCCCTGCGCGCCAACCCGGCACAGATGCAAACTATCCCAGTATCGCGACAGCACCGGGGACATATATCCACCAGACCTGAGGCCGTGCAGGGGCGTAGCCGGGTTTGAAAAGAACGGGACCGCCCCGACGCGGTGCCCCGCAATCTCTCTGGCGCTGTCGTGGTGCCTGCGGCGGCGCTGGAAAATCAACGGCGACACAGCACGCCTTGACTGTGGCTTCGCCATGAATTCATGGTCACAATGGCGGGGCCTGCGCGTTGCATATCGTCGGCGTAAACGCGCAGCCGCATCGGCCCTGCCCCGGCCAGTAATGTCAAAGGAAAGCCCTGAATGCGTCTTTCGGTCAATGTCTACCAACAGGCGGCGCGATCCGTCGAAATCCGACAGAGAATTCGCGCGGCAATCCACGAGACGCCTTGTATTTTCTCTCGAGGTGGGTCGAACGATCAGTCGCGTTTGGCCTATAAATGCGAAAATCTGCAAAGAACCGGGTCGTTCAAATTTCGCGGGGCCATGGCCAAACTGACCACACTGCCCACGGACACGCCGGTGATCACGGCCTCGTCGGGCAATCATGGGCTGGCCGTTGCCACGGCGACGCAGATGACAGGCCATGCGATGACGGTTGTGCTGCCAGAAACCGTGGCACAGGAAAAACTGTCGCGTATTCAGGCGCTTGGCGTGCGCACGATCCTGCATTCAAACGATTCCGGCCTTGCTGAACGACACGCGAGGGAGATGGCCGTCGCAGAGGGGATCACCTATGTGTCGCCCTACAACGACGCCGATGTCATCGCCGGACAGGGCACCATCGGGCTTGAATTGATTGACCAATTGCCAGAGCTTGACACCGTTTATATCGCCATGGGCGGGGGTGGTCTTATTTCCGGCATTGGCTGCGTGCTGAAAGCCTACGCGCCGCGAACGCGTATCGTGGGGGTAAGCGCCGTGAATTCCTCGGCCTTTGCCACGAGCCTGCGTGCCGGTCATCCTGTCGAAGTGGACCACAAGCCAACGCTTGCCGATGGTGTCGCCGGTGGTTTCGACGCGGATACGATCACCCTGCCGCTTGCCGCTGAAGTGGTCGATGACATGATCGACTGCACCGAAGCGGAAATCGCCGCAGGCATCGAGCAGATCGCATGGACCGAGAAGATGCTGGTCGAGGGTTCGGCGGCACTGGCCTTGGCGGCTTGGACAAAAGACACGGGCCGACGCGGAACAGGACCAAGCGTGGTCTTGCTGTGTGGCGCGAATTTCGATCGGGCCGCACTCGCGCCGATCCTGAGAGGCGACGCGTGAAATAAGGCTGATGGACCTTAGGGGCTAGAAATTGCGCCAGATCATGCAGTGAAACCGTTTCGGCGTTTCAACGAAAAACCGAAACGATGTCACCGTGCCGCCTTAGGCACATTTGCTGTGTCCGCAGCTTGCACAGGTCATGCAACCCTCGATCATGCGCATGTCGTATTGGCCGCAGGCGGGGCAGGCGGGGGATTTGCGGGGGCTGTCCTGACCTGCGACCTGCGCATGCGGATCCTCTTTGAGGCCCATACCTTCGCCCGCTAGAAACCCGATCTGGACCATGTGCTGTTCGAGCACGCCGCCGATGGCGGCCAGAATGCTGGGCACGTATTTGCCCTGCATCCAAGCGCCGCCGCGCGGGTCGAACACGGCTTTGAGCTCTTCCACCACAAAGGACACATCGCCCCCACGCCGGAACACCGCCGAGATCATGCGGGTCAGGGCCACCGTCCAGGCATAATGTTCCATGTTCTTGGAGTTGATGAACACCTCGAAGGGCCGCCGATGCCCGCCCAGAACAATGTCATTGACGGTGACATAGATCGCATGGTTGCTGTCGGGCCATTTCAGCTTGTAGGTGGCACCCTCCAGCTCTTTGGGGCGGTCGAGCGGTTCGGACATATAGACCACCTCGCCGCCGGTTGCAGGGACATCGCCCCGCGTTTCACCCGGGGCCTTGTCCGTGGTCTCGGACACGCTCAGGACGCTGCCTGTCACCGCATTGGGCCGATAGGTGGTGCAGCCTTTGCACCCCAGATCCCAAGCCTGAAGATAGACATTCTTGAACGCCTCAAAGGAGATGTCCTCGGGGCAGTTGATGGTTTTCGAGATGCTGCTATCCACCCATTTCTGCGCCGCCGCCTGCATCTTGACGTGATCCTCGGGCGGCAGGGTCTGGGCGTTGACGAAATGCTCGGGCAGAGGCGCATCGCCCATCCGGTCGCGCCACATCTGCACGGCGTAATCTATCACCTCTTCCTCGGTGCGGCTGCCATCCTTTTGCAGCACCTTGCGGGTGTAGCTATAGGCAAAGACAGGCTCGATTCCGCTGCTGACATTGCCCGCATAAAGGCTGATGGTGCCAGTCGGCGCGATGCTGGTCAGAAGCGCGTTGCGAATGCCATGTTCAGCCACGGCGGCGCGCACATCGGCATCCATCGTCTGCATCGTGCCAGAGGCCAGATAGGCGTCGCGGTCAAAGAGCGGGAACGCGCCCTTTTCGCGGGCCAAGTCAACGCTTGCAAGATAGGCCGCCCGCGCGATGGCATGCAACCACGCCTCGGTCTGTTGCACGGCGGCGTCCGAGCCATAGCGCAGCCCGACCATCAAGAGCGCATCGGCAAGCCCCGTCACGCCCAGCCCGATCCGCCGTTTGGCCTGCGCCTCGGCGGCCTGCGCAGGTAAGGGAAAACCGCTGACATCCACGACATTGTCCATCATGCGCACAGCCACGCGCACCAGATCGTCAAGTGCGGCCTCATCCACCCGCGCGCCCGCTGCAAACGGCTCTGCCACCAACCGCGCCAGATTGATCGAGCCCAAGAGGCAGGCACCATAGGGCGGCAGGGGCTGTTCGCCGCATGGGTTGGTCGCCGCAATCGTTTCGCAATAGGCCAGATTGTTGGCCGCGTTGATGCGGTCGATAAAGATCACGCCCGGTTCGGCATAATCATAGGTGGCCTGCATGATCCGGTTCCACAGATCCCGCGCTTGCACGGTATGATAGACCTTGCCGCCAAACTGAAGGTCCCACGGGCCGTCAGCCTTGACCGCCTCCATGAAGGCATCGGTGATCAAGACCGACAGGTTGAACATCCGCAGCCGCGCCGGATCGGATTTCGCGGCGATGAAGGCCTCGATATCTGGATGGTCACAGCGCATTGTGGCCATCATCGCACCGCGCCTGCTACCTGCCGACATGATCGTGCGGCACATCGCGTCCCACACATCCATAAAGCTGAGTGGGCCGCTTGCATCCGCCGACACGCCCTTGACCTCGGCCCCCTTGGGCCGGATCGTGCTGAAATCATAGCCGATGCCGCCGCCCTGCTGCATGGTCAACGCCGCCTCGCGCAGCCCGTCAAAGATGCCGCCCATATCGTCAGGCACGGTGCCCATGACGAAACAGTTAAAGAGCGTCACCTTGCGTGCGGTGCCAGCCCCGGCGGTGATCCGACCTGCGGGCAGGAATTTGAAATCCTCAAGCGCGTGATAGAACCGCTCTTCCCAGAGCGCCGGCTCTGCCTCGGCCACTGCCAAAGCGCGCGCGATCCGCCGCCAGCTGTCCTCGACACTTGCATCGCCAGCGTCCCCATTCCGGAACCGGTATTTCATGTTCCATATCTGTTCGGAAATCGGGGCGGCAAATCGGGTCACGGCGGTCTCCATCCACGGGCAGAGAACCACAATAGCTTGAAGCTGCCGGTATTTCCACTACCCTATCTGCCCGGATGGGAGATTCTTTATCGTGGCCTTGCACCTGATCAAACTGAGCGTCGGCACCACCTCTGTCGAGGATCTGGAGGAGTGGCATAAAGACCCCCGCGCCAAAGGGCCGGACGGCCTGCCGCGCCACGTCACCCGCATGTGGCCCAAGCGCGAAGACGAATTGTTGGACGGTGGCTCGATCTATTGGGTCATTCAGGGGCTGGTGCAATGCCGCCAACCGATCCTGCGGCTGGATGAGGTGACTGGTGGCGACGGCATCCGCCGCTGTGCCATCGTGCTTGAACCGGGGTTGATCCGCACGGCGACAGCGCAAAAGCGCCCCTTTCAAGGCTGGCGGTATTTGCCCGGTTCTGATGCGCCGCCCGACCTTGGCTCAGCGCGCGCCAAGGATGATACGCTGCCGCCTGCCCTCTCGGCCGCTCTGGCGGATATTGGCGTTCTGTGAGCGGATGCGCTATGGCGCTGACGGGGTAAGAACACGCGAACCACTGGCGCGCCGCCCGCATGTGAACGTGCGGATCGGTGTGGGTGACGCTGAGCGCAAACCCAACACAAATGCCGCTGTGCAACGCCACTGCGCGCGAAAAACCATGCGCCCTGCGCTTCAACTCTCCTGAGGCAGTTTTCGCCATAGGGTTGCGCATTTCACACGGCGACTTGCGAAAATCCGCCGAAAAAAGTATATTCTGGGCATTTCCCTGCCACTCACGGGTGTGTGATCGAAATGGCTGGGTCAGGTGCTTGTCTTGATGGGACGGTCGCCCGATATATCCAGCAACGGTGCGAACCGTGTGTCGAAGGGGCGATCCTCCTCCCCGACCTGAGCGACATAAACTGACTGAAAGGAAACAAGATGCTGAAAACAACCACAGCGCTGATGACCGCAACCGCCCTGATGGCCGCCCCTGCCTTCGCTGGCAATGTGCAAGAGCCAACGCCGGAGCCGGTGATCGCAGCCCCGGTTGCACCGCCGGCACCTGTTGGCCCGAATTGGACTGGCTTTTACGCGGGTGGCCAGCTTGGCTATGGCGATGTTGACACCGGCGCTGCTGGCGTGGACGGAGACGGCCTGATCGGCGGTCTGATCGCCGGGTATGATTATGACTATGGCAACAACTGGGTTGTTGGTCTGGGTCTCGATTACGACTTTGCTGATATTGACCTTGGGGCCGCTGCTTCGCTGGAAGATGTGTTTCGGATCAAATCGCGTCTCGGTTACAAGGTCGGCAACGGCCTGCTTTACGGCACCGGCGGGTATGCCTGGGCCGACACCGACACGCTTGGTGATGACAACGGCTATTTCTTCGGCGCGGGCTATGAGCATATGATCAGCCAGAACCTGTCTCTGGGCGGTGAAGTGCTCTATCACAAGTTCGAAAATTTTGGCACCGCTGGTGTTGATGTCGATGCCACCACGGTACAGGCGCGGGCTGCATTCCGCTTCTGATAAGGCGCAAGCAGTGGGGTGGTCCTAACGGACCGCCCCATTTTTTTATTCCAGATCAAGCCTTTGCTTGAGCGCCTTGAGCGTAAGCCTATCGGCAGGCTCCATCGGGGCCATCCGCGATTTGAAAAGCGTTGCCTGAGATTTCAGGATCAACCCATCCTCCAACACCTTGAGGTGATTGGCCCGCAGCGTATCGCCGGTTGAGGTGATATCGGCAATAGCCTCGGCGGTTTCGTTCTTGACCGTGCCTTCGGTGGCACCCTGACTGTCCATCAGTTGATAATCCGCAACGCCATTCTCGCGCAGGAAATCCCGCACCAATCGGTGATATTTGGTGGCGATGCGCATGCGGAACCCATGCTTGAGCCGGAATGCCGCAGCAGCGGCATCAAGATCGTCAAGATGGCTGACATCCACCCAGCAACGTGGCACCGCCAGCACCAGATCGGCCTGACCAAAGCCCAGTTCCGCCAGCTCTGCCACCTGATTTTGCCACTGCCCCAGCTTTTCGCGGATCAGGTCGGTGCCTGTCACACCCAGATGGATGCGTCCGGCTGCCAATTCACGCGGGATTTCCCCGGCGGAGAGCAGGATCAGTTCGACGTTGTCGATGCCCTGCACATAGCCCGCATATTCACGCTCGGACCCCGAGCGCCCCAGCGTGATCCCGTGCTTGGCGAACCAGTCAAAGGTTTTCTCCATCAGCCGCCCTTTGGACGGCACCCCCAGTTTCAGGGTCATGTCGCACCCCCAAGGCCCAGCACCAGACCGGGCCGGATGACGCCGCCCACCGCCGGAATTTCCCGCCCCCGCCCCAACTGTCGGGTTAGCGCATCATAGCGCCCGCCGGTGGCAATGGGCGGCAGGTCGGGACGGCTCTCGGCGTAAAAGCCAAAGACGAAGCCATCGTAATATTCCATCTGCGTGCGCCCATAGCTGGCTTCGAAATCCAGTTTGGTGATGTCGAGCCCGCGTTCGGACATCGCCGAAAGACGTCGTGCCAGACGGTCCACCGCGCCATGAATGGCGGGCATGTCCACCGCGATATCGCGCAGTCGCTCCAGCGCGTTATCGCTGGTTTCGCGCACCGCGAGGATGGCATCCAGCAACTGCACCTCAGAGGTGGAAATCGGCCCCGCCGCCGCATCCTCGCGCAGCGCGGTGATCCGGCCTGCGATTTCATCCGGGCCACGCAGCCCGATCAGGGGCTCGGCCCCCGCCATCGGGTCTGCCATCGCCAAAAGGGCGGCCCGCGCCTCGGGGACCACGGCGCGCCCTGAAAACCGGTCAATCAACGCGCGAAACCGCCGGGGCCGCCAGATATGCCGCCGCAGTGCGGCCTTGCGGCGCTCGGTCGTGCGCAGCCCCTCAACGGCCGCCATCAGGATGCCGATATCCCCCGTCGCCGCACGCAGGCCAAGCGGGCGCAGGATGTCAAAGAACATCGCGAAAACCTCTGCATCCGCCGCCTCTGGTGCGGCGCGTTCAAAGATTTCAAACCCCACTTGGGTGTATTCGTTGGCGCGCTGCGCATCCTCTTCCTGACGGCGAAACACCTCGCCGGAATAGGTATAGCGGGCAGGTTCCGCGCCATGTTCCATATGCATCTGCACCACCGGCACGGTGAAATCGGGGCGCAGCATCTGTTCGCCGCGCAAGGCATCCGACGTCACATAGGCGCGTGCGCGGATATCCTCGCCGTATAGGTCCAAGAGCACTTCGGCGGGTTGCAACACAGAGGTTTCCACCGGCAGCGCGCCTGCCGCCTCAAAGAGCGCCCGCAAGCGCGCAGCCTCGGCCCGGATCGCGGCACGTTCCGGCATCAGCTTTGCTCCGCGAGGATGTCTCGGACTTTGTCCACAAGTGCGGCGCGCGGCACCTCATATTGGCTGGGCCGTTCTTTCCATTCTTCAACCGTCGCATTTTCGGCGATCTGCGCCCCAAGGATCAGGTCCTTGATCTGCACCACGCCCTTGGCAAACTCGTCGCCGCCACAGATCACCGCGATAGGGCTGCCGCGCCGGTCGGCGTATTTCATCTGATTGCCAAAGTTCTTGGGGTTGCCAAGGTAGACTTCGGCGCGAATGCCCGCTTGGCGCAACTCACCGACCATGGCCTGATAGTCGGCCATCCGGTCGCGGTCCATCACGGTGACCACCACCGGGCCACGCTCTGCGCTGCTGATCTTGCCCTTGGCATGCAGCGCGGCAAGCAGGCGATCCACGCCGATGCTGACCCCGACAGCGGGCACCTGCTGCCCGGTGAAGCGCGCGACAAGGTCATCATAGCGCCCACCACCCGCCACGCTGCCGAATTGGCGCGGGCGGCCTTTTTCATCAAGGATTTCAAAGGTGAGTTCCGCCTCGAACACCGGGCCGGTGTAATAGCCAAGGCCACGAACGACCGAAGGGTCAATCACGATGCGGTCGGGGCCATAACCTTGGGCGGCGAGAAGGGTGGCGATTTCTTCGAGTTCGTCGACGCCTTCGCGCCCTATTTTAGACCAATCCACGATTTCACTTAGAAAATGGCAAAGTATCGCGTTTCTGCCTTCGAGGGGTTTCCGCTGGTCAGGTTCACTATTGGTATTGGTTGCGTTCAAGATAGCATTGTCGACCAATTCATTAGCTTTGACGAAGGCCAAAACCTTTTCGATTTGAAGGTTGGTCAGGCCTGCACCTTTAGTAAAGTCACCACTCTCGTCTTTCCGCCCTTCGCCTAGCAGGGCGCGCACACCCTCTGGTCCCAAACGATCCAGTTTATCAATCGCGCGCAAAACGATCCCGCGTTCTTCCGCGAAGCGGTCCGGTTCTGCGGGGTCAAGCAGCCCCGCAACCTCCAACACCCCATTCAAAACCTTGCGGTTATTCACCCGCACCACATAATCGCCGCGCGGGATGCCCACCTCTTCCAGCGCATCGGCCAGCATGGCGCAAATCTCGGCATCCGCCGCCATTGACGCCGTGCCCACCGTATCTGCATCGCATTGATAGAACTGGCGAAACCGCCCTGGTCCCGGCTTTTCATTGCGCCAGACAGGCCCCATCGCATAGCGCCGATAGGGTGTCGGCAGATCGTTGCGGTGTTGGGCATAAACGCGGGCCAAGGGCGCGGTCAGGTCATAGCGCAGTGCCAGCCATTTCTCGTCTTCATCCTGCCAGGCAAAGACCCCCTCATTGGGCCGGTCGACATCGGGCAGAAACTTGCCCAGCGCCTCGACCGTCTCGACCGCGCTCGATTCCAGCGCGTCAAAGCCATAGCGATGATAGACCCCGGCAATCGCGTTCAGCATCGCGGCGCGGGTCGTCACCTCGGCGCCGAAATAATCGCGGAACCCTTTGGGCGTTTCGGCCTTGGGGCGGGGCTCTTTTTTGGGCTTGGCCATGGCATGCGTCCTTGCGGCATCTGTCGTGGCGCGGTCTAGCCCAAGGGCCGCGCCGGGGCAAGGCGGCTGCGCGATTGACCGCAGGCGCATCCGCGCGTAATCCGATGCCATGACCGAGATCGAAGAAAAACTGGCCCACCTGATCCGCACGGTCGATGACCTGTCGGATGTTATCGCACGCCAAGACCGCGAGCTTGACCGCCTGCGCGTCCGGGTCGAGATGCTGCTCGCGCGCGAAGCGGCCCGGCACGGCGAGAGCGATGGTGGCGTGATCCTTGGCGACGAGCGCCCGCCGCATTACTGACACGGGGTTATCTTACAACCAGAGGTCCCGGGTCAGGCCCGGGACGACTGCGAAGACGTCGTCAGATTTCCTCGACCATCACCACGCCTGTCAGGCTCTTGATCGCGCCTTTGATCTGAGGCGTCACGGGATATTCCGCGCCGCTGTCAATCTCGACCTCGCCGGGCAGACCCGCGCCCATCAGGCAGAAATGGATCGGGCCGGGGCGCGCACCGCGCGCCGCTTGGCTGGCCCCCTGCAACACCGCGGCAACCGATCCGATTGCCCCAGGCTGATCCACAAAGATCCGCAGGCCCACCGCGCCCGCCCCGGCCACCATCCCGTCAATCGGCTGAACGGCGCGGCAGAGCAGTTTCAACTGATCCGCCTCCAGCGTCGCCTCGGCGGTGATCACCACCTGCGCGCCGGTTTCCAGAAATTCGCGGCATTTCTCGAGCGTGTCGGAAAACAATGTCACCTCGTAGCCGCCGGTCGTATCGCTGAGCTGCGCAAAGGCAAAGCGGTTGCCACGTGCCGATTTCCGCTCTTGCCGCCCGGCCACGACCCCGGCCATCTTGACCAGCGCCGGGCCGCGTTCGGCCTGTGCTGTCACCTCGTCCAGCGTTTTCACATCCTGACGCCGCAACACGGTCATATAATCGTCAAGCGGATGCCCCGAGAGGTAGAACCCAACAGCCTTGAATTCCTCGGTCAGCCGCTCGGCGGGCAGCCAATCATCAACCGGGGCCAATCGCGGTTCAGGCAAATCATCGCCCGCCTCGCCAAAGAGCGAGACCTGACTGGAATTCTTTTGCTCATGGATCGCCGCTGAATAGCTCATCAGCGCCTCGATGCTCTCGAACACGCGGCGGCGGTTGCGGTCCAGCGCGTCAAACGCCCCGGCGCGGGCCAGCATTTCCAGCGGGCGCTTGCCCACCCGTTTGAGATCGACCCGCTGCGCCACATCATAGAGCGTGGCAAAGGGCCGGTTGCCCCGCCCCACGGTGATCAGCTTCATCGCCTCGCCGCCCACGTTCTTGAGCGCGCCCAGCGCATAGTGCAGCACGCCGCCCTGCACATCGAACGTCGCCTCAGAGCGATTGACGCAAGGCGCGGCCCAAGGCAGGCTCAGCCCCTTTTTCACCTCTTGGAAATACACCGCCAGCTTATCCGTGAGGTGAATATCGCAATTCATCACCCCAGCCATGAATTCGACCGGGTGATTGGCCTTGAGCCAGGCGGTTTGATAGCTGACCACCGCATAGGCCGCCGCGTGGGATTTGTTAAAGCCGTAGTTGGCAAATTTCTCGAGCAGGTCAAAGACCTCGCTGGCCTTTTTCTTGTCGACACCATTTTCCATGGCGCCTTTCTCGAATTTCGGGCGCTCCTTGGCCATTTCTTCGGCGATTTTCTTGCCCATGGCGCGGCGCAACAGGTCAGCACCGCCCAAGGAATAGCCCGCCATCACCTGCGCGATTTGCATCACCTGTTCCTGATAAACGATGATGCCTTGGGTTTCCTCTAGGATATGGTCAATCGAGGGGTGAATCGACTCGAGCTCACGCAGGCCGTTCTTCACCTCGCAATAGGTCGGGATATTCTCCATCGGGCCGGGACGGTAGAGCGCCACAAGCGCCACGATATCCTCGATGCAGGTGGGTTTCATGCGCTTGAGCGCATCCATCATGCCGCTCGATTCCACCTGGAACACGGCGACTGTCTTGGCACTCGCATAGAGCCTATAGGATTTCTCGTCATCGAGCGGGATCGCCCCGATGTCATACTCAAACCCCTCGGGGGGATCGTAGAGCACGGTGCCATCCGCCGCCACATTCAGCGGGCGGCCCGCCTTGCGGATCATGTCGACCGCGTTCTGAATGACCGTCAGCGTCTTGAGGCCGAGAAAGTCGAACTTGACCAGCCCCGCCTGTTCCACCCATTTCATGTTGAACTGGGTTGCGGGCATATCGGAGCGCGGGTCTTGGTAGACAGGCACGAGCGCATCAAGCGGCCGGTCGCCGATCACCACCCCGGCGGCATGGGTCGAGGCATTGCGCAACAGCCCCTCAACCTGTTGCGCATAGGTCAAAAGCCGATCCACGACCTCTTCGTTCTTGGCCTCTTCGCGCAGGCGCGGCTCGTCGGCCAGCGCCTTTTCGATGCTCACCGGCTTGACGCCTTCGACCGGGATCATCTTGGACAGGCGGTCCACCTGCCCATAGGGCATTTGCAACACGCGCCCGATGTCGCGCACAGCCGCCTTGGACAAGAGCGCGCCAAAGGTGATGATCTGGCCCACCCGGTCACGGCCATATTTCTCTTGCACGTATTGGATCACCTCCTCGCGGCGATCCATGCAAAAATCGATGTCAAAGTCGGGCATGCTGACCCGCTCTGGGTTCAGGAACCGTTCAAAAAGCAGGCTGTAGCGCAGCGGATCAAGATCGGTGATGGTCAGCGCATAGGCCACCAGACTGCCCGCCCCCGAGCCCCGCCCCGGCCCCACCGGAATATCGTGATCCTTGGCCCATTTGATGAAATCGGCCACGATCAGAAAATAGCCGGGAAAGCCCATACCCTCAATGATGCCCAGCTCGAATTCGAGGCGCTTTTCATAGTCTTCCACCGGCGCGGCATGGGGGATAACCGCCAGGCGCGCAGCAAGCCCCGCCCGCGCCTGACGGCGCAGTTCCTCAACCTCGTCATCCGCGAATTTCGGCAAGATCGGATTGCGCTTATAGGCCCCAAAGGCGCAGCGGCGCGCGATTTCGACCGTGTTTTCCAGTGCCTCGGGCAAATCGGCAAAAAGCGCGGCCATCTCTTCTTGGCTTTTGAAATAGTGCTGCGGGGTCAGGCGGCGGCGCGGCGCGCTTTGATCGACATAGGCCCCCTCGGCCACGCAGAGCATGGCATCATGCGCCTCATACATGTCGGATTTGGGAAAGTAGACATCGTTGGTCGCCACCAGCGGCAGGCCCATGGCATAGGCCATCTCGATCAGACCACGCTCGGTCAGGCGCTCGGCCTCGGGCGCGCCACCGTCACCGGGATGACGCTGCAATTCGACATAGAGCCGGTCGCCAAACGCCTGCGCCAGACGCTGCATCAACGCCTCCGCCGCCGGGCGCTGCCCCCCCTGCAAGAGCCGACCCACCGGCCCATCCGGCCCACCCGTCAGGCAGATCACCCCCTCGGCATGATGCGCCAACTCGGTCAGCGTCACATGCGGCAGGCTGCCATCGCCGCGCAGATAAAGGCAGGAGTTGAGCTTCATCAGGTTCTCATACCCGCACTCACTCTGCGCCAAGAGGACGAGGGGGGCAGGCGGTTTCGCGCGCTCTCCGGGTGCCAGGCTGAGATAGGCCAGATCGACCTGACAGCCCATGATCGGCTGCACGCCCGCGCCCTGCGCGCTCACGGAAAACTCTAGCGCGGCAAACATGTTGTTGGTGTCGGTCACGGCGACGGCGGGCATGCCTGCGGCCACGCAGAGGCCGGGCAGCTTCTTGAGCCGCATCGCCCCCTCCAGCAGGGAATATTCGGTATGCACCCGCAGGTGAATGAATCGGGGATCAGCGCTCATATCCGCACCCTAGCCCCGGTTGCGGCTGAACAAAAGACTTGCCAAACCGCCTGCCCCCGGCTTTCATCGGGTCACGATAGGCAAAGCCCGCCACCTTCTACGCCGCATCGAAGGTCAGGCACGCTGGGGCAGGCATGGTAACGCGGCGGGCAGCGGCTCATGACCCTCACGTTTCTTCTGAATGGAGAGAGCGTGGCGCTTGGGGATGTGACCCCGACCACAACTCTGCTTGACTGGCTGCGAGAGGCGCGCGGCCTGACCGGCACCAAGGAAGGCTGCAACGAGGGCGATTGTGGGGCCTGTACCGTGATCGTCAGTGACGAGACCGGCACGCGGCCCCTCAACGCCTGTATTCTCCTCATGCCACAGCTTCAGGGCAAGGCCCTGCGCACGGTCGAGGGGATCAGCGGCCCCGAGGGGCAATTGCACCCGGTTCAAGCGGCGATGATTGCGCATCACGGCTCGCAATGCGGGTTTTGCACGCCGGGCTTTATCGCCTCGATGGCCTGCGCGCATCTTAATGGCGAGCGGGATCACGACCGGGTTCTGGCGGGCAATCTTTGCCGATGCACCGGCTATGCCCCCATCCTGACCGCCGCCCGCGCCGCCGAACCTGCCGCCATTCCCGCGTGGATGACGCAAGATCGCAATATCATCTGGCCCGAAATACCTTCGGGGGGGCCCGAAGGGCGGGGGGCAGACAGCCCCCCTGCGTTGCTGCAACCCCAGAGCGCCGATGAGGCGGCGCGCCTCTATGCCGCCCATCCTGAGGCGACGCTGATCGCGGGCGCAACCGATGTGGGCCTGTGGATCACCAAACAGCTGCGCGACATCAACCTGCCAATCTTTCTGGGGGGCTGCACGGACCTGAGCACCGCAGAGGTGACAGACAGGGATATGCGCCTTGGCGCGGGCTTGACCATTGCCCGGCTGATGCAGACGATTGCCCCCTATCACCCCTCCTATGCCGCGATGCTGCGGCGCTATGGCTCGGAACAGGTGCGTGCGGCGGCGACGCTTGGGGGCAATATCGCCAATGGCTCGCCCATCGGCGACAACGCGCCCGCGCTCATCGCCCTTGGGGCCACCCTGCATCTGCGCCACGGTGACACGCGCCGCCAGATGCCGCTCGAGGCGTTCTTTCTGGGCTACGGCCAGCAGGACCGCGCGCCGGGCGAGATGATCGAGGCCATCACCCTGCCCCGCCAGCCAGACCGCCTGCGCTGTTACAAAGTCTCGAAGCGCTTTGATCAGGATATTTCGGCGGTGCTGGGCTGTTTCAACCTGACCATTGAGGCGGGCCGGATCACTGACGCGCGGATCGCCTTTGGCGGCATGGCGGGCATTCCCAAGCGTGCCGCCCATGTCGAAGCGGCACTGATTGGCCAGCCTTGGACCGAGGCGACGATCACCGGCAGCGATGCAGCGTGGGCGCAGGATTTTGCGCCGCTGTCAGACATGCGCGCCTCTGCCGACTATCGCCTCTGCGTCGCGCGCAACCTTTTGATGCGCCATTTTCTAGAGGATCAGGGCATCGCCACATCGGTTCTTGAGGTGCAGCCATGAGCGTGGCGCGCCCTCTGCCCCATGACGCCGCACGCCTGCATGTGACGGGCACCGCGCGCTATGTCGACGATATCCCCAGCCCACGCGGCACGCTGCATCTGGCCTTTGGCCTCAGCACCATCGCGGCCGGGCGCGTGACCGAAATGGACCTTGCGCCGGTGCGCCAATGCGCCGGGGTCGTCGCCGTGCTGACCGCCGCTGACTTGCCGCAGGGGGCCGATTGCTCGCCCTCGGCCCATGACGAACCGCTCTTGTGCACGGGCGCGGTGCTCTATCACGGCCAGCCGCTCTTTCTGGTCATCGCCACCAGCCATCTGGCCGCACGCCGCGCCGCGCGCCGGGGACAGGTATGTTACGAAGAAACGACGCCCCTTCTGACCATCGACGCCGCATTGGCCGCCAATAGCCGCTTCGAAGACGGCCCGCGTATCTGGCAAAGGGGCGATACCACGGCGGCCATCGCCAAGGCGGCCCACCGGGTGGGTGGCGTGATCGAGATGGGCGGGCAAGAGCATTTCTATCTTGAAGGCCAGGCGGCCCTTGCGCTGCCGCAAGAGGGGGGCGACATGGTGATCCACGCCTCGACCCAGCATCCGAGCGAAGTGCAGCACAAGGTGGCCGAGGCCCTTGGCCGACCCATGCATGCCGTCCGGGTCGAGACGCGGCGCATGGGCGGCGGCTTTGGCGGTAAGGAGAGCCAAGCCAACGCCCCCGCCATCGCCTGCGCCGTCGCAGCGCGGCACACGGGGACGCCCTGCAAGATGCGCTATGACCGCGACGATGACATGGTGATCACCGGCAAGCGCCATGATTTCCGCATCACCTATCAGGCCGGGTTCGACGCCACCGGGCGGCTGACAGGGGTGGATTTCGTGCACTACGCCCGCTGCGGCTGGTCGCAGGATCTGTCGCTGCCGGTGGCCGACCGCGCCATGCTGCATGCCGATAACGCCTATTTCCTGCCCGCCGTGCGGATCGAGAGCCATCGGCTGCGCACCAACACCGCCTCTGCCACCGCGTTCCGGGGCTTTGGCGGGCCGCAGGGCATGCTGGGCATCGAGCGGGTGATGGATCATGTGGCGCATCATTTGGGCCTTGATCCTGTCGTGGTGCGGCAGCGCAATTACTATGCCGCAGCCGTCGGAGGGGGGCTGTCTGCCCCCCGCGCTGCGCGCCCCCCCGAAGGTGTTTCGGGCCAGATGAAACCGCAGGTCACGCCCTATGGGCAGAAGGTCGAGGATTTCATCCTGCACGAGATGACCGAGCGGCTGATGCAAACCTCGGACTATGCCGCGCGGCGGGCAGCGGTGACGGCGTGGAACGCCCGCAATCCCGTGCTGAAAAAGGGCCTAGCGCTGACGCCGGTCAAGTTCGGGATTTCCTTTACGCTCAGCCATCTCAATCAGGCGGGCGCTTTGGTGCATGTCTATCAGGATGGGTCTGTGCATCTCAATCACGGGGGCACGGAAATGGGACAGGGCCTGTTTCAGAAGGTGGCACAAGTGGCCGCCGCGTGCTTTGGCCTGCCGCTAGAGGCCATCAAGATCACCGCGACCGATACCGCCAAAGTGCCCAATACCTCGGCCACAGCGGCAAGTTCCGGCAGCGATCTCAACGGTATGGCGGTTCAGGCGGCCTGCGATACGATCCGCGACCGGATGGCTGCCTGTCTGGCGGCGCATCACACCGTGCCGCCCGAGGAGGTGCAATTTGACGGCGGTCGCCTGCGGGTGGGAACGGCCCACCTGAGCTTCGCAGAGGCCGCCCGGTTCTGCTACGAACAGCGCGTGAGCCTGTCCGCCACCGGCTTTTACAAGACGCCCGACCTTGCGTGGGACCGGATCAAGGGAGAGGGGCGGCCATTTTATTACTTTGCCTATGGGGCGGCCGTGACCGAGGTGATCGTCGACGGCCTGACCGGCGAGAACCGCATCCTGCGCGCCGATATCGTGCATGATTGCGGGGCCTCGCTTAATCCCGCGCTCGACATCGGGCAGATCGAGGGCGGCTATGTGCAGGGGGCGGGCTGGCTGACGCTCGAGGAACTGGTGTGGGACAAGGCCGGACGGCTCAGCACCCACGCGCCCTCGACCTATAAGATCCCTGCCTGTTCAGACCGGCCAGCGGTGTTCAACGTGGCGCTGTGGGAGGCGCAGAATCCGCGCCCAACGATCTATCGCTCCAAGGCTGTCGGCGAGCCGCCCTTTATGCTGGGGATTTCGGCGCTGATGGCGCTCAGCGCTGCGGTGGCGGCGTTTGGTTCGGGCTATCCGGCGCTTGACGCCCCGGCCACACCCGAGCGGCTGCTGAGCGCTATCGCGCGTCAGAAAGCGCGCCGCGATGCGTGACCTCGACGATCTGCGCGCAGCCGTCGCGCGGGAGGGACAGATCGCACGGGTGGTGATCGCCGCCACCCGTGGTTCTGCGCCACGCGCCGCCGGGGCTGCGATGCAGGTCTGGCCCGGAGGGCAATCGGGCAGCATCGGCGGCGGGCGGCTGGAGCATGAGGCGGCAGGTTCGGCACGACGGTTTTTGGCAGAGGGCGGGAATGCCCGCGTGCTGCGCCAAGCGCTTGGTCCGGCCCTTGGCCAATGCTGTGGCGGGTCGGTGGTATTGGTGATCGAGCGGTTCGACCAGCACAGACTTGACGCAGCGGTTGAGGCGCTTGAGCGATCGGGCCGTTGGGCACGGCAGATTGAAGGGCGCATCGCCCCCCCGCCTGCCGCCCGGCCCAGCGCCGGTACGGGTGTTACATGGGCAAACGGCTGGTTGATCGAGCCACTTTGCCCGCGCCTTGCGGTGGTGATCCACGGGGCGGGCCATGTGGGCCGCGCCTTGGCCACCCTGCTTGCCCCATTGCCCGATCTGGCAGTGACGCTGGCCGATGCGCGGGCCGAGATGCTGCGCGGGCTGCCCCAAGGGATCACCGCCGCCGTTGATCCCCTGCGCGCCCTCGGCCAAGCGCCTGATACCGCCGCACATATCATTGTAACCCACGATCATGCGCTGGATCTGGAGCTGTGCCACCGCCTGTTGCAACGGTCCTTTGGGTGCGCGGGTGTCATCGGCTCCGCGACCAAATGGGCGCGGTTTCGGCAGAGATTGACAGCACTTGGGCATACGGACGCGCAGATTTCGCGCATTTCCTGCCCCATTGGCGATCCAAACCTTGGCAAACACCCGCAAGCCATTGCGCTTGGCGTGGCGGCTGCGTTACTGAAAGAGCCGGGTATCAAGGCCGCAGACCGAAGGAGAACCGCGTGACAGGCGATTTGCTGACCGTCTCGGGTCTGACCAAGGCCTATCCGGGAGTTGTCGCCAATGACGCCGTATCCTTTGCCATCCGCGAGGGCGAAGTGCATGCCCTGCTGGGCGAGAATGGTGCCGGGAAATCAACCCTCGTCAAGATGATCTATGGGCTGGTCAAGCCCGACAGCGGCACCATGACGCTGCGCGGCACCCCCTATGCCCCACCAGACCCCCATGCCGCGCGCCTGGCGGGGGTGGCGATGGTGTTTCAGCATTTCTCGCTTTTTGATGCGATGAGCGTGGCCGAGAACGTGGCCCTCGGGATGGAACGCCCGCCAGCGCTGCGCGATCTGGCCGCGCGCATCCGTGCCGTCTCGGAAACCTATGGCCTGCCGCTTGATCCCGACCGGACCGTTGGTGATCTTTCGGCAGGAGAGCGGCAGCGCGTCGAGATCATCCGCTGTCTCCTGCAGGAACCCCGCCTTTTGATCATGGACGAGCCGACATCGGTGCTCACACCGCAAGAGGTGGATATCCTGTTTCAGACCCTGCGCAAGCTGACGGGTGAAGGCGTGGCGATCCTTTACATCTCGCACAAGCTCGAGGAAATCCGCGCCCTCTGCGATCATGCCACGATCCTGCGGCAGGGCCGCAACGTGGGCACCTGCACACCGCGCGACACTTCGGCCCGCGCGATGGCGGAAATGATGGTGGGCACAACCTTTGCCGCGCCGGAACGCGCCGGGCGTGCCAAGGCGGGTGTGGTGCTGGAGGTGTCTGACCTGTCGGTCGCGGCGCAGGGGCAGTTCGGCACCGCGCTTCACGCGATTTCCTTTGCCGTGCAGGCCGGAGAGGTGCTGGGCATCGGCGGGGTTGCGGGCAACGGGCAGGATGAGCTTTTGGCCGCGCTGTCGGGCGAAATGCCGGTGACGGCAGAGGCTGTGCGCCTGAAGGGCATGGCGATCGGTCAGCACGGCCCCGGCACCCGCCGCGCGATGGGTCTGCTTACCGCACCTGAGGAACGGCTGGGCCATGCCGCCGCCCCCGACATGAGCCTGACAGAGAATGCGATCCTGACCGGGGCGGCGCGGGAAAGCCTGCTCAATCGTGGGTTTCTGAGATGGGAGGCGGCCGAGGCCTTTGCCCGCCGTATCATCACCGGCTTTGACGTGCGCACGCCCGGCCCGGGCACTGCCGCCCGGGCGCTGTCGGGGGGCAATCTGCAAAAATTCGTGATTGGCCGCGAAGTGCTGCAACGGCCCGAGGTTCTGGTGGTCAACCAGCCCACCTGGGGTGTCGATGCCGCCGCCGCTGCCGCGATCCGCCAAGCCCTGCTTGATCTGGCCACTGGGGGGGCGGCGGTGATCTGCATCAGTCAGGACCTTGACGAGTTGATCGAGATTTCCGACCGGTTCGGCGCGTTGAGCGAAGGACGGCTTTCGGACATCAGGCCGACCCAAGGCCTGAGTGTCGAAGAGATCGGATTGATGATGGGCGGCGCACATGGCATGGAGGTGGCGCATGTGTGACCTGTCGTTATTGAGTATTTTAGCCATAAAGAAACGCATAAAGAAACATGGGCGCGCGCCATGCTGAAGCTGGAAAAGCGCCCTCAACCCTCACGGCTCTGGACTTGGGCCACGCCGGTTTTGGCGGTGCTGATCACCATGCTGGCGGGTGGGGCGCTTTTTGCGGCACTTGGCGAAGACCCGGTAGCGGCCATCTCGACGATTTTCTGGCAACCGCTTTTTGGCGAGTTCGCGTTTTATTACCGGCCGCAATTGCTGATCAAGGGCGCGCCTCTGGTGCTGATCGCCATCGGGCTTAGCCTTGGGTTTCGTGCCGGTATCTGGAACATCGGGGCCGAGGGGCAATATATCGTCGGCGCACTGGCAGGGGCCGGGGTGGCGCTTGCGTTTTATCCAGCGGAGAGCGCGCTGATCTTTCCGCTGATGATCCTTGCTGGCGCGCTTGGGGGCTGGGCCTGGGGCATGATCCCGGCGGTGCTCAAGCTGCGGTTCGGCACCAATGAAATCCTCGTGTCGCTCATGCTCGTCTATGTGGCAGAGCAATTGCTGGCGGCCATGGCCCTTGGGTTGATGAAGAACCCCGAAGGGCGCGGATTTCCCGGCTCGCGCAACCTGCGCCAATATGACAGCGCGCATAATGCAGAGCTTATTGCTGGCACGGGTATGCATTGGGGGGTGGTGGCGGCGCTGATCGCAGTGATTTTCGCCTATGTGCTGCTCAGCCGCCATATCCTTGGCTATCATATCCGGCTTGCGGGTCAGGCGCCACGCGCCGCCCGTTTTGCCGGCGTGCGCCCGGCGCGGTTGGTTCTATTCTGTCTGGGCACATCGGGCGCTTTGGCGGGATTGGCGGGGCTTTTTGAAGTGGCGGGGCCCGCCGGGCAGGTCAGCATTGATTTCAACGTGGGCTATGGGTTTACGGCGATCATCGTGGCCTTTTTGGGCCGATTGCACCCGGTCGGCATCCTGCTTGCGGGGCTTTTGATGGCGCTCACCTATATTGGCGGCGAATTGGCGCAATCCAACATGGGGCTACCTGCGGCCGCGATCCAACTCTTTCAGGGGATGCTGTTGTTTTTCCTTTTGGCCGTGGACCTGCTGACCAATTACCGCGTCCGGTTGGTGACACGGGAGGTGGCGTGATGCTTTTGTCCTCGATTGATCCGGCGCTGCTTTTGGCCTCGCTCATCGTCGCCTCTACGCCCATTCTGCTGGCGGCATTGGGCGAGTTGGTTGTCGAGCGGGCGGGCGTGCTCAACCTCGGGGTCGAGGGGATGATGATCACCGGCGCAATCTGCGGATTTGCCATGGCTGTCAATTCCGGCTCGCCGGTCGTGGGGTTTGTGGCCGCCGCCGCCGGGGGCGCTGTTCTGGCGCTTCTCTTCGCGCTGCTGACCCAATTTGCCCTTGCCAATCAGGTGGCTAGTGGCCTCGCGCTGACGCTCTTTGGCCTTGGCCTCTCGTCGCTGATCGGACAGGGCTATGTCGGGATCAAGCCGCCGCCGACCACGCGGCTTGACCTGCCTGTGCTGAGCGATCTGCCTTTTGTCGGGCGTGTGTTGTTTTCCCATGATCTGATGGTTTACTTCGCCCTAGCGCTTGTGGCTTTGGTCTGGGCGCTGCTGAAATATTCGCGCGCCGGGCTGATCCTGCGGGCGGTGGGTGAAAACCATGAGGCCGCGCATGCGCTTGGCTACAAGGTGGTGCGCATCCGCGTTCTGGCGATCCTGTTTGGCGGGGCTTGCGCCGGGTTGGGCGGGGCCTATCTCAGCCTTGTGCGGGTGCCGCAATGGACCGAAGGCATGACCTCTGGGGGGGGCTGGATCGCGCTTGCCCTAGTGGTTTTTGCTTCGTGGAAAGTGGGGCGCGTTCTGCTTGGCGCGTGGCTCTTTGGCGGGGTTTCGGTATTGCAGCTCAATCTTCAGGCGGCAGGCGTTGCGATCCCGGTCGAATATCTTTCCATGTCGCCCTACTTGATCACCATCCTCGTGCTGGTCATCATGTCGTCTGACAAATCCCGCGCGCCCGGCTCTTTGGGCCGCATTTTTCACGCCTCGCAATAAGATCACATCACAGATCACAACAGGGAGATCCCGAATGAAACTCACGCATCTACTGACCTCAGCCGCCTTGGCGCTTGGTCTGGCAAGCGCCGCCGTGGCGCAGGACAAGACCAAGATCGGCTTTATCTACGTCGGCCCCATCGGCGATGGCGGCTGGACCTATGAGCATGACAAAGGCAGGCTCGCGGTTGAGGCGCATTTCGGCGATGCCGTCGAAACCGTCTATCAAGAAAGCGTGCCCGAGGGCGCCGATGCCGAACGCGCCATCACGCAAATGGCGCTGCAAGGGGCGGATCTGATCTTTACCACCTCGTTTGGCTTTATGGAGCCGACGCTGGCAGTGGCCGAAAAGTTCCCCAATGTGAAATTCGAACACGCCACCGGCTACAAGACCCTGCCCAATGTCTCGACCTATTCCGCCCGTTTCTACGAGGGGCGCGCGGTGCAGGGCCATATCGCGGGCAAGATGACCAAATCGAATATCGTGGGCTACATCGCCTCTTATCCGATCCCAGAGGTCATTCGCGGCATCAACTCGGCCTATATTCACGCGAAAAAGGTCAACCCCGATGTCGAGTTCAAGATCATCTGGGCCTACACTTGGTTTGACCCCGCAAAAGAGGCAGACGCCGCCACTGCCCTGATCGAGCAGGGCGCGGACGTGATCCTGCAACATACCGATTCCACCGCGCCGCAAGCCGCTGCCGAAAAGGCGGGCAATGTCGTGACCTTTGGACAGGCGTCGGATATGGCCGAATACGCCCCCTTCCCGCGCGTGTCGTCGATCATCGACAACTGGGCCCCCTATTACATTGACCGCACGCAGGCGGTGATTGATGGCACATGGGAGAGCACGCAGACATGGGACGGCATCGGGCCGGGCATGGTCGGCATTGGCGAGATTTCCGATGCGGTGCCTGCGGATGTCAAGGCAGAGGCGCTGGCCCTCAAGGCCGCCATGGCGGACGGCAGCTATCACCCGTTCACCGGGCCGCTGAAAAAGCAGGACGGGTCGGATTGGCTGGCCGAGGGCGAGGTTGCCGATGACGGCACGCTCTTGGGCATGGATTTCTATGTCGAAGGGCTGACCGGAGAGATCCCCAACTAAGCCGAATTGACAGGGTTTGAAAAACGACAGCCGCCGGGGAACCGGCGGCTGTTTGTTTGTACACCGCAGGCCTGGAGCCCGACATCACCGCCGGTCGGTTTCAGAACAGACGCGCGCGCCGCAGGCCATACTCTTGGGCAAACGCACCGCCAGGAGACCGCCCATGGGCACCCCCGACACCCTGATTGATCTTGCCCGCTACCCGGTCCACCAAACGGGGCACGCGCGCGACATCATCCTAGACCGCGTCCGCGCCGATCTTGGCCGCGATGGCTGTGCGGTGCTCAAAGGGTTCCTTACCCCGGCGGGGGTGGAGATCCTGCGTGCGCAGGCTGAGAGCGTCGCCGACAAGGCCTTTCGCTCCTTTAATCGCACCAATCCCTATTTCACCAAGGACGACCCGACCCTGCCCGCACACGATCCGCGTCGTCGGTTTTTCGAGCGCTCCAACAGCTTCATTCCGGCGGATAACTTTCCGCCCGCAAGCCCGCTGCGCGCGCTTTATGAATATCCAGCGCTCAGCGCCTTTATTCAGGACTGTCTGGAGGAAGAGAATTTCTATCCCTACGCCGATCCGCTGGCCGATGTGATCGTGAATGCCGCCGACGAAGGCAATGGATTTCCATGGCATTTCGACACCAATAATTTCACCGTCACCATCGCCATTCAGAATGCCGAAGAGGGGGGCGCGTTTGAATATGCGCCCAATATCCGCGCCGGGGGCGAGAATTTTGCCGAGGTGGAAAAGGTGCTGGATGGCACCTCTGACACGGTCAGAACGCTTGTGCTGGAACCGGGCGATCTTCAGATTTTCCGGGGTCGCTATTCGCTCCACCGGGTCGCCCCCTTGCGCGGCAAGACCCCGCGTTACGTCGCGATCCTGTCCTATGTGGAAGAGCCGGGAATGGTCGGCACGCCTGAACGCTGTCGCCAGCTCTACGGGCGCACCTTGCCGATCCATCACGAGCGCGCAGGTCAGAGGGCCGACGCCTATCTCGATTAACCCTCGTTGGGATACCAGAAGAGCGCGGCCCAGATCACCATACCGACATAGGCCAGACACATCACGATCAACGCCGCCCAAGTAAAGATCACCAGCGCCGCCGCCACGCAGGCAAAGGCCAAGAGGAAGAACTTGACGTTCTCGCGCGAGATGCGGGTTTTCTTGAACGACCAGATCGGCACCGGCGAAATCATCAGAAGGCCGACACCGGCCATATAAAGCCCGGTGAGGAACGCAGGCGGCGGGGACATATCCGGCAGTGCAAAGGTCACGAACATCGGCAGCATCGCCAAAAGCGCGCCTGCGGGCGAAGGCAGACCTTGGAAATAGGCCCCTGATCCGCCCTTGCCGCCCTCTTCGCGCGCACTGACATTAAACCGCGCCAGACGCATGACGCAGCACACGGCAAAGAAGAGAACCGCAATCCAGCCTGCTTGTCGTGCGTCCTGAAGGCCCCAATAGTAGATCACCAGCGGGGCCGCGACGCCGAAATTCACGAAATCCGCGAGCGAATCAAGCTCGGCGCCCATCGCGCTTGAACTGCGCAAGAGCCGCGCCAAACGCCCATCCAGCCCGTCCAGCACCCCGGCGATCAGCAGGAGTTGCACGGCGCGCACATAATCCCCCTGCACGCCCAGCCGGATCGCCGTGACCCCGGCACAGATCGCGGCAACGGTCAGCATATTTGGCAAAAGCTGTGCGAGCGTGACCTCGCGGCGCGCTGGCGGCTCTGGCTCTGGTGTCACTGGCCCAACTCCGCGATCACGGTTTCCCCTGCCACCATGGTTTGTCCCACGCGCACGCTTGGGACCACACCTTCGGGCAGATAAATATCAAGCCGAGACCCAAAGCGGATAAGGCCAAAGCGCTCACCACGCCCAAGGGCATCCCCCGGTTTTACGAAACACACGATCCGCCGCGCCACCAGCCCCGCGATCTGAACCACCGGCAAGAGCCGCCCATCAGCCATTTCGATCACCACGCCATTGCGCTCGTTATCCGCGCTGGCCTTGTCGAGCGACGCATTGAAGAACTTGCCGGGGCGATAGGCAACAGCGCTGACCCGCCCGGCGACTGGCGCACGGTTCACATGGCAGTTGAACACGCTCATGAACACGCTGACGCGCGTGAGCGGCGTGGCGGGCAGGCCCAGTTCGGCAGGCGGCACCGCCGGTTCGATCAGCGACACCATGCCGTCGGCGGGGCTGATGATCAGACCGGGGCGTTCGGGGGTCACACGCTCTGGGTCACGAAAGAAATAATAACACCAGACCGTGAGGCCCACACCGATCCAGCCCAAAACATCCCAGAGCATGAAAAGCCCAAAGGTGATCAGCGCAAAGATCGCCACGAACTTGCGCCCCTCCGGATGCATCGGCTTGATGAAGGTTTCATGCATTTTCATGCGCGGGCACTCCTTGCGGCAGGTTCAGGTCTCTTTCTATCCGCCTAAGCTCATGCCTCTCAACATGCAAGGTGACAGCTTTTCTTTGCTGCTTGCGCGTGGCACTCTGTGCACCATGAGAACAGTGATCACCTCCCCCGATGGAACCCCGGCCAGCCGCTTTGCCTTTGGCACCATGCAATTCGGCGATGCCGCTGATGAAGCCGCCTCGCGCGCGATGTTCGATGCGTGTCTTGCGGCGGGCATTACGCATTTCGACACGGCGCATCTGTACACCGATGGGGCGGCGGAAACGCTTTTGGGCCAATTCGCCGCACCGCACCGCGACCGGCTGACGATTGCCACCAAGGCCGGATATTCCGGCGGGGCGGGGCGGGCAAATATCCTCGCGCAGTTCGATATTTCCCGCCAACGTCTTGGTATGGACAAGGTCGAGATCCTCTATCTTCACCGCTTTGATCCCGACACGCCCCTTGAAGAAACCTTGGAAACCTTTGCCGATTTGCGCGCGCGCGGGCAGATCGACCATGTCGGCCTGTCGAATTTCGCCGCTTGGCAGGTGATGAAGGCCGCATGCATCGCGGCGCGGTTTGATCTGACGATTTCGATCCTGCAACCGATGTATAGCCTCATCAAGCGGCAGGCCGAGGTTGAAATCCTGCCGATGGCCGCCTCCGAAGGGATGGTGGTGGCGGGGTACTCGCCGTTGGCCGGGGGGTTGCTCACCGGCAAATATGCACGTGGCGAAACCGGGCGGCTCACGGGCAATGAACGCTACGCCGTGCGCTATGGTCAGGGCTGGATGCAAGAGGCCGCCGTTCACCTGAGCCAGATCGCGCAAGAGCTGGGCACCGATCCCGCGACCCTTGCGGTGGCATGGGCAGCACAGCACCCGGCGCGGCCTGTGCCAATCATTTCCGGGCGCTCTGCCGCGCAGATTGCGCCGTCGCTGGCCGCTCTGGAATTCGATATGGACGCGGCGCTCTATGCGCGGATGGCCACGCTCAGCCCCGCCCCGCCCCCCGCCACTGACCGCACCGAAGAGGCCTGAGCCGATGGAGCAACGCCCCCTGCCGCCCACGGCGTCGATCGCACATGCGGGCGACGGGGCCAAACTGCACGCGCCCTCTGCCGAACGCAACGCAGCAGCCATCACCGAGGCGCTTGCCTCGATTGCCCCCGCAACAGGCCGTGCGCTTGAGATTGCAAGCGGCACGGGGCAGCATATCGTGGGCTTTGCCCGCGCGATGCCCGGCCTTGACTGGCAACCAACCGAGATTGACCCCGCGCGGCGCGACAGTATCAACGCCTGGGCGGCAGAGGCCGGGTTGCCCAATCTGCGCGCCGCCCTGCCCCTGAACGCCACCCAAGCCGGTTGGGGCGCAGAGCACGGCAACCGCGCCCTGATCGTGCTGATCAACCTCTTGCACCTCATCTCAACACCCGAGGCGCAAACGCTGGTGCAAGAGGGGGCCGATGCCCTCGCCCCCGGCGGGCGCTTTGCCCTTTACGGGCCGTTCCTGCGGTCAGGCGAGGCCACCTCCGAGGGTGACGCCCGGTTTCATGCCAGCCTCATCGCGCAGGACCCCGCCATCGGCTACAAGGATCTGGAAGAGGTCCAGCATTGGCTGCGCGACGCGGGGCTCATCCTGATCGAAAGCCGTGCGATGCCTGCCAACAATGTCCTGCTGATTGCTGAGCGTTCCGCCTGATCTGGATCAAGGCCACGAGAGGCGTAGCATGGTTTCTGCCGAGGCAGAGACAGGTATGGAGATCCCGCAAATGCGTTGGCCAGACAAGATCGACACCACCCGACAGGAATTGCGCGCGCTGAATGCGCTTATCCCCGACACCGCCCGCGCCTTTGGCGGCTTGGGCAAGGCCGTCAAGGAAGGCGGCACGCTTGAGTTCAAGGTCAAGGAATTCGTGGCCCTCGGCATTGCGGTCGCCACCAAATGCGAACCCTGTATCGCCCTGCATATGGAGGCGCTTATTCGCACTGGGGCCACCCGCGAAGAGGTGGGCGATGTGCTGGCCATGTCAATCCAGATGGGCGGCGGCCCGGCGATGATGTATGCCGCCAAGGCGCTCGCCTGTTACGATGAATTGGCGGAAAAAGGGTAGGCCGTACAAAAACGGCTGACCGGGCGGCAGTCTTTGCGTTAGGCTCGAAACAGGTATCACTGTAACGGGTTTTCAGATGCTGCGTCCTTTTTTACTCTGCCTCGCCCTCATATGCGGGCCCGCTCTGGCAACCGAGCGGTATGGCGATTATGCCCCGGTCGATTTCGGCCCGCGCGGGCCGTCTAGCTATCCGGTGCATGGCCTTGATGTGGCGCGGTTCCAGAACGAAATCGACTGGCGGCGCGTGGCGCTTTCGGGTGTGGCCTTTGCCTTTATCAAGGCAACCGAGGGCGGCGATCTCAAGGACGCGCAATTCGACCGCAACTGGCAATTGGCGGCGCGCGAGGGCATCCCGCGCGGGGCCTATCATTTCTACTATTTCTGCACCCCGCCCGAGGTGCAGGCGCAATGGTTCATCCAGAATGTGCCACGTCGGGGCCGCGCGTTGCCGCCCGTGCTTGACATGGAGTGGAACCCGTTTTCCCCCACCTGCGTGGTGCGCCCACCGGGGGCAGAGGTGCGCAGGCAAGCGCAGATTTTCCTTGATATCGTCGAGCGGTATTACGGCCAACGCCCGATCATCTACACCACGCCGGAATTCTACGAACAAACCGGCATTGGGCAGATCGAGGGGGTGGAATTCTGGCTGCGCGCGGTGGCGAAGACGCCCGATCAGGTCTACCCCGGCAAACGCTGGACCTTTTGGCAATATACCGGCACAGGCATTGTGCCGGGGGTCGAGGGCGGCGTCGATATCAACGTCTTTGCCGGGTCAGAGAGGCAGTGGAAAGACTGGCTGGGCACGCATTGGAAATAGGGGCACCAATTGGTGCCCCCTGTTATGTTCACCCATCCTTGCGGATGGTCTCGTTCTTGGGGTCATAGGGGCTGTCGCAGGTCACGACCGCATCCCAAAGCTGATCGAGCATCTTGACCTTGAGCTTGGTGCCCTCGACCGCCTGCTCGGGTTTGACATAGCCCATACCGATGGATTTCCCGAAGGCCACCGAATAGCCACCCGAGGTCAGGCGACCAACCCGCTCGCCTTCGGGCGTGTAGAGCACCTCACGCCCCCAGGGATCGGCATCCGCAGGCCCGTCGATCAGAAGCGTGCAGCATTTCACGCGCACGCCGGTCTCGACCATCCGGGCCTTGCCGCGGAATTCCTTGTCCAGATCGACAAAGCGCGGCAGATCAGCCTCGAGCGGGGTCGCGTCGCGGCCTAGCTCATTGCCAAAGGCGCGATAGCTTTTCTCTTGCCGCAGCCAGTTCTGCGCGCGGGCGCCGACCAGCTTCATCCCATGCTTTTCGCCGGCCTTTTCCAGCAAATCGAACAGGTAATTTTGCATCTCGATGGGGTGATGCAATTCCCAGCCCAATTCGCCGGTATAGGCCACGCGGATGGCATTGACCGGGCACATGCCCAGTTCGATGCGCTGCGCCGAAAGCCACGGGAACCGCTTGTTGCTCAGCGCAGTTGCCGGATCGGCATCCTTGATGACGGCGTTCAGCACGTCGCGCGATTTCGGCCCGGCGATGGCAAAGACACCCCATTGGGTGGTCACGTCCTGAATCTCGATATAGCCGAATTCGCCCGCCATATCCTCGGCTGATTTGCGCAGATAATCGGCGTCATACTCGGTCCAGGCCCCGGCAGAGACGAGGTAATATTCATGCTCTTTGAGGCGCACGATGGTGTATTCCGTACGCGTTGTGCCATGATCGGTCAGCGCATAGGTCAGGTTGATGCGGCCCACTTTTGGCAGCTTGTTGCAGGTGAACCAATCGAGGAACGCGGTCGCCCCCGGCCCTTTGACCATATGCTTGGAAAACGCCGTGGCGTCGATCAGGCCCACGCCTTCACGGATCGCGCGCGCCTCTTCCACCGCATATTGCCACCAGCCGCCCCGGCGGAAGCTGCGCGCGTCATGGTCAAAGTTTTCCGGCGCGTCGAGTGGCCCGTAATAGTTGGGGCGTTCCCAGCCATTGACGAACCCGAACTGCGCGCCGCGCTTCTTTTGCCGGTCATAGGCGGGCGAGGTGCGCAGCGGGCGGCACGCGGGGCGCTCTTCATCCGGGTGGTGCAGGATATAGACGTGATCGTAGCATTCTTCGTTCTTGCGCGCGGCAAACTCGGTCGTCATCCAGTTCGAGGAATAGCGCTTGGGATCAAGGCTTGCCATGTCGATCTCGGCCTCGCCATTCACCATCAACTGCGCGAGGTAATAGCCCGTGCCGCCCGCGGCGGTAATGCCAAAGCTAAAGCCCTCGGCCAGCCACATGTTGCGCAGCCCCGGTGCGGGGCCGACCAGCGGGTTGCCATCGGGCGTATAGCAGATCGGCCCGTTGAAATCATCCTTGAGACCCGATTCCTCGCAGGACGGGATGCGGTGGATCATCGCCATATACTGTTCTTCGATCCGCTCCAGCGCCAGCGGGAAGAGATCAGCACGGAAACTGTCCGGCACGCCATATTCAAAGCAGGCAGGCGCGTTTTTCTCATAGACACCCAGAATCCAGCCGCCGCGCTCTTCGCGCACGTAGCTTTGCGCATCGGCGTCGCGCACGACGGGGTGTTCTTTGCCGCCCTGTCTGCGGAATTCGACCAGCGCCGGGTCCTGATCCATCACGACGAACTGATGCTCGACGGGGATTGCCGGGATCTTGATGCCCAGCTTCTTGGCGGTGGTTTGCGCATGGTTGCCGCTCGCCGTCACGACATGCTCGGCGGTGATCACGATCTGCTCGTCCGAGGGCACCAGATTGCCGCCCTTTTCCACCATCTTGGTGCAGGTCACCTCCCACGCGGTGCCGGTCCAGTGGAACGCATCCGCCTGCCACTTGCGCTCGATCATCACGCCGCGCTGACGCGCCCCCTTGGCCATGGCCTGCGTCACATCGGCGGGGTTAATATAGCCGTCGGTGTTGTGATAAAGCGCACCCTTGAGGTCGGACGTATTGATCAGCGGCCAGCGTTCCTTGATCTCGTCAGGGGTCAACCACTGATAAGGCACGCCGCAGGTTTCGGCGGTCGAGGCATAGAGCATATACTCGTCCATCCGCTCGTCGGTCTGCGCCATGCGCAGGTTCCCCACGACGGCAAAGCCCGCATTCAGCCCGGTCTCGGCCTCCAGCGTCTTGTAGAACTCCACCGAATACTTGTGGATATGCGTGGTGGCAAAGGACATGTTGAAGAGCGGCAGCAATCCCGCCGCATGCCAGGTCGAGCCAGAGGTCAGCTCGTCCCGCTCCAGCAGCATGACATCCTCCCACCCGGCCTTGGCCAGATGATAGGCAATCGAGGTGCCAACGGCACCGCCGCCAACGACGAGGGCTTTGACCTGGGTTTTCATGACGAGCGACTCCCTTAGGGTGACTTGAGTTGGGGCGATGTTTATCAATCCTGCCAATTCGCGCGCAGCCCATCCGACGCAACGCCGCACGAAAGCGACGTCGCGCCGGATCGTATGCGAAAACAGAGGTGTGGATTTCTCTGGCGAGGATTGATAGCGTGCGCCGCAATGCAGAAATGACCGGAATTCAGCCTATGAGCGCCACTGCCAACAAGACCGCCCCCCTGCCGGAGGATATCCGCGCGATGAAAGGCGGCACGCCCATCGTCAGCCTCACGGCCTATACAACACCGATGGCGCGCATGATGGACGCCGCCTGTGATTTCGTGCTGGTGGGCGACAGCGTGGGCATGGTGGTGCATGGCCTGCCCTCGACCCTCGGTGTCACGATGGAGATGATGATCCTGCACGGTCAGGCGGTGGCACGCGGCCTGAGCCATGCCATGCTGGTGATCGACATGCCCTTTGGCTCTTACGAGGAAAGCCCGGAACAGGCGTTCCGTAATGCCGCGCGCATCATGCGCGAAACGGGGGCGGCGGCGGTCAAGCTCGAAGGTGGGCGGCACATGGCCGACACCATCGCCTTTCTCGTGGCGCGTGGCGTGCCGGTGATGGCGCATATCGGCCTTACCCCGCAGTCCATCAACACGCTTGGCGGCTATAAGGTGCAGGGGCGCGGCGATGCCGCCGAGACGCTCTTGGCCGATGCCCGCGCCGTCAGCGCGGCAGGGGCCTTTTCGGTCGTGCTGGAAAAGGTCACAGCCACGCTGGCCGACCGGATCACCGCTGAAATCCCCATTCCCACCATCGGCATCGGTGCCTCGGTGGGCTGCGACGGGCAAATCCTCGTGGTCGATGACATGCTGGGGCTTTTCACCGCCTTCAAACCGAAATTCGTCAAGCGCTACGCCAGCTTGGGCGCAGAAGGAGAGGCGGCTATTGCCGCCTATGCCGCCGAGGTGCGCGCCCGGACATTCCCCGCGCCCGAACATACCTTTGCCGACAAGGCCCCGCGCGGATGAGCGCGCCCATTCTGCGCGACCTTGACGCGCTGCGTGCCGCCACCCGGCCTTGGATTCTTGCGGGCGAGACGATTGGCGTCGTGCCCACCATGGGCGCGCTGCATGACGGGCATCTGTCACTCGCAGCGGCAGCCAAGGCCATCTGCGACCGGGTGATCGTGACTATCTTTGTCAATCCCAAGCAGTTCAACAATCCCGAAGACCTCAAGAACTATCCCCGCACCGAAACCGAGGATGCGCGCAAGCTGGAACGCTTTGCGGTAGACGCCCTCTGGGTGCCGGAGGGCGATCAGATGTATCCACCACATTTCGCCACCACCGTTTCTGTCGCGGGCCTCACCGACGTGATGGAGGGTGTCTATCGACCGGGCCATTTCGACGGGATGGCCACTGTCGTGACCAAGCTTTTTACCCAGACGGCGGCCACCGACGCCTTTTTCGGCGAAAAGGACTATCAGCAACTGATGGTCGTGCGCCGGATGGCGGCGGATCTCGATATTCCGATCACTGTGCATGGCTGCCCGACGATCCGGGAAATCGACGGTCTGGCCATGTCCTCGCGCAACCTTTTGCTGTCGGACCGCGCCCGCACCACGGCCCCCGTGCTGCATGAGGTGATGGAGCAGATCGCGGACGGGCTGCGCGCCGGCACCGATTTCCAAGCGCTGCACACCAAGGCCGTGGCGCGGCTGGAACGTGCGGGCTTTACCGGGGTCGATTACCTTGATCTGCGCGCGCAGGACGATCTATCGGCCTTGGCGGCCCCCACGCGCCCGGCCCGTCTTTTTGCGGCCGCATGGCTTGCGGGCGTGCGCCTGATCGACAATATCGCGATCGGAAGCTGAGCGGTTTCACCGGTGTCTAAACATTCAAAGTCCGGCGCCCGCAACACGCGCCGCTCTTTGAGTATTTGCAGAACAGCGAACTCAAACCCCCAGCAACTCTGCAAGGGCAAGCGCCATCACGCGTGCCGAGTGTTCCATATCGTCGATCCCCACATATTCATCCGGCTTGTGCGCCAGATCGAGGATGCCGGGACCATAGGCGATGCAGTTCTTCAGCCGCCCGATCCGGTCGATATGTTTCTGGTCATAGGTGCCGGGGCTGACCACGTAATCGGCGGCATGGCCGAACACCTGATCCACCGCCCGCGCCACCGCCCCCACCACCGGCGCATCGCGCTCGGTCATTGTGGGCAGGACACGGTGCAATTCCCGGATCGTATAGTCAAACCCCGGCCTGCCTTGGCGCAACGCCTCTAACAGGTCGCGAATTTCTGTTTCGACCGCGCCGATATCCTCTTCGATCAGGAACCGCCGGTCGATCACCATCCGGCAACGGTCGGGCACGCAAGGGCTGGGCAGGCCGGTGTAATCGGCGTCTTGCTCTGGCTCTCCGCCATGGATGGAATTGATGTTGAGCGTCGATTGCCGCGCGCCCTCGGGAACCACGGGCATCTCGGTGCGCCGGGCCGCCAGTGCCGGGAAAAGCTGTTCCTCCATCCGCGCGATGACCGCGCCCATGTGGCGCACGGCGCAATCCCCCAGAAACGGCATAGAGCCATGTGCAATCTCGCCGTGGGTCTCGATCTCGGCCCACCAGACACCGCGATGCCCAAGGCAAATCCGATCCTTGCCCAAAGGTTCCGGAATGATGACGTGATCCACCCGGCCGGGGCTGAAATAGCCGCGCTCGGCCAGATAGGCCACGCCGCCAAAGCCGCCCGATTCCTCATCCGCCGTGCCGCTGATCTCGATGGCCCCGGCGTAATCGGGGCAGGTGGCGACAAAGGCCTCTGCCGCGATGATGCTTGCCGCAAGTCCGCCCTTCATGTCACAGGCGCCCCGGCCATAGATTTTCCCGTCGATCACCGCCCCGCTAAAGGGGTCCACGCTCCAGCCATGGCCGACCTCGACCACGTCGATATGGCTGTTGAAATGCACGCAAGCGCCGGGGCGCGCGCCCTCACGCCGCGCCACGATGTTCCAACGCGGGTGCCGGTCACTGTCGCCGGGGGCCGCTGTGGCGCGGATCAATTCGGTCGTGAACCCCGATGCACGCAAACGACGGTCGAGATAATCACAAATCTCGCGATAATTCTCGCCCGGCGGATTGCGCGTCGGAATACGGATCAGGTCTTGGGTCAGCGCGATCAGGTCGGCGCGCCGCGCAGCGATTTCCTGGCGCAGGCGATCTGGCAGGGTCATTGTGCCCAGCCCGGCGCGCGCCGGAACAGCGCTTCGGCATCCTCGACCATGCGTGCGATGATCTCGGCCACCGGGGGGCGGTCATGGATCAACCCCGTTGCCTCGCCGACAAAGGTATTGGCGCGGTCAGGATCACCCGCTGCCCAGCCCGTCGCCCAGTCAGCGCGCGCGCTCATATCGGTGCGCAGTGCATCGGGATCATCATGCCACCGCTCTGTCACTGCATTGCGCAGCACCCGCGCCGTATAACGCGCGGGCCACCGCAGATCGCGCGCGGCATCCATCACCGTGGAGCGGATCGTCTGATCGCCGGTGGCGGCAATCGCAGCATCGGTCATCGCCTCAGACACCTGCGCCTCGGCAGAGGCCCAGAGGCGTGAGCCGATCAGAACGCCCTCTGCCCCCAGCATGAGGGCGGCGGCCAATCCCCGCCCATCGGCAATGCCCCCCGCCGCCACGAGCAGCACCTCGGGGGCGTGAACCGCCAGCCAATCGGCCACCTCGGGCACAAGTGTGATCGTGCCGCGCCGCTCGCCATGGCCCCCGGCCTCGGCCCCCTGCGCCACGATCACCTGCGCGCCGCAGTCCGCAGCGCGCTGCGCGTCACGCAGGGTCTGAACCTGACAGACGAGCGGCACGCCAGCATCGGCAATCCGTGGCGCAAAGGGGGCCGGATCGCCAAACGACAGGCAGAGCGCCGCCGGTTTGCGCGCCAGAACCTGATCCAGAACAGCCGGATTCTCGGCCATTTTCCACGTGATGAACCCGCATCCCACCCGCGCATTCCCAGCCTCGGCAAAGGCGCTATCCAGCCAGTCGGCCTTGCCATAGCCCCCACCAATCAGGCCCAACCCGCCCGCATGGGTCACAGCAGCCGCAAGCCGCCCCCCGGCAGCAAAGGCCATTGGCGCGCAAAGAATGGGATGGGTCAGGCCAAAGGCCTCGGTCAAACGGGTTCGCATGGGGCGAGTATGCCCGCGCAATCGCCTTCAGGACAAGAGGTCTGTGATCAGCCCCGGCAGGTCGGTGAAATCCGAAAACGCCCGGTCATGGGTGATCCGCTCGACCGGCCCTTTGCGATAGCCCTCGGTGTAAAGAACAAAAGGCACGCCCGCCCGCGCTGCGGTTTCCGCATCAACCTCGCTATCGCCGACAAAGACCATGTCCCGCGCACCAAGCGCTGCGGCGGTGGCCTGAAGCGGGGCCGGGTCCGGCTTGCGTACGGTCAGGCTGTCACCCCCGATGATCACCGGGAAATAGCCATCCAACCCCAGATGCGCCAAGACTGCATGAGCAGGACCTTTGGGCTTGTTGGTGCAGAGACCAAGGGCAAGATCGGCCCCCGCCAGCCCATCGAGCGCGCCCATGACACCCGGATAAACCTGTGTCAGGGTCACGGCGGTTTCGTAATCGGCGATGAACTCTTCGATCATTCGGGCGCGCAGCGCGCCATCCCCTGCCCGCCCACGCGCCGTCAGGCAACAGGTGATGAAATGCGGCACGCCGCTGCCGATGAAACTGCGGGTTTCGTCGGGCGTGAACGCCGCAAACCCATGCTGTGCCATCAGGCGGTTGGCGGCGGCATGGATGTCCGGCGCGCTGTCGATCAGTGTGCCGTCGAGATCAAAAATGACCGCACGGCTCATGCCATGGCACCGGTCGCCGCCTCTGCCGCGCGACGGATCGCGCGGATATTCTCGCCATAGACGCCCGGATTGTCGACGCTGCCGCCCTTGAACACAGCAGAGCCCGCCACCAGCACATCGGCCCCTGCCGCCGCCATCAGGGGGGCGGTTTGCGTGGTGATGCCACCGTCAATCTCGATATGGATGGGTCGGTCGCCAATCATCGCGCGCAGGCGTTTGACTTTGTCGATCTGGCTATGGATGAACTTTTGCCCGCCAAAGCCGGGGTTTACCGTCATCACACAAATGAGATCCACCATATCAAGCAGATGCTCAACCGCGTCGATCCCCGTGCCGGGATTAAGCGCCAGACCCGCCTTGCATCCAGCCCCACGAATGGCCTGCAAGGTGCGGTGGATATGCGGCCCCGCCTCAAGATGCGCGGTCAGCACATCAGCCCCCGCCTGCGCGAAGGCGTCGATATAGGGATCGACCGGCGAGATCATCAGATGCACGTCCATCACCGTCTTGATATGCGGGCGAATGGCGGCGCAGAGCGGCGGACCAAAGGTCAGATTGGGCACGAAATGCCCGTCCATCACATCGACATGCACCCAATCACAGCCCTCGGCCTCGATGGCGCGGATTTCAGCGCCAAAGTTGGCGAAATCCGCTGATAGGATGGACGGGGCGATCTTGATCGAACGAGTAAAGCTCATGGCAGGTCTCCACTAGGGCGCATGCACGGGACATGCGCCGCCCATAGCCAGAGGTCAAGACCCCTAGAACCAGCCTCCGACCAACTGATCAAGCCAAACCCGCGCCATATTGACCGCGCTCACGTATTGCGTCAGCGGTGCCTCGGCCGCGGGAATGGATGCGGCCAAACGCGGCGCCAGAGCATAGACAAGCGCCGCCAAGCCAAAGGTAATGATCGCCAGCCGAAAGCCGCTGCGAAAGCCGCCACGCCCAACCGGCAATTCGATATCCTCGGGCATCGGGCTTTGCGCGGGGTCTGCGCGGTCGCCGGTCGAGGTGAGCGACGAGTTGATCTCTTCGATATCAGGCAAGAGATTGCGCCGGGATGAGGGATCTATGCTGGCATGGGCATCGGGCATCTCGGGCGCGGTCGGCGCCGAAGGGCCAGAGGTGCCGCGCAGACGCTCCATCCGGGCACGGGCCTGACGCGTGCGTTCATCCTCGGTCAACTCCGGCTCTGTCAGGCCAAGGTCGGGCTGCATTTCAATGCCCCCCGGCGCGCTGCGCACCTGGCGCTCGCGCTCTGCCTCTTGCCTCAGGATATCGGCAACGCCCGGATCAATGCCACGCCGCGCAGGACGGGCGGGCGCGGGCTCTGGCTCTGCAAAATCTTCGTCCAACAGATCGTCGTCGTACTCGTCGTCCTCATAGGGCGCGTCGGATAGGTCCTCAGTGACCGGCGGCGCGGGGGGCGGCACATCTTCCTCACGCGGCGGAGGCCCCAGATCATCGTCGCCCGAGGCGTCGGGCGCATGCGACGCATGATGCTGAAACCACGTGTCCCCGCAGTTGGAGCATTGCACATCGCGCCCGCTCAACGGGATCACTTCGTCGGGCACCTCGTATTGTGCGCCGCAATTCGGGCAAATCAGCCTCATTCTGCCACCTGCTTCTTGCCGCCGTTGTCCGGCCCCTCTCGTTAGCCGTCAGCATAGGCGGTTCGCGGCTTTCGGAAAAGGCCAAAGCGAATCACGCGCAGGATCATTGCACATGTGTGGCCTCTGGGGCATTTAGGTGCTGTGAGTGACAAGGGGACAGCCGTGATCGAGCTGGAAAATGTGGCCTATAGTTATGGTGGCGGGGAATTGCTGGCAGATGTATCGCTGGCGCTCAGCCCCGGTTCGTTTCATTTCCTGACCGGACCGTCGGGATCGGGCAAAACGACGCTGCTCAAGCTGTGTTATGGGGCGCTTGTGCCCACGGCGGGACAGGTGCGCCTGTTCGGACAGGAACGGCGCACGATGGAGCGCGACGATATCGCGATGATCCGGCGACGGATCGGCGTGGTGCATCAGGATTGCCAGTTTCTCGATCATCTGAGCGTGTCCGAGAACATCGCCTTGCCGCTGGCCGTATCGGGGCGTGATCTTTTGGCTGAGGATGCCAATCTGCGCGAACTGACCGGCTGGGTCGGTCTTAAGGAACGCGCCAATGCCCTGCCGCCGGAATTGTCGGGGGGCGAACGCCAGCGCGCCGCCCTTGCGCGCGCGGTCATCATGTCGCCCGATGTGGTGCTGGCGGATGAACCGACCGGCAATGTCGATTGGGAAATGTCGCAGCGCCTCTTGCGCCTGTTGATCGAGCTGAACCGGATGGGCAAGACGATCCTGATCGCCACCCACGACCTTGCCCTGATCCGCGCCGCCAAAAGCCATGTTCAGGCCCGCGTCCTGCGGATTGCATCGCGCAAGCTGCAATTGGCGGGGGCGGATCTATGAAGCTCGATCTTACGCAGGTCAAGACCCTGCTGCGCAGCGATGGACAGGCCGACCGCGTAGTGCCGCCCACCGGCTTTACCGCTTGGCTCACGCTGTTCAGCGCGGGCGTCATGGCCTTTCTCGCGGTTTTCGCCCTTGCCTTGTCACTGGCAACCGGGCGGCTGGCGGATCGCTGGGGCGACGAGTTGGCGCGCACAGCAACGGTGCGGATTTCGGCCCCCGAAGGCCAGATGGCAGCGCAGACCGCAGCGGCGCTGCGCGTGCTTGAAACCACCGCCGGGGTGGACCGTGCCCGCGCCCTCACAGATGAAGAGCAGGCGGCGCTTTTGGCACCGTGGTTTGGCCCCGGCCTGCCCATTTCCGATCTTCCGATCCCACGCCTGATCGAGGTGATCGAAACCTCCGATGGGTTTGACGCCGAGGGCCTGCGCCTGCGCCTGAGCGCCGAGGTGCCGGGGGCGATGCTCGACGATCACACCCGCTGGCGGCAACCTCTCGTGCGCGCGGCCAGCCGGTTGCGCCTCTTGGGGTGGGTGTCGCTGATCCTGATCGGGGCGGCGGTCGGGGCGATGATCACGCTGGCGGCCAACGCGGCCCTTGCAGCCAATGCGCAGGTGATCAGCGTGCTGCGCCTTGTGGGCGCGCAGGATACCTATATCGCCCATGCCTTCGTGCGTCGTTTCACGCTTCGGGCACTCAGCGGCGCCTGCGTCGGCGTGGTTCTGGGCTGCGGCGCGATCCTGCTTTTACCCAGTGCGCAGATTGAGGGCGGTTTTTTGACTGGTCTCGGATTTCAGGGCTGGCACTGGGTCTGGCCCTTGATCATTCCGCTGCTGGCGGCGGCAGTGGCCTTTGCCGCCACCCGGCTTGCCGCGCAGCGTACCTTGAAGGATATGCCATGAGGTTTGCCGTTCAATGGGTGCGGTCGCTGCTCTTTGTGGCGCAGATGTATGTGATGCTGCCCGTGGTCGGGCTGGTTTACATGCCCGCCGCGATTGTCAGCCGCAAGGGGGCTCTGGCTGGATGCAAGGCCTATTGCCGCTGGGTCCGTTGGACCGCAGCCTGGATGGTGGGCCTGCGCACCGAAGTGCGCGGCACCCCGCCTGATGGCCAAGTTTTGATCGCCTCAAAACATCAATCCTTTCTCGATATTCTGTTGATTTTCAGCGAATTGCCCACTGGCCGCTTCATCATGAAGCGCGAAATTCTCTGGACGCCGGTGATCGGCCTTTACGGAATGCGGATCGGCTGTGTGGCTGTGGATCGCGGCAAGCGGGGCGCTGCGATCAAGAAGATGGTCGAGGATGTGGCGCGCGGGGCGCAGACCCCCGGCCAGTTGATCATCTACGCCCAAGGCACGCGCGTGGCACCGGGGGTCAAAATGCCCTACAAGATCGGCACTGCCGTGCTTTATGAGCAGATGGGAGTGTCCTGTGTGCCCGCCGCGACCAATGTCGGCGTGCTCTGGCCCAAGCGCGGCATTTATCGCAAGCCGGGGCTGGCGGTGGTGGAATTCCTGCCTCCTATCCCGCAGGGTCTGGACCGCAACAGCTTTATGGCGCGGCTGGAGCACGATATCGAAGGTGCGTCAAACGCGCTGATGCGCGAGGCGGGATTTGATCCAGAACAGCCCGCGCGCAAGTAAGGCGTTCCGGGTCGGCGCGCCCGACCTCTAGACCGCCAACCGGGTCTTCATGAATTGGTAAAAGAACTCGGCCTTGCCCGCCTGCGCATAGGCCCGGTTGAGGCGCGACTTGGCCTCAAAGGCGTGGTGCGCGGCGCGGCCATGCTGCGGCGCAATCCGGGTGCGCCCCGTCTCGATCGCGCGCATATGGTCGCGGTACGCCTGTTCAACCCGGCGGGCAAAGGCGGCCTGCGCCGTGGCACTCTGCGCGTTGAGATGCAGATTGTAGCTGGTTTGACCCAAGGGCGCGCGCCCGCCGACCAGCGAGAGGATTTCCATGGCGTGCAGCACATCCTGCGCGGGCCGATTGCGAAACGGTCCCACCAACCCGCGCCGCGCCACCGGATGAAAACTGGCCCCCGTGCGCCCCAGATCGGCAAAGCCAAGGGCGGTCTGCCCCCCGCCGGGCAAGTGCAACAGCGCCTCAGTCCCAAGCAGAATACGGGTCCGCCCAAAGGCGGCCCCATGCGACCGGGCCAAGGGCAGAAGTGTCCCCAGATAGCCCGGCTCCCATGTGTCATCCGCATCGAGAAAGGCAATCACCTGCGCCTTTGACGCCGCGATAGCACGATTGCGCGCAGGGCCCGCCCCGGTGGCCATGTGATGCGTGGCGCAGCGGGTGATGCGCAGCCCCAGATCAGGCAGATCGTCATAGCCCTGCCCATCATCCGGGGCGATCACTACCTCTATACGCTCTGGCGGCAGGCCAGAGGCCGCGATGGAGGCAAGGGCGGCGGGCAAACTGCCGCCCGCCTGAAAAGCGGGGATGACGACCGAAACGAGGGGCGTCATCGCGCCGCCCCGCTCACGCGTGGATCGCCCCATCGCCGCAAGCAAGTGCCGCTTCGCGCACCGCCTCGGAATAGGTGGGATGCGCGTGGCAGGTGAGTGCCAGATCCTGCGCAGAGGCCCCGAATTCCATCGCCACGCAAATCTCGTGGATGAGATCCCCCGCCGCTGGCCCGATGATATGCGCGCCAAGGATGCGGTCCGTTTCCTTGTCGGCGAGGATTTTCACAAAACCATCACCGGCAAAAACCGCCTTGGCGCGGCCATTGCCCATGAACGAGAATTTGCCAACCTTATAGGCACGCCCTTGGTCTTTCAGGCTTTCTTCGGTTGCGCCGACATTGGCAACCTCGGGATGCGTGTAGATCACGCCGGGAATGACGCCGTAATTCACATGCCCATGCTTGCCCGCCAGCACCTCGGCCACGGCCATGCCCTCATCCTCGGCCTTGTGGGCCAGCATCGGGCCTTCGATGGCGTCGCCAATGGCGTAGATGCCCTTGACCGAGGTCTGCCAATGGTCATCCGTGGCGATCTGGCCGCGCTTGGTTATCTCGACACCCAGATCGGCCAGCCCCAGCCCGTCCGTATAGGGTTTGCGGCCCGTAGCCAGCAGAACGGTATCGGCATCCAACTGATGCGCGCTGTCGTCCTTGCGCAGCTTGTAATGCACCTTGGCCTTGGTCTTGAGCGTCTCGACCGATTGCACGGCGGCCCCCATGACAAAGTTAATCCCTTGTTTCTTCAATATTCTCTGGAAGGTCTTTTGCACTTCAGCATCCATGCCGGGGGTGATCGCGTCAAGATATTCAACGACTGTCACCTCGGCCCCAAGACGGGCATAGACCGACCCCATTTCAAGCCCGATCACACCTGCCCCGATCACCACCAGCGATTTCGGGATTTTGCCCAGTTCCAGCGCGCCGGTGGAGGTGACAACGATCTTTTCATCAACCTCGACACCGGGCAGCGAGGCAGGCACAGAGCCGGAGGCGATGACGATATGCTTGGCCTCGTGGACATCATCACCCACCTTCACCTTGCCCGCCTCGGGGATCGAGCCCCAGCCCTTGAGCCAGTCTACCTTGTTCTTTTTGAACAGAAATTCGATGCCCTTGGTATTCTGACCGATGACGTCATCCTTATAGGCCAGCATCTGTTTCCAATCGACCGAGGGGGACTTGCCCTTGAGGCCCATGGCGGCGAAATTATGCTCGGCCTCGTGCAGCATGTGGCTCGCGTGCAAAAGCGCCTTGGAGGGGATGCAGCCCACGTTGAGACAGGTGCCGCCCAAAGTGGCCCGCCCCTCGACCACGGCGGTTTTCAGCCCCAGTTGCGCGCAGCGGATGGCACAGACATAGCCGCCGGGGCCAGCGCCGATGATGATTACGTCGTAAGAGGCCATGGGTCAGATCCTTTCGTTTTTCGCGGCGGGGCCGCGTCGGTATTCTATCGGTCTTGCGTCGGTGCGGGCCGGGCAGAGAGGGTGCGCTGCGCGCGCCTCCCCCGAGGTATTTTGAGCCAGATGAAACATCATAAGACCGCCGCCAGCAGCATAAGCAGCGTGGCCCCAAAGCCCACCGCCCAAATGAGCGAGCGCCACGGGCGCAGGCCGAAATAATAGGCGGGAATATAGGCCACACGGGCGGCAAGGTAGGTATAGGCGCAGGCGGCGGTGACGGGGCTCGATGTTGCACCGAGCGTGACGACCACAACCGCGATGGTAAAGAGGATCAGCCCCTCGAAATGGTTGGAAAGCGCGCGGCCAAGGCGGGCGGTTTTCGGCGAGAGTTGTTTGGACGGCTCGCGGTCGCGCGCGGACATGGTGTAGCCCGGCCCAAGCTCGAGATTGGCCGGGATGGCGTAAAGCACGAACTGCACGGCTTGCAGCAGAGCAGCGAGGGTGAGGGCGGTGAGTTCGGGGGTCATGAAGAGCCTCATGTGATAAGGCGCGCAATGAATGCGCGCCCTACGGGAAGGGTGCGCATGTGTTGCGCACCGATCACAAATCCATCAGCAACCGGCGGGGATCTTCGAGCGCCTCTTTGACGCGCACGAGGAAGGTGACAGCGCCTTTGCCGTCGACGATGCGGTGATCATAGCTGAGCGCCAGATACATCATCGGGCGGATCACCACCTGACCGTTGATCGCCATGGGGCGGTCCTGAATCTTGTGCATACCCAGAATGCCAGATTGCGGCGGGTTGAGGATGGGCGAGGACATCAGCGAGCCATAGACGCCACCATTCGAGATGGTGAACGTGCCGCCCTGCATTTCCGCCATGCTGAGCTTGCCATCACGGGCGCGGGCGCCTTTTTCGGCGATGGCCTTTTCAATCGCGGCAAAGCCCATCTGATCCACATCTCGGATCACCGGCACGACAAGGCCGGTGGGCGTGCCTGCGGCGACGCCCATATGCACGAAGTTCTTGTAAACGATGTCGGTGCCGTCGATCTCGGCATTGACCTCGGGTACTTCTTTGAGGGCATGCACACAGGCCTTGGTAAAGAACGACATGAAGCCAAGGCGCACGCCGTGCTTCTTGTAGAACTCGTCTTTGTACTGGTTGCGGAGCGCCATCACCTCGGTCATGTCCACCTCATTATAGGTGGTGAGCATGGCGGCGGTGTTCTGGCTGTCCTTGAGGCGGCGGGCAATGGTCTGGCGCAGGCGGGTCATCTTGACGCGCTCTTCGCGGGCCACATCCTCGGCCGGGGCGGGGGCGCGCGGCGCTTGGGCGGGGGCGGCAGCAGCGGCGGGGGCCTGTGTGGCAGCGGCTGCGGCGCGGGCCACATCCTCTTTCATCACGCGGCCATCACGGCCCGAACCCTGCACCTGATCGCGGCTAAGACCGGCCTCGGCCATGGCCTTTTTCGCGGCGGGGGCATCCTCGACATCCTTGCCACTTGCAGCGGCAGGCGCTGCGGCCTCTTCGGCCTTGGGGGCGGCGGCAGGGGCGGATGCCCCGGAACCGGACGACAGGATCGCAAGTTTGCCACCGGCCTGCACGGTCGTGCCCTCAGCGGCGAGGATTTCGGTCAGCGTGCCCGCAGCGGGGGCAGGCACCTCGACCGACACCTTGTCGGTTTCCAGCTCGCAGAGCATCTCGTCGGCGGCCACCTGATCGCCGACCTTCTTGAACCATGTCGACACGGTCGCCTCGGTCACGCTCTCGCCCAAGGTGGGCACCATCACGTCAACGCTGCTGCCGGTGTCGGCGCTGTCACTCTTGGCGGGTTTCTCGGCCTTGTCGGCCTTGGCCGGGGCGGCTTTGGCCTCGCCTGCGGAAATGGTGGCAAGCAGCGCATCGACGCCGACGGTCGTGCCCTCTTGGGCCACGATCTCGCCCATGGTGCCAGCGGCGGGGCTTGGCACCTCGACAGTTACCTTGTCGGTTTCCAATTCGCACAGCATCTCGTCGGCGGCGACGGGATCGCCGGGTTTCTTGAACCATGTGGCGACGGTCGCCTCGGTCACGGATTCGCCAAGGGTGGGGACGCGGACTTCGGTGGTCATGGGTTAGTTCCCTTCGATGGTCAGCGCGGCATCAACCAGCGCTTCTTGTTGTGCTTTGTGCTGTTTGGCGAGGCCCGTGGCGGGCGAGGCCGAGGCGGGACGCCCGGCATAGGTGGGCCGCAGATGCTTGGCCTTGATGCGGGTCAGAACCCATTCGATATTGGGCTCGATAAAGGACCAGGCCCCCTGGTTCTTGGGCTCTTCCTGACACCAGACCATTTCCGCACCTTTGAAGCGCTCCAACTCCTTGACCATGGACATGGCCGGGAACGGGTAGAACTGTTCGAGCCGCAGAAGATAGACATCGTCGATCCCGCGCGCATCGCGTTCCTCGAGCAGGTCGTAATAAACCTTGCCCGAGCACATGACGACGCGACGGATCTTGTCATCCGCCACCAGTTTGGTTTCGGAATTGCCGTATTGCGCATCATCCCAGAGCACCCGGTGAAAGGACGACCCGGTGGTGAACTCTTCGGCCTTGCTCACCGCCATCTTGTGCCGCAAAAGCGATTTCGGCGTCATCAGGATGAGCGGCTTGCGGAAGGTGCGATACATCTGGCGGCGCAGAATATGGAAGTAATTCGCAGGCGTGGTGCAATTGGCCACGATCCAGTTATCCCCGCCACACATGGTCAGGAACCGCTCGAGCCGGGCCGAGGAATGTTCCGGCCCCTGCCCCTCATAGCCATGCGGCAAGAGGCAGACGAGACCGGACATCCGCAACCATTTCGATTCCCCCGACGAGATGAACTGATCAAACATGATCTGCGCGCCATTGGCGAAATCGCCAAACTGCGCCTCCCACAGGGTCAGCGCGTTGGGTTCTGCCAGAGAGTAGCCATATTCAAAACCAAGCACCGCATATTCCGACAGCATCGAGTCGATGACTTCGTATTGCGCCTGCCCTTCACGGATATGGTTCAGCGGGTAATAGCGGTCTTCGTTGTCCTGATTGATCAGGCCGGAATGCCGCTGGCTGAAGGTGCCGCGCGTACAGTCCTGCCCCGAGAGGCGGACGCGGTAGCCCTCGGTCAGGAGCGAGCCAAAGGCCAGCGCCTCGGCGGTGGCCCAGTCAAAGCCGCTGCCCGTCTCGAACATGTTTGCCTTGGATTCAAGCAGCCGCTCAACCGTTTTATGAAGCGGTACGCCTTCGGGTGCCGTGCTGAGCGCGCGGCCCACTTCGGCCATGGTCTCGGGCTTGATCGCGGTCTCGCCGCGCTCATACTTGCCGCGATGGGCATTGAGATCGGCCCATTTGCCATCCAGCCAGTCGGCCTTGTTCGGGCGGTAATCCTTGCCCGCCTCAAACTCATCCGCGAGATAGGCCTGAAAGGCGGTCTTCATATCCTCGATCTCGCCCTCGGGGATGAGGCCATCCTTTACCAGCCGCTCGGTATAGAGGCTGAGCGTGGTTTTTTGCTGTTTGATCTTCTTATACATCACCGGGTTGGTGAACATGGGCTCGTCGCCCTCGTTATGCCCGAACCGACGATAGCAGATCATGTCGATCACCACGTCCTTGTGGAATTTCTGGCGGTATTCCGTGGCGACGCGGGCGGCATGCACACAAGCCTCGGGATCGTCCCCGTTGACATGGAAAATCGGCGCCTCGACCATCAGCGCGATATCCGTGGGATAGGGCGACGAGCGGCTGAAATGCGGCGCGGTGGTGAAACCGATCTGATTGTTCACCACGATATGAATGGTGCCGCCGGTGCGATGCCCCTTGAGGCCCGACAGGCCGAAACACTCAGCCACAACGCCCTGACCGGCAAAGGCCGCATCGCCATGCAGGAGGATCGGCAACACCTTGATGCGGTCGATGTCGCTCAACTGATCCTGCTTGGCGCGGACCTTGCCCAGAACCACCGGATTGACCGCCTCCAGGTGACTGGGGTTGGCGGTCAGCGACAGGTGCACCTTGTTGCCGTCGAATTCACGGTCCGATGACGCGCCAAGATGGTATTTCACATCGCCCGAGCCATCGACCTCTTCAGGCTTGAAACTGCCGCCCTGAAATTCGTTGAAAATCGCGCGATAGGGCTTGCCCATCACATTGGCCAACACCGACAGGCGGCCGCGATGCGGCATGCCGATCACGATATCCTGCACGCCCAATTGCCCGCCGCGCTTGATGATCTGCTCCATCGCGGGAATGAGGCTCTCGCCGCCATCCAGACCAAAGCGCTTGGTGCCCATGTATTTGACATGCAGGTATTTCTCGAAACCTTCGGCCTCGACCAGCTTGTTCAGGATCGCCTTGCGCCCGTTGCGGGTAAAGCTGATTTCCTTGTCATAGCCTTCGATCCGCTCTTTCAGCCAAGCAGACTGCTCAGGATCGGAAATATGCATGTATTGCAGCGCGAAAGTGCCGCAATAGGTGCGTTTCACAATGGCGAGAATCTCGCGCAGGCTGGCAATCTGAAGCCCCAGAACATTGTCGATAAAGATCGGGCGATCCATGTCGATCTCGGTAAACCCGTAGGATTTCGGGTCAAGCTCGGGGCGGTTCGGCGTCTCGCGCAGGCCCAGCGGATCAAGATCGGCGGCCAGATGCCCCCGGATCCGGTAGGCGCGAATAAGCATCAGCGCGCGCACGGAATCAAGCACGGCGCGTTTCACGTCTTCGTCGCTGACGTTCACACCCGTCTCAGCGGCCTTGGCGGCGATCTTCTTGCCCGCATCTTTCAACTCGGGCTCGGCGGGCCATTCCCCCGTCAGCGCCGCGGTCAGGTCATCCGACGGCATGGGGGGCCAATCGGCCCGCGCCCAAGAGGGGCCAGCGGCCTCGGCCTTTACATCGTCATCACCATCGCCCAGCGCGTCGAAAAAGCTTTTCCACGCCGCATCGACCGCGTTCGGGTCATTGGCATAGCGCGCATAAAGCTGCTCGAGATACTCGGCATTATGCCCCTGCATGAAGGAGGAGGCATGAAAGAGGTCGTTGGGGGATTGGTCGGTCATTTCAGATGTCCTTTTCGCAACATGCTCCGGGCCTGACCCGGAGCCACCCAGCCGCGCGGCGGCCCCGGGTCAGGCCCGGGGCGCGCGCGAACGGGCCTTTACCCAATCGCCTTGAGCACGGCCTCGCCGAGGCCAGCGGGGCTTTCGGCCACGGTGATGCCGGCGGATTTCATGGCTTCGATCTTGCTCTCGGCGTCGCCTTTGCCGCCCGCGACGATGGCGCCGGCGTGGCCCATGCGGCGGCCCGGCGGGGCGGTGCGCCCGGCGATAAAGCCTGCGACGGGTTTCTTGCGCCCGCGCTTGGCCTCATCCTTGAGGAATTGCGCCGCTTCTTCTTCCGCGCTGCCACCGATTTCACCGATCATGATGATCGACTGCGTTTCGTCATCCGCGAGGAACCATTCCAGGACGTCGATATGCTCGGTGCCCTTGATCGGGTCGCCGCCGATGCCCACGCAAGTCGACTGGCCAAGGCCCACATCCGAGGTCTGCTTGACCGCCTCATAGGTCAGCGTGCCCGAGCGGCTGACCACGCCGACGCTGCCGCGCCGGTGGATATGGCCGGGCATGATGCCGATCTTGCAGGCGTCGGGCGTGATGATGCCGGGGCAGTTCGGGCCGATGAGGCGCGATTTCGACCCTTCAAGCGCGCGCTTGACGCGCATCATGTCCAAAACCGGGATGCCTTCGGTGATGCAGACGATCAGCTCCATCTCGGCATCAATCGCCTCGAGGATACTATCGGCGGCGAAGGGCGGCGGCACGTAGATGACTGAGGCGTTGGCCTCTGTCACATGCTTGGCCTCATGCACCGAGTTGAACACGGGCAGGTCGAGATGCGTCGTGCCACCCTTGCCGGGGGTCACGCCGCCGACCATCTGGGTGCCATAGGCGATGGCCTGTTCAGAGTGGAATGTGCCCTGAGAGCCGGTAAGGCCCTGACAGATCACGCGGGTATGTTTGTCGACGAGGACTGCCATTTTGTTTGGCTCCTGAGTTCTGCGGCGGGGCCGCGTTATGGTATGGTCGGATGATCCGGGGCTCCGCCCGTTCGCGCCTCAAACGCTCCACCGGAGCGTTTGCCGGGGCCAAGGCCCCGGACCGGCGCTCACCCCTTGACGGCCTTAACGATCTTCTGCGCGCCGTCTTTCAGATCATCGGCGGCGATGACGTCGAGGCCGGAGGTGTTGATGATCTCCTTGCCCTTTTCGACATTGGTGCCTTCGAGACGGACCACGAGCGGCACTTTCAGCCCCACCTCTTTGACCGCAGCCACCACGCCCTCGGCGATCACATCGCAGCGCATGATGCCGCCGAAGATATTGACGAGGATGCCCTTCACTTGCGGATCAGAGGTGATGATCTTGAAGGCCTCGGTGACCTTTTCCTTGGTCGCCCCGCCGCCCACGTCGAGGAAATTGGCGGGCTCGGCGCCGTAGAGCTTGATGATATCCATCGTCGCCATCGCCAACCCCGCACCATTGACCATACAGCCAATCTCGCCATCGAGCGCGATATAGTTGAGGTCGTATTTCGACGCTTCCAGTTCCTTGGGGTCTTCTTCGGTCGTGTCGCGCAACTCGGCGATGTCCGCGTGCCGGTAAATGGCGTTGGAATCAAACCCCATCTTGGCGTCGAGGCATTTCAAATCGCCTTTGTCCGACACGATCAGCGGGTTGATCTCGAGCATCTCCATATCTTTGTCGAGAAAGAGCTTGTAGAGGATACCCATGAGGTTGACGCATTGCTTGACCTGACCGCCGGTGAGGCCAAGGTTGAACGCGATGCGGCGACCATGAAACGGCTGATAGCCGGTCGCGGGATCAACGCTGAAGGACAGGATTTTCTCAGGCGTCTTTTCGGCGACTTCCTCGATATCCATGCCGCCCTCGGTCGAGCAGACAAAAGACACGCGGCTGGTCTGGCGATCCACCAAGAGGGCCAGATACATCTCTGTCTGAATACCGGAACCATCCTCGATATAGATGCGGTTCACTTGCTTGCCCGCCGGGCCGGTCTGTTTGGTTACAAGAGTGCGGCCCAGCATGCGCTTGGCCTCTTCGGCGGCGTCTTCCACGGAACGGGCCAGACGCACACCACCGGCTTCACCGGCGCCTGCCTCTTTGAACTTGCCCTTGCCACGGCCACCAGCGTGAATCTGCGCCTTGACCACCCAGATCGGGCCATCAAGCGCACCAGCGGCGGTCTTGGCCTCTTCGGCGCGCAGAACCACACGGCCATCCGACACCGGGGCGCCGTAAGAGCGAAGCAGGGCTTTCGCCTGATACTCATGGATATTCATCAAACTGTCCCGTTTTGCTGCGATTGGGACAGGGTGTGGCATATATTCCGCGCATTTATAAATCGTTTTTTGCGGAATGACAGGTTTTGGCGCGAAAATCGTCATTTTGTGATCACACGGCTAAATCGTGTGATCACAAATCAGAAATTGGCCATAGTGCCGTGCCAGAAAGAATCAGGGCCGAACGTATGTCGGCCCTGATCCAGAAGCGTTAAAAGCAGGCGATCACACCAGCGAGGGGTCGATTTCCTTGCAGGCCTTGACCAGACCTTTGACCGCATCGACGGATTTGTCGAACATATCCTGCTCGTCCTTGGTGAGCTTGATGTTGACGATCCGCTCGATCCCGCCCGCGCCGATCACGGTCGGCACGCCGACATACATGTCCTTCAGGCCGAATTCGCCATCGCAATAGGCCGCACAGGGCAGCACGCGTTTTTGGTCCTTGAGATAGGCCTCGGCCATCTCAATCGCAGAGGTCGCGGGCGCGTAAAAGGCAGACCCGGTCTTCAAGAGACCCACGATTTCCGCGCCGCCGTCACGGGTGCGCTGCACGATGGCATCCAGCTTCTCTTGGGTGGTCCAGCCCATCTCGATCAGGTCCGGCAGGGGAATACCAGCAACGGTGGAATAGCGCACCGAGGGCACCATCGTGTCGCCATGACCGCCCAGAACAAAGGCCGTGACATCCTTCACCGAGACGTTGAATTCCACGCTGAGGAAATGGCGGAAGCGGGCGCTATCCAGCACACCGGCCATGCCACAGACCTTGCTTGCGGGCAGGCCAGAGAATTTCTGAAGTGCCCAGACCATCGCATCAAGCGGGTTGGTGATGCAGATCACAAAGGCGTCAGGTGCGTTGGCGGCAATGCCCTCGCCCACGGATTTCATGACCTTGAGGTTGATCCCCAACAGGTCATCGCGGCTCATGCCCGGCTTGCGCGGCACACCGGCGGTCACGATGCAGACATCGGCACCCGCGATATCAGCGTAGGATTGCGTGCCTTTGAGCGTCGCGTCGAACCCTTCAGAGGGGCCGGATTCCGCGATGTCGAGCGCTTTGCCCTCGGGGGTGCCTTCGGCGATGTCGAACAGGACGATATCGCCCAGTTCCTTGAGCGCGGCGAGATGGGCGAGGGTGCCGCCGATCTGTCCGGCGCCGATCAGCGCAATCTTGGGTCTGGCCATTGGATAGTCTCCATCGGTTGAAAAGTTGCGCTTGGGCGTAGTCCGAAATCTGCGCGCTTGCAAGGGTGCTGCACTGCGGCGGATTTTCGGCGTGACAGCGGGATGCGGTCGTATACCGTGAAAGTACAGGCAGAGACATAGGTTAGGAGCCGAAGCGATGAACGTCGAGGTGGTGGCAATCGGGGTGTTCGCGGCGCTGTTGGCGGGGGTGTCCAAGGGCGGTTTCGGCTCTGGTGCGTCCTTTGCGGGGGCGGCGATTCTGGCGCTCTTTGTTCCGCCGGCGATGGCTTTGGGCATCATGCTGCCAGTCCTGATGCTGATCGACGTGGCCACCCTGCGCCCCTATTGGCGGCAATGGGGACGGCTTGAGGTGACGATGCTGATCCTTGGCGGGGTGCCGGGGATCGGGCTTGGGATGCTGTTCTATCGCAGCGCCGATGCCGATCTCTTGCGCCTTTTGATCGGGGGGATCGCGCTGATCTTTGTGCTTTGGCAGACGGTTCTAAAGGCGCGGGTGATGCGCCGGGGGCAGGCCCCTTTGCCGGGGTGGAGCGGGGTTTTGGCGGGGCTGGTGGCCGGGTTCACCAGCTTTGTCAGCCATGCAGGCGGGCCGCCTGCGGCGGTGTATCTGCTGTCGCGCGGGCTGGACAAGACGCGCTATCAGGCGACCACGGTCTTGATGTTCTTTGTCTTCAACATCGTCAAAGCGGTGCCCTATGGCATGCTGGGGCTTTTCACGCGGGAAACGCTGATGATCGACCTGATCTTGGCCCCCTTTGCCCTTTTGGGGGCGTGGATCGGCGTGCGCGCGCACCGGATCATGCCGGAACGCGCGTTTTTCGCGGTGACCTATGTGTTGCTCACGATCACCGGGGCCAAGCTGATCTGGGATGGCGTATTCTAGGCCCCTTTGCCCGGTTTGGCTGCGGTGTCGGCCGTGGCCTCGAACGCCTGACCGCTGGCCACAAGGCAGGTGATGCCATCGCTGCCCGTTACCGTGATCGTCCAACTGCCAGAGGTGTCCGAGGCAAAAACCTCGACCACCATGTTATTGGCCCCAAGCCCCATGGAATGCCGCGTTTCGCCATAGGCATCGGCCAGACGCTCGACCACCCTGTCGCGCGGCGCGCATTGGCCCGATTGCGCCTGTGCCGGGGCATGTGCCAGCGCTACAGCGCTCAGACCGGCCATCACTGTCTTGATCATCCGTCACCCTTTCTCTTGGGTTGGTCCCCCGACCGTTGCAGGGCCGATCATGCCGAAACAAAGATGAACAGGGGGTTAACGGCCCCATCCGCCCCCTGTTGCGGCGGCATCGCTGCATTGCGGCGAAAAAGCGCTTGAACATTTCCGCCAAAAAATGCCATTCCTGCGCAAGATTATTACCGCAGTCAGAATCCATCAAAGGGCAGACCCATGGACAGCAGCATGCATCCCTACCGTTCGGTGCTATACATCCCCGGCTCGAAAGAGCGCGGGCTGGAAAAGGCGCGGGATCTGCCCACGGACGCGATCATCTTTGACCTTGAAGATGCGGTCGCCCCCGATGCCAAGGCAGCCGCACGCGCCACACTGGTCGAGGCCCTGCGCCAAGGCGGCTATGGCTATCGCTACAAGATCGTGCGGATCAACGCGCTGACCACCGAATGGGGGCTAGAGGATGCCCGCGCCCTGCGCGATGCCGGGGCCGATGCGATCCTCTTGCCCAAGGTCAATACACCCTCGGACATTGACAACCTGTCGGATGTGATCGGCACCGACCTGCCCGTCTGGACCATGATGGAAACCCCCGTGAGCGTGTTCAACGCCCGCGAAATCGCGGCCCACCGGCAGGTAACCGGGTTGGTGGCGGGCACCAATGACCTGATCAAGGATCTGGGCTGCCGGGTGCGCGCCGACCGGATGCCGCTCTGGGCCTCGCTTCAAATGATCGTGATGGCGGCGCGCGCGGCGCGGATCGTGGCGGTGGACGGGGTCTACAACCGCTTTCGCGATGGGGACGGGCTCAAGTTCGAATGTGAACAGGGGCGCGACCTCGGCTTTGACGGCAAGACGCTGATCCATCCCGCGCAGCTTGAAATCGCCAATACCGCCTTTGCCCCCACCAATTCCGAAATTGAACTGGCGGGACGTCAGATCGCAGCCTATGAAGAAAGCCGCGCCTCGGGTCAGGGGATTGCCGTGGTAGACGGGCAGATCGTCGAGAATTTGCACGTTGTGTCCGCGCAGCGCATCCTGGCCAAAGCACAGGCGATACGGGAAATGGCAGCGGAGTAACCCCCATGTTTTACCTCATCCTCGGGCTGATCCTTTGGATCGCGGCGCATCTCTTCAAACGGGTGGCCCCCGATCTGCGCGCAAGGATGGGGAACGCGGGCAAGGGCGTTGCCGCCCTCGGCATCCTTGCCGGTCTGGTGCTGATGGTGATCGGCTATCGGCAGGCAGATTTTATCAACGTCTGGTATCCACCCAGCTGGACCGTGCATATCAACAACCTGATGATGCTGGGCGCGGTGTTTCTCTATGGCATGAGCGCCACCAAAGGGCGGCTGCGCGGGGCCATGCGGCATCCGCAACTGACAGCGGTCAAGGTCTGGGCGGTGGCGCATCTGTTGGTCAATGGCGATCTGGCCTCGCTCATCCTCTTTGGCGGCCTGCTGCTCTGGGCGGTGCTTGAGGTGGTGGTGATCAACAAATCCGAGACGTGGAACCGCCCCAAACCGGGCGAGGCCAAGCGCGACATCATTCTCGTGGTCATTACGATCGTGCTGTTCCTCGTCATGACCGCTATTCACAACTGGCTGGGCGTCTGGCCGTTTCCGGGGTAATCCATGAAACTCTATCGTTTTCTCAGCGCCGATGACACGTCGGAGTTCTGTCACAAGGTGACGGCTGCGCTCAACAAGGGATGGGCGCTTTACGGCGATCCCACCTATGCTTTTGACGCGGCCAATGGCGTGATGCGCTGCGGGCAGGCCGTGGTCAAGGACAAGGACGGCACCTATACGCCCGACATGAAGTTGGGGGAACAGTGAGCATGGCCAAGACCAATCCGGGCCGGTTTTTCGAGGATTACACCATCGGGCAGGTGATCCGCCATGCGGTGCCGCGCACCGTATCGGGGGGCGAGCGCGCGCTCTATCACGCGCTCTATCCGGCGCGCCATGCGATCTATTCCTCGGATGAATTCGCTCAGGTCTGCGGCCTGCCTGCCAGCCCCATTGATGATCTGGCGGCGTTTCATATCGTGTTCGGCAAATCGGTGCCCGACATTTCGCTCAATGCCGTGGCCAATCTCGGCTATGCAGAGGCACGCTGGCTGCGCCCGGTCTATTCTGGCGACACGCTGCGCGCGCAATCCGAGGTGATCGGGCTCAAGCAGAATTCCTCGGGCAAGACCGGGGTCGTCTATGTGCGCACCACCGGCTTTAACCAACACGACCTGCCGGTGATGGAATTTGTCCGCTGGGTCATGGTGCGCAAGCGCGATGAGACGGCCCCGGCCCCCGCCGATACCGTGCCGCACACCGCGGCCTCAGTGGCCGCCAGTGATCTTGTCATCCCCGCAGGCCTTGATTTCACACAGTATGATTTCACCCTCGCCGGAGAGCCGCATCGCTGGGGCGATTACGAGATTGGCGAGCAGATCGATCATGTCGATGGCGTGACCATCGAGGAGGCCGAGCATATGATGGCGACGCGCCTCTGGCAGAACACCTCCAAAACGCATTTCGACGCCACACCGCGCGCCGATGGCAAGCGGCTGATCTATGGCGGGCATGTGATCTCGATGGCGCGGGCGCTGTCGTTCAATGGCCTTGCCAATGCGCAGATGATCGCGGCGATCAACGCAGGAAGCCACGCCAACCCGTGCTTTGCGGGCGATACCGTGCGCGCCTGGTCCGAGGTTCTGGACCGGGCCGACACATCCGCACCGGGGGTGGGCGCATTGCGGCTGCGGCTGGTGGCAACCAAGGGCGGCGCGCCCTTTGACCTGCGCGGCGCGGATGGCAAACATCTGCCGCATGTTCTGTTGGATCTGGATTACTGGGTCTTGATGCCGAAATAAACCGGCTCAGAACCGGCGCAAGATATCCTGCAACTCGGGCTCATCGACAAGTTTCGCCGCCTTGCGCGGCGTGACCCAAAGCCGCCGACGCTCGCGCGCTTCGGGGAAACGGTCGCGCATCTCATCGTCGCGCAGGCGCACCTTGTATAGCTCGGCCTCGACCGGCAGGGTGCGGCCATCGCGCAAACCCTTGTGATAGACAAAGCGCCCGATGAACCGCGCCTTATCGGCATCGGCGCGCACGCCCGCCTCTTCCCACGCTTCTTGCAACGCGGATTGCGCGGCGGTCAGCCCCTCGATGGGCCAGCCCTTGGGAACAACCCATCGGCCCGTGTCGCGGCTGGTGATCAGCAGAACCTCCTTGCGCCCCTTGTGCTTGCGCCAGCACAGCGCCGCCACCTGCCTGCGGGGCAGAACAGCGTCAGCATCGACCGCGCCGGGCGCGGTCTGAGGAAAGAGTTGGTTCATTGTGGTTTTGCTCTGCTCGGGCAAATTTATCTGCCTCAAGAATATAAGACATTTCACCACAGAATACAAATCACGGGATATTTCGGGGTTTGGCACGCAAGGTGGGATCAGCCTCGGTCGGGTCCTCGGGCCAGGGGTGGCGCGGATAGCGCCCGCGCATATCCTTGCGCACATCCGCATAAGAGCTGGACCAAAACCCCGGCAGATCAAGCGTGGTCTGCACCGGGCGATGTCCCGGCGACAAAAGCGTCACACGCAACGGTGTGCGCCCGACCGTGGGATGCGTGGTCTGGCCGAACATTTCCTGCAATCGCAGCGTAATTTCGGGATACTCGCCGCTATAATCAATCGGAATCTTGCGGCCCAGCGGCGTGGTGAACTGCGCCGGTGCCGCGCGGTCCAGCATCTGCATCTGGTCCCAATCCAGCCGCGCGCGCAGCGCATCAAGCATCTCGAACCGCTTCCACTCCGGCGCGCTGCGCACGTCCCGAAGATAGGGCAAGAGCCACTCGTCCAGCCCCGCCATCAGCGCCGCCTCTGACATATCCGGCAGATCCGCCCCCCCGTCGCGCACAAGCTGAACGCGCGCCACAAAACGCCGGGCGGGATCGCTCCACGCCAGCCCCAGATCGCGCACCCCGTCCAGCATGGCGCGCGCGATACGCTCCTCTGGTGCATCCAGCCAATGGCGATCATCCAGCACCAGCGCGCCAAACCGTTCCTGTTTGCGCGCGATCACCCGCCGCTCGCGCCGATCCCAGAGGCAGACATTCTGCCACGCGATCCGGTCCGCAAAAAGCCCGCGAATCTCTGCCTCGGAAATTGCGATAGCCTGCCGGATGCGCGCCTCGCGCGGGTCGCCATCCAGATCGGTGGCGACGATCAGCCGGGTCTGCGCCATCGGGTCGCCCTCGGGCAGAACAGCGCCCTTGCCCCCCGACAGCACATAGCGCGGAGCATCCCCTTTGCGGCGCAGCCCGATCCGGTCAGGATAGGCAAGGGCGGCACATTCGGCATCGCTGCGCCTGCCTTGGCCCCTGCCCTTGGCCTGCGCTGCCAGACGCCGCGCCTCGGTCTTGATCCGCTCGAGCGGACCGCGATTGACCACATGGACATAGCGCGCCTCAAAGGCGCGCAGGTCGCGCACCGCACTCAGCCGCAGCGCCAGATCAACCGGCGCACCGCGTCCCAACGGATCACGCTCGGCCAAAAGCGCCGCCAGCGCCGCCGCCTCTGGCCCGGCAGAGGCCAGCATATGCGCCAAGCGCGGATGCAGCGGCAACGCCGCCAACGCCTTGCCATGCGGGGTGATCCGGCCCGTGGCATCGAGCGCACCCAACATCTCCAAGAGCGCGCGCGCCTCGGCATAGGCGCCGGGATTGGGCGGCGTCAGCAGCGGCAAATCCTCAGGGGCAGCGCCCCAAAGCGCCAGCTCCAGCGCCAGCCCCGCCAAATCCGCCGCCTCAATCTCTGCCGGGGCAAAGGCCTGCAACGCCCCCTCTTCCCCGCGCGTCCAGAACCGGTAGCAGCGCCCCTCGGCCACACGGCCTGCGCGCCCTGTGCGCTGCGTTGCCTCGGCGCGCGTCACCGCCTCCGTCACCAAGCGCGACATGCCGGAACCGGGATCAAACCGCGCGCGCCGCGCCAACCCGCCGTCGATCACCACGCGAATATCCTCGATGGTCAGCGAGGTTTCGGCAATCGACGTTGCCAGCACGATCTTGCGCCCCTCTGAAATCGGCGCAATCGCGGCCCGTTGCGCCGCAAACTCCATCGCCCCAAAAAGTGGCCGCACCTGGCAATCACCGGGCAGGCGTGCGCGCAGCAGCGTTTCAAGGCGTCGGATTTCCCCCTCGCCGGGCAAGAACACAAGAACGCCGCCGGCTGTCTCGGCCACCGCCTCGCTCACCAGATCGGCCAACGCATCCTCGAACCGGCGCGTCTTGGGCCGGGGACGGTCGCGCCAGCAGATCTCAACCGGATAGTTGCGCCCCTCCGAGGTAATAACAGGCACATCCCCCATAAGCTGCGCCATCGGCGCGGCATCAAGCGTGGCCGACATCACCAACAGGATCAGATCGTCGCGCAGCGCCCCCGCCACCTCAAGACACAGCGCCAACCCCAGATCAGCATTGAGCGAGCGTTCGTGAAACTCGTCGAAAATCACCGCACCCACGCCGCGCAACTCGGGGTCCGATTGGACCATGCGGGTCAATATCCCCTCTGTCACCACCTCGATCCGGGTCTGCGGCCCCACTCGGGCCTCGCCGCGCACCCGGTAGCCCACGGTTTCACCGGGCTTTTCCCCAAGGCTCTGCGCCATCCGCTCGGCGGCGGCGCGGGCAGCAAGACGGCGCGGCTCCAACATCAGGATGCGCCCCTCCGTCAGGCCAGCTTGCAACATTTCAAGCGGCACCACCGTGGTCTTGCCCGCACCGGGCGGGGCCTGAAGCACGGCACGCCCCCGCGCGCGCAGCGCGTCGATAAGGGCAGGAATGGCCTCTTGAATGGGAAGATCGGGCGTCATGCCCGCGTTATCGGGCATCGGCGCGCCCTTGGCCAGAGGGTTGCCCGCCCTCACCTCTGGACAAGGGCCGGTGGCCCAAGGCATGAAGGCAGGCGACAGCAAGAAGGGCAGCGCATGGATACCGCCGACATCGCACAAAAGATCATCTCCGGCGACCGGCGGGCGCTCGCCCGCGCAATCACCCTGATCGAAAGCGCGCGGGCCGATCACAGAACGCAGGCCGCAGCCCTGATGGAGGCGTTGAAATCCGCCGGCAAGCAAGCGGTGCGTATCGGCCTCTCGGGCACGCCCGGCGTGGGCAAATCCACCTTTATCGAGAGTTTTGGCCTCATGCTGACGGCGCAGGGCCTGCGCGTGGCCGTGCTTGCGGTTGATCCGTCCTCGGCGCGCTCGGGCGGGTCGATCCTTGGCGACAAGACGCGGATGGAACGGCTCAGCCGCGATCCGGCGGCCTTTATCCGCCCCTCCCCCAGCCAGAGCCATCTGGGCGGCGTCGCACGCCGCACCCGCGAGGCGGTGGCCCTCTGCGAGGCCGCCGGGTTCGACGTGGTGCTGATCGAGACGGTGGGCGTTGGCCAATCCGAAACGGTGGTTGCGGAAATGTCCGATCTTTTTGTCCTCTTGCTTGCCCCGGCCGGTGGCGACGAGTTGCAGGGCGTCAAGCGCGGCATCATGGAAATGGCCGATCTCATCCTTGTGAACAAGGCGGATGGCGATCTCAAACCGGCGGCGATGCGAACCTGTTCGGATTACGCAGGCGCATTGCGGCTTTTGCGCAAACGACCGCAGGACCCAGAGGGCTATCCCAAGGCGATGACCGTTTCAGCCCTCCAAGACGAGGGGCTGCACAGGGCATGGGATGAGATGACCGCATTGGTGAACTGGCGGCGCGACACCGGGCATTTTGACGGTCGGCGGGCAGAACAGGCGCGCTACTGGTTCGGCCAAGAGGTGCGTCAAGGCCTTTTGGCGCGGCTCGAAACCCCGGCAGCCCGCGCCACGATGCAGGACTATGCGGCCCGTGTAGCAGCAGGCGAGATGACACCCACCATTGCCGCCGCAGAGGTCTTGCGCCAGATCGACAGCTGAATTTCTATTTGGCGTCCGGCGCTTGGATATAGACCCCCTCAGGCAGGTCCAGCGCCGCGCGCAAATCGCGCAACTGCCCCATCGACAGGGTGATTTTGTGCAGGCTATCAGTGCGCGGATCATATTGCTCGATCGTCACGCATTCCTCAAAGGCGTTGATGATCACATCCTCACCCAAGGGGGCTGCCCCCTCGTCAACAAGGGTGATCACAGTGGCGTCGAATTCGTGCTCGATGGAAAACATATCCCCAGCCTACCGCGTTGGCGGGTCTTTGCAAGCCCGGACTGGTGTGCTTGAAAAGACCTGTCAGAGGTGCGAAACCCTGCTAGAACAAGTGAATAGACGAGGGCTAGCAGAGGGTTTGGAATGCGTTGGATAACAGTGCTCGGGCTGGTCGCCTTGGTGGGCTGCGTCGAGGTGGTCGACCAAGGGCCGGTCAACAGGCCCGCACCGCAAGCAACACAACGCCCCGTGGCGGCGACCCCATCGCGCGCGCAGGTCCAGCAATTCATCACGGTTGTTCAAAGGGTTGAACCGGTGGCCGAACGCGAATGCCGCGCGCGCTCGCCGCAGTCCAATTGCGATTTCCGCATTGTCGTGGATGATCGGCCCGGGCAACCGCCCAATGCCTATCAGACCCTTGATCGCAACGGTCAGCCCATTCTGGCCTTTACCCTGCCTTTGATCGCGCAGGTGCGCAATCCGGATGAACTGGCCTTTGTCATGGGTCATGAGGCGGCGCATCACATCTCGGGGCATATCCCGCGCCAACAGCAAAACGCCGCAGCGGGCGCGATTCTTTTGGGTGGCTTGGCGGCGATCACCGGCGCAAGCCAGACAGTGGTGGATCAGGCCCTCGACATCGGTGCCGGGGTGGGCGCGCGCAGCTATTCCAAGAATTTCGAGCTTGAGGCGGATGCCCTTGGCACGGTCATCACCCATCGCGCCGGGTATAATCCGGTGCGCGGCGCAGAGTTCTTTAGCCAGCTTCCCGATCCCGGCAATCGCTTTTTGGGCACCCATCCGCCCAACGCACAGCGTATCGAAACCGTGCGCCGGGTGGCCGCCGGTCTGTGACATGCGGCAGTTAAAGGGCGTCGTCAGCGACCGGGGGTCGACCTATGCGGTCTCTGGCGGCATGGCACAGGACCGCGCGGAAGTAGACGATTTCCTCAAGGCCTTGAAGAAAGACAAGAAATTCGCCCGCGCCACGCATAACACCTGGGCTGTACTGCTCAGGGATGGCACCCCGCTCAAGGGCGACGACGGCGAGGCCGGGGCGGGGCAAGTGATCCTACGCATGTTGGAACGCGCCGATTTGCGCGATCATGTGATTGTCGTAACCCGTTGGTATGGTGGCAAGAAACTGGGCGGCGACCGGTTTCGCCACGTGCAGGACTGCGTGCGACTTTACCTTGAGGACGGGGCGATTTGATTCAGGTCAAAGCAGCCCCCCCAAACTCAGGGCACAGTGAGGGCGCAGCAAAGGGGCAATCACATGCAAAGCACTTCAACCTTGAAACGCCACGCGCAATTGGTGGATCGGATGGCCAATAGCTTGGGCGTCGATCTGGAACAGAAAATCATGGAAGGTCAGATGACCTTTGACACCTTGGGCGATGTGGTCTTGGCCTGCACCGGCTGCGTCAATCCCGAGACCTGCGAAAAATGGCTCCAGCAGAACAAGACCGCGACGGCAACGCCGGATTTTTGCCGGAACACTGATGTCTTTTCCCTGCTGATGGCGGGCAAGCACGCCTGAGCGCGCGCGCTCTGGCCCGGATCCAAAACGCCCTTGCGCCCCGTCAGAGGCGGGTCGCGAGGGCCGATGCGATGCCAAGGAAAAAGCACCCGCTGGCAAAGGCCACGAAGAGGTGCCAGATGGCATTGGCGAACCGCAGGCTCTCCCACCTGTAAAACACCACCCCAAACGTATAAAGCAGCCCTCCCGCCAGCAACAGCGCAAGGCTATGTGCCGGAAGAATCGGCGTAAGCGGGATAAACAGCGCCACGCCGATCCATCCCAGCGCCACATAGGGCAACCATCCCGTTGGCATCTGCCCGCGCTTGGCCCGGATCTTGGTCGCGGCCCCAACGATGGCCAGCACCCAGACCAACGCAAGCACCACATAGCCAAAGGCAGTGCCCAAAAGCACGCTGAGCGGCGTGAAGGTGCCCGCGATTTTCACATAGATCGCAGCATGATCCAGACGGCGCAAAATGGGCCGCGCGGCGGTATGGGCATAAAGGTGATAGGCCGCCGAGGCCCCCAGCATCATCAAAAGCGCACCGGAATAGACGATGGTCGAGGCCAGCGTCACCCCGTCCATGCGCAGCGCCCACATGGCGAATAGCACGGCAACACCGGTAAGCGCCGCCAGCAGACCAGCAATATGCACCGCCCCGTCAGCAAGACGTTCGGCACGGGAATAGGCAGGATAGGACATATCGATCATCCGGTCTGTTTGGCAGAAGAGTATTAATTTTTCTATGCGTTGTCTCACGATATGGCCGGAGTTTTCCGAAATTCTTGGCGTTTTGAGCGTGACGTTGCGGCAATCCCAAGACAGCGTGCCCTAGAATCGAGTCGCACCCCGCCGCAGGATTTGCGATACTAGCCCCCGAAATAAAGGAGTGTGATCATGCAACGCCGTCATGTTCTGGGTCTGGTGAGCGCCGGAATGCTCGCCCTTGGCTGGCCTGTCGCAGCACAGCCCACGCAGATGAACGCGGCCGAAATCACCGCGCTCTTGTCTGGCAACACCATTGTCGGAAGCTGGTCAGGCACTGACTATCAGCAGTATTTTGCTGCCGATGGCAGCACGGTCTATATGCTGGGCGATGGCCGCCGCGACGATGGACAATGGCGCGTAAACGCCGAAACCAACGACTATGAAAGCTGGTGGCGCAGCACCGGCTGGACCCCCTACGCCATGGTGCGCACCGAGGCAGGCGGCTATGCCTGGATCAATGGCGACCGGCTCGAACCCTTCGAGATTCTGAACGGGCGCCAGATCGAGTAAGCGCCCGCGCCCTAAAAGCGCGAGCGACCTTTCCCAAACTCAGTTCACCAGATTGGGCGGCGTTTCCCCGGCAAAAAAGGCGCGCAGGTTTTCGACCGCCATCAGCCCCATCGCCTCGCGCACCTCAAGCGCTGCGGTGCCCAAATGCGGCAGAAGCGCGACATTCTCCATCGCCTTGAGCGCGTCCGGCACAATCGGTTCACGCTCGTAAACATCGAGACCCGCCCCGGCGATGCCCCCCTCTTGCAAGGCCGCAATCAGCGCCGCCTCATCCACCACATCGCCCCGCGCGATATTGATGAAATGCGCGGTCGGGCGCATCGCGGCAAACACCTCGGCATTGATAAGATGCCGGGTTTCCGCCCCTCCGGGCACCGCCACAACAAGAATATCCGCCGTGGCCGCAACCTCTTCGATCGAGCCAAGCTGGCGCGCGTCGAAATCAAGCGGCTTGGCCGAGCGGTTGTGATAGACAACCGACATGCCAAACCCGAAATGGCAGCGCTTGGCAATCGCCTGCCCGATGCGGCCCATACCGATGATCCCCACCGTCTTGCCACTCACATGCAGGCCCAGCATCTGCGTCGGGTTCCAACCCGGCCATTTGCCAGCGCGCACCAGCCGCTCGCCCTCGCCCGCGCGGCGCGCGGTCATCAGCATCAGCGTCATGGCGATATCGGCGGTGGCATCGGTCACAGCACCGGGCGTGTTGCTGACCGCGATGCCCATGGCACGGGCGGCGGCGACGTCGATATGGTTATAGCCCACGCCAAAGTTGGCGAGGATACGACAGCGAGAATTCTCAGCCTCGGTAAAGACATCGGCCTGAAACATATCGCCCAGCGTCGGCAAGATGCCATCATAAAGCGCCAGCGCGCCCCGCATCTGGCCCGGCTTGAGAGGAGTATTGTCGTCGCGTATTTCTACGTCGAAATGGCGGCGGGCCTCTTCAAGCACGCGGTCGGGCATGGGGCGGGTGACAAGTATCCGTTTCAATGCAGTCTCTCTCCGATGGGAACATCTTGGTCAGGGCGTATCAGAACGATATCGCCATTGCTATCGCTCAGCCCCAGCACAAGGATTTCCGACCGGAACTTGCCGATCTGACGGGGCGGGAAATTGACCACCGCCAGCACCTGACGGCCAATCAGCTCCTCTGGCGTGTAATGCGCGGTGATCTGGGCGCTTGATTTCTTCTCACCGATCTCGGGGCCGAAATCGACCCAGAGCTTAATCGCAGGCTTGCGCGCCTCGGGATAGGGTTCGGCGCGGGTGACGCGGCCCACTCGAATATCGACGGCAAGAAAATCGTCAAAACTGATCTCAGCCATTGCGCAGCGCCTTGGACCGGTCGGTTGCGGCGGCAACGGTTTTAAGCATCAGGGGCGGCAGGCCCGTGTCAGGATGCATCAGCACCTCTAGCCCCGCCTGCGTCGTGCCATTGGGGCTGGTGACGTTCTGGCGCAACTGCGCCGGGGTTTCCTCGGCGGCCTCGGCCAAGGCACCGGCACCGGCCACGGTGGCCTGCGCCAATTGCATCGCCAACTCGCGCGCAAGCCCCTGCGCCTCGCCGGCCTTGGCCATACATTCGATCATATGGAACACATAGGCCGGACCAGAGCCAGAAAGGCCGGTCACGGCATCCATCTGATCCTCATGGTCAAGTCGCACTACTTGCCCCACCGCGCGCAACAACGCTTCGGCAAGGTCGAGATGCGCGGCGCTGGTTTGGGTATTGCCGATGATGGCGGTGATCCCGCGCGCCACGGCGGCGGGGGTGTTGGGCATGGCACGGATGATCGGGGTCTTGGCCCCCAGCACGGTTTCAAACCCCGCAATCGGCGTGCCTGCGGCCACCGAGATGAACAGCGTCGTGCCATTGCCCATCGCGGCAAGGCTGGGCAGGGCCGCGCCCATCATCTGCGGCTTGACCGCGACAAGAACGATAGCGGGTTGGCCGGGCAGGTCGGTGTTAAGATGCACGCCGGTGCCGCGCAGCCAGTCAGAGGGGTTGGGGTCACTCACCCAAACCGACGCGGGCGGCAGCCCGCCCGCGAGCCAGCCTTGCAACATGGCGCTGCCCATCTTGCCACAGCCCAGTAAAACAAGGCCTTTTTCGGCCAGATCGTCCATCGTCATGGTGGTGCCCCCGCTCATTCCCGTGGTTTGCGGGGGACAGTGTTACGCGCGACCGAAGGCCTCTGCAATGGCGACCTGCATCGCATCGCGGGGCGATTGATCGCCCCAGATCGCAAGTTGCAGCGCCGGGTAATAGCGCTCGGCGCTCGACACGGCGGCATGCAGCATCGTGTCGATCTGCTCGGGGCTGGCCACCTGCCCACCGGCAAGCACGAGGCCATAGCGATAGACCATAAGTTTCTGTTCGGCCCACCAGGTAAAGGCACCGGCCCAGCACTCATCATTGATTTCATTGAGGATTTCAAAGAGCACGGGCAGTTTCTCGGCGGGCGGCTCCATATCGAAGGTGCAGACAAGACGCAGGGTCTCGTCATAGCCGGACCACGCGAGGGTCAAGGAATAGGTGCGCCACTGGCCTTCAACAGCCATGGCAATCTGATCGTCGCCGATGCGGTCGAACTCCCAGTCATGGTGCTCTGCAATATGTTCAACAATATCAATGGGGTGTATGTCGTCATGCAAGAACTGCTCGGAAAGTGCCATGGCGCCGCCTCATTTGCTGTAGCGCGGGGGTGGCGTTGCACCCCTAGCGCTAGGTGCCTGCTCTACGGACGGGGGCCATTCCCCTCGTCCATACAATATATGGTGCGAGGTTTAGCGCCGCCTGTAAAGCTATTTGTTGAGGGGGGAAGCAATATATTGTGGATGGAATGGGAGGGTGCCGCAAGGGAGGGCAGTGCGTGTCACCCCCCAACGAAATCCTCGACCAGCGCGTGAAAGAGGCTCGGCTTTTCCAGATGCACCGCATGGGCGGTGCCCGGCACCACGGCCAGCACGGCATCGGGCAGCCCCTGCCAGAGGGTTTCGACCTGCGGCCAGCGATAGGACCGATCGCCGTCACCCCAAAGCACGAGGGTCGGCATGGTCAGGCGGCCAAGCGCGCCGCGCCCATCCCAATCGCTCATCGCGTCAAGCCCCGCCAGCGCTGCGGCCTCGGTGGCCTGCGCGCCCAGTTCGGCCACAATCTCGAACCCCTGCGCCGCGGCCCCTTTGCGAAACCACGTGGCCCCGATCCGCCGGATCGTCTGGGCCACACCATCGCAGCGGATCCGTGCCCGCGAGGTGTCGAGCGGCTCGAACCGATCCGGCATGGCCCCCAAGGGCCCTGTGCCATAGAGGATCAGCCGCGCGATCCGGTCAGGATGGGTGGCGGCTATTTCCTGCACGATCATACCGCCCATGGAATGCCCCAAAAGAGTGATCTGCCCCAGCCCCAGCTCGTCCAAAAGCTCGACCACCGCCGCGCCGAATGTGGCGATACGTTTCGCAGGCGGCAGGCCCGCTGACCCGGCATAGCCCGGCAGATCAGGGGCAATCACATCAAAGCGGTCGGAAAAGCGGGCAATCTCGGCCTGCCATTGCGCCGACCCGCCCAGATAGCCATGCACCAACACCAGCGGCGTGCCCGCCCCCGCCCGCCGATAGCTAAGGCCGTTGCGCGCAATCAGCGCATCTGTTCGGGCAACCACAACGCAATCTCCGGCATGAGGATGAGAAGGACAATCAAGAGAACAAGCGCCCCGATGAACGGCAGGCAGCCAATGATCACATCGCCAATGCTGACCTGCCCGCGCCCAATCCCTTGGATGACATAGAGATTGAGCCCCACAGGTGGCGTGAGCACCGCAATCTCCATGGTGATCGTATAGACCACCCCAAACCAGATAAGGTCGAACCCGGCGGCGGCCATCAGCGGAAAGATCGTGGGCAGGGTGATGAAGGTCATCGAGACAGGTTCAAGGAACATCCCCAGCACGATGTAAAAGATCAACACAATGGTCAGCACCACATAGGGCGAAAGATCGAAGCTCAGAAAAAGCTCGGTGAATTGCTGCGGCACGCGGTAGTAGGTCAGCACAAAGCCAAAAAGCACCCCCGCCGATAGAAGCAAGCCCAGATACCCCATGGTCCGCATGGTGGCAAAGAGCGAGTCCTTGAACCCCTGCCATGTCAGCCCCCCCACGCCAAAGGCGAGGATCACGGTCAAGAGCGCCGCCACCGCCGCCGCCTCTGTCGGCGTGGCGATACCGGCGTAGATCGCCACAGTGATCACTAGACCGATCAGGCCAATGGGCGCGATAGTGGCGGCAATCTGAAGGATTCCCATTTTCACCGCATCCTCGCGGTCGGGAATATCGCCCGGCTTCAAAATACCCCAGACCAACACCACAATCGAAAAACAGGTCACAAGGATCAATCCGGGAATAACGCCCGCGATGAAAAGATCCCCAATGCTCTGATCGGTGACGATGCCGTAAAACAACAGGATCAGCGATGGCGGCAACAGCACGCTCAGCGTGCCCCCCGCCGCCAGCACGCCAGACGACAGCCGCTTGCCATAGCCCAGCCGGAGCATCTCCGGCAAAGCCACGCCGCCAATGGTCAGCGCGCCGACCATGGACGAGCCACAGACCGCGCCAAACCCCGCGCAGGCCCCGATAGAGCCATAGGCAGCAGAGCCGCGCACGCGCACACCTTGATGCAGGAATTGATAGAGATTGGGGCCGATATTGGATTTGCCGATCAACTCGCCCAAGAACACAAACAGCGGCACCGCAAGCAGGATATAGTCGATCCAAACACCCCAGAGCTTCAACTCTGCCGATGCGATCGAGGTCTCAAAGGTCTGGATTTGCCACAGAAACGGCAGCGAGGCCGCCGCCAGCGCAAAGGGGATCGGCACCCCCGTTGCGATCAGAAACATCAAAAGACCCAAAAGGCCGAGGCCGACTTCATACCATTCCATCGTTCAGACCTCCGCCGCCGGGGTGCGCAACAGCCGCACCAGCCGCAGCACCGCGTAAATTGAGAAAAGCACCAGCGCCAAGGCCCCCGGTGCCCAGAACGCATAACGCGGCCAAAGCAGGATTTCCGACGACGCCCCCGAATTGAATGACCGGATCGTGGCGCTCACGCCCGCCAAAGAGAAAAACAGCCCCACCCCCAACATCACGCACAGATTGAACACCGCCACCGCCTTGCGCAGACCGGCGGGCAGGGTATCGGTCAGCATCGTGACCTTGGGATAAGCATCCTCGCGCATCGCATAGGCAAGGCCCGCAAAGGCCACCGGGAAAAGCAAAAGCGCTGTCGCCTCTGTCACCATCCGGTCCGGCGCGTTCAGCACATAGCGGGTAAAGACGCCGTAGCTGATCCACACCATCTGCACGAGCACCACCACGGCCCCCGCCCCCGCGAGCCAGATAACCGCGCGCTCCACATGGCCAATCCATCGGTCAAGACCGCTTTGCATGGCGTGCCTCCCTGTGCAAAAAAGGTGGACCCCCGCATGGATGACGCGGGGGGCCTGTCAGATCACGGCGCGTGCTGCGCAAAGAGGTCGCGGATCTTGCCAGCCAATTCCGGCCCGCAGGCCGCATCAACGGTCTCGTCCCACTTGCCCTGCACGCTCTCGATCAGCGCCATCCGCTTGTCTTCGGGGATCGCCACCGCCGCACCGCCGCCTTTCATCACCGCATTGCCAACGCGCTGATCCACCCAATCCTCATAACGGGGCTTGAGCCATTCCTCGGTTTCCTTGGCGGCAGCCATCACAGCGGCTTGTTCGTCGGCGGTCATGCCGTCGAACTTTTCCTTATTCATCATGTATTGGATATTGCCGTAAAACAGGCTCGCCTTGACCATATAGGGCATCACATCCCACAGCTTCCAACTGGAATAGGTGGCAACCCCCATGTTGATCCCATCAACCACACCACGCTCGGCGGATTGAAAAACTTCCTTGGGGGCCACAAACACCGGCGCGCCGCCCCATGTCTCGATCATCAGGCTGACCAGCGGCCCGATGGACCGAACCTGCTTGCCCGCAAGATTGCCCAGATCGTCAATCGCCTCTTCAAACCACCATTCTTGATCATAGGAATAATTCGAGTTGAACACCGGCACGAGGTTGATCGCCGCCGCCTCATCGCGCACCAGATCGGCATAGGCAGCGTCCATCTCGATCTGCCCCTCCAAATCCACCGCCACCGGATAGAGCGAGGTCACACGGTAACAAGGCAACCGCTCATCGGCAGGCATCCAGCTCATGTCCGACACACCGCCCTGCACCGCATCCACACCCTCAGACCAGCCATGCAGCGTGGCAGATGGGAAAATCTGCACCTCAACGCTGCCGCCGGTCTTTTCCGCGACCAATTCGGCAAAATGCACAAAGCCGTCATAGCGGATATCGGACTCGTTCACATAGGTGGATAGCCGGATCGTGGTCTCGGCCATGGCAGGCATCGCCACCGTCAGCCCAAGCGCTGTGGTGGCAATCAGTGCTTTCAACGAAGTTCTCATGTCTTTCTCCTTGTTGGATGCATCTTTTTTGGTGCAGCGCGAGACCGTTCTTGCGGTCTTCGTCCTTTGGTCTTGGCTGAAATGCTAGGACAGACCCCCACGAGTCGGCCAATTCAAACATCTCATAAAACTATTCCGATCTTGCATGGTTACCTCGACTGGCGCAGTCTGGCGACAAAAAGGGGGCGGAAATGGATATCAACTGGCTGCGCGATTTCGTCTGTCTGGGGCGCACACTGAATTTCACCCGCGCCGCAGAGGAACGCAACATCACGCAATCCGCCTTTAGCCGCCGCATCAAATCGCTCGAGGCGTGGATCGGCGTGCCGCTGATCGACCGCGCCAGCTATCCGGTGCAATTGTCCGAGGCGGGGCGGCAATTCCTGCCAGTGGCGCAACAAACGGTGGCGGATCTCACCGATACCCGTCAGGCAATCCGCGAACGCGCGCGGGGCCATGCCAGCTTTCAACGCTTTGCGGCATTACACGCCATTTCGGTCAATTTCCTGCAACCGCGCATGGCGGCATTGGAACGCGAGTATCCCGAAATGCGCACGCGCGTCATTTCCGACAGCCTGACCGCCTGCTGCCAGTTGCTCAGCGAAGGCGGCTGCGAATTCCTGCTCTATTACCGGCATCAGGACGTGGCCCCGATCCTTGACGAGACCCGCTTCAAGCGCAAGGACATCTGCGAAGAGCGTCTGATCCCGGTGGCCCAGCACGAGGCCGCCGCGCGCAACGGCTGGTCCCTGCCACCGCGCGCGGGGCAAGAGCTTCCGTATCTCAGCTATGATCCCAACACCTTCCTTGGCACCGTGGTCGATCAAACCATCGGCAACCGCCGCCCGGCGCTCGACCTGCGTTACATGGATGCCTTGGCCGAGGCATTGAAGCGGCGCACGCTTGCGGGCGCTGGGCTGGCGTGGCTGCCAGAGTTTTCGATCCGTCAGGAACTGGCCGACGGCACGCTGGTCCGCCTTGGCGGGCGCGACTGGACGGCGACGATGACGATCTCGCTCTTTTGCTCGCCCGAGCGGCTGGATAATCTGGGCCGCACGATCTGGGATCAGTTTTAGGGCCTGTCGCGCCCCATCGAAATCCCGCCCGTCCCGGGCTTGACCCGGGACCTCACCGAGACCGCGCAGAGGCACCGGCTCGAGGGCCGAGGCGATATGCACCCGATCAGACGCAAGGCGCTGTAACCTAAACAGGCGCAATCAGGATGGCGCGGAAATCGTTGACATTGGTCAGCGTTGGCCCTGTCACCACCTGCCCGCCAATCGCCCCGAAAAACCCATGCGCATCATTGATCGCCAGGGCCTGCGCGGGATCAACCCCGGCGGATTGGGCCTCAGCCAGCGTGTCCGGCCCGATCACCGCCCCCGCCACCTCGGCGGCCCCATCAACGCCATCGGTGTCACAGGCCAGCGCGTGAATGCCCGCCGCCCCCTCCAAGGCCAGCGCCAAGGCCAGCGCATATTCCGCATTGGGCCCACCCACACCATCGCCCCGCCGCGTCACCGTCAACTCACCGCCCGACAGCAGCAGCATAGGTGCCGCCCCCGGAGCCAAACCCGCCTGCACCTCACGCGCCAGCGCGGCATGATCGCGCGCCACATCGCGCGCCTCACCCTCCAGCGCATCGCCAAGGATTTGCACGCTGATCCCTTGGGCGCGCGCCACCTCTGCCGCAGCCTCCAGCGATTGCACCGGGGCGGCATAGATCACATTCTCAACCCGGCTCAGCCGTGTATCTCCCGGCGGCACCGCGCCGCTCTGCCCGGCCAACACCGCCCGCGCCGACGCGGGCAGATCAATGCCATAGCGCGCCACGATCTTCAGCGCATCATCGCCTGTGCTGCCCTCGCCCACCGTCGGCCCCGATCCGATCATCGCCGGATCATCCCCCGGCACATCGGAAATCAGCAGCGCATGCAGCCGCGCCGGATAGGCCGCCGCCGCCAATTGCCCGCCCTTGACCCGGCTCAGATGTTTGCGCAGCACGTTCATCTGCCCAATCGGCGCGCCCGAGGCCAAAAGCGCGGCATTGACCGCCTGCTTATCCTCCAGCGTCATCTCGCCCGCAGGCTGCACCAATAGCGACGACGCCCCGCCAGAGATCAGCGCCAGCACCATATCGCCCTCGCCCAATCCCTCCAGCAGATCAAGCATCCGCGCCGTGGCGCGCATCCCCGCCGCATCCGGCACCGGATGCGCCGCCTCGACAATCTCGATGCCCTGACAGGGGCGCGCATAGCCATAGCGCGTGATCACCAGCCCCTCGCACGGCCCCCATTCCGCCTCGACCGCCTCGGCCATGCGCGCGCTCGCCTTGCCCGCGCCAATCACCACGACACGGCCCTCGGGGCGCGCGGGCAGATAGGGGGCAAGGCTTTGCATCGGGTCGGCTACGGCCACCGCCCGGTCAAACAGGCGGCGCAACAGGGTCTGGGGATCGGTCATGTTTCTGGGGTCTCCGCGTCTCTCGCGCGCACCCTATCGCGGGGCGCGACCCTGCGAAAGCCCTCAGGACGCGGCGCGCTTGGCTTCTCGTGCCAGATGCTTGGCATAAAGACGCGGTGCCAGAACCCGCTCGTAAATGAGCGAGGCCACCTGCCGCAATCCCGGCAAGGCCACGATCCGCGCCGCCCAACGATAGCGCGGCAAAGCAGCCCAGAGCGCCGCAAACGCCTCGACACCAGAGAGCACGCGCCCATCCTGCCGCACATGCAACCGCCGCGCCGCCTGATCCGGGTCAATCCCCCACTGCTCCAACCCGCCCGCGTTGAGATCCTGAAAAGTCACAGGCAATCCCTTCGCCTCCACATACCCCGCATAATGCGCAATCTCCGCCCGGCAGACGGGACAGCGGGCATTATAAAGCACTTGGGTGTGTTGGGTCATCGCGGGCCTCCTATGGAGGGGAGGTAGGGTGACACGCAGGCAGGGGAAGAGGCGCAGAATGTCGCGCTTGCGAGCACAACCCTTTCACACGTCATTCCCGCGAAAGCGGGACTCTCCAGCCTCGCAAGAGATCCTCGGGTCAAGCCCGAGGATGACGGGGGCGAAGGGTGCGGGGTGATGACGCGCGCTCGGCGGGCCGCAGTCTGGCGAAGCAGCCCTGATAGAGCTACGAATTTTTCAGCACCCGGTTGCAAACTTCTGTCATGGCGAATGGACAGGCAGCAGTTCGCGCACGCCATCTATGACATCAATCCCGAACAATCGAATACCTATTGCCAAAAGTATCAATGCCGCTGTCGTTATCAGAGTTGATATCAGGCCGGAAACGATCTGCTGTTTAAAGGAGCTTTGTTGCTCAATGGATGCCGCCGCTTTCTCAATTCGCGTGGTAATGGCCCCAACTTCAATCTGCGGCGTTGCATCTTCGATCGACTGATTTGCGAAGGCAATCAATATATCCTGAGCGTCTTTCCTGTATCTTGCAAGCTGATCTGTGGTGCAAACGGCACGCGCGAACTGTGCATCATCCTCAGGAGTCGGTGGTTTACCATTTTCGGCCTCGAAGTCCTTGGCCCACATCCGCTTATGACGCTTATACAGCCCATAAGCCGCAAGAGCTTCAATGTCATCCTCACCATCCTGAGTGAGCAGGTCAAAGACCTTGTTCTTGAATGACATAAGGTATCATGCAGGCTGCTTGGCTTTGCTAAAAGCAGAAGCTGCCGCCCTTTTAGCTGATGCATAACTCCGCTTGCTCATTGAAACGACGATTTTACCTGACGGCGCCGTCCTACGAACGAATGTGCCATCTGTCGCATGACCAGTTTTTTGAACGCGGAAAACGGGAGTATCTGATTGTCGCTTTTTCATTTTGAAACTGCCCATCATGGATGCTCATGTAGATAATGTAGCGTCTGAATTACATGATTACACTTGAATTATTATCAAACACTTAATTGCCGAAAAGAATATCCCAGAACTGCCTACCCTCAGGCTCCCTACTCCCCCAACCGCCCCCACAAATCATACTCCCCCGCCTCATCGACCACGACCGAAACGATATCCCCGACCGACACCCCCTCTGTCCCCTCATCAATAAACAGGTTCCCGTCGATCTCCGGCGCATCCGCCTTGGTGCGGCAGGTGGCGATGCCGTCGGCGTCGATCTCGTCCACGATCACCTCCATACGCTGCCCCACCTTGGCCGCCAGCTTGGCCTCGGAAATCGCCTGCGCTTTGGCCATGAACCGATCCCAGCGCTCTTGCTTGACCTCAGCCGCCACATGATCGGGCAAGGCATTTGACCGGGCGCCGGCGACGTTCTCATATTGAAAACAGCCCACCCGGTCCAACTGCGCCTCATCCAACCAGTCCAGAAGCGTCTGAAACTCCGCCTCGGTCTCGCCCGGATAGCCCACGATAAAGGTCGAGCGCAGCGCAATTTCGGGGCAGTCCCGCCGCCATGCCGCGATTTCGTCCAATGTCTTGGCCGCCGCCGCAGGCCGCGCCATGCGCCGCAGCACCTCGGGATGGGCATGCTGGAACGGAATATCCAGATACGGCAGCACCAGCCCTTCGGCCATCAGCGGAATGAGATCGCGCACATGCGGGTAGGGATAGACATAATGCAACCGCACCCATGCGCCCAATCCCCCCAGATCCCGCGCCAGATCGGTGATATGCGCCCGGTGCCCCCGCTCTTCGGCGTGGCGGATATCAACGCCATAGGCCGAGGTATCCTGCGAAATCACCAAAAGTTCCTTGACGCCGCTCTCCACCAGCTTGGCCGCCTCTCGGATCACCGCATGGGCCGGGCGGCTCTGCAATTTGCCGCGCATATCGGGGATGATGCAGAATTTGCACTTGTGGTTACAGCCCTCGGAAATCTTGAGATAGCTGTAATGCCGCGGCGTCAGGCTGACACCAGAGGCAGGCAAAAGATCAATGAAAGGATCAGGGCTGGGCGGCACCGCCAGATGCACGGCATCCAACACCTGCTCATATTGATGCGGGCCGGTCACAGCCAGCACGCGCGGATGCACCCCGGTGATATACTCGGGCTCTGCCCCCAAGCAGCCCGTCACAATCACCCGGCCATTCTCGGCCAACGCCTCGCCAATCGCCTCAAGGCTTTCGGCCTTGGCGCTATCAAGAAACCCGCAGGTATTGACGATCACGGCATCCGCCCCGGTGTAATCGGGCGAAATGCCATAGCCCTCGGCGCGCAACCGCGTCAAAATCCGCTCACTGTCCACCAGCGCCTTGGGACAGCCAAGGCTGACCATGCCGATGGTCGGCTGGCCTGCGCGGGGCGTGTCAGTCAAACGCGCACGCGGCGCAAGATCGGGGCGGAGGGTGGGAGGGTTCTGAGCCATGGGCGCGATATAGCTTGCCCCCGCCCGCCCGCAAAGCCCAAAAGCGGTTGCCCCGCCCCATGCCACACGCCTAGACTATGCCCGAGACAAGCAGGCAAAGGGGGCGATGCCATGCGCTGGATATTCCGGGCCTTGGGGCTGGTCATGGTCATGCTGGCCATCGTCCTTGGTGCGCTCTTTTTCCTGCCGGGCGAGCGGATCGCGCGCATCGCCGCCGATCAGATCACCAAGGCAACCGGTCGTCAGGTCACAATGTCCGGCGACACCAAGATCAGCTTTTATCCCATCCTCGGCGTGTCCACCGGCGCGGTTGAAATCGCCAATGCCGATTGGTCCGACGCAGGCCCGATGCTGCGCGCCGACAGCCTCAAGATCGGGGTGGAACCACAGGCGCTCTTTGGCGGCGATATCCGCATCACGGGGCTAGAGGCGGTCAATCCCGCGATCCGTCTGGAACGCGCCCGCGACGGGCAGGTGAATTGGGAACTGGGGGTCGAGGGCGTGGCCCCCTCGGGGCAATCCGATGGCCCCCTTGCCACCTCCAACCGCCTCGCGCTCACGCTTGACCGCGCGCTCATCACCGGTGCCAGCCTCAGCTATACCGATCACGCCACGGGCACGGTGCAGGCCTTCTCGAACTTGGATTTCGACCTGCGCTGGCCTGATTACGATGGCACCGCCACCTTTGAGGCGGTGCTGCGTCAGGGCAGCGCCCCCGTCACCCTCGCGGGCCATCTCGATCAGGTGGGGCAATTCATCGACGGGGCTGTCACCGGCCTCTCGGCACGGCTATCGGGGCCGGGGGGCAGCGTGGGGTTTGCCGGGCGCGGCGGGGCACAACCGCAACTCCAGGGGCGGCTCGACATTGACCTTGGCGATACCGATGCCTTTCTGGCGGCCCTTGGCCTTGACCGGCTGGAATTGCCCCCCAGCCTTGGGGCCAGCATCAAGGGCGGCACGGATCTCACCCTCACTGATGCGCTCGATCTCTCGCTGCGCAATCTAACGCTGAACCTCGGCGGCAATGCCATTGCCGGGGCCGCCGATATTGCGCTTGGCGGTGACGTGCCACGCATCAACGCCCAGATCAACGCAGGCGCGCTTGACCTCTCACGCTTTGCCGGGGCCGACAGCACTGGATCGGCCAGCCCCGACAGCGGCTGGTCCACCAGCCCGATTGACGCCAGCGCCCTTGCCCTCGCCAATGGCGAAATCGCCCTCGTCGCCGATAGCGTCAATCTGGGCGATCTGAAACTGGGCAAGACCCGCAGCCTGATGACACTGGACCGCGCCCGCGCCGTGTTCGAATTGCGCGAATTGCGCGCCTATGACGGGCTCATCACCGGGCAATTCGTGGCCAATAACCGCTCTGGCCTTTCGGTCGGGGGCACGCTCAATGTGAGCGACCTCAACCTCGAACGGTTCTTGACCGATGCCGCAGGCATCACCCGCTTTGCCGCTGCCGGCAACGGCGAGGTAGAGTTTCTGGGCGTTGGCAATTCGGTGGATGCGATCATGCGCTCGCTTTCGGGCAAGGGCAGCTTGCGCACCGGGCGCGGCGTGATCTCGGGCATCGACCTTGACCGGCTTATGCGCGCGGGCGATGTGACGGGCGGCACCACGATCTTTGACGCCATGACCGCCAGCTTTACGATGGCGGACGGTAATCTCATCAACCAAGACCTCGCCATGAAATTGCCGCTCGCCCGCGCCTCGGGCCAAGGGCGTATCGGGCTTGGCGCGCGCGATATCGACTATCTCTTTACCCCCGTCCTGCTCGAGGGCGAGAACACGCGCGGCCTTGCCATCCCGGTGCGGATCGAGGGGCCTTGGGCCAATCCGCGCATCAAACCGGATCTGGAAAAGGCGGTGCGTATGAACCTCAAGGCCGAGCGCGACAAGCTGGAGCAAGAGGCCAAGGACCGGCTGGAACGCGAACTGCAAGAACGCCTCGACCTCGCCCCGCAAGAGGGCCAGAACCTTGAAGATGCCTTGCGTCAAAAGATCGAGGATAAGGCCGCGCGTCAATTGCGCAAGCTCTTCGAATGAGGCGCGCGCAGAATTGAGTATTTTTGCCAAGAAGAACGGGGGCCGCGCCCATGAGTGAGGTCAAGGCGCAATACGAAGCCTTCCCCTATCCCGCCCGCGATCCGGCGGATGAGGCCAAGCGCCTGATCACCGGCTCGCCCTCGCATGTGCTGGAAATTGACCATTTCCTGTTTCAGGGGCGGCGCGATTGGCGCAAACCGTTGCGCGCCTTGGTGGCAGGCGGCGGCACCGGCGACGGGCTGATCCAACTGGCGCAGCAACTGAAAAACGCAGGTCGCGCCGCCGAAATCACCTATCTCGATCTCTCAACCGCCTCGCGCGCCATTGCCGAAGAGCGCGCCCGCGTGCGTGGCTTGAGTGGCCTGCGCTTTGTCACCGGCAGCCTGCTAGAGGCCGCAACCCTCGGAGAATTCGACTATATCGACTGCTGCGGCGTGCTGCATCACCTGCCCGACCCGGCGGCAGGGTTTGCAGCACTTCTGGCGGCGCTGGCGCCCGGCGGCGGCTTGGGGTTCATGGTCTATGCCCCCTATGGGCGCGCGGGCGTCTACCCGCTGCAAGAGGCATTCGGCGCGCTCTATGCGGGCCTGCCGCCCGAGGCACGGCTGAAGGCCGCCAAAGAGGTGGTGGCCACCCTGCCCGAGGGGCATCCCTTCCGATCAAACCCCAACCTTGGCGATCACAAGGACAGCGACGCAGGCTTTTACGATCTGCTTCTGCATTCGCAGGACCGCGCCTTTGATGTGACAACACTGGTGGAGACACTCGATCAAACCGGCTGGGCGCTCTCAGGCTTTGCTCTACCGGTGCTCTATGACCTCAGCCGCATCACCACCGCGCCCGATCACCTGAGCGCCACCGCGCGCATGGCTTTGGCCGAAAAACTGCGCGGCACGATCAAAACCCATGTGGGCTATGCCACCCGCGCGAGCGAGGCGCGCAGCCCTGCAAGGGGCCAAGACCGCGCGCTGATCCCGCATCTCAAGGGCCTGCGCGCCCCGGATCTCGCGCGTGCCATCGCCCAAGGCCAGACGCCCAAACTCAGCTTCAACGGCATCGAGGCGCGGCTCAGCCTGCCAAAACACGCCGCCCCCCTTCTTGCCGCCATCGACGGGCGGCGCAGCCTCTCAGAAATTGCTCAGGCAACCGGCACCGATCCCATTGCCTTTGGCAGCCTCTGGGCGCGGATCGAGCGCGACTTGGCCGATCACGGCCTTCTGCTCTATTCCGGCATCCTGCGCACATGAAAAAACCGCCGCCCGGGCCAACCGGACGGCGGTTTCAATCACGATGTGAACCGGCTCAGGCGGCCAGCGCACCCTTGGCTTGCTCGACGATGGCCCCGAAAGCGGCGGGCTCATGCACGGCCAGATCGGCCAGAACCTTACGGTCCACTTCGACCCCGGCCAATGCCAGACCGTTGATGAAGCGCGAGTAGGTCAGCGATCCATCATGCGCGCGCACAGCCGCGTTGATCCGCTGAATCCACAGCGCGCGGAAATTGCGCTTGCGGTTCTTGCGGTCGCGGGTCGCGTATTGGTTGGCCTTGTCGACGGCCTGCGCGGCCACCTTGAAGGTGTTCTTGCGGCGGCCATAGTAACCTTTGGCGGCCTTGATGACTTTCTTGTGACGGGCGTGGGTAACTACCCCACCTTTGACGCGTGACATATCCTAAATCCTCCTTAGCGCGCGTAGGGCATCATTGGCTTGATGATACCTTCATCAGCCTTTGACAACGTGGTCGTACCGCGAGCGTTACGAAGGAATTTATTGCTGCGTTTGATCATGCCATGGCGCTTGCCGGCCTGTGCGGCCACCACGCGGCCCGAGGCCGTCACTTTGAACCGCTTTTTGCAGCTCGACTTGGTCTTCATCTTGGGCATTTCCGGCTCCTCTATTAGGTCGGTAGAACCGCACGACTCGGCATGCCACATCTGGCCGGTCCTGCGGGATGAGCGCGCCGTATACGCGGCACCGCTCAATTGTTCAAGAGGGTTTGGCAGGTAGAGTTTGCGCGCCTCAACTCACGTAGCGCGCAATCACCCGCACCAACACTTCGGGCAGATCACCAAAGCTGTAGCCACCCGGCTTGGTGCTGATCGCCCAGACCATCAGCCCCCCCGATGCCATAAGCGTAAACGTCGCCACACGCGGCGGATGTCCCTCGGAAAAGGCGGAAATGATCGAAGGTATGGAAAACACCCCCAACACCATTCCAATGGCCATCGCCAGATCAGGGTCCATCACATACCTCCGGGAAATACCTTGAACTCAACAGTCCAAGTTTAACCCGGATCGGTCGCGTAAATCAAACTTTCCTGACAAGGGGCGACGCGCAGGATATTGGTCGTGCCCGGTATGTTAAAGGGCACGCCCGCCGTGACCACGATCTGATCGCTCTCGGTCGCATAGCCATGCGCCCGCGCCGCCCGCGCGGCATTGATCACCGCCATCTTGAATCGCGTCAATTCGCCGGTCATGACGCAGGTCACACCCCAGGTCAACGCCAGCCGCCGCGCCGTGCCCAAAAGGCTGGTCAGCGCCAGAATCGGCACGCGCGGACGCTCGCGCGCAGTCAAGAGTGCGGTGGTCCCGGATTCGGTATAGCAACAAATCACCTTGATATCGGCGGTCTCGGCAATCTCGCGCGCGGCGGCAACGATCCCGTCCGCCACACTCTGCCGGTTCACACGCCGACTGGCCTCGATCACCTCGCGATAGGTCGGATCGCTCTCAACCTCGATCGCCACATTGTCCATCGTGCGCACCGCCTCGACAGGGTAATGCCCCGCCGCCGATTCCGCCGAAAGCATGATCGCATCCGATCCTTCGTAAATCGCCGTGGCCACGTCCGACACTTCGGCGCGCGTCGGCATCGGGCTGTCGATCATCGACTCGAGCATCTGCGTCGCCACGATCACCGGCTTGGCCGCAGCCCGGCAGCGCCGGATCAACCGTTTCTGGATCGGCGGCACGTTCTGCACCGGCAATTCCACGCCCAGATCGCCCCGCGCCACCATGATCCCGTCGCTGACCGCGAGGATTTCGTCAAACCGCTTCACCCCTGCCGGCTTTTCGATTTTTGACATGATCGCGGCCCGGCCGCGGACCAATTCACGCGCCTCGGTCACATCTTCGGGGCGCTGCACGAAACTCAGCGCCAGCCAGTCCACGCCCAACTCGCAGATGAATTCCAGATCCGACAGATCCTTTTCCGACAGCGCCGCCAAGGGCAGCACCACATCAGGCACATTCACGCCCTTACGATTCGAAATCGTGCCCCCGGCAATCACCTCGCAATCGGCAAACTCGGGTCCGCACGCGGTCACGCGCAGGCGGATCTTGCCATCATTCACCAGCAGGTTCGCCCCCGGTTCCAGCGCCGCGAAAATCTCGGGATGCGGCAGGCAGACACGGGTCGCATCCCCCTCTGCTTCGTCCAGGTCAAGCCGGAACGCCGCCCCGGCAACCAGATCCTCTTCGCCCTTGGCAAACACCCCAACCCGCAGCTTTGGCCCCTGCAAATCCCCCAGGATCGCAATCGGGCTGTCCAGATCCTCTTCGACCTGCCGGATGATCCGGTGCCGCTCGGCAATATCGGCCTGCGTGCCATGGCTCATATTGAGGCGAAACACATCCGCCCCCGCCTCGTGCAACGCCCGGATCGTATCATAATCGGACGAAGCCGGGCCCAGCGTGGCCACGATCTTCACATTGCGGTTGCGTCTCATCTCATGCGTCCTTCATCTTTGACATCACGGGTTATGTTAACGCTAACATCCCCCTTTTGCGCCTTATCGCGCAATTCACATTATCCCGCAACTGTTCTAAAGGACGATGACAGGAAAAACCAAGCCAATGATGTATCACCCCTTTCAGATTGTCGGCCAGGACCGCCCCGAACGCTGGCTCGTGACCTGCGATCACGCCAGCAATTGCGTACCGGACTTCGTCAACGGCGGCTGTCTTGGCGTAGCCCCTCAGGATATGGCCCGCCATATCGCCTATGATGTGGGCGCCGCCGGTGTGACGCGCGCGCTTGCCGAGGCCTTGGGTGGCCCCGCCATCCTCAGCAATTTCTCGCGCCTCGTGATCGACCCAAACCGGGGCGAGGATGACCCGACCCTCGTGATGCGCCTGTATGACGGCACGATCATTCCCGGCAATCGCCACGCGAAACCCGAGGATATAGACCGCCGCCTCAACCGGCTCTATCGCCCCTATCACACCGCCTTGGCCGAACTCGCCGCACGCCGCGCCGATACCGTCATTGTCTCGGTCCACAGCTTTACGCCGCAACTGCGCGGACGCCCGCCGCGCCCTTGGCATATCGGCCTGCTCTACGCCGCCGACCAACGCTTGGCCAAGCCGCTCATCGCCCGCCTCGCCCAAGAGCCCGACCTGTGCGTCGGCGATAATGAGCCTTACACCGGCCACCTGCCCGGCGATGCCATCGCCCGCCACGCCATCGCCTATGAGCGGCCCAATGTCCTCATTGAACTGCGCAACGACCTGATCGAAACCCCCGCGCAACAGACCGCTTGGGCGCTTCGCCTCGCCCCCATCCTGCAAGAGGTCGCCGCCCAAACCGGCCTTTGACCCCACCAACAAGGAGTATGATCATGGACGACCAGATCCGCATTGAACTCGAGGCCGCCGCCTTTCGCACCCTGCGTGCGCATCTGATGGAAAAACGCGCGGATGTGCAGAACATCGACATGATGAATCTCGCCGGATTTTGCCGCAACTGCCTCAGCCGCTGGATGCAAGAGGCCGCCAATGATCGCGGCATCGAGATGTCCAAAGACGCCGCCCGCGAACTCTTCTACGGCATGCCCTATGACGACTGGAAAGCGCAGAACCAGACCGAGGCCAGCGCCGAGCAAAAAACCGCCTTCACCAAATCCTTCGCCGAAAACGTCGACCCCAAGGACTGAGCCCGCCTTTCATCGTTCTCTAAATACTCAAATTCCCCGCCCAAGAGGACAGGATGACCACGCCCTATCGCCTGCATTACGCCCCCGACAACGCCTCGGTGATCATCCGCCTGACGCTCGAGGAATTGGGCATACCCTATGACACAGTCTTGCTCGAACGCTCCAAACAGGCCCATGCCGCCCCCGCGTATCTGGCGCTCAACCCCGGCGGGCTGATCCCCACGCTGGAAACACCCGAAGGGCCTATTTTCGAAACCGGCGCGATCCTGCTCTGGCTTGCAGACCGGCACGCCCGGCTTGCGCCTGCGCCGCAATCGCCCGACCGTGGCGATTTTCTCAAATGGCTGTTCTTCCTTGCGAACACCGCCCATACCGCCCTGCGCATAAGCTTTTATCCCGAGAAATACGTGGGGCCAGATCCCGCCGCACAGGGCCTTTTGCGCGCCACGATGCAGGCGCGCTTTGCAGATCATCTCGATATTCTGGAAACTCGCGCTGCCCCTTGGTTCTCCCCCGAAACCCCCTCGGTGCTGGATTACTATCTCGCCTGCCTGATGCGTTGGCGCGCGCTCTATCCCGAGGGCACGCGCGGCAGCTATGACGCAGGCGCTTGGCCACGTCTGCACGCGCTCTTGACGCATCTTGAAACCCGCCCCGCCACAAGCCGCGTGGCCACCGCCGAAGGGCTGGGCCCCCACCCCTTCACAGCCCCCCAGTATTGCAATCCGCCCGAGGGCAGCGCCACCTGATCCGATCACATGGCAAGGAGCCACCCTTGAAGCGTCGCTTTCGGACAAGTAGATCAAGGGTTAAGCAGCGATAAGACCCGCGATCAGGGAGCGCGCCACATGTTTCTATCCGTCTTCGATATGTTCAAGGTGGGCATCGGCCCCTCCTCCTCGCATACCATGGGGCCGATGGTCGCCGCCGCGCGCTTTTTGGACAAAATGCGCGCCTCCCCCTTCCATTATGCCGGATTGCGCGGCTCGCTGCATGGCAGCCTTGCCTTTACCGGCGTGGGCCACGCCACCGACCGCGCCACCATCCTTGGCCTCGCAGGCTTTCTTCCCGACACCTATGACAATGACAAGGCCGAGGCGACGCTAGAGCATATCCGCGACAGCCATAGCGTCACGCCCCCCGGCCTGCCCACGCTCAAATTCCATCCCAAAGAAGATCTGGTCTTTGATTTCGGCCCCAACCTGCCCGGCCATGCCAATGGCATGATCCTGATGGCAACAGACGCCCAAGGCGACGTGATCCTGCAGGAAACCTATTATTCCATCGGCGGCGGCTTTGTGCTGACCGACGCGGAATTGGCCGCAGGCAAGGCCACCGACGACGGCACGCCCATCCCCTACCCGTTCAAATCCGCCGCCGAGATGCTGGAAATGGCCGAACGCTCGGGCAAGAGCATCGCCCAGATGAAGCGCGCCAACGAAATCGCCCGTGGCGGCCCGGAAAACCTGCGCTCTGGCGTGGCCCGCATCTGGCAGGTGATGAACGACTGCATCGAACGCGGCCTCAACGCCGAAGGCATCCTGCCCGGCGGCCTCAAGGTCAAACGCCGTGCCAAGGGCATCCGCGACGCGCTCGTGGCCGAACGCGGCACCAACCTCACCGCCCCGCACAAGATCAACGACTGGATGAGCGCCTATGCCATGGCAGTGAACGAGGAAAACGCCGCTGGCGGGCAGGTTGTAACCGCGCCCACCAACGGTGCCGCTGGCGTGGTGCCTGCGGTGATCAAATACTGGCTCGAGCATGTGCCGGGCGCGCATGAGACCCAGATCGAAGAATTTCTGCTCACAGCCGCCGCCATCGGTGGTCTGGTGAAATACAACGCCTCCATCTCGGGCGCCGAGGCAGGCTGTCAGGCCGAGGTGGGCAGCGCCGCCGCCATGGGCGCGGCTGGCCTTGCCGCCGTCTTGGGCGGCACCCCCGCCCAGATTGAAAACGCCGCCGAAATCGCGCTGGAACACCACCTTGGCATGACCTGCGACCCGGTGCGCGGCCTCGTGCAGGTGCCCTGCATCGAGCGCAATGGCTTGGGCGCGATCAAGGCGGTCTCTGCCGCCTCCCTCGCCCTGCGCGGCGATGGCACCCACCTCGTGCCGCTCGACGCCTGTATCGAGACCATGCGCCAGACCGGCCTCGACATGAGCGAGAAATACAAGGAAACCTCGCTCGGTGGTCTCGCGGTCAATATCCCGAATTGTTGAAGGGGTAAGTCGCCCCACAGCCCCCGCGCGAATAGCACCGAAGGTGCCGCGCGGATCGCTGGGCCGTCCCGCGGCCTAGCGATTTTGAGAGGGCGCGCAATTCAGATGGGCCACACGGACTTGGCTGGCATAAACTGGCATCCACGTCCGTTGTTTCGCTAGTCCCCGGCCCAGCGACCGCGCGGCTCACCGCTTGGCGCAAATAGTCACAAAACCCCCAGCACCGCCTCCGGTGGCCGCCCGATCACCGCACGCGCGGCCCCGATCGCAATCGGACGCTCAATGAGGATCGGATGCGCCACCATCGCCGCCAGCAGATCCTCCGCCGCACTTTCACGCCCCAATCCCAGCGCCTTGAACTGCGGCTCACAGGGGCGCATCATCTCAATCGGCGCACAGCCCAACAGCACCAAAACAGCCCGCAATTCTGCCACAGCCGGCGCATCCTCCAGATAGCGCCGCACAACCACCTCTGCCCCATGCTCCTCCAACAGCGCCAATCCAGCGCGCGATTTGGAACAGCGCGGATTGTGCCAATAGGTGATCACAGCCATGCGTCCCGCCCGGTGCCCACGGCCTCTGCCACGCTGCCAAACCCATCCCGCTGCAACAACCGCTCCAGACCCCGGGCAATCTCTGCGACCAAAGACATCCCCTGATAGACCAGCGCCGAATAAAGCTGCACGGCACTCGCCCCGGCGCGGATCTTGGCATAGGCCTGCTCTGCGCTGGCAATCCCCCCCACACCAATCAGCGGCATTTCCCCGCCCGTCAGTTGCGACAGCCGCGCCAATACCCGCGTTGATTTCTCGAACAATGGCTGCCCCGACAGCCCCCCCGCCTCACCCTTCGCGGCACTCATCAGCCCCTCACGGCCCAGCGTCGTATTGGTGGCAATGATGCCATTCAGGCCCGAGGCCCGCGCCACATCGGCAATCTCGCTCAATTCCGCATCGCTCAGATCCGGCGCAATCTTGAGGAAAATGGGGATCGGCTGCGGCAACCAATCGCGCGCCTCCATGACCCCTTTCAAGAGACCCATCAGCGCCTCCGCCCCCTGCAACTCGCGCAGCTTCTCGGTGTTGGGGCTGCTAACATTGACCGTTGCAAAATCAAGATGCGCCCCGCAATGCGCCAGCACGCGGGCAAAATCCTCGGCCCGGTCGGCGCTGTCCTTGTTGGCCCCAAGGTTAAGACCGATCACCGCGTCGCGTGGCCGCGCCGCCAACCGCGCCGCCGCCGCTTCCATGCCTGCATTGTTGAACCCGAATCGGTTGATCACCGCCCGGTCTTCACTCAGCCTGAACAGGCGCGGGCGCGGGTTGCCCGGCTGTGCGCGCGGCGTTACCGCCCCCACCTCGATAAATCCAAATCCGGCACGGGCAAGCGGTGCCAGCGCCTCGGCGTTCTTGTCAAACCCCGCCGCCAATCCCACCGGATTGGGCAGGCGCAGCCCCGCCAGATTGGTCCGCAGCCGCGCGCTCGTATAGGCCCCCGGTGCGGGCACCAATCCAAGTTGCAACGCCCGGAGCGCCAGACCATGCGCCCGCTCCGGATCAACCCGGTGCAAAAGGCTGAGGCCAAGACGCTCCATCCCGCTCATTCCAGACCTGCCGGAAACTGATGCACGCCGTCCACCAGCGGCAAAGGCTGTGCCCAGGCCACATCCGAAAGGCGCATCTCGCGGTAGAGATGCGGGAATAGCGCGCCACCGCGCGACACCTCCCATTTCAGCGCCTCGCCCAGCCGGTCCACGGCAACCGCCACCAGCATCAGGCCCTCGGCCCCGGCAAAATGCTTGGCCGCCGTTTCCGCCGCCTGTTCAGCGGTGGAAAAATGCACATAGCCATCGGCCAGATCGACCGGCGCGCCAGCACTCTCGCCCGCCGCCCGCAGTTGGGCCCATTCCGGCCCACGCAATATCTTGTATATCATCATAGAGGCGTGATGCCTTGGCCCTGCGCGCACGTCAAGCGATGCTTGAGGCCCGCGCCCCAATCGGCTAGTCAGAGGGTCCGATCACGAAAGGGCAGCCCATGGCATTCACCATCGCAATCGACGGCCCCGCAGCGGCGGGCAAAGGCACCATTGGCCGCGCTTTGGCCGCGCATTTCGGCTTTGCTCATCTGGACACTGGGCTGCTCTACCGCGCCACCGGGCGGCGGATGCTCACCGGGCTCGATCCGGTCGAGGCCGCCCAATCCCTGCGCGCCGAGGATCTCGACGCCGATGATCTGCGCACCCCGGATGTCAGCCAGGCCGCCAGCCGTGTGGCCGCCATCCCCGAGGTGCGCCAAGCGCTGCTCGACTTCCAACGCGCCTTTGCTCGGCGTGCAGGCGGGGCCGTGCTAGACGGGCGCGACATCGGCACCGTCATCTGCCCCGAGGCCGAGGTCAAACTCTACGTCACCGCCGCCGATGCCGAGCGCGCCCGCCGCCGCCACGTTGAACTAACCGGCAAGGGCCATGACGTGACCCTCGAAGAGGTGGCCCAAGACCTGCGCGACCGCGACGCCCGCGACAGCGCTCGCGCCACCGCCCCCCTCAAACCCGCCGAAGACGCGGTGCTGCTCGACACCTCCGAAATGACCATCGAAGAGGCCACAGCCCGCGCCATCGCCATCGTGACCGCCGCCCAAGGGTGAGGCCCCTTCCGGCGAGATGCCGCCCATCCGGTTGCATGCCCGGCCATGGTCCTTAAGTTTGTGTGCAACAGGCCCATCCTGTTGCACTTGAACCAGACCAGAAAGGAGGCAGCATGTCCTTCCACAAGACACTGACCGCATCCACCGCCGCCCTCGCCTTGGCGCTTGCCGCGGCCCCGATGACCGTGTTCACCGCCCAGAGTGCGGTGGCGCAAGAGGCCGCAGAGTATTCCGGGGACCAGCTTGACGCCTTCACCAGCGCCCTGATCGAAGTGGCCAGCGTGCGCGAGAAATACACCCCCCTCCTCCAGAGCGCCGAAACCGAGGATCAGCAAACTGCCATCATTAAAGAGGCCAATGCCGAGATCACCGACGTGATCGAGACAACGGACGGCATTACCATGGACAGCTATCTCGAAATCGCGCAGGCCGCGAGCCAGGATCAGGCGCTGAACCAACGCATCATCAAGCGCGTTCAAGCCCAGAACGAAACCCTCCAGTAACCTATGAGCACCGGGGGCACCCCGCCCCCGGTTCTTTCAGCCTGTGACTGGACCACCCCGGAGACCTATGCGATGACCCGCCCCCTCGCCTTGGCCGCCTGCCTCATGGCATTGGCAACCCCCACTTTCAGCGATTCGACCGAACTCAGCGACACCGGCTCTTGCCCCGGTTGCGATCTGACAAAGGCGGCTTTTGCCGGTCAGGCCTTCGTCGGGGCCAACCTCATCGGGGCCACGCTCGAGGATAGCGATTTTTCCACCACCGACCTCTTTCTTGCCCAGTTGGACGAGGCCCGCGCCGACCGCATCAACCTGCGCAATGCCTCGCTCAAGGCCGCAACCTTTGTTGGGGCCTCCCTGCGCGACGCCGACTTTCGCGGCGCGGACCTGTCCGGGGCCAGGCTCAAGGACGCTGACATCACCAACGCCCGCTTTGACGGGGCGATCCTGTGCAACACCGTGATGCCTGACGGCGAACTCAGCCGTGAAACCTGCCGATAAAGACCGGCCCCGGCCTCCGCCCCCGACAGGCTTGATTATCCCGCCAAGCCCCTGTATATGCGCGCCTGTCACCAAAGGCGAATAAGGCCACAGGACACAAGAGATCGAGCAGGGTCGGAACCACCGGCCCTCTTTGTTTTGTGACCCGCCCGACCAACGAAACCCTGAAAGACCGGCGGAGACAACCGCTCGGCCAGAAAACCGTTAAAAGGAAACCAGAGACCACATGGCTCAACATACATCTATGGAGGAATTCGAAGCCCTCTTGAACGAAAGCTTCGAAATGGACACACCCGAGGAAGGGTCTGTTGTCAAAGGCAAGGTCATCGCAATCGAAGCGGGCCAAGCCATCATCGACGTCGGCTACAAAATGGAAGGCCGCGTTGATCTGAAAGAATTCGCAAATCCCGGCGAGACCCCCAACATCTCCGTTGGCGATGAGGTCGAAGTGTTCCTGCGGTCCGCCGAGAACGCCAAGGGCGAAGCCGTGATCAGCCGCGAGATGGCCCGCCGCGAAGAGGCATGGGACCGTCTTGAAAAGGCCTATGCCGACGAAGAGCGCGTTGATGGGGCCATCTTTGGCCGCGTCAAAGGTGGCTTCACCGTCGATCTGGGCGGTGCCGTGGCCTTCCTGCCCGGCTCTCAGGTCGATGTCCGCCCCGTGCGTGACGCTGGCCCGCTGATGGGTCTCAAGCAGCCGTTCCAGATCCTCAAGATGGACCGTCGCCGCGGCAATATCGTCGTGTCGCGCCGTGCCATCCTCGAAGAATCGCGCGCCGAACAGCGCGCCGAGGTGATCGGCAACCTGACCGAAGGCCAGACCGTTGACGGTGTGGTCAAGAACATCACCGAATACGGCGCCTTCGTCGATCTGGGCGGTGTGGACGGCCTCTTGCATGTCACCGACATGGCATGGCGTCGCGTCAACCACCCCTCCGAGATCCTGACAATCGGCGAAACCGTCAAGGTGCAGGTCATCAAGATCAACAAAGACACGCACCGCATCTCGCTGGGCATGAAGCAACTCCAAGAAGATCCGTGGGATCTGGTTGCCGCCAAATACCCGCTGGAATCGACCCATACGGGCCGCGTGACCAACATCACCGACTACGGCGCATTTGTTGAGCTGGAGCCGGGCGTCGAAGGTCTGGTGCACGTTTCGGAAATGTCCTGGACCAAGAAAAACGTCCACCCCGGCAAGATCGTGTCGACCTCGCAAGAAGTCGAAGTCATGGTGCTGGAAATCGACGGGGCCAAGCGCCGCGTGTCGCTCGGTCTCAAGCAGACCATGCGCAACCCGTGGGAAGTGTTTGCAGAAACACACCCCGAGGGCACCGAGGTCGAGGGCGAAGTCAAGAACATCACCGAATTCGGTCTCTTCATCGGTCTCGAAGGCGAGATCGACGGCATGGTCCACCTCTCGGACCTCAGCTGGGACGAGCGCGGCGAAGATGCCATCCAGAGCTACAAAAAGGGTGACATGGTTCATGCCGTTGTATCCGAAGTCGACATCGAGAAAGAGCGTATCTCGCTCTCGATCAAGGCTCTGGGCGGCGACAAGTTCTCCGAGGCCGTCGGTGGCGTCAAGCGTGGCTCGGTGATCACCGTTGCCGTGACCGCGATCGAGGATGGTGGCATCGAAGTGGAATACGAGGGCATGAAGTCCTTTATCCGCCGCTCCGACCTCAGCCGTGACCGTGCCGATCAGCGCCCCGAGCGTTTCTCGGTCGGCGACAAGCTCGACGTGCGCGTCACCAATGTCGACGCCAAGACCCGCCGTCTGGGTCTGTCGATCAAGGCCCGCGAAATCGCCGAAGAAAAAGAAGCCGTCGAACAGTATGGCTCCTCCGATTCGGGTGCGTCGCTCGGCGACATCCTCGGCGCAGCCCTCAAGGGCGACCGCTAAGCAAACCGCAACCGGCCTCGCGCCGGTTGCAATGCGCCAGACACGAAGCGGCCCCACCGATCCGGCGGGGCCGTTTTGCATTTGGGGGGGAAAGGTTTTTAACTCTATTCAGCCCTCGGAATGTCCCCGCGCGGAACAAGGCGCGGCACGCGCCGCCGCGCGGATCGCTGGGCCGTCCCGCGGCCTAGCGATGCTGAGGCGTTGCGCGACACTTCGAAGCCATACGGATTTTGCTGGCATAAATTGCCAGTTACAGATGTTGCGTCGCTAGTCCCCGGCCCAGCAATCCACGCAGCTCATCTCGTGATACCCCTCAGCTCTCCTGCCGCACCGCACCCACCACCGAGTCCATCACCTGATCCAGAACCCCCGGATTAAGCGCCTCTGCCATCACCCGGATCATCGGCTCGGTCCCCGAGGGCCGCACCAAGAGCCGCCCATCGCCCCCCAACAGCTTCTCCGCCGCCGCCACGGCGCTTTGCACCGCATCGGTCGCCATCGGGTTCTTGCCCTTGGCAAAGCGCACATTGATCAACTTCTGCGGCACCGGCTCGAACACCTGCGCCAGACTGCTGGCCTTTTCGCCCGTCTCGACCATCGCCGCCAGAAACTGCAACGCGCCGATCAAACCGTCACCAGTGGTGGCATAATCGGTCATCACGATATGGCCTGACTGCTCTCCACCAAGGTTATGACCGCCCGCGCGCATCTCTTCGACCACATAGCGATCCCCCACCGCCGTGCGCTTGAGCGCAATGCCCTGCGCCTCCAGATGCCGCTCCAGCCCCAGATTGGACATCACGGTCGCCACCAGAGTATTGCCCGCCAGACGCCCCTCACGTGCCCAGCGCGTGGCAATCAGCCCCATGAACTGATCCCCATCCGCGATCCGCCCCTGTTCGTCGATCAACACCACCCGATCGGCATCGCCATCCAGACAAATCCCCAGATCGGCCCGCGTCTCAAGCACCCGGCGCGCAGCGGCCTGCGGCTTGGTCGATCCACAATCGAGGTTGATGTTGAACCCGTCCGGCTCCACCCCCATCGGGATCACCTCAGCCCCCAATTCCCAGAGCACCTCCGGCGCCGTGCGATACGCCGCGCCATTGGCACAATCGAGCACGATCCGCAGCCCCTCCAGCCGCCGGCGATGCGGAAAGGTGGTCTTGGCATATTCCACATAGCGCCCGCGCGCATCCTCGATCCGCTTGGCCCGGCCGATCTTCTCCGGTGCCGCCAGCCGCGCGCCCTCATCCAGCAGCCGCGCAATCCCCGCCTCCGCCTCATCGCTCAGCTTGTAACCATCCGGCCCAAACAGCTTGATCCCATTGTCCGAGGCCGGGTTGTGACTGGCAGAAATCATCACCCCCACATCGGCGCGCAAACTATGGGTCAGATACCCAATCGCCGGCGTCGGCACCGGCCCCAGCAGAAACACGTTCATACCGGTCGAGGTGAATCCCGCCGTCAGCGCATATTCGATCATATAGCCCGACAACCGCGTATCCTTGCCGATCACCACGCGGTGCTCTTGCTTGTCGCGGCGAAAATATCCCCCCGCCGCCGCCCCAAGACGCAGCGCCACATCCGCTGTCATCGGCCAGCTATTCGCCTGCCCCCGAACCCCGTCCGTCCCAAACAGCTTTGCCGCCATCGTCTCTCTCCTTATCCACCCAACGCCACAGGCATACCTGTTTTCCCCTACAGGACACCACAGCGCGTTGACACACCCGAGTCGACCCCCAATACAGTCTAATCCAGAGGTTTGCGTCAAAGGGCATGTAACATGAAAATTGCGATGATCGGAACGGGCTACGTGGGCCTTGTCTCGGGGGTATGTTTTTCCGATTTCGGCCATGACGTGACCTGCGTCGATAAAAACCCCGACAAGATCGCCATGCTCCTGCGCGGCGAGGTGCCGATCTTCGAGCCGGGTCTTGACGCGCTCATGTCCAAGAATGTCGAGGCGGGCCGCCTCCGCTTTACCACCGACCTGGCCGAGGCCATCACCGGGGCCGAGGCCGTGTTCATCGCCGTGGGCACCCCAACCCGGCGCGGCGATGGCCACGCCGACCTCACCTATGTCATGGCCGCCGCCGAGGAAATCGCCCGCGCCGCCTCAGAGTATGTGGTGATCGTCACCAAATCCACCGTCCCCGTCGGCACCAACCGCGCGGTCAAGAAGGTGATCAAAAAGGCCAACCCGAACCTTGATTTCGATGTCGCCTCCAACCCCGAATTCCTGCGCGAAGGGGCGGCCATCGACGATTTCATGAAACCCGACCGCGTCGTCGTCGGCGTCCAGACCGACCGCGCCGCCGATGTCATGGCCGCGATCTACCGCCCCCTCTACCTGCGTGATTTTCCCATCGTCACCACCGATCTCGAATCCGCCGAGATGATCAAATACGCCGCCAACGCCTTTCTCGCGACCAAGATCACCTTCATCAACGAAATCGCGGCGCTGTGCGAACGCACCGGCGCGGATGTGAAACAGGTCAGCCACGGCATCGGCCTCGATGGCCGCATCGGCAACAAATTCCTGCACGCAGGCCCCGGCTATGGCGGCTCCTGCTTTCCCAAGGACACCCGCGCCTTGGCCCGCATCGGTCAGGATCACGGCCTGCCCATGCAGATCACCGAAAAAGTCATCACCGTGAACGAAGAAATGAAACGCCGCATGATCGACAAACTGCTCGATCTTTGCGACGGATCTTTCAACGGCAAGACCATCGCAATCCTTGGCGTCACCTTCAAACCCAATACCGATGATATGCGCGATGCCCCCGCGCTCACCATCATTCCCGCCCTTGTGGGCGGCGGTGCGCGCGTCCGCGTCACCGACCCACAAGGCCAGCGCGAGGGCGAGGCGCTCTTGCCCGGCGTGTCTTGGCAAGAAGACCCCTATAAATGCGCCAACAAGGCCGATCTTTTGGTCCTACTCACCGAATGGAACGAATTCCGCGCCCTCGACCTCAAGCGTCTGGCGCGCAAGATGACCAGCCCCCGCATGGCCGACCTGCGCAACATTTACTCGGTCAAGGATGCCAAACGCGCCGGCTTCATCGCCTATGACAGCATCGGCCGCCCCGCCTATCGCCACGACGCCACCCCGCAACAGGACTAAGCCCATGACCGACAGCCCAAAAACCGCCGCCCCGAAAACCGCTGTCGTCACCGGGGCCGCGCGCGGCATCGGCCTGGCCACCACCCGGCAATTTCTGGCCATGGGCTGGCGCGTGGTGATGATCGACCGCGACGCCGCAGCCCTGCAAAAGGCGGCAAGCCCGCTCTCGGGCGTTGATCCGGTGCTCTGCGATGTCTCGCAGCCCGATCAGGTGGCGCAGATGGCCGCCCATGTCACCGCCACCGCCCCCTCGGTTGACGCCCTCGTTAACAACGCGGGCGTGGCCGATTTCGGCCCCCTCGCCGAAACCGATTTCGCCCGTTGGCGCACCGTGATGGACACCAATCTCGACGGTGTGTTCCTGATGAGCCAAGCACTGCGCCCGGCGCTCTGTGACGCCCGCGGTGCCATCGTCAACATCGCCTCCATCTCTGGCCTGCGTGCCTCGACCCTGCGCGTGGCCTATGGCACCTCCAAGGCTGCCGTCAAACACCTGACCCTGCAACAGGCGGCGGAATTGGGCGAATTCGGCGTGCGCGCCAATTGCGTCTGCCCCGGCCCGGTCGCGACCAAACTCGCCATGGCCGTGCATACCCCCGACATCATCGCCGCCTACCACGATGCGATCCCCCTCAACCGCTACGGCAGCGAGGATGAAATCGCATCGGTCATCACCTTCCTCTGCTCACCCGCCGCCAGCTACGTGACCGGCCAGATCATCGCCGTCGATGGCGGGTTCGAGGCGACGGGCATCGGCCTGCCCGCCCTGCGCAACTGAGGGTTTGAAACAGAAAACCCGCCCCGGATCACTCCAAGGCGGGTTCTAATTCGTGGTTCACGCCCCGGGCCTGACCCGGGGCCTCTCGCCCAGCAAAGCAAAGATCCCAAGTCAAACCCGGGACACGCATCACAAGACGCAAAGACGGGGCAAGCCCTTACGCCTGCGCCGCCGTCACGATGAATTCGACCAGATAATCCGGCGTCGCAAGCTTCGCCTCACCCGCCGCGCGCGCGGGCGTGTGGCCCTGCGGCACCCAGGCATCCCAAACCGCGTTCATCTCGGCAAAATCCTTCATATCCGCCAGCCACACGATGGTTTGCAGAATGCGCGTCTTGTCGCTTCCGGTTTCGGCCAACAAGGCATCGACCTGCGCCAGACAGCTTTTGGTCTGCTCGGTCACATTGTCACCGGGCTTGCCAACCTGCCCTGCCAGATAGACGATGCCGTTATGCACAACCGCTTGGCTCATGCGGGGGCCGGTATGAAGACGGGTAATCTCACTCATGGGATGTCCTTTCAGATGTGGTCCTGCCCCTTTTAGGCAGCCCATCCCGCCCGCGCCAGTGCCAATCTCTACATCCACCACCGCGCCCGGTCGTGCCGGGCCAACCAGCCGCCCACGCTAAAATGATCCCGGCGGATCAGCAGCACCAAGGCGATCAACGCCGCCAGAACCGCCAGATCAATCACCTGATTGCGGTTTACCGGGAACCCCCGCTCATTGACGGCAAAGGGATCAAAAAACCCCTCCCAGCGCCGCGTCACGGTAAAGAAATGCATGATCAACAGGCTGCCATAGGAAAAATACCGCAGCACCCCCAGCGCCACCAACAGGCAGAGCGCGATCTGCGCGCCCCCCGCAAGGTACACTTGGCTCAGGCTCACCTCGACCCCGTCGAAATTGCGCGCAAGATCCTGATACTGCCCCGGCGTGATGATCTTATGCGCCGCCCACAGGAAAATGAACCACGCCAATCCCAACCGCAGCACCAACAGCGCCACAGCATCCATCTTGTCCTGCGATGACAGAGTAATCTTTTCGTGAAATGCCATATGCACCGATCCCCGTTCCAAACACCCATTGGCTAACGGCATCACCGCATGGGTACAAATCACAGCTTGGCGAAGATTGTGTCAGCCCCCTGCACCTTGCTCCCTTTCTACCGCATCCCTGCGCCCCTCACCATCACGCCCGCGCCCTGCGCCTAGCCGGGTCATGCCAGTCAAATCCTTGGCGCTCGTAATCCTTACCCGAAACCCAGCCACAGCGCCCTTGCGCGCCTGATCCCGCCAGCCCCGTGCAGCGTTCTGCCAGACCTCTGGCGTCAACATCCGCCACCGTGCAGCCAAGCTCAGCCGCCATGCGCCGCACGACTGTCTTCGGGGGCTTCATCCCGCTCATGCATGCCGTAATCCCGGATCACGCTGACCACCCGCAAACGGTAGTCGTCAAACATCACCTGACGCCCCGCCCTTTGCGCCCCGCGATGTTCCGCCAGTTGTCGCCACCGGATCACCGCCGCCTCATCCTCCCAAAACGACAGCGACAAAAGCTTGCCGGGTTGGGTCAGGCTCTCAAACCGCTCGACGCTGATAAAGCCGGGAATCGCCTCGGCCAGCGGGCGCATCTTGGCCGCCATCTCCAGATACGGCTCCTTTTGCCCCTCACCGGGGATCACCTCGAATATCACTGCAATCATCTCACACCCTCCCGCTTGCCTGCGCCGTTTGCCATTACTGCGGTCCTTGGCTGCATACTGTGACCGCTTGCCTTGGCTCTCTGCTCTAGCCTATGGCCTCGGCTCTCTTCCACGGCTTTTTGCCTCGGCTTTCCGCTTGGGCGGCACTCCTCCACCATGGCCGCTTGCCCCCGTCTGCCGCCTGCGCACCACCGCGCCAGCCCGACAGTTTCCATCATCCCCCTCCGCTCACCAGCTTCAGGAAAATGCGGTCCTCACGCAACAAGAACCTCTCGCGCTGCGCAAACTCATAGTTCTCGCGCCCCAGCGGATCATCGGCCAGCCGCCCGCGATAGGCCTCATAAGCTGCCAAAGAGGGGATGTTGTAAATGCCATAGGCCAGCGTGCTGCTGCCTTCATGCGGGGCATAATATCCGATCAGATCCGCCCCACAGCGCGGGATCGCCTCACCCCAGTTGCGGGCATAGTGTGCAAACTCCTCTCTCTTGGTTGGGTCGATATGATAGCGAATCACACATGTCAGCATGGCACGGCACTCCTTTCCAAATGGTTGCAGCCCCAGATCTACCCGATTGCGCGGCGTTAATGCTTCGGCTACCATCGAACTATGAAAACAGGCCCCGACATCGCCCGCATCGCCGCCCTCATCGGCGACCCGGCCCGCGCCAACATCCTGACCGCTTTGATGAGCGGCAAGGCCCTCACCGCCACCGAACTGGCGGCAGAGGCGGGCGTGACCGCGCAAACCGCCTCTGCCCATCTGGCCCGTCTCGAAGCCGGCGGCCTTGTCACCCAAGCGCGACAGGGGCGGCACAAATACACCCGCCTCGCCTCGGATGAGGTGGCGCATCTTATTGAGGCCCTGATGGGCATCGCGGCAGGCGCGGGCCACCTGCGCACCCGCCCCGGTCCGCGCGACCCGGCTTTGCGCCGCGCCCGCGTATGTTACAACCACCTCGCAGGCGACATGGGCACCCGGATGTATGACAGCCTGCGCGCACGTGGCTTTCTCCAGCAGGACGACACAACCCTCACGCTCACCGACAGCGGCCACCGCTTCATCACCTCCCTCGGGCTTGACCCAGACCACCTCCCATCGCCCCGCACAGCCATGTGCCGCGACTGTCTTGACTGGTCCGAACGGCGCGCCCATCTGGCCGGGCGCCTGGGGCGTGGCCTGCTCGCGCATATCGAGGCTCTGGGTTGGGCGCACCGCGTCCCCGGCACCCGGATCGTCCGATTCACCCCAAAGGGCGACACGGCCTTCAACGCCGCCTTTCCCACGTCATGACCGACCTTACAAAATCCCCTTACGGACCTTACACAGCTTACGATCCCCAGACGCGCGCCACACCAGACCAGATTGCACACACCATAAGTCCAGTCTAATCTGTCCCTATGGCGATTCCGGTCGAAACCTTTTTTCTCGCCCCCGAGGCTGAGGGCACGCTTCAGGCGCAGATCCAGCAGATGATCGCGCAGGGCATCCTGTCAGGCCGCTTTCGCAAGGGCGAGAAACTGCCCTCTTCCCGCAAACTCGCCGCACATCTGGGTGTCAGCCGCATCACCGTGACCCTGGCCTTGACCGAATTGCAGGCCAATGATTACCTCGCCTCGCGCGACCGTTCCGGCTACTATGTCTCTGAAAACGCACCAGAACCTCCGGCCTTCACAGCCCCCGCACCACGCGGCGACACGATTGATTGGTCCCGCGCACTTGGCCGCCGCTTCACCGGCGGCGATACGCCCGAAAAGCCGCAGGATTGGGCGCGTTACCCCTATCCCTTCATCTACGGCCAGACCGATCCCGCGCTCTTCGATCACGCCAACTGGCGTCATTGCGCGCTACAGGCGCTTGGTGCCAAGGATTTTCAGGCCCTCACCGCAGATTACTACGATCAGGACGATCCCAAACTGATCGAGTTTATCGCCCGCCACACTTTGCCGCGTCGCGGCATCATCGCGCAACCCGATGAAATCCTTGTCACAATGGGCGCGCAGAACGCTTTATGGCTCACCGCGCAGGTGCTCTTGACCCAACGCCGCACCGCCGCGATCGAAAACCCCTGCTATCACGCTCTGCGCGACATTCTCATGCAATCGCGTTGTCACCTCATGCCGGTGGACGTCGATCGCGACGGTCTGCCGCCGGAAAACCTGCCCGATCAGGCCGACGTGATCTTTACCACGCCCAGCCATCAGGCCCCGACCAACGCCACAATGCCCCTTGCGCGGCGCAAGGCGCTGCTCACCCGCGCCGCCGAGATGGAGGCGCTGATCGTTGAGGATGACTACGAGTTCGAGGTCTCCTTTCTCCGCGCACCCCTTCCGGCCCTGAAATCCCTCGATACCGAGGGGCGGGTGATCTATGTGGGTTCCTTCTCCAAGTCGATCTTTCCGGGCCTAAGGCTTGGTTATCTTGTTGGTTCCAAATCATTTATTCGAGAGTGTCGCGCCCTGCGCGCCTCGGTTCTGCGCCATCCGCCGGGCCATATTCAGCGCACAGCGGCCTATTTCCTCTCGCTTGGTCACTACGACAGCCTCGTGCGCCGCATGGGTCAGGTCTTTGCGCGCCGCCGCAGCGTGATGGAGAGCGCCTTGGCTGATCACGGTCTTGACGTCGCCGGGCGTGGCGTTTTTGGCGGCTCCTCTATCTGGATGCAGGCCCCGGATCACATCGACATGGGCCAGATTGATAACGCCCTCCGGCAGTCGGGCGTGTTGATCGAGCCGGGGCATCCTTTCTTTCACGGCACCGACAGACCACGCAATTTCTATCGTCTCGCTTATTCCTCGATCCCTTCAGACCGCATCCCCCAAGGAATTGCCCATATCGCGCGGGAATTGGCCTCGGCCTTCGGACAGTGCTCTTAGGAGATGAATTCAAATATTATTGACTATAATCAACATATTAAAAGATTTCGCCATTCATCCATCAGAGCAGCCAGAAAACTATAACTTCCAATTTTTGATACCGTTATTCTCATTTTTAAAATCTTCTGGCCTTACCCTACGTTGCCTTCTGGCCCTAGAAGTAACCCCCACACACCGCTAGTTTCGCTTCAGATATCCCTTTAACCGCCACTGCGCGCCCGATCCAGAGGACCCAGCCGATGAAGATGACCACCGAAGAGGCCTTTGTCAAAACCCTGCAACTGCATGGAATCCAACACGCTTTTGGGATCATTGGCTCTGCCATGATGCCGATCTCGGATATTTTCCCCAAGGCCGGGATCACGTTTTGGGACTGCGCGCATGAGGGCTCTGCCGGCATGATGGCCGATGGCTACACGCGTGCCACCGGCAAGATGTCGATGATGATCGCTCAGAACGGTCCCGGCATCACAAATTTCGTGACCGCCGTCAAAACCGCCTATTGGAACCATACCCCCTTGCTGCTCGTGACCCCGCAAGCCGCCAACAAGACCATTGGTCAGGGCGGCTTCCAAGAGGTCGAACAAATGAAACTGTTCGAAGATATGGTCGCCTATCAGGAAGAGGTGCGCGACCCTACCCGCATCGCCGAAACCCTTAACCGTGTGATTCTCAAAGCAAAACGTGCATCCGCACCAGCCCAGATCAACATCCCCCGCGATTTCTGGACCCAAGTCATCGACATCGAATTGCCCGCAATTGTCGAGTTTGAGCGCCCCTCGGGTGGCGAAGGCGCGATTGCCGATGCTGCCAAACTGCTGACCGAGGCCAAGTTTCCCGTCATCCTCAACGGCGCGGGCGTGGTGCTCGCGGATGGTATCGACGCCTCGCGCCAACTGGCCGAGCGTCTCGATGCCCCGGTCTGCGTCGGCTATCAGCACAATGACGCCTTCCCCGGCTCTCACCCGCTTTTCGCCGGGCCTTTGGGCTATAACGGTTCAAAAGCAGGGATGGAGCTGATCTCGCGCGCCGATGTCGTGCTCTGCCTTGGCACCCGCCTCAACCCGTTCTCGACCCTGCCGGGATACGGCATCGACTATTGGCCCAAAGAGGCCAAAATCATTCAGGTCGATATCAACCCCGACCGTATCGGCCTCACCAAGAAAGTAACCGTGGGCATCGTCGGCGACGCCAAGAAAGTCGCCACTTCGATCCTCGCCCATTTGGGTGAAAGCGCGGGCGACACCGACCGCGCCGACCGCAAAGCCTTGATCGCACAGACAAAATCGACATGGGCACAACAGCTCAGCTCGATGGACCACGAGGATGACGATCCCGGCACAAGCTGGAACGAGCGCGCCCGCGCTGACAAACCCGATTGGATGAGCCCCCGTATGGCTTGGCGCGCGATCCAATCCGCCCTGCCGCGCGAAGCGATCATTTCCTCCGATATTGGCAACAACTGCGCCATCGGCAATGCCTACCCATCGTTTGAAGAGGGCCGCAAATATCTCGCCCCCGGCCTCTTTGGCCCCTGCGGTTATGGCCTGCCCTCCATCGTTGGTGCAAAAATCGGCCAGCCCGATGTGCCGGTTGTGGGCTTTGCCGGCGACGGTGCCTTTGGCATCGCGGTCAACGAACTGACCGCCATCGGTCGCGGCGAATGGCCCGCCGTAACGCAGATCGTGTTCCGCAACTACCAGTGGGGCGCCGAAAAGCGCAACTCAACCCTTTGGTTCGACGACAACTTCGTCGGAACAGAGCTGGATCAACAGGTTAGCTATGCCGGTATCGCGCAGGCCTGTGGCCTCAAGGGCGTCATCGCCCGCACGATGGAGGAACTGACCGACGCGCTCAACACCGCGATCAAGGATCAGATGGAACACGGCAAGACCACGCTTATCGAGGCCATGATCAATCAGGAACTGGGCGAGCCCTTCCGCCGCGACGCGATGAAGAAACCCGTGGCCGTCGCCGGGATCGACCCCGCCGACATGCGCGAGCAGCAGGTCTGACCCATGTCGAAACCCGGCAACAGCGATCTTGTTCTGGTCCTGAATGCCGGGTCATCCTCGATCAAGCTCGCCGTTTTTGACGGCCAGCTCACCCAAGTATTGACCGGGATCGCCGATGGTATCGGCGGCCCCGGCACGCTCAAACTGGGCGACGTAAAAACGACCCAAGCCTTCCCAGACCATGCAACCGCCCTGCACGCTATCCTACAAGCGCTTGAAACCAAAGGTTTTCCAATCAGTCGCTTTGCCGCCGCCGCGCATCGCGTGGTGCATGGGGGCACGACACTGACACAGCCCACGCGCATCACCCCCGAGGTGCTCCGCGCGATCAAATCCTGCACGCCGCTCGCGCCCCTGCACAACCCCCACAATATCGCTGCAATCGAGACATTGGCCGCCCTCGCCCCCGACTTGCCGCAGGTGGCCGCGTTCGACACCGCCTTTCACGCGAGCAACCCCGAGGTCGCCACCCGCTATGCCCTGCCGCCTCAGATCGAGGCGCGCGGCATCCGGCGCTATGGCTTTCATGGCATTTCCTATGCCTCTCTCGTTGACAGCCTGCCCGGTTTGACCGGCACGCCCCTGCCCTCTCGTCTCTTGGCCTTTCACCTTGGCAACGGCGCGTCGATCTGCGCCATCCGTGACGGGGAATCTATCGCAACATCAATGGGCTACTCACCTCTTGAGGGGCTGACAATGGGCACCCGCACCGGCATGATCGACGGCAACGCGGTGCTGCGATTGGCCGAGGAAGATGGCATCGCTGCCACCCATCACCTTCTGAACAAGGAAAGCGGGCTGCGCGGCCTCTCGGGCGGCCTCTCAGACATGCGCGCCCTGCTCACAGACCCATCCCCGGCAAGCACCTTCGCGGTAGAGCATTTTTGCTATTGGGCCATCCGGCACGCCGGATCGCTCATCGCCGCAATGCAGGGGCTGGATGCCGTGGCCTTTACCGGCGGCATCGGCGAAAACGCCGCCCCCGTGCGCGCCCGGATCATGGATGGGCTCTCTTGGCTCGGGGCACAGATCGACGCGCGCGCCAATGCAGCGGGTGACACCCGCTTGCACGCCCACAGCTCTGGCATCGCCTGCTGGATCATTCCCGCCCAAGAGGAACGCATGATTGCAGGGGATGCGCAACGCCTGCTGTCTGACGACTGAGGTGAAAATTGGGAAAAAAGACCGTTAAATTCAGAATTTCCGAGATATGTTTTCAGGAAATGAAAATAATCAAGAAGATGGTCGCGATTGGGTTTCATCTGCCATAACGTGACGCCGACAGAGGACAAAGGCCAGCCATGACACATCAGCCACGCATCAACACCTCGCCGCATGTCTCGGATGAGGTGCGCAAAACCACCTGTTACATGTGCGCCTGTCGTTGTGGGATCAATGTGCATCTCAAGGGCGGCACAGTCGCGTATATCGAGGGCAACCGCGATCACCCCGTGAACAAAGGCGTGCTCTGCGCCAAGGGATCTGCCGGCATCATGCAGGTCAACGCCCCCTCGCGCCTGCGCGCCCCCCTGAAACGTGTCGGCCCCCGAGGCTCGGGCGAGTTTCAGGAAATCTCTTGGGACGAAGCGCTGCAAATCGCTTGTGATTGGCTGGAACCGATCCGCAAATCCGATCCTTCAAAGCTCGCGTTTTTCACCGGACGCGATCAATCGCAGTCTTTCACCAGCTTTTGGGCGCAGAATTTCGGCACGCCGAACTACGCAGCACACGGCGGCTTTTGCTCGGTCAACATGGCGGCGGCGGGCATCTACACCATGGGCGGTGCCTTCTGGGAATTTGGCCAGCCAGATTGGGACCATACCAAGCTTTTCATCCTTTTTGGCGTAGCCGAAGACCATGACAGCAATCCGATCAAGATGGGCATTGGCCGGATCAAGGCGCGCGGCGCGCGCGTCATTGGCGTGAACCCAATCCGCTCGGGTTACAATGCCGTGGCCGATGATTGGGTCGGCATAACCCCCGGAACTGATGGGCTTTTCATCCTGTCTCTCATTCACGAACTGATGCAGGCAGGCAAGATCGACCTCGATTACCTCGCCCGCTACACCAATGCGCCAGTGCTGGTGAATGCCGACCCCAAATCGCCCGAACACGGCCTTTTCCTGCGCGACGCCGATGGCAAACCGCTGGTGATCGACCGGGCCACCGGCGCGCTTACCGCCTTTGATAAACCCGGTGTGCGCCCCGACCTCAGCGCCACACACGTGGCCGATGGCATCACCCACCGTCCCGTCATGCACCTGATGGCAGAGCGCTACCTCGATCCGCAATACGCCCCCGAAGCGGTGGCCGCGCGCTGCGGCGTCACGCCGGATAAAATCCGACGCATCGCCGCCGAGATTGCTCGCGTGGCGTTCGAAGAGGAAATCACCCTAAATCACGAATGGACCGATTTCCGGGGCGAGACGCATCAGACCATGACAGGTCGCCCGGTCAGCTTTCACGCCATGCGGGGGATTTCGGCCCATTCCAATGGCTTTCAGACGGCACGCGCCCTGCACGTCCTGCAAATCCTGCTCGGGACTGTCGAAGTGCCCGGCGGTTTCCGCTTTAAGCCGCCCTATCCAAAGCCCGTCAGCGCCCATCCCAAACCGCATTGCGGCGTGCAACCCGATTGCCCGCTCGACGGCCCGCATCTGGGCTTTGTGCGCGGCCCCGAAGATCTCGCGCTCAAGCCCGACGGCACGCCCGCCCGCATCGACAAGGCGTTTACATGGGAAAATCCGATGTCCGCGCATGGGTTGATGCATATGGTCATCTCCAACGCCCATGCCGGCGATCCCTACAAGATCGACACGCTGTTCATGTACATGGCCAATATGTCGTGGAACTCCTCGATGAACACGCGCGGCGTGATCGAGATGCTGACGGACAAGGATGAGAGCGGCGATTATGTCATTCCCCGTATCATCTATTCGGATGCCTATAGCTCTGAAATGGTGGCCTATGCCGATCTGATCCTGCCCGATACGACCTATCTGGAACGCCACGATTGTATCTCGCTGCTGGATCGCCCGATTTGCGAGGCGGATGCCGCCGCCGATGCCATTCGCTGGCCGGTGATCGAACCTGACCGAAATGTGCGCGGCTTTCAAACCGTGCTGGTGCAACTGGCCAACAAGATGAAGCTGCCCGGCTTCACCGCCGAGGATGGCGCAGCGAAATACACCGATTACGCCGATTACATCGTCAATCACGAGCGCAAGCCCGGCATCGGTCCGCTTTCAGGCTTTCGCGGCGATGGTTCTGATACCGGGCGCGGTGCGCCTAACCCCGAACAGCTGAACCGCTACATCGAGAACGGCGGCTTTTTCGTCAGCCACATCCCAGACGGCGCGAATTACTATAAACCATGGAACATGGCCTATCAGAACTGGGCCGTTGGCATGGGTCTCTTTGACACGCCACAGCCCTATGTCTTTGATCTCTATGTCGAAACCATGCGAAAATTCCAACTGGCCGCCGAGGGGCACGGCACCCGCCAACCCCCAGACCATCTGCGCGCGCGGATCAAGGCCACGATGGACCCGCTGCCGATCTGGTATCCGCCGTTCGAGGATGCGCATGTCGATCCCGATGAATTCCCCCTTCACGCGCTGACACAGCGCCCGATGGCGATGTATCACTCTTGGGGCACCCAAAACGCATGGCTCCGCCAGATCCACGGCCATAATCCGCTCTATCTGCCAACCAAGCTCTGGGAGAAACATGGGTTTAGCGACGGCGATTGGGCGTGTGTCACCTCTGCCCATGGCGAGATTACCGTGCCGGTGGCCCATATGGCAGCACTCAATGAGAACACGGTCTGGACTTGGAACGCTATCGGCAAGCGCAAGGGCGCTTGGGCGCTCTCTGACGATGCCCCCGAGGCGACGCGCGGCTTCCTGCTCAACCATCTCATCCACGAGCTTTTGCCACCCAAGGGTGATGGCCTCAGATGGTCCAACTCTGACCCGATCACCGGACAGGCGGCGTGGTTCGACCTGCGCGTCAAGATCGCCAAGGCCACCGCGCCATCAGAGGCGCAGCCCGCCTTTGCCCCGATCAAATCGCCGGTCGGACACGGCCCTGACCATCTGGAATGGAAGGTCGGGAAATGAGCGGAAAAACCCTGACATTGCTGGCCATTCTGGCCTTTGTCGCCTTCAGTGTCGGTTCGTTCATCTGGTTCATCGCCACATGGGACAAGAGCCGCGAAGAACCGGTGAGCATCCGGCCCCATATCAATGAGGAGCGCCGCGCATGACAACGCTTCCCGCATCCACCACCCGCAAACTGGGCCTTGTGATTGATCTTGACACCTGCGTCGGCTGTCACGCCTGCGTGGTGTCCTGCAAGGGCTGGAACACCGAAAACTACGGTGCGCCACTGTCGGATCAGCAGCCCTACGGTGCCGATCCGTCCGGCACCTTCTTGAACCGCGTTCACAGCTATGAGGTGCAGCCGCTGGCAACCTATGACATGCCGCACCCCGCTGCACAACTGATCCATTTCCCCAAATCCTGCTTGCATTGCGACGATGCGCCCTGCGTCACCGTCTGCCCCACCGGGGCCAGCTACAAGCGGGTGGAGGATGGGATCGTTCTGGTCAACGAGACCGATTGCATCGGCTGTGGTCTCTGTGCCTGGGCCTGCCCCTACGGCGCGCGAGAGATGGATCAAGCCGAAGGTGTCATGAAGAAATGCACCCTTTGCGTGGATCGCATCTATAACGAGAACCTTCCAGAGGTAGACCGCGTTCCCGCCTGCGTTCGGACCTGCCCCGCCGGTGCGCGCCATTTCGGCGATTTTGCCGATCCCGAAAGCAATGTCTCAAAGCTGACCGCCGAACGCGGCGGCCTAGACCTTATGCCGGAACAGGGCACCAAACCCGTCAACAAATACCTGCCGCCGCGCCCCAAGGACCGGCTCGATCAACCCAAACCAGTGGGCGAGATCGACATTCTGGCACCGTTCCTGGCCCCCGTGATTGAGGAACCCAAGGGCTTCCTTGGCTGGCTCGACAAGACCTTGGAGAAGCTCTGATGCATCCCGCCCCTTCCGTCATCGTCTTCACCACGCTTTCAGGTTTGGGTTTCGGCCTGCTTTTCTGGCTGGGTCTTGGCCTGCCTGCGGTCACGGGCTGGGTTGCCTTTGCCTTTTTCGCCATCGGCTATGCACTGGCTGTGGGCGGGCTCATGGCTTCGACCTTTCACCTCGGGCATCCCGAACGCGCATGGAAGGCGTTTAGCCAATGGCGGTCAAGCTGGCTCAGCCGCGAAGGCGTGTGCGCGGTTGCTGCACTTGTGTTGATGGCGCTCTATGGTGCGGGGCTCGTGTTTTTCGATGAGCGCTTGGCGCTCCTCGGCTGGCTTGGTTCAGCGCTCTCGCTTGCTACCGTGTTCACGACCTCGATGATTTATGCCCAACTCAAAACCGTGCCACGCTGGAAGACCCCGCTCACCCCCGCGCTCTTGATCGCGATTTCCTTGGCTGGGGGCGCACTTCTGGCGGGACAGGTCAGCACAGCGCTCATCCTGATCCCGATTGCGGGCGTTCTGCAAATCCTCTGGTGGGTGCGGGGCGATGGTGCGTTTAAAGCCTCGGGCACGGATATGGCGACAGCAACGGGCCTCGGGCATATCGGCGCGGTCCGCGCCTTCGAGCCACCCCATACCGGGCCGAATTACCTCTTGCGTGAACTGGTCTTTCAGGTTGGGCGCAAACATGCTCTGAAACTGCGCGGCATTGCCTTTGGCCTTGGCTACGCTGCGCCTGTCCTGCTGTTGCTGGTGCCGTTCAGCCATGCATTGGCTGTGATCGCAGTCATCGCCCATGTCGCCGGGATTGCCGCCTCACGCTGGCTGTTCTTTGCAGAGGCCGAGCATGTCGTGGGCCTCTACTACGGCAAACGCTGAAAGGTCGGGGCGCGGTTTTCACCCGCGCCCGACGCTCCATTCGGTGTCATCCTTTTCCTGTCGTCCTTGCCAAAACCGCCGCCAACGCACCCGGATCGCCCATGCCGCAGCAGCGAGCATCAGAAGAACCACGATCTTGACCCAAGGAATGATCCGCACATCCGGCCCCTCGACGGGCCAAATGCTGATGGCATTGGGAAAAATCGAAAAGAACTCAATCCTCCAGCCATAATGGCGCACGACGACCCATTGAGCATTCCCGGCAGCTTTCTTCGACATCATATCCGAGGCTTCGGCCTGTAGGTTCGAGGTGTCGAACTTGAAATAGGGCGGCCAGCCCCAACCCGTATCCTCGTTGCGATAGATCATCGGCTTTTCATTGGCCCGGAACGTCTGGATGAAGAACACATCACGCTCGGTCGCCGAAGGGTCCTCGCCGGTATTGGCATTCGACCAGAACAGCGCATTGTCACCCGGATTGACCCGCTTTTCATAGGTATCCGTAATCCGCACCACGTCATGCTGCGGCAATGTGTAATGCAGAAACGCAATTACACCGGACCAGAACAGCCCCCAGAAAACCCATTTGACATAGACCATCGCGCGGCCCCCTTACATGAAGTTCGTCAGATATATAATGACCACCACCGCCGTCACCGGAACAATATAGACCAGCCAGATCAGCCGTTTGCGCAAAGAGCGCTCATACTGCACCATCCCAGCCTCTATATAGGTAGTCCTGTCGCCGGGACGACCCGCTTCTTCCCAATCAAGCTCCATTTTCCGCCGCCGGGCAGAGCGCGAATACCACGAAATCGCGAGATAGATCACCGTCAGGGCGATCAATCCAAAGATCAGCAACCGCATCAGTGCCACCATGGCATGCCCCTGTTTCCTCTTTGCGACCAAAGCCGCCCCTTGCATAGCGCAGAATCATGCTAGGCTGCACCCCATATGCGCCAAAACCCGAAAGGACATGCCATGTGTGACGCCTGCATCATCAACGCGGTCAAGGACAGGATGCTGTCGCGCCGTAACTTTTTCACCGCTGCAGCGGGGGCCGGGGCGGCGGCCGCCTTCTCGCCTCTCGGCGGCACGCCTGCTCTGGCGCATGGCCACGCCAAGGTCGAGGACCTGACCCATACCTATGACGCCGATTTCCCCACCTATTTCGGCGCACCCGGCATTTCGACCGAGCAGAATTTCAACTTTGCCGAAAACGGCTTTAACCTGATGACGCTGACGGTCAACGAACACACCGGCACCCATGTAGATGCGCCCCTGCATTTCTCTGCGGATGGCGCATCAGTGGATGAAATCGCTGTGGGTGATCTGGTGGCGCCGCTCTGTGTCGTGGATATCGCTGCCCGGGCCGCACAGGATGCCGATACAATGCTGACCCCCGATGACCTCAAGGCTTGGATTGCCGCCCATGGCCCGATCCCCGACGGAGCCTGCGTCGCACTCCATTCCGGCTGGGGTTCCAAGACTGGCACAGAGGCGTTTCGCGGTTTTGACGGCGAGAAACAGCACTATCCCGGCTTTCACATCGAGGCGGCGCAAATGCTGATCGAGGAAACCGGCGCCCGCTCGATTGCCAGCGATACGCTGTCACTTGATCATGGCCCATCGGCCGATTTCGCCACGCATTACGCTTGGTTGCCGACGGGCCGGTTCGGCATCGAATGTCTGGCCAATCTCGACAAGGTGCCCGCCTCTGGCGCGACCATCGTTATCGGCGCGCCCAAACATCGGGGCGGCTCTGGCGGGCCTGCCCGTATCTTTGCGCTGATCTAACCTATAGGGCCCCGGTGCGTTGGAACCGGGGCTCATTCTGACACCTTTGTGAGATGACATCTCAGGCACGGTGGTTAGGCTGACCGCAAGGTATGGGCAGGCGTAGTATGCGTAATTTGGTGGTGATCCTGTGTATGTTCTGGGCTGATCTGGCAGTCGCAACCGAGGGCGCAATTGGCCAATGTCATGCCGAGGTGCCCTGTACGCTTGGGGATCGATCATATCATGTGCTCGAGCCGGATGGGTGGGACGGCAAGACACCACTGCCAGTAGTTTTGCATTTTCACGGCTGGATGCGGCAAGGCACGGTCGTGGTGAAACATCCCCGCGTCGCAGGGGCCACCCGACGCCGAGGCGTGCTGTTACTGGCCCCCAATGGCGAGGGCAAAACATGGGATTTCTGGACGTCCCAAACGGATGACGTCGCCTTTGCCACCGCCGTGATCGAGGATGCCGCCCTGCGTTATCCGATAGACCGCGAGCGTCTCTTTGTTTCTGGCTATTCCTTCGGGTCTGCAATGGCTTGGCGCTACGTGTGCGAGAACGGCAACCGCGTTGCTGCCCTGCTGGCGATATCAGGAACACTTCGGCAATCAGAAACCTGTCACCAAGCCCCGCAAGAGATTCGCCACGTGCATGGGACCGCTGATACCGTCATGGACTTTCCGTTTGGCCCCAACGGCGAGAGCACATGGCCGGTCAAACTCTGGCGGGACAGGCTGGGATGTGCCGAACCGGGTGAGGAGCGCGGAGACTGGAGCGTGACAGAGATTTTAAGCTTTCAGCGCATCGCGTGGGAGGACTGCACCGAAGGCCGCGTTCTGCTTGATGTGCATAACCGCGGCCATTTCATCCCGCGCGGCTGGATTGGCAGACAGCTGGACGAGCTTTTGGCCCTGCCATCATCCTATCCTTAAAACGGCAAAAAACGGGCACTTATGCCCGTTTTCTGTATTACGTTTCTCAAATCCAGCCAGAAAAGCTGGAATGATCTTAGTTTGTGGTCGTCGTGGAGGACGAACCGTCGCCGCCCGAAGCTGCAACTGCACCCACGATGACTGCGCCCGCGACCACAGCAACCGCTGTGCCGGTGGTAATACCCAGACCCAGACCAGCGCCCGCACCTTGTGTCGAGACAAACGGATCAGCATTCGTTTTGGCCTCTTCTGCAAGCACAGGAGCGGCAGCAGAAACAGCCAGAGCGGCAGCGGCGACAAAAGTCGTAATCTTGTTCATTTTATTCTCCTATCCATTATGGACCATGACATCCCAAAAGGACTTAGAGTTGCTTATGCCATAGCTCAAGGCTCAATGGAACCTGAAATTTCGCCATGCGCCTAATCTCGCCCGTAAGAGATATAGTTGCAACGGCAAGATTAATTTTTGTGCAATTTCAGGAAAGTGTCGTGCTCATTGCAGCGATTTCCGCCTCTGCACCTTCGGCAGCAGCGGCATCACCACGCGAATCGAGCCAGAGACAATAGGCGGCCATGCGCCAGTGATAGAAGGCCGCTAGCGACTGGTAACGCCGGATGATCCCCTGCTCTGGATAGGCCGCGAGAAACCTCTGGCGTTCGCTCTCTGATAACGAGGAGCCGCGATAGGCCATTTGCATCGCGGGGGACAGAAACAGGGCGATATCCTCACACGGATCGCCATATGCCGGACATTGCCAGTCTATCAATCGCCAGTCACCCGGATGTCCCACGATATTTCCGGGCACCGGATCGCCATGCAGAAAACAGGAGCGACCCAAAGGCGCAATCACACCAGAGGGACGAAGGCTCATAAAAGATTTGGCTTTGCCCGGGGAACAGCGGGACAGAATATCTTCTGTTTGACGTAGCAGAGCGTCACTCCCATCAGGTACCGCGCGCAGATGCACAGGCCCGCCCATGCCGTGAACCCGGTGCAAAAGCGTGGCAATCTCTGACACGCCCGTCTGCCAGGTTTGGCCAGGAACATGGTCGTAGATCACACAATGTCCCTCAGCGAAGGCAAAGTCATCCAACCATCTTGGGGCAAGGTTTAGACTGTCCAGATACCGAAGACTGGCCACCTCAGCGCTTGCATCATTGGGGAACAAGGGATTGTCAGAGCCCTTCCCAAAAAGTTTGACAACGAGGGAGAGGCCCCCGGCCTCGACCTTCCAACTCTGATTGGTGCGCCCACCCAAAAGGCGGGTCCACAAGGCATCGGATACGGCAAACCCGCGCTGCAAGAGCGCGGCACGCAACCCGGATTGCATCATCTTTGCCGAGTCACTTTTCAAAGGTTGCCACCGTGTCGCCAAGGAAATTTACGCGAAGCTAGAAGGAAGCGGGTGATCCCACAAGAGACGGAGTTTTGAACACCTAGCAAGATAGGAATAGCCATCGCTCTGCCGTTGATAGCCACGGAACGAAATCACAACTTCTCAGGAAAGAGCCAGCCGGACACCGGAACAATGGCGCGCGTGACCACCGGGATCAGTGCAAGGCCAGCCGCTAGCCCGACTATTCCGTCCAGCCCCGCCGTCACACCCCAAGTGACAAAGCCGGGCATCGCCCCGACTGCCTCTGCCGCCCATGTCGCGGCATGTTTGATCTGCTCATAAGGCAGATGCCAGCCAAGGTCATGCAAACCGTGCACAAGAATGCTCCCCCCGACCCACAGCATCGCAACCGTACCGATAGCCCCGATTCCCGCCAATACACCCGGCATAGACCGGACAATTCCACGCCCCAGCGCGCGTGTTGGGGCAAAGTGCCCGGTCGTGCTGAGATGCAGGCCGACATCATCGGCCTTCACAAGCAAAGCCACGGCCCCATAAACCAAGACGGTGATGCCGATGGCCACCAAGGCCAAGGCAGCAGCCTGTATCCAAAAGGTACCAATGTCGATCTGTGACAAGGCGATGGTCATGATCTCTGCGGACAAGATGAAATCGGTTTTGATCGCCCCTTTGACACGCTGTTCTTCAAGATGCGCGGCCTCAAGGGTTTCGGCCTCCTGCGGGCCATGGTCCTTGTGTGGCACGATCAGATGCCAGACCTTCTCGGCGCCTTCGAAACACAGATAGGCACCGCCAATCATCAAAAGCGGCGTCAACATCCACGGCAGAAACGCATTCAACAAAAGCGCTGCGGGCAGCAGGATCACCAGCTTGTTGAAAAACGAGGCCCGCGCGATTTTCCAGACAATAGGCAATTCCCGCGCGGCAGGCAGACCAGTTGCATATTTCGGCGTGACAGCGGCATCGTCGATGATCACACCTGCGGCCTTTGTCCCTGCCTTGCTCGCCTGCGCCGCAACATCATCGAGTTGCGTCGCAGCCAGCTTGGCGATGGCAGCCACATCGTCGAACAAAGCCAGTAATCCGCTCATGACTTTCTCCGCCTTGGTTTTGGCCGCTCGCCCTAGACCTCTAGCAAGGAAACCACCCCATATTCAACGATCTCTCGCCAAGACTTGGTTGGCCCACGACGATCACCGTCGTTTTTTGAGCAAAAGATGTTGCAATAGGACGACGGGGCGCGGATATGCGCGATACACTCTACAGGGCTTGCGCGGCGCGGCGCGATGACCAATGGCAACCCGGTGGCAAGGGGTTTGAATGGGATGAAACGGCTTGGGCTTGATGCAACAGATATCCGCATTCTCAATGCCGTCCAACAGCATGGCCCCCTGAGCAAGACACGGCTGGCCGAAATTGCCAACATCTCTCCTACACCGTGTTGGGCACGGCTGGACAGGCTCAAAGCGGCTGGATTTATCCGTGGTTATCACGCTGACATTGTTCTCGAAAAGATCTGTGATTTCACCGAAGTGGTCGTGACCGTCTCGCTCACGCATCACCGCAAAGTGGATTTCGATCGGTTCGAGGGGTTCGTGCGTGGCCGGAACGAAATCACAGAATGCATCGCGACCGGCGGCGGAATGGATTATGTCATGCGGGTCATCTGCCCCAGCCTTGCGCGGTTCCAGACCGTGATGGAGGCCATGCTTGCCGCTGAGTTGGGCATCGACCGCTACATGACCTATATCGCCACGCGACGGGTCAAATCCGGTCAGCCGAACCTCGCGATTCTCACGGCCAAAGACGGCAAGTGATCGTTACGACTGCGCAGTCCATACCTGCCCAAAAATCAGGCTGTTCAGCCTGCGCGGATCGTTTTTTCAGACCAAATTGCAGCACTGAATGGCCCTAGAAGATCGCCAGTTTCAGACAGTCCGCCGCTTGTGGCGCGACGGGACAGCAAGGGCGAAAACCATGATGCAAGCAGACGACTTCGGCTTCGGCACCCAGATCCGCAAATCCCCTTATTTCGACGCCACCGTGCGGTGGGGCGCCAAGGGATTTTCGGTTTACAATCATATGTATATCCCCCGCGATTTCGGTGATCCCGAACAGAATTTCTGGAACCTCGTGAATGATGCCATCCTCTGCGATGTGGCGGTTGAGCGTCAGGTCGAAATCACGGGACCGGACGCCGCGCGCTTCGTGCAAATGCTCACCCCGCGCGACCTGTCCAAGATGGCGGTAGGCCAGTGCAAATACATCCTGATCACCAATGCGGACGGTGGCATTCTCAACGATCCGATCCTGCTACGTCTGGCCGAAAACCACTTTTGGATTTCGCTGGCAGATAGCGACATTCTTCTGTGGGCGCAGGGCGTGGCGGTACATTCCGGTATGGACGTCACCATTGGCGAACCCGATGTGTCGCCGCTGCAATTGCAGGGGCCGAAATCGGGCCTGATCATGCAAGAGCTTTTTGGCGAGAGCATCATGGAGTTGAAATACTACTGGCTGCGTGAGCTTGAACTGGATGGCATTCCCCTGCTTGTGTCGCGCACCGGCTGGTCAAGCGAGTTGGGCTACGAGATTTACCTGCGGGATAGCGCCCATGGCGATGCTCTGTGGGAGCGGATCATGGCGGCAGGTATGCCGTTTGGCCTCAAGCCCGGTCACACCTCTTCGATCCGCCGGATCGAGGGCGGGATGCTCTCCTATCATGCTGATGCCGACATCAAAACCAACCCCTATGAGTTGGGGCTGGACCGTCTGGTCAACGTCGATATTGAGGCCGAATTCATCGGCAAGGCCGCGCTGCGTCATATCAAGGCGCAAGGGCCGAGCCGCAAACAGATCGGCCTGATCATTGACGGCGCACCGCTCAAGGGGCCGAACACCACTTTCTGGGCGATAAATGTCGCTGGTGTGCAGGTGGGCAAGGTCACATCAGCCGTCTATTCGCCGCGTCTGGAGCGCAATATCGCACTGGCCATGGTCGCGGCAGAGCATGCCAACATCGGTGCCGAGGTCGAGGTCGTGACCAGCCAAGGGCCAGTGCGCGCCGTGATGGTGGAACGCCCCTTCTACGACCCCAACAAGAAAATTGCCGCTGCCTAAGCGCGCCCAACCAAACGAGACCTGATAGATGTCTGACCTCGCAATCGAGCTGCATTGGCAGCGCGCCGAACCTGTGCTGCACACCGGCAAATACTCCAACGCCCATACCGTGCAGTTCAACAACCACCATGATGTGCAAGTGGATGCCGCCCCGGATTGGGGCGGCGATCCCGCCCACACCAATCCTGAACAGGCGCTCGCCTCGGCGCTGTCCAGTTGCCACATGATGACCTTTCTGGCGCTCGCGGCCAAGGCCGGCTGGCCAGTCGCGAGCTATCATGACTATGCCGTGGCCCATCTGGGCAAAAATCCCAAGGGACAGATGTCGGTCACGCGCATTGATTTGCATCCGGTGGTTCGGTTCGACACCGGCTTTACTGTGGATGACACGCACTTGGCCGAAATGCAGGACCGCGCGCACCGCTACTGCTTTATCGCCAACACGCTCGCCGAAAGCGTGGAGATCAACATTCTCTGACCTCTGAAAGGACGAGACCCCATGCAGAAAAGCGACATCCTTCTTTGTGACCTCGACGGCGCAGGTATCCTGCGCCTGACGCTCAATGACGTGGGACGGCGCAATGCGCTGTCCGAGGCGATGCTGGCGGAACTGGGTCGGGTCTTTCGAGAGGCCGGGAATGATCCTGCGGTGCGGGTCATCATTTTGGCGGCAAACGGGCCCGCGTTCTGCGCGGGCCACGATCTCAAGGAAATGACGGCTGGGCGCGCCAACCCTGACCGGGGGCGCGCCTATTTCACCACGGTGATGGCACTTTGTTCCGGCGTGATGCAATCCATCGTCACTTGCCCCAAGCCGGTGATTGCCGAGGTGACAGGCATCGCCACCGCTGCGGGATGTCAGTTGGTCGCAAGCTGCGATCTGGCGGTTGCGGCGGAAACCGCCCAATTCAGCACGCCCGGCGTGCATATCGGCCTTTTCTGCTCGACACCGATGGTGGCCTTGTCGCGCAATGTGGCGGGCAAACATGCGATGGAACTGTTGCTCACCGGCGATATGATCCCGGCACCGCGGGCGGCGGAAATGGGCCTCATCAACCATGCGGTTTCCCCCGAGGACTTGCAGGCCGCTACGATGGCCATGGCCCGCAAGATCGCGTCGAAATCAAGCATGACCCTCGCGACCGGCAAGCGCGCCTTTTACGCACAGCGCGAGATGACCCTTTCGGATGCCTATGCCTATGCCTCTGCCGTGATGGTGGACAATATGCTGGCGCACGACGCCCAAGAGGGCATCGGTGCCTTTATCGAGAAACGCGCCCCCCAATGGCAGGATGCCTGACCCATGACACCGAACCCCTATAACTCTGATCTCGACCGCAACCCCGCAAACCACCAACCCTTGACGCCACTCAGTTTTCTGGAGCGTGCGGCGACCGTGTTCCCGGATCATACCGCGATTGTGCATGGGCCCCTGCGGCGCAGCTATGGGGCCTTCTATAACCGTTCACGCCAATTGGCCTCGGCGCTGAGCGTGCATGGATTGGAGCGCGGCGATACTGTCTCGGTGATGCTGGCAAACACACCCGCGATGCTGGAATGTCATTACGGTGTGCCGATGTGCGGCGCGGTGCTGCATTCGATCAACACCCGGCTTGATGCCGGGATCATCGCGTTTCAACTTGATCACGCGATGGCGCGGGTGGTGATCGTGGACCGCGAATTCATGCCGCTGATGCAAGAGGCTCTATCGCTCGCCAAAGTCACCCCACTCCTGATCCAATATGACGATTCCGAATTCAGCGGGCCAGAAATCGCAGCCACAGCACAAGATTACGAAGCGTTCCTGTCAGCGGGCGATCCGTCGTTCGACTGGCTGATGCCAGAGGATGAATGGGACGCGATTTCCATCAATTACACATCCGGCACCACCGGCGACCCCAAGGGAGTGGTGTCACATCACCGCGGGGCGTATCTTTTGGCGCAGGGCAATGCCCTGACGACGTCGATGGCCAAGCATGCGGTCTATCTCTGGACCCTGCCGATGTTTCACTGCAATGGCTGGTGTTTCCCCTGGACCCTCTCTGCCATCATCGGCACACACATTTGCCTGCGCCAAGTGCGGGCAGAACCAATCTGGGAGGCGCTTGCGCAAGAGCGGGTAACACATCTCTGCGGCGCGCCGATTGTGATGTCGCTTATGATCTCTGCCCCCGAGACGGTTAAACGTTCCTTGGATCACACGGTGCAATTCTTTACCGCTGCGGCACCACCGCCTGAAAAGCTATTGGCGGATATGAAGGATGCCGGTTTTGACGTGACCCATCTTTATGGGCTGACAGAAACCTATGGGCCTGCCGTGGTGAATGACTGGCATGACAGTTGGTCGACGTTGCCCGCCTCAGAGCAAGCCCGCCTGAAATCACGACAGGGGGTGCGCTATCTGGCACTTGAAGGGCTCGATGTTCTGGACCCAGAGACCATGAACCCTGTGCCCCGCGACGGCACGACCATGGGCGAGGTCATGTTTCGCGGCAATGTCGTGATGAAGGGCTATTTCCGCAATCCCAAGGCCACGCAAGAGGCCTTTGCCGGGGGCTGGTTTCATTCCGGCGATCTCGGCGTGCGGCACCCGGACGGATACATCCAGCTCAAGGACCGCTCCAAGGATGTGATCATTTCAGGGGGCGAGAATATATCGTCTATCGAGGTCGAAGAGGCGCTCTATCGTCATCCGGCGGTGGCCGTGACAGCCGTTGTCGCCATGCCGCATGAGAAATGGGGCGAAACCCCTTGCGCCTTTGTCGAACTGGCTGACGGGCAGGCGGCGGATGCGGAAGCCCTGCGGGCGTGGTGCCGCGATCATCTGGCACCCTACAAGGTGCCGGGGCGGTTCGTCTTTACTGAAATACCGCGCACCTCGACCGGCAAGATCCAGAAATTCCTGTTGCGCACACGCGCCAAGGAAATGACAGAACCCGAGGCCGTTTAACCCTGCCTTGCGGCCTGACGCCGCGCGACACGCGCGCGGATAGCCGCGACATCGGTGATAGGTGTCGCGGCGAACAAGGCACGGGTATAGGGGTGCTGCGGATCGGCAAAAAGCGCCTCTCGGCTGCCCTGCTCGACCGCCTCACCTTTTGAGATCACCATCACATCGTCAGCAATGTATCGCACAACCGAAAGGTCGTGGCTGACAAAGACGTAAGTTAGCTCAAACTCTTCCTGCAAATCCGCCAGAAGGTTGAGCACCTGTGCTTGCACCGAGAGATCAAGCGCCGACACCGGTTCATCAAGCACCAGCAGCGAAGGATTGAGCATGAGCGCGCGCGCAATCGCGATACGCTGCCGCTGCCCACCCGAGAACATATGCGGATAGCGGTTAAAATGCTCGGGCTGCAAGCCGACCTTCTTGATCATCGCCTCGGCGCGGTCGCGGCGCTCGGATGCGGGCATATCGGTGTTGATCACCAGTGGTTCCATCAGCACATTGCCGATTTTCTGGCGGGGATTGAGGCTACCGTAGGGGTTCTGAAACACCATCTGCACCTTGGAACGCAGGGCCGGGCTGGGGCGTTTGCGGGCAATATCAACGGGGTGATCGTCAATCCGCAATTCGCCGCTCGAGGGGGCATCAATCAGCGCGATAATCCGCGCGAGGGTAGACTTGCCAGAACCGCTTTCACCAACGATGGCCAGGGTCTTGCCCTTCTCGACAGCAAAGTCGATGCCGTTGAGTGCGCGCACCTTGCCCGCACGGGCAAAGAGGCTGCCCGGCACGGCGTAGTCCTGAACAATGCCCCGACCTTCGACAACGGGAGAGTGGGCGTCAGCGGTCATCGTGCTGCCTCCTGCGCGAAGAAGTCAGAGACAGTGGGCAGCCGGTCGCCGGTTGCATTCTCGGGCAGGGCCGAAAGCAGAGCGCGAGTATAGGGGTGCTGCGGTGCCTCGAAGAGCGAAAGGACGTCAGCCTCTTCCATCTTTTTCCCCTGATATTGCACCACCACCCGGTCGGCGGTTTCAGCCACGACGCCCATGTCATGGGTGATCAGGATCAGCGCCATGCCGTAATCCTCTTGCAGTTTCATCAACAGATCGAGGATCTGTTTCTGGATGGTCACATCAAGGGCTGTTGTCGGTTCGTCCGCGATCAAAAGGCGCGGGTTCGACGCAATAGCGATGGCGATCATCACCCGCTGGCATTGGCCGCCTGACATCTGATGCGGATAGGCGTTGATCTTGGTCTCGGGCTCGGGGATGCCGACGGCCCGAAAGAGATCAAGCGCACGGGCGCGGGCATCGTCCCGCGAGAGCCCAAGGTTGAGACGCAGCACCTCTTCAATCTGAAAGCCCACGGTGAACGAGGGGTTGAGCGACGCCACCGGTTCTTGGAAAATCATGGTAATCTCGCGGCCAATCAGGTGGCGGCGCTCCGACGCAGAGAGGTTCGAGATGTCGCGCCCGTCATAGGTCATCTCATCAGCGGTGATGGTGGCGGTATCAGGCAAGAGACCCATAACCGCCAGCATCGACACCGATTTGCCAGAGCCGCTCTCACCCACGATGGCCAATACCTCACCTCGGTCGACATGCACGTCGATCCCATCCACGGCGGTAAAGCTACCGGTGGCGGTGGCGAATTTGACGGTCAGGTTCTTGATGTTCAAAAGTGCCATATCGTCAACTCCGCTTCAGCTTGGGGTCAAGCGCATCGCGCAGCCCGTCGCCCATCAAGTTGATGGCCAGCACCGAAACCAGAATGGCAAGGCCGGGAAAGGTAACAACCCACCACGCGCGCAATATGAATTCGCGCGCCTCTGCCAGCATGGTCCCCCATTCGGGTGCAGGTGGCTGTGCACCCATGCCGAGAAAGCCCAAAGCGGCGGAATCGAGCACCGCCGAGGAAAACGACAGCGTGGCCTGCACAATCAGCGGCCCAAGGCAGTTGGGCAGGATCGTCTTGAACATCAGGCGCAGGTTGCCCGCCCCCGCCACGCGAGCAGCAGTGACATATTCGCGCTTCATCTCGGTCATCACGGCAGCGCGGGTCAGGCGGGCGAAATGCGGCTGATAGACAATGGCAATCGCGATCATCGCATTGGTCAGCCCCGGCCCAAGCACCGCCACCAGCACAAGCGCCAAGAGAAGCGACGGAAAGGCAAGGATCACATCCATCATCCGCATGATGACATTGTCGATCCAACCGCCAAAAAACCCAGCCAAGAGCCCAATGATGATCCCGCCCACAAGCGCGATAGAGACCACGACAATGCCGATAAAGAGCGAATACTGCGCCCCAAAGATCAGACGCGAAAGCATATCGCGCCCAACCGCATCCGTGCCCAGCAGGAATTGCGCACTGCCGCCTTCGGCCCAGACGGGGGGCACAAGCAACGCTTCGCGGTATTGCGTGGTAGGGTCGTGCGGGGCGATAATTCCGGCAAAGACCGCTGTTAGGACCAGCAGCACGAACACCACCAGACCGATCACAGCGCCCCGGTTCTGGCTGAAGTAGAACCAGAATTCGGCCAGCATGCGGCGGCGGATCGCGGCGTCGGACAGCTTTACCGGGGCAGCAAGGTTGGATGTATCGCTCATTTCACACGAATCCTCGGGTTGATGAGGCCATAGGTCAGATCAACCAATAGGTTGACGATCATCACCAGCGCCGCGATGAGCAGAAGGCCAGACTGCACGACGGGATAGTCGCGCCGGGAAATGGAATCGATCATCCATTTGCCGATACCGGGCCACGAAAAGATAGTTTCCGTCAGGATTGCACCCGCCATCAGCACACCGATTTGCAGGCCGATAGTCGTGACCACCGGCACCATGGCGTTGCGCAGCGCGTGAATGCCGATGACACGGTATTGTGGCATGCCCTTTGCCCTTGCGGTGCGAACATAATCCTCGCCCATCACTTCGAGCATGGCAGACCGGGTCTGGCGGGCGATGACCGCGAGCGGGATCGTGGCCAACACCAAAGACGGCAGGATGAGATGGCTCAGCGCCGAGGTGAACGCCCCCTTTTGCCCCGAGAGCAGGCTGTCGATTAACATGAAGCCCGTCACATTGGGGAAATAATAAAGCAGGCTGATACGCCCCGACACCGGCGTCCAACCCAGAATGCCCGAGAAAAAGATGATAAGCAGCAACCCCCACCAAAAGATCGGCATGGAAAAACCCACAAGGGCAAGCGTCATGGAAATCTGATCAAACCAACTACCGCGACGGATGGCGGCAAACACGCCCACGGTGACGCCAATAACTGTGGCGATGATGATGGCGCAAAGGCCCAATTCCACGGTCGCGGGAAAGAGGGTGAGGAATTCGTCCAGCACGGGCTTCTTGGTCACAAGCGAATTGCCCATATCGCCCTGCAAAAGGCGCCCGAGAAAATCGAAATACTGAAGCACAATAGGCTGGTCATAGCCCAGTTGTGCGCTGAGTTCGGCATGCCGTTCCGGGGTAACGCCACGCTCTCCGGCCATCAGCAGCACCGGATCACCGGGCAGGATACGCACAAAGCTGAAGGCAATGATCGTGATCCCGATAAAGGTCGGGACCAAGTAGAGCAGTTTGGACAGGATAAATCGGATCATGCGCCGCTTTCCTTTGAAAACGCGCGAGGGCTGTGCCCCCGCGCGTCCGGTTTCATACCAAGGCGATCTGGTTATTCGGCAATATCGACAGTCTCAAAGGTGAAGTCGCCCAAGGGGCTCATCACAAACCCCGAAACCTTGTTCGACATCGGCACGTATTGGGTGGAATGCGCGATGGTGAACCAAGGGGCCTGATCCTTGAAGATCACTTGCGCCTGTTCGTACAGCGCGGTCCGCTCTGCCGGGTCCGCAGTGATTTTGGCATCCTTCAGCAGCTTGGAAAAATCCTCGTTGCACCAGAAGGCACGGTTGGCACCGCCTTCACCAGCAGAATCGCAGGACAAGAGCACCGACAGGAAGTTGTCGGGATCACCATTGTCCCCGGTCCAGCCCAGCATCACCGCGCCGTCACGGCCTGCTTCCATCGACTTTTGCAGATACTCACCCCACTCGTAGGACACGATCTCGACCGAAACACCAACCTTGGACAGATCCTCTTGCATCAACTCCGCCGAGCGGCGGGCATTTGGCATATAGGGCCGCTGTACCGGCATGGCCCAGATTTTCATCGAGAGGTCAGTCACGCCCTCTTCCTCCAGCATCTTCTTAGAGGCCTCGGGATCATAGGGATCATCGACGATCGACTCGTTATAGGACCACATCGTTGGCGGGATCGGGTTCTTGGCGGGTGCGGCAGCCCCTTGGAACACAGCCTCAACGATGGCGTCCTTGTTGATCGCCATGTTCAGCGCCTTGCGGACGCGGGCGTTGTCAAACGGTGCGACGGTGGTGTTATAGGCCAGATAGCCCACGTTCAGACCGGCCTGCTCATCAAGTTTTAGGTTGGGATCAGCTTTGATCGTCTCAATGTCAGCAGGGGCCGGATAGGGCATCAGGTGGCATTCGCCCGCCTTCAGTTTTTGCAGGCGCACGGCCGCATCGGGGGTGATGGCAAAGACCAGATCGTCAATGATTGCCCCATCGCCCCAATAGTCGGCATTCTTGGTGTAGCGGATCACCGCGTCCTTTTGATAGGCCAAGAACTTGAACGGGCCGGTGCCGATGGGCAGGTTGTTGAGATCTTCTTTGGTGCCTGCCGCATCCAGCGTATCGGCATATTCCTTGGACACGATCGAGGCAAAGGGCATCGCGATATTGGCAAGGAACGGGGCCTCGGGCTGGTTCAGGGTGAACTTGACCGTGTAGTCGTCGATCTTTTCGATGGATTTGATCAGCTCGGGCATCGCCATCGAGGTGTAGTATTCATAGGTCACACCGGCGATATACTGGTGCCACGGATGATCGGCCGAACCCTGACGCTCGTAGGAAAAGATCACGTCATCGGCGTTAAAATCGCGGCTTGGCGTGAAGTTGTCGTTGGAGTGCCATTTGACACCCTCGCGCAGATGAAACGTGTATTCGGTCCCATCCTCAGACACATCCCAGCTTGTCGCAAGACCTGGTTCGACCTCGGTCGTACCCTTCTTGAATTCAGTCAGGCGGTTGTAGATTGGATGCGCAGAGGCATCAAAGGTGCCACCCGCAGTAAAGGGGGCGGGATCAAAACCCTCGGGCGAGGCTTCGGAGCAGTAAACAAATGTTTTGGCCTCAGACATCGTGGCGGTCAGCGCCAGTGCCGAAGCGCAGAGCAGTAGGTGTTTCACGGGTTATTCTCCTTGTTGGATTTGGAAAGGTGCGCCGGTTAACCCGGCTGATACCTGCGCGACATGCTGTGGCGTCGTTCAGGGGATGTCAGGTTGTTGGGTCTCCGCGCCTGTGCGCGGCACATAGGAAGAAGGGGTTGCCCCATGCAGCATCTTGCCTGTCCATAGCAGGCGCGCCCAACGTTCGCTAACGTTGGACCAAGAATGCGGATGCTGACCGAGGTAATGCATACTATCGCCGGTCCGCAGTAGAAACTGTTGACCGTTCACCACTTGCAGCACCTCACCATCGAGCACGAAAATCAACTCTTCGCCGGAATGTTGCACGGTTTCAGATTCGTAGCCGGGCGGGACATTGAGGATAAACGATGTGAGCTCATGCCCCGGAAATTCGGCGCCGATCTGTTCGTAGATGATCGAGGTACCCGAAATGGAAAACTGCGGGCGCGTCTCTGCGCGTGTCACGCTATCTGCCTGTCGCGGGGTCGCGATAAAGTGGTCGATGCTGACATCGAGCGCCGCCGCAATCTCGGCTAGGGTGCCCAAGGTGGGCACCGCATTATCGCGCTCGATTTGGCTAAGATAGCTCACAGATACTCCACATCCGTTGCTGAGATCCTGCAAGGTCATCGACATGAGCTGCCGGCGTTTTCTTATGCGGCGCCCCAAGGCGAGCGGCGCACCGGCAGGTGTATGAGTCATCGGCATCCTTGGGTCAGAAGGCTTTCGTGAGGCCCACATCAGACGAAATGGAAAAGCATTGCAACAAAAATTTTTCCATCTGGAAAATTTTTTGTCACCGAAGCGGACCTATATTGCCCCACACGCATAGGATGTTTCCGCCTGATCACCCAACCGATGGGCGCACGATCAAATCACGTGGCATGTTGGAAAACACCTCTGGACCTTGGGGCCGCAGGATCACGATTTCCTCAAGCCGCAGCCCAAAGCGACCCTCGAGATAGATGCCCGGCTCGATGGAAAAGACATTGCCAACCGACAGCGGCGTCTCAGACGTTGCGGTAATGTAGGGCGGCTCGTGGATGTCGATGCCAAGCCCGTGACCAGTGCGGTGCAAGAAACGGTCGCCATATCCAGCGGCGGTGATCACATCGCGCGCCGCCTTGTCGACGTCACGCGCCAATGCGCCGGGGCGCGCCGCAGCGAGAGCGGCGCGCACAGCCTGATCCACCACCGCGAATACTTCAGTATAGGTGGCATCGGGCGTTCCAAAATAGCCGCATCGCGTCATATCAGATGGATACCCATTGAGACGGCAGCCCGTATCGAGCAACACGGGCATGTCGCGCTCCAACCGCGTCGCGCCGGGCGTATGGTGCGGAAAGGACCCCGATGGGCCAAAGCAGACCGAGCAGAATTCCAGCGTCGCGCCATTTGCCCCATAGAAATCCTGAATAATCTGAACCAATTCGCGCTCGGTCATGCCCAAGCGGAGCGCGTCAAAAGCGGCCTCAACCGCCCGATCATTGAGCAGGTGCGCAGCCTTGATCGCGTCGAATTCTGCGGCGTCTTTGCAGGCTCGCAGCGCACCGACCGTATCGTCGGTAAAACGTCGGTTCGGGGCCTGAAGATGATCCAGCAGCAACAGCGAAAAATCCGTACGCATGGTTTCATCGAGCACGACCGATAGGCCCGGGCGGTTTGCCTGACAGGTGCTCAGGATGTCTTGGAGCGCCGCATGCGGACCTTCGTCATCCCGCCACAAATGAAATGGTAAATCCGTTGATTGCCGCGCTGAGGCGGCATTGAGTGAGGGCATGAGAAACCCGGCATAATCGCGCGTGACCAACAGCATCACGGGCCGCTCGTCGCCATGCGGATGCACGCCCGAGAGCCATGCCATATGGCTCGACGGTCCAAGTGCCACAAGATCAGTCCCCGTAGCTTCCATACGGGTGCGTAGGTCTGCAAGGCGGGATTGGAGACGGGGAAAGGCGGTCATGACGGCTCCTGCCGATTAAAGGTTCCGGTCGACAGGTGGAGTCGCGGACACCATGCCCGGCGAATCGTCGCGGTTGGCCTTGACCATAGAAGACAATTTGAGGCCTCACACCCGTCTTCTGTGGGCGATCACTGCAGGCGGGCGCGCAATTTGTCTGTGCAAACTTCCATCAGCAGAACAATCACAAAGATCGCCAGAATGATCATCGAGGCATTGCGATACTGAAAAAGATCAAAGGCAACCTTGAGTTCCTGACCAATGCCCCCTGCCCCGACCAGCCCCAACACGACGGAAGAACGGACCGCCTTTTCCAATGCAAACAGCGAGGAGTTGATCAGTGACGGCATGATATCGGGCAGGATGGCCCCGATCAGGATTGACGGTCTGTTTGCACCGATGGCCGCGAGCGCCTCTTGCGGCTCCTTCTCGGCATCCTCCATCGCCTCGGCAAAGAAACGCCCGCAAAACCCGATGGTATCGACCATGATGGTCATCGTCCCCGCCACAGCCCCAAGCCCGATCGAAGCCACGAAGATTAGCGCCCAGACCAGATCAGGCACCGTGCGCAAGAACGAGATAGCCGCCTTGACCAAAACATTGCCGCGCCCGAGCGGGGACACACCCCGCGCTGCGCACCACGCAATAGGCAGGCTGAGGGCAATACCGATGGCTGCGCCGACCAAGGCAATCTGAAAGGTTTCGACCATCCTCACCGCGATACGCGCCAGAAAATCCGGTTCTGTGTTGGGTGGCAGCATCCGACCGACCAAGTTTGCCATACCGGGTAACCCGTCAGCCAGCTGCTTGGGCGAGGGGGCGACTTGCTCCATGGAGGTAAGGAGGATCGCCGCAAGTGCGACGATCAAGACAAAGTTCAGCGTTGAAAACCGTCGAAACCTGTCAGGGGCCTGAACCCGGCGATCAATCATCGAACGTGTCCTTGAGATCAGCAGGCGCAACCTTGGTCACAGGTCGGTCAAAGAATACCTTTCCGCGCTTTAGCGCGACAATCCGGTCAGCATAATCCATGGCATGCGCCATATCATGCGAGGTATAAATCAACGTAATGCCCTGCGTGCGGCACAGATGGGTAAAAAGCTCCATCACGTTGTGGCCGGACAGCGGATCAAGGCTGGCTGCTGGTTCATCGGCAATCAACAGCCTCGGTCTGCGCACAATCGCGCGGGCGATGGCAACACGCTGTTGCTGTCCACCTGAGAGGGCATCCGCACGGTGCAACGCCTTATGCTCTAGATCGACATCTGCAAGCGCCTGCATGGCGCGGTTGCGCCACTCGAGCGGCGCAAGGCTATGAGAAAAAGCGCGCCAACTTCCCGGCTCGCCGAACAGGCCATGGATCACATTCGACAGCACCGAGCGGCGTCGCACGAGGCAATGTTTCTGAAAAACAAAGCCGGTCTGACGCCGCATGCGCAATCGCTGAGCGCGCCCTGCCTCTGGGCCGACCGGATGACCAAAACAGCTAAGCGTACCATCAGAAATCGAATGCAGCCCAATCAAGCTCTTGAGGAGGGTGGATTTCCCCGAACCGTTGGCACCAATCAGGGCGACACGCTCGCCCTCTTGGATTTCGAGATCAATTCCCTGAAGCACGGTTGCGCGAGTGTCATAGGCCTTGGTCAGGCCACGTGCGACGATCAGCGGTGCGACATCGGCCGCACGACCCTCGGGCGCGCTTGTAGTGGTCCGCTCTAGAACCTGCATCACCAGTCTCCGGAGTGCGTAAGGCCGTGGGCACACACCCCGGCCTTGTGGAATGAAGCCCTGTCAGTTTCCGACAAAGGATTTGGTATCCACGCCAATGGTGCCATACATGGAGCGGACATAGTCATAGTCGCTGTCCTGCACATTGGTCAGAAAGAACCCACCCTTGAATTTCTGGTTGTCCTCTCCGGTCAGGATCGCTGACATCAACTCTTCTGCGTGGTCCACAAACGCTGATTTGACGGCGGCAACAGCGTCCGCGTCGATGCCAGACCGTGCAACAAGAATATCATTGGGCAGATCTCGACCACGGGCGACGACGGTAAAGGACACATCTGGAAAGGCTTCGCGAATGCGGCCAAGGTGGCTTTCGTTCATGCCGACCGCCGCAACATCCCCCCGGATCAGCGCCTCGATCGCCGTGTTACGGGAAATGATCTGTGGCTGGTAATCCTTGTTATACACAAGACCGAAATCAGCCAGAACCTGCGCAGGCCCAAGGTGCTGCGATGTCGAACCGACAGACCCAAAGGTCACGACCTTATCCTTGAGGTCCTGCACCGATTTGATCGGCCCGTCCGAAAGGGTGACGATCTGCGCAAAGTAATTCGGGCGCTGCCATGCGGTTACGATCTGTGCATCCGTCAACTCCTTGATGACGACATATTCAGCCGGGCCAGTTAGAACCAGATCCACCTGTTCCTGATTGAGCGCTTCTACGGCCGCAGTGCGCGAACTGACCGGGAAAAGCTCGATTTCCTGACCTGTCATCTCTTCGAGTTTTGCCTCGAACGCACCAAACTCCTGTTGCAGGGCTTCGAGCCCCTCAATGTCAGTCACGGCGAATTTCAGCGGCTCTGCAAAGGCAGGCAAAGTGCTGGCAAGGGATACCGCAGCAGCGGCGAGCAGGGAACGGATCATGAGAGGTCTCCGGTGGGTTCGGGGCAAATCAGGGTTGCTGTGTATACAGGATCGTCACACAACCGAGGCATACGGGATTCGGTTGACACTTTCGTGACATGGAGATTTGCGACGACATGACGAATAACTGGACACTCACCGGCGGTCAGATGCTCTTGGGCGGAACTTTTGCGGCGCAGCCCCTGCATGTGACCAACGGTCGGATCACGCAAGAACCGGCACCAGAGGCCGAATCCTACAACGCAGCCGGCCGGTTGATCCTGCCCGGTATCATTGACCTGCACGGCGATGGGTTCGAGGCCCTGGTTCAGCCGCGTCCGGGGGTGCATTTTCCCTACGATCTTGCGTATCGCGAGGCGGATGCGCAGCTCATCTCCAACGGCATCACAACCGCCTATCACGGGCTGACGGTGTCGTGGGAGCCGGGATTGCGTGATATAGAGATCACGCGCGCCCTCCTATCGGCGCTGGAGCGCGTCGCGCCGACGCTCGACTGCGACACTCGGCTGAATATCCGGTGGGAGACTTTTGCACTCGACCATATAGACGAAGTTCTGGGTTGGTTGGCACGGCGGTCGGGCGACATCCTATCGCTCAATGATCACACAAGTGCCAATCACAAGCTGAGCGAGGAGAGCGCCAAACTCAAGCGGATGGCGGTGCGCATGGGCCTTGCGCCCACCGATGCCAAGGCTGCGATTGCGGCGGTTCTCGCCCGTCGGGATGAGGTGCCCGAAGCGATAGATCGGATATGCGCAGAGGCCGTCCAACTGGGCCGCCCGGTGCTGTCGCATGATGATATGACGCAAGAGGATCGTCGCACGGGACGCGCGCGCGGCGTGACATTGGCAGAGTTCCCGATGACCCAAGAGGCGGCGCAAGAGGCGCGCATCGCGGATGAGCCAGTGATCCTCGGCGGGCCCAACGCGCTGCGCGGCGAAAGTCACAATGGCGCACTCTGTGCGACCGAGGCGGTTCGGGCAGGTCTTTGCACGGTATTGGCGTCTGACTATTATTATCCCGCACCATTTCATGCCGTTTGGCGGCTGCACGATGCTGATGTTCTGCCACTTGCGCAGGCTTGGGCCTTGGTCTCGGCCAATCCTGCTGAGGCTGTCGGGCTGCGGGACCGCGGCACATTGGACGTTGGCAAACGAGCGGATATCCTTGTGGTAAACCCGGACACACGTAGGATCGAGGCGGTGTTCGTCCAAGGTAGAAAGGTGTTAGCCCGTGGCTGACCTGTCTGATCTCTCACGCGCCGAGGCCGGACTCGCGGCGCTTGCGTGCACGGCCTATGATGCCCGGTCCACACGCCCAATCTGGCTGCAAATCTATGATCGTCTGGCTCAAGCGATTGAGGGGGCTGTCGTGACCCCCGGCAGCCGCCTGCCCGGTGAGGTCCAGTTGGCCGATATGTTTCAGGTTAACCGTGTCACCATGCGCCGCGCTCTGGCGCTCTTGCAAAGCGAGGGCAAATTGCAGGCGCGTAAAGGTGTAGGCATTTTCGTACGACAGGTGCCACGCGCCTTTGTGATCCGCAACGATATGCGCTTTGCCGACTCGCTGATTGATTGCGACGCCGAGGTGACATCGCGCACCCTCCGATTGGAACGCGCCTGCCCCAGCCCCGAGGCCGCGCGTCTCTTTGATCTGGAACCAACCGATCGGGTGATCGTGTTGCACCGGATGCGCCTGCTGGACGGCGCGCCGATCTATTTCACGCGCAAGGAATTACCCGCACACCGCTTCCCGGAGTTTGAGAAGATCTACCAAATCGGCCAATCGGTCAGCGCGGTTTACAAAGCGGCAGGCATCCCTTGGTTTCGCCGCGCCGAAACCCGTGTAAGCGGTGGGTTCGCACAACACGATGAGGCCGAAATCCTGTGTCTGAACGAAAACACCCCGGTGCAATATGTCACCGCCATTAACCGCGCCCCAGATGGAACGGCAATCGAGTTCAACAGGGGCTGCTGGCCAATGACCGGCGTGGAATTCGTGTTTCAGTCACCCATTGAGTGAACCGCGCGCGACGTGCCGCGCACGATGCATTCCAGCGGACAACGGATGCGGAAGTGATCTTCGCTTGCTCCGGTGATCAGGTCTGTGAACCGCTCACCTGCAATTTCGCCGATGCTGCGGGCGGGAATACGGATGGTGGTCAGGCCTGGCTCCATCTCGCTTGAGCCTTTGAAATCGCCGATTCCGATCACCGAGAGATCTTCGGGAACCCGCAAGCCACAGCTTTGCGCGCCATAGATCACCCCTTGGGCAATCACGTCATTGCCACACAAAAGCGCAGTGGGACGATGGGCGCGGCGCAAGAGATCCTGCGCCACCTGCTTGGCCTGCGCAATGCTATAGGGTGCCTCCCACTGCCAATCCGCAATCAGGGGCACGCCGGCCGCCAAGAGCCGGTCACGCGCGCCAGAGAGTCGGGCACTTGCGCGGTCATTGCCCTCGGGGCGGGGGAAAACCAACCCGATATCCCGATGACCAAGGCTGAGAAGATGATCAGCAGCACTGCGCCCCGCCTCGTGGTTGTCTGCCCCGACACAGGGCAAGGCTGAATCGGCAGCGTAGTTCCAAAGCGCCATCGCCGGGGTGCGATGGTGCTCCAAAAGTCGCAGGCTGGCATCTGAGTGTTCCAACCCAACAAGAGCAATGCCATCGACGCGATGCTCCATCAGTTTGCGCATCATCGCATATTCACGATCAAGGTCATAGGAATGCGACGCGATGAGCAGGGTGAAACCCGCCCGGTCGATAGAATCGGAAAAGGATTGAATCACCTCGGCAAAGATTGCGTGATCAATTGTCGGCACAATCAAACCGATGGTCGCGTTACGCCGTCCGTGCATCGACTGCGCTGCGCGATTGCGGATATAGCCCAGCTTTTCCACCGCACGGGTGATGCGTTTGCGGGTAGCTGGACTGACAAGGCTGGGATGATTGAAACTGCGTGACACGGTCGATGGCGACACGCGCGCAGCCTTTGCAACAGCCACAATATCCACTTTTTCATTATATTTATCAGACACCTAAACCACCATTTCGGGGATTTTATGAAAACATTTGCATTACTATTTTCATCACTTACCGTAGAAGATCAACCGGCGTTTTCGTCGGAGACCGCAACGGGAGGTGCGCGTTGGAATTCATCTACTACTTCGGAGAGGTCTTTACGCCTATGGCCTTCATGCTGCTTTTAGGCGGCACGATCGGCGGGCTGATCCTTGGGGCCACTCCGGGCCTCTCGCCGACCATGGCGGTAGCCTTGCTCATTCCGTTCACCTTTCGACTTGAGCCAGCTCATGGTCTCATTCTGCTTGGGGCGGCCTATACCTCAACCGTTGCGGGCGGTGCGGTCAGTGCCATCCTGCTCAAGATCCCCGGTGCGCCCGCCAATATCGCAACGACACTGGACGGGCATACAATGGCCACGCAGGGCCGTGGGGCAGAAGCGTTGCAACTTTCGTTTTTATCCTCGGCGGCGGGCGGCATTTTTGGTGTTCTACTGCTGATCTTTCTCACGCCGATGCTGGCGAAATGGGCGCTCGCCTTTGGGCCATCGCATCTCTTTTGGCTGGCCATACTTGGCGTGACCGTGATCGGCACGCTGGATACCAACTCGGTCGTCAAAGGGCTGCTTTCGGGCTGCATGGGCATGTGGCTCGCAACTATCGGCTTTGACGATATCATGGGCGCACAGCGCTTTATCGTTCATCCTTCGCTGGCAGGTGGGATCAGCATTGTGCCCGCGCTGATCGGGCTCTTTGCCATTCCCCAAGTGCTGGCGATGTTCGCGCGAGGGCGTCAGCCAGCTGGGAGCGATGTGATCGCTGTACAAAAACACCCCATCGGCAAGGCAATGCGTGAAGTCATCCGCCGCTGGCGCGCGCTGAGCATCGGGACAGCTATAGGATCTATAATCGGTCTCATTCCGGGTATCGGAGGACAGATCGCCGGGCTGGTGGCCTATGATCAGGCCAAGAAGTTTAGCCCGGAGCGGCAAAAGTTTGGCAAGGGTCACTCTGAAGGCGTGATCGCCGCAGAAAGCGCCAACAACGCCATGGTCGGACCATCGCTGGTGCCACTCCTGACGCTCTCCGTGCCCGGTAGCCCGACAGCGGCGGTGCTCTTGGGGGGCTTGCTTATCCACGGGATTTTTCCGGGTAGCGACCTTTTCGACAATCACCCGGATGTGGCCTGGACCTTTATCAACTCGATGCTGATCGGGCAGGTGTTGATGTGCATCTTTGGCCTTTACGTGGCAGGTCTTGCCGCGCGGGTGGCGCAGGTGCCGCAATATGTCATGGCCGCAGTGGTGCTGGGATTGGCTGTCTTTGGCTCTTACTCAGTTCAAAACTCGATGGGCGATGTCTATGTTATGGCCGCATTGGGCATCGGCATGTTCTTTCTAGAGCGGTTCGGCTTTACCGCCGCACCGCTTGTGCTGGGTCTTATTCTGGGACCAATCGCCGAGGCCAATTTCACGCAAGGTTCGATGATCGCCGACGCGACCGATGGACGGTTCAGTTACTTCTTTAGCGGAACGCTGAATATCGCGCTGATCCTGATCGTGATCGCCTCTGTCGCCTATTCGGCCTGGATGGAGGTTCTGCAACGTCGTCAGGACCGCGCCGATCAGGCCAAGGAGGCAAAGGCATGAGACAGTGGCAACATGTCATCCCGTCCGGGGCTATCGCCGCCCTTGGCCTCTGGGTCTGCTATGTCAGCTTTACGCAGCAACCGGCACAGGCGTTCCTGTTTCCAAGGCTGATTTCAAGCGTTTTTGTCGTGCTGGCACTCTGGACCTTTGGTCGTGCGGTTATGGGCCTGTCGCGCGCCGGAACAGGAATTGGCCGCACGATGTTTCTCAACATCCTGCCGGGGCTGGTCGTGGCAAGTGTCTATATCTTCTGGGCCGCTGAAACGCTCGGATTTTACAGCGGCAGCGCACTGGCCTTCTTTGCACTGCTCAGCCTCTACGATCCTGCCCCGCATCGCGACATCAAAAGCTGGATGCGCAGAGCGGTAATCACATCGGGGTTCATCCTCGTGATGTATCTGCTCTTTGCAAAGCTGCTCAGCGTGTTCACGCCACGCGGCCTGTTTTTCTAGAACTGCCGGAGCGATCCGGAAAATCAAAACCAAGGGAGGAGAAGACCATGACCAAGATACTCAAAGGGTTGGCAACGGCCCTATTGCTCGCGGCGTCCCCCGCCGTGGCACAGGACTATCCAGACCGCCCCGTGATGATGATGGTGAGTTATGGTGCCGGGGGAGCCACCGATTTTCAGGCCCGAATCGTGACGATGACGGCGGGAAATGAAGACACGCTTGGCCAACCTATCGCCATCATAAACAAACCCGGCGCAGGCGGGCGTGTCGGCTGGAATTGGCTGGCAACGCAGGCAGAGGCGGATGGCTACGCGCTTGGCGTTTACAACATCCCGCATTTCATCGCGCAGTCCATCGAAGGTGGGGTCGAATACAGCGTCGACAGTTTTGAGCCGATTGCCAATTGGGGTGCTGATCCGGCAGTTTTCATCGTGGGTGCCGACAGTGAATTCAACTCGATGCAAGACGTGGTGGCCTGGGCCAAAGAGAACCCTGGCAAACTGACCTTTTCGGGGGCAGGCCTGTTTGTGGGGCACCATATCGCAGCGCTCCAACTCGAAGCAGCCGCCGAGGTCAAACTGGCCTATATTCCCAACAATTCTGGCGGTGCCGGTGCCATGAAGGCCGTGATCGCCGGAGAGGTCATGGGCGGCATCAACAACCTGTCGGACGCCTTTCGTGCCGCCGATGCGGGCAGTGTGAAGATTTTGGGTGTGTTCGACACCGAGCGCAGCAGCTTCCTGCCCGATGTGCCCACCTTGCAAGAGGCGGGCTATGACATCGACGATTCCAGCGTGAATTATCGTGGCATCATGGCCCCCAAAGGCACCCCTCAAGAGGCAATAGACAAGCTGGCAGCCGTGATGCCAGCCATGTTCGCCGATCCCAATGTCATGAAACAAATGGAGGCGGGCGGATCGCCGATCAAGATCATGACGCGGCAAGAGGTGATCGAGATGTGGGCTGCCCGTCAGAAGACACTCGAGAAACTCTTGGCCGGGCTTTGATCCCGAAGCAAAGCCTACCTAAGCAGGGCAGCCCCCGGCATGCCCTGCATCCACCCCAATAAGGAACACCAAATGAGCGCTGAAGGTGATATCGCCGCTGTCGAAAACGTTATGGCCAAGGCTCGGGCCGCGCAAAGTTCCTATGAGGCGGGCGGGTCGCAAGAGCGCTATGACCGCGCCGCGCAAGCCGTAGCCTGGGCGATCATGGAACCGACCCGCAACCGTGCCTTGGCGGAATTGTCAGTGGCCACCACCGGCATCGGCAATGTGCCGGACAAGATCACCAAAAACCACCGCAAGACGCTTGGGCTCATGCGCGACATTTCCGGGGTTAAGACCTTCGGTGTGATCCGTGACGATCCGACAACAGGGATTACCGAAATCGCGCGTCCCATCGGGGTCGTCGGTGCCGTGGTGCCCTCGACCAATCCGGGGGCCACCCCGGCCAACAACATCATCAATGCGCTCAAATGTGGCAATGCCATAGTGCTGTCGCCCTCACCCAAAGGGGTGCCGACCTGCGAGCGCTTGCTAGAGCATATCCATGCCGAGTTTGCCAAGATCGGGGCAAACCCCGATCTGGTGCAGATGGTGCCCGCTCCGGGCTCCAAGGCCAAAACGCAGCGGATGCTGGAATTGTCCGATCTGGTGGTTGTGACCGGAAGTCAGGACAATGTGCGCCGCGCCTATACCTGCGGCACGCCTGCAATTGGCGTCGGTGCTGGCAATGTATGTGTCATCGTGGATGAAACCGCCGATCTGACGGCAGCGGCAGCCAAGATTGCAGCCTCCAAGACGTTTGACAACGCAACCTCCTGTTCCTCGGAAAATGCGGTGGTGGTGGTGGATGCGGTCTATGACGCCTTTGTCGCAGCTTTGGCACGCGAAGGCGGCGCATTGATCCCCGAAAGCAATTCGCATGAAATCGTTGCGCGTCTCTGGCCCGATGGCCATCTCAACCGCGCAGTGATTGCACAGGACGCCCCCCGCATGATTGAGGCGCTTGGCCTTTCGGGGCGGGTACCAGAGGGAACCCGCTTTGTTGCGGTGGAAACACGGGATATCGGGCCCGATCACCCCCTTTCGGGCGAGAAGCTGAGCCTTGTTCTCGCGCTCTATCGCGCCTCGGATTTCGAAGATGCAGCCACTCTTGTTGAGCGCATCCTTACCCATCAGGGAGCGGGTCATTCCGTTGGCCTGCACAGCGCTGATGACAGCCGCGCACGCCATCTTGGGACCACGCTGCCCACCTGCCGGGTGATCGTCAATCAGGCGCATTGCTTTGCAACAGGTGGTGCCTTTAACAACGGCATGCCCTTCTCACTCTCGATGGGCTGTGGAGGCTGGGGCGGCAATTCCATCGACGATAACCTCAACTGGCGACATTTCCTGCAAACCACCAAGATCGTGCGTGAAATCCCCCCAAGAGAGCCGACACTCGACGAGATTTTCGCTGATTACTGGCTGGTGGCAGGCCAATGAGGCTGTGCCGCGACACACCGCCCAAGGGCACGCTACGGGACTGGGTCGATGCCCGCGCCGAGGTGGGCGGCCCGGCACTGTCCTTTCCTGATGAAGGCACGGCGCTGGATTGGCCCGGTCTGCGTGACCGGGCCCGCGCCATCGCTGGCATGTTGACCGCACAGGGCATCGCCAAGGGCGAAAGCGTTGCGATCATGCAGCCCAACGGACAGGCGGCGATCGAAGCGATCTATGGTGCCCTCTACGGCGGATTTCGCGCCACGATGATAAACCTCGTCGCCGGGGCAGAGGCGATTGGCTATGCGCTCGACCATTCCGGGGCGCGCGTGGCTCTGGTGCATCCCTCCCAACAGGCGGTCTTCCAGAGCGTCAATCCCTGCGGGCGCATTGCCGCCCTCAGCCTGACTGCGGCCGCGCCAGACACTGTCCTGCATCCCGTCACACCCGACGACCACGCCTTGCTTATGTATACTTCGGGTACGACCGGGCGCCCCAAAGGGGTCGTGCACACCCAAGCCAGCCTTTTGGCCGGGGGGTGGACCACCGCCATCGCCCATAATCTCGGGCCAGAGGATACTGGGCTATGTGTCTTGCCTGTCTATCATATCAACGGCCTCTGCGTATCGGTGATGGGATCGCTTGTGTCGGGGGGACAGTTGGCCATGTGCGCACGGTTCTCTGCAAGCCGGTTCTGGGCGCAGGCAGCCGAAACACGGGCCACTTGGTTTTCGGTCGTGCCCACCATTGTATCGCATCTGTTACATGGGGAAACAGGACCAGACCCAGAGACGCGCAAACGGCTTCGGTTCGGGCGCTCTGCCTCCTCTCCGCTTCCGGTCGAGGTACATACGGCTTTTGAAGCTCGGTTCGATGTGCCCATTGTCGAGACGATGGGCCTCACAGAGACGGCGGCGCAAATCCTGTCGAACCCCCTTCCACCCGGCACGCGCAAGATTGGCTCTCCGGGTATCGCCTATGGCAATCAGGCCGAGGTCGCGGGGCCGGATATGCGCCCACTTCCCGCCGGCCAAGAAGGTGAAATCATCGTCAAAGGCCCCAATGTGATGCTGGAATACCTCCGCAATTCCGAGGCCACACGCGCCAGCTTCACACCCGATGGCTGGCTGCGCACAGGCGATCTGGGGCGCAAAGACGCCGAGGGGTATTTCTTTGTTACCGGACGCCTCAAGGAGTTGATCATCAAGGGCGGTGAGAATATTGCGCCGCGTGAAATCGACGAGGTGCTCTATGCGCATCCCGATGTGGTCGAGGCGGCGGCCTTCTCTTGTCCTTGCCCGCGCTACGGCGAGCGGGTCGAGGCGGCAGTCGCCCTAAGGCCCGGCTCGACACTGACGGCTGAGACCCTTTTGACACTGTGCAAAGACCGGCTTGGGGCATTCAAAAGCCCGGATCACATATATTTTCTTGGCGAGTTACCCAAAGGGCCGTCGGGCAAAATTCAACGTGTCAGGCTCAAGGACTTGTTGGCCGGAGACCTCGAACCCAACCCATGAATTTGGACGGCCCACGGTCACGCACGGGGCGCGTCAACAGGGGAAATGCGCAGCGCGCGCAGGGCGTTCAAAATGACGGCAACATCAATCGCCTCTTGCAACAGGGCACCCTGCACCGGGCTGAGATAGCCAAAGGCCGCGGCGATCATGCCAAGCACCGATAGGCCGATCCCGGCAACAACGCTTTCCACTGCGATCCGGCGAGCCGCGCGGGCAATCTCGATCCCCGGCACCAGCCGGTCGATACGATCCACTAGAAGCACCACATCTGCCGCCTCGGCAGATGCGGCCGCACCCCGCGCCCCCATGGCGACACCCACATCCGCGGCGCTGAGCGCCGGCGCGTCATTAACGCCGTCCCCCACCATCATCACCGGGCCGCGCTTGCGCTCGGAAAGAACAAGCAGCACCTTTTGATCAGGCGTGAGACCCGCCCGCAGACCATCTAGCCCAAGCCCCTCGGTCACACGCTCGGCCACATCGGCGCGGTCGCCCGTTGCAAGCAGAATACGCTCAACCCCTTCTCGCCGCAGCCTGTCGAGCATCGCGCCCGTGCCTTCGCGCAGCGGATCGGACATCACCAGATGCCCGGCCAAACGTCCGTCAATCGCCACAGCGACAAGAACAGCCCCAGCGGCCAAGCTGGACGGGACCCCCGATTGCCCCGCGATGCGCGACGCAACAAAGCCATCCCCACCCACAATAACCCGGCACCCCGCGACATGGCCAATTAGCCCTTCACCGGGCAGCTCCACCACCTCTGAGGGCACAGGCAAGCTGAGACCGCGCGCCTTTGCCGCCGCAACGATGGCCTGCGCCACAGGATGTTTCGACGCCTGATCTAGCGCTGCGGCCAAGCGCAGGATTTCATCCTCGCTCTTGTCACTGTGACAGGCGATGGACACGATTTGCGGGCGACCATCCGTCAGGGTGCCGGTTTTATCCAGGATCAGCGTGTGGATACGTGCCATTGTCTCAAGCGGTCCCGCACCCTTGATCAGCACCCCGAAATGCGCAGCACGAGAGAGGCCCGCCACCAGTGCCACCGGCACAGCAAGAATTAACGGACAAGGCGTGGCCACAACCAGAACTGCGACCGCCCGGATCGGATCCCTGGTGAACCACCACGCGGCAAAGGCAATTGCAACCGTCACCACAAGAAACCCAAGCGACCAGCGGTCCGCCAGCCGGGACATCGGCGCCTTGGATGCCTGTGCCTCGGCAACCAACCGGACGATCCCGGCATAGGTACTATCTTTGGCGGGGCGCAAGGCTATGAGGTCAAAGGCCTCGCCTGCATTGGTCGCGCCGCTCATGGTCTCGGCCCCGCGCACAAGCCGCACCGGCAGGGATTCGCCCGTCAGCGCCGATGTGTCAACAAAACCAGTCTCTGACGCCAGAGTGCCATCAACCGGCACCACATCCCCCTGCCGGATCAACAGCCTGTCACCCGGTATGATCTCGTCCAGAGGTATATCCTCTAGCCCACCCCTTCGGTGTCTCGTCGCTGTGCGCGGAACGCGGGACAGCAAAGCGTGCATTTCTCGCCGCGCACGGCCTTCTGCAAAGGACTCTAGAAATGTGCCGCCCGAATACATCACCGCGACGACCGCGGCTGCCAGTGTCTCGCCAAAGGCAAGCGCCGCCGACATAGAAAGGGCGGCAACGATATCGAGCCCGACCTCACCCCGGCGCAAGCTGCGGAGGATCTCGATGACAAGTGCGACGAGCGCGGGCGCAACCCCGGCAATCCAGAGGAATTTGGCTAAGCGGACCTCGCCCATAAAATAGAGCGCAAGCCCCAACAGCAGACCGGCCACCGCCAGCAGCAGAAGCACGATCTTGAGGCGGTCAGATCCGGTTTGTTCCATGCGACCGTGCTCTCCATGGTCACGCACAGGGTTCGCGTGATCCGCATCATCGCGCAGGCGCGACAAAGGGTCGAGTCCGCGTTTTACCGCAGGCTAACCAGCTTCGCGCCGGTGCGGATGCGCCTCAGAACGCAAAAGGCCCATCCCCATGGCGCAGCGGCAGTTCTGTCCAGACGCCGCCTGGGCCCGTATCGATCAGCCCGCAACCGGTAGGACCTGTCATAAAGCCGACTGGCGCCTCCTGACGCAGGTCCAGTGCAAATGCACTGCAACAGGATGGTGCCGTCACGACCGGATGCCGCCCTAAAAGGCCATGATAAACACCGTGCACATGCCCCGACAAAACCCAGATCGGAGCTTGATGCCGCTCCAGAACAAGGCGCAGGGCGTCGGGGTTTTCAAGCCCTATGGCATCCATGAACCGGATACCCGTGCGGAGCGGCGGGTGATGCAATGCCACCACCACCTGCCTTCCGCCCGTCTCTGCAAGCGCTTGGTCAAGGAACGCAAGACTTTCGGCCCGCAAGATGCCGCCGCCCTTGCCCTCTATCAACGTATCAAGACCAATGACGCGCGTGTCTGCGATATCTGAAACCCAGTCGATCAGGCCGGTCGGCCTTATTTCGGGCAGGTCGGAAAACGCAGATCTGAACGTCTCTCGACCATCGTGATTGCCGGGCACCACAAGCATCCTTTGTCCTAGTCGCTCGAGCTCCCGGCGCGCAATCGCGTAGCTCTCGGCGCTGCCATCCTCACTGAGATCGCCAGTGACAAGGATCGCATCTAGCGGCCCAATCGCATCTAGCCGTGTGCGGAGCGTGTCCACAGCCTCTTGCAGCAAGCGGCCCGTGTCGAGCCGACCAGAGACCAACTGCCCCTCGGGGACGACATGAAGATCGGACAGATGGAGAAACCGCGCCATGTTTACTTGATCCCTGTGCGCAAAAAGGCCTGTACGAACTGGCGTTGAAAGACAAGGAATGCCACGAGCAAGGGGGCCACTGACAGGATTGTCGCTGCGGAAATCACGCTGATATTCACCCCATTCTCAGGTGCGCCAAAGATCGACAACCCCACGGTCAGAGGCCGAGTATCCGGCGAGTTGGTGACAATCAGCGGCCAGAGAAAATTGTTCCAATGGGTCGAGACCGAGACCAGTGCATAGGCAAGGTAAGTGGGCCGCGCGAGGGGCACATAGACCCGCCACAAGATGCCGAACCAGCCGCAGCCCTCGACACGTGCCGCCTCATGCAGCTCAATAGGCACACCCTTAAAGGCCTGCCGCATCAGAAAGATTCCAAACGCAGATGCCATATAGGGCATACCCACCCCAAGGATCGTGTCGAACAGACCAAGCCGCGAAACCATCACATAATTCTCGACGATCAACACCTCTGGCAGGATGAAGAGCTGCATCAAGACCAGAAGAAACACCACGTCCCGCCCCGGAAACCGCACCTGTGCAAAGGCGAACCCGGCCAATGTCGTGACAAAAAACTGTCCGATCAGGATGACCGTCACCAAAAGAAATGTGTTGAGGAAATACTTCAGCCACGGCGCACCCGCCCAAGCGGTGCGAAAGTTGTCCAGAGTCCATGGCGCGGTCAGGTTGAAATTGACCGCATCCGAGGTTGTGTGAAACGCCGCCCAAAAAGCGAAGACCAGCGGCGAGATCCAGATCACGGCCAGCAAAAGCGCGCCAAAAGTCTCAAGATGTCGGGACAGGACGCTCATTGGTAATGTGTCCGCTTATCAAGAATGGTGAACTTGATCCCCGCCACGATGCCAAGAACGAGCAAAATAAGAATAGTCATCGCCGCCGCCTGCGGCGCATCGAAAAAGGCGAACGCCATTTCCCAGATGTAATAGAGGATCAGCTTCGAGGCGTCGTTTGGGCCGCCCTTGGTCAGAATAAAGAGGTGGTCGATCAGCTTGACCGAGTTGATCAGGGCGTTGACCATGATGAAAAGCGTGGTCGGCATCAAAAGCGGCAGCACGATCCGGCGCGTATAGGTAAAGCGACTGGCCCCTTCGATATCAGCAGCTTCCTTGAGGTCTTCGGGGATGGTCTGAAGCGCGGCAAGGTAGAAGATCATAAAGAACCCCGCCTCCTTCCAGATCGTCACGATAATCACCGCCCAAAGCGCAGTTTCCGGCTGGCCCAGCCAATTGACCGACGGCAAGCCAAAGAGCGCCCCAATTTGATCCAGAACGCCCAATCCCGGCGTGTAAAAGAAGAGCCACAGGTTTGCGGCGGCAATCATCGGTAGCACGGTCGGCGTGAAATAGGCGGTACGCACGAATCCGCGTGCCGGGATCTTGGAATTGGCCCAAAGCGCCATGCCAAGAGCAATCGCTATGGAAATCGGAATTGTTGCGCCAGCATAGATCAGGTTGTTCGTCACCACCTTCCAAAAAGTCGGATCGGCGAAAAGATCCGTGTAATTCTCTGTGCCTACGAATTCACTGGGTTTGCGCCGCGTTTCGCGGCTGAACAGGCTTGTCCACAACGTCGCCATAGAGGGATAAAACGCAAAAGCCGTAAGCAGGATTGCGGCGGGGGATAGCAAAAGCCATCCGTATATCGCCTGTCTGCGGCGTTCTATATTCACGTGCTGCGCCATGTTCGGCCTTTTATACAGTCAATGTCGACGCCAGACCTAAGCCCGACGTCGACAAAAGGATCACCGGGCGACAAATTACCGGTAGTCTTTCAACAGCCGCTCGGCAGCCTCCTGCGCCTCGGCCAGTGCATCGGCGGGCGATTTGCCGCCCGTCAAGGCCGCCTGAATGGCGTTATTGAGCCCATCACGCACGCGCGCCGTCTCGAAAGTTGAGAATTCGGCAATCGCGTTCTCAAGCTGATTGCGCGCAACCAGAGCCGGTGGGAACTCTGCGGTATAGGCCTTGAGCGCCTCCGTTTCGTAGGACGCAGGCGACACGCCCATATAACCGGTGGCAATCGACCATTCCGCCGCCTGTTCGGGTGCAGTCATGAACGCGATCAGTTTGAGGGCTGCGGCGCGCTCTTCTGTGGTTGTGTCCTCGAAGACATAGAAATTGCCACCGCCGGTGGGCGAGCCGGGCCGCACATTCGCCGGAAGCACCGACACCCCGAAATCAAAGCTGGCTTCGTTCTTGACCGCCGTCAGGTTGCCGGTGGAATGCCACATCATTGCGGTCTGCCCTTCGAGAAAGGCTTGACGCAATGTGCCCCATTCAACTGTGCCAGTCGGCATGATGCCATGCTCGGTCGAGAGTGATTTCCAGAACTCCAGCGTTTCGACGACTGCCGGGTCGTCAAAATAGGTTTCCAGCCCGTCGCCGGACATCAGCTCCTTGCCGTTCTGGATGGCGAGCGCCTGAAACATCCAATAGGGATAGCCGGTCGAGGGGATCATCAGCCCATAGGTGCCATCCTTGGTCAGGGCCTTGCCCATGCTCACCATCTCGTCCCAACTGGCCGGCGGGGCCTCTGGATCAAGACCTGCAGCGCGGAACATGTCCTTGTTGTAATAGGCCACGATGGTCGAGCGTTGGAACGGGATGCCCCATGTCTTGCCCTCGATCCGGCCATTGGCCATCAGCGCGGGATAAAAGCTATCGAGCCAGCCTTGGTCCACACCTTCGATATCCTCAAAGGCCACAATCTGGCCCTGCTCGATCAGGTCATAGGCGTCGATGGAAAACATCACCGCCAATTGCGCAGACTCCCCCGAGGCAATGGCCGAGAGCGCACGCACGCGCGTGTCGTCGTAATTGCCCGAATAGATCGCGTTGACCTTGATATCCGGATTGGCCTCTTCGAACTTGGCGACGATGCCATCGACAACCTCGGTCAGCGCGCCGCCAACCGCAATCGGGTAATACATCGTCAATTCGTTTTGCGCAGCCACCGGCGCGGCAGTCAATGTCGCCAACGCGGTGGCCAGAGTGATCTTTCTGATGGTGTTCATGATGTCCTCCCAAGAATTAAACACGGTATTTCCAACGTGACCTCACGCCGTCACGCCATTCGGATGCCGAAGCCTGTTTCCTTCTGTGTCGAAGAAGTGCAGATCATCATCGGCAAAATCTATGTCGAGCACGTCTCCGGCTGGGATGTTCCGCAATCCCGGCATAGCGATCACCAACCCATTCGCACCGGGATGTGTCAGCCCTACGAAGGTCTCTGACCCGAGGAATTCACATTCGGAGACGCGGCATTTCAGGCGCCCCTTGCCCGGACCGGCCAAACGCAAACTTTCTGCGCGCAGGCCAATTTTATCAGCCCCCTCAAAACCGGGCAGCGTCGCGCTATCAATCAATGCCATCGGCGGAGAGCCGACAAATTCCGCGACGAATGTATTGGCAGGGCGGTAATACAGGTCCTCGGGTGCGCCGGTTTGCTGGATGCGCCCGTCCTTCATCAACACAACGATATCGGCCATGCTCATGGCTTCGGTCTGATCATGGGTCACGTAGATGACGGTGATACCCAGATCGACCTGTAGTTTCTTGATATCCTTGCGGACCGACGCCCGCAGCTTGGCATCAAGGTTCGACAGAGGCTCATCCATCAAGCAAAGCGGCTGGTTCGCCACAATGGCACGGGCAAGCGCCACGCGCTGCCGCTGGCCCCCGGACAACTCACCCGGCTTACGTGCCTCGTACCCCAACAATCCGGTAATCTCGAGGGCGCGTTGCAACTTCTCCCGCCGCTCAGCCGCAGGCACCCGGCGCACCTTGAGCCCGAAAACCACATTCTCCGCGACACTGAGATGTGGAAAGAGCGCGTAGGACTGAAACACCATCGACAGATTTCGCTCAGACGGCGCGGCCGTGGTCACGTCCCGTCCATCAATCAAGATCTGCCCCTCATCCGGCAGTTCCAGCCCCGAGAGCAGGCGCAAAGTGGTCGACTTTCCGCAACCAGATGGCCCAAGCAGGGCCACAAACGATCCGCGCGGGATCGACAAGGAAACCCGCTCGACGCCAAGCTGCCCCTTCCAACGCTTTGCGACCTCTCGCACGTCTACAAACGCATCCGACATCAGCCAATGTCCTCTGCAAATGTGATCCGGCCTCCCAGACGCTCGACCAGTTGGTCAAACGGCGCGGCTGGCGCGCGGTCACAGATTATATGGTCGATCTGAGCAATATTGCCGCCAACGGCGGGGGCCAGACGCCCGAATTTGCTACGATCTATCACAAGGATGGATGTTCGCGCGTTCTGCCACATGCGGTCGGTGGCCCGCACCTCGGCTTGATGGAACTCCAGCAACTCGCCCTCCGCTCCGATCCCCGCCGTTCCAAAGAGGGCGAATTCGGCGCGGTAACGACCAAAGAACTCGACCACCTCCTCGCCGACAAAATCGCGGTCTGGCAACCGGAGTTCCCCACCCGGAACGATGATGCGATTGGAAATCTCTTCGCTCAGCGCCATGGCAGCGCTGAGGTTGTTGGTGACGACGGTCAATTCCCTTTTGCGATGCAGCGCCCGCGCCACGCTGAGCACGGTAGAGCCGATGGAGATAAAGACCGTTGCCCCATTGGGGATCATCGCCGCCGCCGCATTGGCAATAGCGCGCTTTCCTACAAGATTGGTGCCCGCCCGCTGGTCAAACGGTGTATTGCGACGGCCCTCGGCAAGCTCGATGCGCCCATGCGCGCGGTGGAGGGTTTCACCATCACAAAGCAGATCAAGATCGCGCCGGATCGTCTGCATCGAGACGCCGAACATGTCGGCGAGCGCGCCCACACTCACGCCTCCCTGTTCTTGAACAACCTGTTGAATAAGGTCGTGTCGCCGACTTTTCTTGGACGCCATGTGAGTTTCCATAACTTTGCGCGATTGTTGGTCACGAAATGCAACAAAGCAACATTTTTTTGCTTGGTTTCCCTCTAGTCTCAGGGCCAAAAAATTAAGATCATCACAGCAATCGCGAATACTTTCCAAATTAAACCCCTTTTACAGGCCTAACTCGAAAATATGACACCTATGTGAAATGTCGCTTTGTTGTTTTGTACTTTCAATTTCTTCTCTGCACTGTAAGTTTTCCTGAGCTGGGTCTATTCTGCGGCCTTGCGGCACACGCAGTTCGACCAAGTCGGAGGCTTCACCAAACTGATGGACACTGTCGCGACTATTTTCGACCGCTACGAGGCCGTGCGCCACCGCTTGCCAAGGGTTCACTCGCCAACACGGACGCGGGAAATCAGCTCTCTGCATGACATCGCAGCACAAGCAGATGCCTTTGTCTTTGACGCTTACGGTGTGCTGAATATCGGCGAGGCGGCCATACCCGGCGCCGCGCAACGTTTGAGAGAGTTGAGAGAAATCGGATGCCAGATTCGCATTCTCTCCAACGCGGCCAGCTACACCCATGCCGGCGCCATGACCAAGTTTCAAAATCTGGGCATGGGGGTCAGGGATCACGAGATCATCACCAGCCGAGATGCCACATTGGCGCATCTGGATGACAGGCTTTGGGGATGTATCGCCGCGCCACAGGACAATCTGTCCGATATTTCCGCCCCTACCCGGCGACTGGTGGATGATCCCATCAGCTATGATCAGGTCGAAGGCTTTGTTTTTCTCTCTACCGAGGTCTGGTCGCTGGATCGCCAAGCGCTGCTCGAAACCGCACTGTTAAAGCGCCCGAGGCCAGTGATCATCGCCAACGCCGATCTGGTTGCCCCGCGCGAACACGGCTTTTCGCTAGAGCCCGGTTATTTCGGGCATCAACTTGCGGATCGCGGCATTCCAGACGTGCGGTTCTTTGGCAAACCGTTTCCTGCCGTCTACGAAATGGTTGAGGCGTCCTTGCCTAGCCTACCGCGCAATCGAATTGTCATGTGCGGCGACACGCTTCACACAGATATTCTGGGGGCTGCGGCGCGGGATTGGCAAACGGTCCTTGTGGAACAAGACGGCCTCTTCTCTGGTCAGGACACCAGCGTCTATCTCAGTCAAGCGACCCTTTTCCCAACGTGGCGCCTGTCCCGCATCTGAGACAGGCGCGCCGCACGTGGCTGCAACGGCAAGACACTATTGCGCGTAGTCCGAACCTTCAGCGTCCAAAATGGCCTTGAGTTCCGACAGATGCCGATCTGCCTGGCCCGGGTAATCATCAAGTTCCTGCGCCGTCTTTTCCGCAACCGCATCCGACAGAACCCGCAGGGGGCGCCCGGTTTGCAACGCCCGGATATAAGTCTCGGCGGCACGCTCGAAATAATAGAGGCGGTTGAACGTGTCCGCGACACTATCGCCAATCACCATCACCCCGTGGTTGCCCATGATCAGCACCTTCTTCTTGGGGTCGGTCAAAAGCCGTGCACAGCGCGCGCCCTCATCCTCGAACGCCAGCCCGCCATAGCCCTCATCGACCACATGCCGGTTATAAAACGTGGCACAGTTCTGGTCGATGGGCGGCAGGCGGCTATCGGCAAGGCTGGCCAACACAGTGGCATGAATAGAATGCACATGCATGGCGCAGCGGGCATGGGCGCAGTGCCGGTGCAACCCCCCATGCAGGCCCCAGGCGGTGGGATCAGGCGCATTTGGCCCCTCTAGCGTTTCGGGATCATTGGCATCCACAACGATCAGATCGCTGGCGCGGATACGGGCGAAATGCATCTGGTTGGGGTTCATCAGGAACCGCGTGCCATCATCATTGATCGAGAGGCTAAAATGATTGGCAACCGCTTCGTGCATGTTCAGGCGCGCGGTCCAACGAAAGGCCGCGGCAAGATCCACGCGCTCTTGCCAGTGGTCCATGTTGGGGCGCAGGTTTGTCACATTCATTTCGCTTTCCTTTCAATCTCGGTCAGGGGCCGGGAGGCGACCCACGCATAACCATTGGGGCACAGGATGCAGCATTCGCGCAGCCCGTGGGGTTTGTTGGTGGGCGGTTGCAGGATCATGCCGCCTGCACCTTCGGCGCGGGCGGCAACCGTGTCGGGATCGCTGTCGAAAAGGTGCAAAGACGCCCCGGCCCCGCGCGGCGGGCTCTCAGGCACAAGGCCAAGGATCGGGTTGGCGGCGTAGGTATGATCGGCATGCAGTTGCATCACCTGATCGCCATAGACCATGATCGCAAAATCCGCGCTCAGACGGTGGGCCGCCATGCCGAAAACGCTGACAAGAAAAGCCGCCTCAACCCGCACATCGCGCACCAAGAGGTTGAGGCCAAGCCCGCGCAGGCTGGCCCCGAATTCCTCAGGCGTAATCGTTTCGTAATCCATGGCCTCAGCTTGATCATGCCCCCGGCACGTGTCAACCTGAGAGCATGCCGCAGGAGACACGCATGAACATCAGCACCCCCGACAAGATCGCCCCAGAGGCGTTCACAGAGGCGCGCGCGGCGGTGGATCGGCTTTGTCAGCTTTATGCGGCAAGCACAGAGTTTCTCTGCACAGCCTTTGCAAAGGCTTTGGCCGGGCACCTGCCGATGGGCCGGGTGCGCGCCTTTTATCCCGAAATACGTTTGACCACGACGACCTATGCCAAGGTCGACAGTCGGCTCAGCTTTGGCCATGTCTCGAACCCCGGCACCTATGCCGCAACGATCACGCGCCCCATCCTGTTCCGCGCCTATCTGGAGCAACAACTGGGCCTCTTGATGGACAATCACGGTGTCGGGGTCATGATCGGCCTCTCTGACACGCCTATTCCTGTGCATTTCGCGGTGGCGGGGGATGCAAACCTCAGCGTGCCACAAGAAGGTGCCGCAGAATTCACCCTGCGCGATTACTTTGACGTGCCGGATCTGGCGACCACCAATGACGATATCGTCAATGGCACATGGCTGCCGGGGCTGGACGGGGCAGCCCCTTTGGCACCGTTCACTGCGCAGCGGGTGGATTATTCGCTGGCACGCCTCACGCATTACACGGCAACCGATCCCTGCCATTTCCAGAATTACGTGCTCTTCACCAACTATCAATTCTATGTCTCGGAATTCGAGACCTACGCCCGGCGCATGCTGGGGGACGCGAACAGCGGCTATTCGGCTTTTGTCAGCACCGGAAATGCCGAGATCACCGGGCCGGATGATATCTTGCCTGCGCCCGAACGATTGCCGCAGATGCCCGCCTATCACCTCAAGCGGGCGGATGGATCGGGGATCACCTTGGTCAATATTGGGGTGGGTCCGTCCAACGCAAAGACCGCGACCGATCATATCGCCGTGCTGCGCCCGCATGCTTGGGTGATGGTCGGCCATTGCGCGGGGCTGCGCAATTCGCAATCCTTGGGCGATTTCGTGCTGGCCCATGCCTATCTGCGCGAAGATCGCGTGCTTGACGCCGATCTGCCCGCATGGGTGCCCATCCCCGCGCTTGCCGAAATACAGATCGCACTGCAAGAGGCGGTGGCCGCCGAGACGCAGCTTGAGGGGTTCGACCTCAAGCGCGTCATGCGCACCGGCACAGTCGCCAGCGTAGACAACCGCAACTGGGAACTGCGCGAGCAATCGGGGCCAGTGCAACGCCTCAGCCAGTCGCGCGCCGTCGCGCTGGACATGGAGAGCGCCACGATTGCCGCCAACGGGTTCCGCTTCCGTGTGCCCTATGGCACGCTGCTTTGCGTTTCGGACAAGCCGTTGCAGGGCGAATTGAAGCTGCCCGGCATGGCCTCGGATTTTTACAAATCCCAAGTTTCACGTCACCTCATGATTGGGATTCGCGCCATGGAATCATTGCGCCGCATGCCCCTTGAACGCATCCACAGCCGCAAATTGCGCAGTTTTGAAGAGACAGCTTTCCTCTGACCCGACGGAAATCCGCACAAAATCCAGCAAAAGGGCTTGCTTTTGCCCACTAGCCGTTGTGTTTAGCCACATCATGGCGTTTAATCACGCGCATGAGGCCCAAGGGACGGGCAGTTGTAAGGAGACCATAAAATGGCAAAACCCATGACCAAGACCCAACTCGTCGCCGCTCTGGCCGATGATATGGGCAGTGACAAGAAGACCGCTGGCGCAGCTCTGGACGCCGTGATCGCGATCATCACCCGTGAAGTATCCGCCGGCGGTGCCGTGACCCTGCCCGGCATCGGCAAGATTTATTGCCGTGAGCGCCCCGAGCGTATGGTGCGCAACCCCGCGACAGGCGAGCAGATGAAGAAAGAGGCCGACAAGGTGGTCAAGATGACCATTGCAAAGGCACTCAAGGACAGCGTGAACGGCTGATCTGCGGCCCGCTGGCGCAGAATTCGCGCCGCCAGCCTGCACCAGAGATCAAAAGGGCCGCCCAATGGGGCGGCTTTTTATTTGTCTCGATCGTTGACCCGGGTCACGCAACCTTGAGGACGATTTTGCCGATGTGCCCGCTCGACTCCATCCGCGCATGCGCAGCAGCAGCCTTGGCCAGCGGATATTCGGAATCCATTACAGGCGCGATTTTACCCGCCTCCAGCAGCGGCCAGACATGGGTGCGCAGGCTTTCGGCAATCCGCGCCTTGGCGAGATCGCTTTGCGGGCGCAGCGTGCTGCCGGTGATCGTCAGGCGACGCATCATCACCTGAGAGAAATTCAGCTCGATCTTGGGGCCTTGGAGAAAGGCGATCTGCACGAGGCGTCCATCATCGGCCAGCGCCTTGACGTTGCGGGGCAGGTAATCGCCGCCAACCATGTCAAGGATAAGATCTGCGCCGCCCTCGGCAGACAACACCTCGGTGAAATCCTCTTCGCGGTAGTTGATCGCGCGTTCGGCCCCAAGATCCATGCAGACCTGGCATTTCTCGGCAGAGCCTGCCGTGGTAAACACCCGCGCGCCGAAGGTGTGGGCGAGTTGAATGGCCGTGGTGCCGATCCCGGATGAACCGCCATGCACAAGAAACCGCTCGCCCCCCTTGAGTGCGCCGCGCTGAAACACGTTAGACCAGACGGTGAAGAAGGTTTCCGGCAGACAGGCGGCCTGTTCGAGGCTAAGGCCATGCGGCACCGGCAAGCAATGCGCTGCGGGCGTGGCCACATATTCGGCATAACCGCCACCGGGCAATAGCGCGCAGACCTGATCGCCAAGCGTCCAATGCGTGACGCCCGCACCAAGCGCCACGATTTCCCCTGCCCCTTCAAGCCCCGGAAGGTCAGAGGCCGTGGGCGGCGGCGCATAGAGCCCGGCACGCTGCAAGGCATCCGGGCGGTTGACACCGGCATAGGCCAGCCGGATCACGACCTCGCCTGCGCGTGGCGCGGGAATGGGGCGAGTGGTCAGTTGCAATACTTCGGGGCCACCCGCCTGCGTGATTTCGACGGCCTGCATCGTCTTGGTCATTCATCTGTCCTTATATTCAGTTCGGGCCATTCCAGCGGCCCGGCATACCCGTCTGTGCGCCCGGCTGCGGCGCACGGATACGGCTCAAAAAACTGAGCGGTCCCGCCATGAGGCCCGACACCAAACGGTTGTCACGGGCCTGCGCCTTGAGCTTTTCGATCTGCATTACACCCTCGATGCGGCGATCAAGAAAGTCCCATGTACGGGTTTGGCCGTCACTGTCGTCACCCAACCAATAAAGAACGGTCGCGCCATAGACACCCGAGAGCGTTGCGCGTTTGGTGTACCAATTCACATCCTGCGATGTGTCCCCAAGAGCGGTCCAGATGTGATCAGCCGTTTGCCAGAGGGCGCGCGCACCATCGGCAGCATAGGGCGGCAAGGAAAAGAGGGTCATCCCCCGACGTACCAGTTCTCGATCCTCGACCGCCTCAAGCCGGACACGCACGGCAAACGCCACGCGATCCCGAAAACGCAGGGCGCTCAGGTCGGTCTCGGCCAGTCGTTTGAGCATCGCGGCATCGCCTGCCGCATGATAGGCAAGCGCCAAATCGACCGCGCCGCGCGGACAAATCGCGGACACAAGGCCGGGGGCAATCCCAGCATCCTCAGCGGCAAGACGCAGGGTGGTTTCGCTCCAGCCATCGAAGGGCACATGGAGCGCTGCGGCATCCAGCAAACGGGTCATCAGATCGGGTTCGGACATCGAAAATCCTCCTTGCGGCGCACCCTAGACAAATCCAAGATGCTTTGCTATACGGCGCCTTCCTGCAATCTATTGCAACTTTAACTTAGGAAGGTGGTGACACCACATGCAGGTTAGTGTTCGCGACAACAATGTCGATCAGGCGCTCCGCGCTCTGAAGAAAAAACTGCAGCGCGAAGGCGTTTTTCGTGAAATGAAGCTCAAGCAACATTTCGAAAAGCCGTCCGAGAAGAAAGCGCGCGAGAAGGCCGAAGCGATTCGCCGTGCCCGGAAACTGGCGCGCAAGAAAGCGCAGCGCGAAGGCATGCTCTAAGAGCGCTCTCCGCAGGTTTTTGCGGCACATTTGACGACCCCCGGGCAGATGCTTCGGGGGTTTGTCGTTTTTGGGGCTTAGCCCCATCAGCCAAAGGGCCGGTCGCCTGTAAATTTCAGCCAGAAACAGGCCGCGGTCAGCTCAGTTGGCAGAGCGGTGCATCCTGACGGATCGAGGTGACAAAACGCCCCTCGGCGGTGTCGCGGATCGCATAGCCATACCCGCGCAGGCGGTGCTTCCATTCCCGCTCGGAAACGGCGAGATGACGCTCGCGCATCACGAGATTGCGAATTTCGGTGCTGCTTTCATTCTGGTTCAGGTTCATTGTTTCTATCCCTGTTAAAATTTGCCTCTGACTTTAGGGATAGGTGACGGATGTGGCGGTAATCGTGCCGGATTATGGCAGGGTCGGGGAATTATCGCGACAGGGTCAACGTGCCACGGCATCCACGCCGGGCAGTTGCGCCGCATGATCGCGCCGCGCCGCAGCCGCTGCGATGAGCGCACGAAAGATGCCCATTTGCCGATGCGCATAAAAAAGATGCTCGGGGTGCCATTGCACGCCCAAGGCAAAGGGTTCCTTGACCCGCTCGACAGCCTGAATCATGCCAGCACTATCCCGCGCAGCGATGCGCAAACCGTCCCCCAAGCGATTAACGGCCTGGGTATGCAGGGCGTTCACCTTCATCGGTTGGGTGCCCGCAAGCTGTGCCAGACGGGTGCCGGCGGTGATCCGAACGGTCTTACGCGGCAGCACGGTGCGAATGTGATCGCTGGCGGCATAGGTCTCATACGCGTCTTGATGCAATGTGCCCCCAAGAGCGATGTTGAGCATCTGACTACCCCGGCAGATACCCAAAACCGGCTTGTCATGCGCAAAGGCGGCCAAGACCAGCCCACGTTCCAGCGCGTCCCGGTCGGGATCTAGTCGCGCGGATTTAACCAGCCGCCCGCCATAGAGATCCGGCGAGATGTCATCGCCACCGCCGATGATGAGCCCATCCACCGACTCTATGTCAGCCGCGCGGCCCGCTTGCCACCGCAGGGCGCGCCCCCCCGCCAACCACACATTAAGCGCGATAAGCGGAAAGATACGCCACCCTGACCGGCGCGAAACTGTGACCCCGATCACGGGGCGGCGTGCGGTCATACTCGATCAAGCCCCGCCGATTGCAGGATACGACCTGCGCGATTGGCCCAGCTTTGACGCGACAGCGTGAGCAGGCCGTGATCGTCCTGCCAGGCCTGCGACAGGCGCTTGAGCAGCGCGATATCGGCGGCCACCCGTTCCACAGTCAACCAGCGTTGCCATTCATCGGCAATCGACCAAGCGGCCTCGTCTATCCGGCAGTCGGGCAAACGAAAATGAAAGGTCGGGCGTGCCGATGTCTTGTCGGAAATGGCCGCCTTGATCCGATCCGCGTCGAAATGCGCAAAGAGGGGCAGCATATCAAGACCGCGATTGCGGCTTGGCGTCAGTTCGAGATAGCTGCCGATCACCCTCTCACGCGCGGCCTCTGGCCCCATTTCGATCAGCGCACGGGTAAAATCAATCGGGTATGGGTCTGTAAAGGGTAAGAGACGGCGGGCCTCGTCAATAGGATTGGCGGCGCGCAGCCAGTCCTCGATCAGCGCATAGGCAAGCAAAGGGCGAACCGTGTCGGCATCAGCATCGCTGGCCATCTCAATGTTAAGATGCAGGCCAAACCCAAAGAACCAGCCCGCGCCGCTGCCCAAAGCCCCTGCATCCCGAAGCGTCATCCGCAAATCATCAAGACGGGCAAGGCCATCCATATCAAGCGGTTTGGTGACGATTTCCACCGGCACCACTTCGCGCCCCAGATCTAGCGCCAGATCGCGCAGTTTGCTGTGTTCCGCGTTGCGCAGAAAGATGTCGAGATAGATGTCGATCTGTCCGATCTGGCTATTCTCAACCCGCCAGATATGGCTGTCCACCTGTTGCGCCGTGCCCCCCAGTTTGGATGCACACAGGTCCGCCACGCGCGATTCCGGCAAGCCGCCAAGCTCGATTTCGACACCGACAAGGCGGGGATCACCCGTAGCGTTGAATGGCTGCGGCAGGGGGGCAAAGGCGGTCATTGGGCTAAAGCCCTGCCTCGGCCTCGATCTGCGCGCGGGATTTGCGGGAGCGTTCGGTGGCGGATTTCAACTGGCCGCAGGCGGCCATGATATCCTCGCCACGGGGCGTTCGGATCGGGCTGGCATACCCAGCCTTGTAGATGATGTCGGCAAAGCGTTCGATCCGCTCCCAATCGCTGCGTTGATAGGGGCTGCCGGGCCACTCGTTGAATGGGATAAGGTTGATCTTAGCCGGAATGCCCTTGATCAGTTGAACAAGGCGGCGGGCATCGGCATCACTGTCATTGACACCTTTGAGCATGACATATTCAAAGGTGATACGCTCGGAATTGCTCAGGCGCGGATATTCGCGCAGCGTGTCCAGCAGCGTGGCGATGTTCCATCGCTTGTTGATCGGCACCAGAGTATCGCGCACCTCATCCGTAGTGGCGTGAAAGCTGACAGCCAGCAAACATCCGATTTCCTCAGCCGTCTTGGCGATCTCGGGCACAACACCAGAGGTCGAGAGCGTGATACGACGGCGTGACAGGGAAATCCCTTCACCATCCATGGCGATTTTCATGGCATCGCGCACATTGTCGAAATTATAGAGCGGCTCGCCCATGCCCATCAGGACAATGTTGCTGATAAGGCGGGGGCGCTCGCCTGCAGGCTCGCCCGGTTTGGGCCATTCGTTCAAGTCATCGCGCGCCAGCATCACCTGACCGATGATCTCACCCGCCGTCAGGTTGCGCACCAGTTTCTGCGTGCCGGTGTGGCAAAACGAACAGGTGAGCGTACAGCCCACTTGAGAGGAAATGCACAGCGTCCCGCGATCGGTTTCGGGGATATAGACCACCTCGACCTCATGGCCGCCCGCGATCCTTACCAGATACTTGCGCGTACCATCGGCACTGACCTGCTTGCTCACGACTTCCGGGATTGTCACCACAAAGTTTTCGGCCAATTGGGCACGATAGGCTTTGGCCAGATTGGTCATGGCATGAAAATCACGCACACCCCATTGATAGATCCACTGCCAGATCTGATTGACCCGCATCTTGGCCTGCTTTTCGGGCGTGCCATGCGCGATCAGCACCTCACGCAGCGCATTGCGCGTTAACCCCACCAGGTTGATCGGCCCGTCGGGCAGCTTGCGGGGGATGGTCAGCACATCCTGTGTAATGGGGGCAGTTTGGGTCATGGGCCTGTCGCGGTTCGGGCTGGGATATGATCCCATATAGGATTCGCGCACGGATTCCAAAGGGTTTGGCGGAGCGCGCCGCCAAACCATGCGTCATGTGTGATCTGTTGGGGCCTTACCCCTCGGCGTGTTGCCCCGCCATGACGCAGAGCAGCTCAAACATGATCGACGCGCCTAGAAATGCCGTGCCGCCAGAGGCGTCAAACGGCGGCGACACTTCGACCAGATCAGCGCCGATGATGTTGACCCCGTGAAGCCCGCGCACGACCTGCAATGCCTGATAGCTGTTCGGCCCCCCCACCTCTGGCGTGCCGGTGCCGGGGGCAAAGGTTGGATCAACAAAGTCGATGTCATAGCTGACGTAGGTGTCACCATCGCCTGCAATTTCACGCGCCTCGGCCATCACATCTTCAGGGCCGCGGGCGTGGAATTCCTCGATCAGGATCAGGCGGATACCCTCAGCTGCGGCGAAATCGCGATCTTCGGTGTCATACATCGTGCCGCGCAACCCGATCATCACGACGCGTTTTGGATCAAGCAGCCCCTCTTCGACTGCGCGACGGAACGGCGTGCCATGAGTATACATCGTGCCACCGAAGTAGGAGTGATAGAGGTCTGTATGGCTGTCGAAATGGATCATGCCCACAGGCGCGCGGCGGGCCAGCGACCGCAGCACCGGCAGGGTCGTGAGGTGATCCCCGCCTGCGGTCAACGGGATGATCCCCGCACCGGTGACCGTATCGTAGAACTCGGAAATCCGGCGCATACTGTCGATGATATCCGCAGGGTTTGGCCCCACATCCCCCAGATCGGCGCAATTCACCGCCTCGAACGGGCGCATGCCGGATGTCGGATGCTGCGCGCGGATCATGGTCGAGGCATCGCGCAATTGGCGGGGGCCATGGCGGGGGCCGGGCCGGTTGGTGGTGCCGCTATCCCAGGGCACGCCGATCAGGCCAATTTGCACATCCTTGTAGCGCTCATGCCCATTGGGCACATAGGGCAGCCGCATGAATGTGGGCACACCGGCAAAGCGCGGCAGCTCAAACCCCGAAATCGGGTGAAAGAAGGGATCAGAGGTCATGACAGTCCTTTCAGGCGTTTGCGAGAGGTGACGGGGCCGCCCCTCTGCGCGGTGATGCGGGCAATGGCATCCGCTATGGGTTCATAGGCCACGGCCATGTGATGCGCGTTGGCATGGAGGAGCGTGGCGGGATCAGACACCCATGCGACATGACCACGCCAGAAGAGGAGGTCGCCGCGTTGGAGGGGGGCGGATTCAGACAAAGGCGCGCCAAGGCTGCGCTCTTGCGGTCCGCTGTCGCCCGGGCAGGCAATGCCACACGCAAGACACCCCGCCTGCACCAACCCCGAACAATCAATTCCAAAGCTGGAATTTCCACCCCAGAGATAGGGCGTGCCCAGCAGGGTTTCGGCGACGGTGACAGGATCAGTGTCGAGCACGTCCAGCGATGACAGATGGGCGTGCGGGACGTATCCCTGCGGCGTTTCGGCAAATCGGCCTTGTTGGGAAAGCACCTGAAGCCGCGCACCATGGCTAAGGCTGAAGCGCTCGCGGGTCTTGAAATCCGGCGCGGGATAAAGATGCGTGGCGCGGGCGCTGACGCGGTGGGTAACTGTCCCCTCAGTCAGCGCCGAGTCAGGCACAAAACCCGAATAGCCGTCGCGGATGGCTGTAACCTCTGCCCATTCATCAGCGATCGACTGCACCGTGACACCCTCACCCATCAGAAGTTGTCGATCGCGCGGGCCGTCGGGGCCGCGCAATAGGTCAACGAGAGGCAAGGCAATCAAGCAGGGTGTGGTCACAGCCCCAGCACCTCTGGCAGCGCCTCCAAAAGCGCACGCGCGCCCATGCCGACACCACCCTTGGGGCGTGCGGGGGCGGCGGAGGGCGTCCAGCCGTAGATGTCGAAATGGCTGTAGTTCAGCCCACCCGCAAAGCGGCGCAGAAAGAGCGCAGCGGTGATCGAGCCTGCAAATCCGCCCGAGGGCGCATTGTCGAGATCGGCGATGCCCGGCTCGATCATCGCCTCATAAGGCGTATGAAACGGCAGACGCCAAACCGGATCGGCCACGCGCGCGGCGGCGGCCTCGAGTGCCCCGGCAAAGCGAGTATCGTCAGTGTAATAGGGCGCAAGGTCCGGCCCAAGCGCCACGCGCGCTGCCCCGGTGAGGGTGGCCATGGAGATCATCAGATCGGGTGCATCCTCGGCCCCATAGGATAGCGCGTCCGCCAGCACCAATCGACCCTCGGCATCGGTGTTGTTGACCTCGACCGTCAGACCATTGCGCGCGGTCAGGATATCGCCGGGGCGAAAGGCATTGCCCGCAACCGCGTTTTCCACCGCCGGAATGAGCACACGCAACTGCACCGGCAAACCGAGCGCCATGATCATATGCGCCAGCCCCAGCACCGTAGCAGCCCCGCCCATGTCCTTTTTCATCAGGCCCATGGAAGAGCCGGGTTTGAGATTGAGCCCGCCCGTGTCGAAACAAACGCCTTTGCCCACCAGTGTCAGTTTCGGGCCACTCTGCCCCCACCGCATGTCCATGAGGCGCGGGGCCACAGCCGAGGCGCGCCCAACCGTGTGGATCAGCGGAAAGTTCTGCGCGAGCAGATCTTCGCCCCGCACGCAGGTCACGCGCGCGCCCTGCTGATCGGCGATGGCGGCACATGCCGCCTCAAGCGCATCGGGGCCAAGATCATTCGCGGGGGTATTGATGAGGTCGCGGGTCAGCGCCTCGCCCGCCGCGATGATTTCCAACCGTGCCGCATCGACGCCTTCGGGCGCAACAAGCCTTGCCTTGGCCGGGGATTGGTCGCGATAGCGCTCATAGGCATAGTGCGACAAGAGCCAGCCAAGCGCCTCGGTCTCGGCCTGATCCTCGGGCAGGCCTGCAACGCGGTAGGTGCCCGCAGGCAAGGCCGCGGCAATCCCGGCAAGATGAAACCGCCCCCGTGCGCGCGACGTCGCCGATCCGTAACCGCCCAAACCCATGGCAATCCCACCCGCCGCATCGGGCACAACCAGCACGCGCCCAAGGGCACCCGTGAACCCCATGGCGCGCACCCATGCCGCAACTTCGGGCGCTTGCCCTGTAAGCCACCCCTCAAGGGCCTCCTCAGCTACAAGATGCAGCGGCAGGGCGGGCGTGTCGGGAGCAGCGAATCTGAGGCTCATTCTGGCAGACCTTTTGGCAGGAGTATTGCGCGCCAGCCTAGCCACGATTACGCCGCCTGCAACCCGTCAATTGATCCCGCTAATTGAGCGGGTCCGCCATATCCCAGATTTCGCAGAGCGAGCCTTCGCCAATCCGCAAAAGCCGTGCAAAGGTCGCGGCAAGTGCGTTGGCATCGCCCGCATCGATAGAACCCGTCACATCCCCCGCCACCCGTGCCAGATGCAGCATGCCGATTTGATCCGCAATTGCGATCAGGCTACGCACACATTTACGCAGATCGGCCATTTGCCCCTCGCGGTAAAGCCGCTCAGCATGCGTGAGCCGCGCCGCCAGTTCCTCAAGCGCACGGCACACGACATCCTCGGCATTCCTATCGCCCAGTTGCAAATAGAGGGCCGCAAGCCGATACGCGTCGAGCCGCACCTGCTCTTGTTGTTTCAGCAATGTCACCTGTTCCACATTCTCACCCACGTTGTCATGTTCACTCTGCCCCCACGGCGCGGGCAGAATGACATTGTCGCGGTTCCCAAATGGTTTCCGGCAGCGCAAATTGTCCCTCGAATTCGAGGCGAATCCCGACTATTGACCAGTCGATTGCCCAAACCCCGGGAGAGACCATGGAACACGCCCGCCCCCTGCCCGCTTATCTGGTGCACCGCTTTCATGGCTGGAAGGCCACAAGCTATACCGAGAACCAGTCGTGGTATCGGCATCTGGCGCAGCAGGGTCAGCACCCGCGCGCCATGGTGATTTCGTGTTGTGACAGCCGGGTGCACGTGACCTCGATCTTTGGCGCAGATCAGGGAGAGTTCTTTATTCATCGCAATATCGCCAACCTTGTCCCGCCCTATGTGAGTGATGGTGCGCAGCACGGCACTTCGGCGGCTGTGGAATATGCGGTGACAGCGCTCAAGGTGGCGCATGTGATCGTGATTGGTCATTCCGCCTGCGGCGGGGTCAAGGGATGTCTTGATATGTGCTCGGGCCATGCGCCGGAACTGGACAAGCAGACCAGCTTTGTCGGTCGGTGGCTTGATATCCTGCGGCCAGGCTATGAGCGGGTCAAGGATATGGCTGACGCCGATGCCCAGATGAATGCGCTGGAAAAGCAGGCGGTGGTGATCTCGCTTGAGAACCTGATGACGTTTCCGTTTGTCGCCAAAGCCGTGTCAGAGGGCGCGCTGACGCTGCATGGGCTCTGGCACGAAATAGGTTCTGGTGCACTGGAGCAATATAGCGGCAATCAGGATGCCTTTGTGCCACTCTGAGCGCATAGCCTTGTGCGCCTCTCTGGGATCAGCCAAAGAAAAGATTATGAGTATTTGATCCAAGAAGAAGCCCGGCGCGCTCGAACAAGGCGCGCCGGGCTTTTTGTTATGGTCAGGCTGCCGCCGCCTGTCCACCAAAGCGCCCATAGAAACTCTGGGTCTTGTCGGCCATCTCACGCAGCAATTTGGGGGTTGCGAAACGCGGGCCGAATTGCTCGGCCAACTGATCGCACCGCTCTGCGGCATAGGGCGTGCCAATGATGTCGAGCCAAGCAAACGGTCCGCCCGACCACGGCGCAAAACCCCAAGCGAGGATCGCCCCCACATCGCCTTCGCGGATGTCCTCAAGAACACCCTCCTCAAGCGCGCGGACCGCTTCGAGCACCTGAGCGAACATCAAACGCTGCTGAACCTCGTGCAGGTCAGGCTGTTCGGCGGCGCGGGGGTATTGGGCGGCCAGCCCCGGCCAATACCCAAGACGCTTGCCCTTGTCGTCATAGTCAAAGAAGCCAGCCTTGGATTTGCGCCCCAGACGCCCCTCGCCCTCCATGTAAAAGATGACCTCATCCACGGCGGCATCCGGATAGGCGTCGCCCATCGCGGCCTTGGTGGCGCGGGCGATCTTGGCACCCAGATCAATCGAGGTCTCATCGACCAGTTGCAGCGGCCCCACCGGAAAGCCAAGCTGCCGCGCGGCATTGTCGATAAGCGCGGGGACCACACCTTCGGCCACCATGCGTAGACCCTCGTTGATATAGGGAATGATGCAGCGGTTGCAGTAAAAGAAGCGGGCATCATTGACCACGATCGGCGTCTTGCGGATTTGCCGGACATAGTCGAGCGCCTTGGCGACGGCGCGGGGGCCGGTTTTCTGACCTTTGATGATCTCGACCAGCATCATCTTTTCCACCGGCGAGAAGAAATGGATGCCAATGAAATTCTCAGCGTTGTCAGATGCCTTGGCCAGTTCCGAAATCGGCAGGGTCGAGGTGTTGGTGGCAAAGATACAGTCCTCACCCACAACCTTGAGCACCTCTTTGGTGACTGCGGCCTTGACGGCAGGGTCCTCGAACACCGCCTCGATGATCAAATCGCACCCTTTGAGCGCTGCGTAATCCGTAGTGGCGGTGATAAGATCAAGCGTCGCCGCCTTCTTCTCGGCTGTGGCCTTGCCGCGCTTGATCCCCTGATCCATGAAATCGGCGGTGTAGGATTTGCCCTTGTCCGCGGCCTCCTGTTTCTGGTCGATCAGGACCACTTGCATGCCCGCCATGGCAGAGACAAGCGCGATGCCCGCGCCCATCATGCCGGCCCCCATGACGCCAACTTTCTTCACGCGCTGATCGGGCACATCGGGGCGGTTGGCACCCTTTTCCAACGCTTCCTTGTTGATGAAGAGCGAGCGGATCATCGCACTGGACGAGGGGTTCATCAGCACATTGACGAACCAGCGCGCCTCGATCTTGAGAGCGGTGTCAAAGGGCACGAGCGCGCCTTCATAAACCGCAGAGAGCAGCGCCTTGGCCGCCGGAAACGCACCTTGGGTCTTGCCATTGACCATGGCAGAGGCCCCGACAAAGGTCATGAAGCCCGCCGGGTGATAGGGCGCGCCGCCGGGCATTTTATAGCCCTTGTCATCCCAGGGTTTGACGATTTCGGGATTGCTCAGCACCCATTCGCGGGCCTTTTCGATCAGGTGATCGGCGGGCACCACCTCATCCACCACACCGGCGGCTTTGGCTTTTTTCGGGTCGTTGAGCTTGCCCTCGAGCAGGAGCGGCGAGGCGGCCATCGCGCCCAGCTTGCGCACAAGCCGCGTAGTGCCACCCGCCCCGGGAAAAATCCCCACCATGATCTCGGGCAGGCCAATCTTGGCAGACGGATTGTCAGCGGCAAAGATCCGGTGGCAGGCGAGCGGAATCTCAAGCCCGATGCCAAGTGCCGTGCCAGGCAGCGCCGCCGCAATCGGCTTGCCACCCTTGTTGGTCTTGGGGTCCATGCCCGCGCGCTCGATCTTGCGCAGGATGGCGTGCATCCCCATCACCCCGTCAAAAAGCCCCTTTGCAGGGTTGTCGCCCGCGTCATCGCGCATCTTGGCAATGATATTGAGGTCCATACCGCCCGCAAACGAGCCCGGCTTGCCCGAGGTGAGGATCACGCCCTTGACGGCATCATCCGCAAGCGCGTCATCAATCAGCGCCTCAAGGTCGAGAAACCCTTGCGCGTTCATCACGTTCATCGACTTGCCCTGCGTGTCCCAGGTGATGATCGCGACACCATCGGCGTGTTTTTGAATTGTGAAATCAGTCATCTTGGTCAGCTCCTCTTACACGCGTTCGATGATGGTGGCGGCACCCATGCCAGAGGCGATGCAAAGCGTGGCAAGGCCGGTGCCCTTGCCCGTGCGCTCCAACTCATCCAGCAGCGTGCCGATGATGATCGCGCCCGTCGCCCCCAGCGGATGGCCCATGGCGATGGATCCACCGTTTACGTTCACAAGGTTTGGGTCGACATTGAACGCCTGCTGAAACCGCAGAACCACCGATGCAAAGGCCTCGTTCACCTCGAATAGCTCGATGTCGGAAATCGACATGCCACTGTCGGCAAGAATTTTCTGCGTGGCCGGTACGGGGCCGGTCAGCATGATCGTTGGGTCCGTGCCGATCTTGCAGGTCTGCACGATCCGCGCGCGCGGCTTAAGGCCCCATTTCTCGCCAAATTCCTTAGACCCGATCAGCACCCCTGCCGCACCATCGACGATGCCGGATGAATTGCCCGCGTGGTGAACATGATTGATCCGCTCCAGATGGGGATATTTCATCTTGGCGATCGTATCAAAGCCCGGCATCACCTCGCCCATTGCCTGAAAGGCCGGGGTGAGCGCGCCCAGTGTCTGCATATCGGTGCCCGGGCGCATATACTCATCATGGTCAAGAATGGTCAGGCCGTTCTGATCCTGCACCTCGATGATGGATTTCGCAAAGCGATTGTCATCCCAGGCCGCCTTGGCCCGGCGTTGGGATTCCATGGCAAGCGCATCTGCCTCGTCACGGGTAAAGCCATATTCGGTTGCGATGATATCGGCACTGATGCCTTGCGGCACGAAATAGGTGTCCATCGCAATCGACGGGTCCACGGCAATCGCCGCCCCGTCGCTGCCCATGGCAACGCGGCCCATCATCTCGACCCCGCCAGCGATATAGGCCTCACCGGCCCCGCCCTTGATCTGGTTGGCGGCAAGGTTCACCGCCTCCATGCCAGAGGCGCAAAAGCGGTTGATGGCAAGGCCGGGGATGCTCTCGTCCAGATCAGAGGCGAGAACGGCAGTCCGCGCAAGGCAGCCGCCCTGCTCCATCACCTGCGTGACATTGCCCCAGATTACGTCCTCGACGGCGTGACCATCAAGACCGTTGCGGGATTTCAGCGCATTGAGCACCTGTGCGCTTAGGCGCGCAGCCGTCACCTCGTGCAGCGCGCCATCTTTGCGGCCCTTGCCGCGTGGGGTGCGCACGGTGTCATAGATATAAGCGTCAGACATATCGGTCTCCTTCTTTCAAGCGCGGTCAGCGGGGCTGCCGGGCATCAGGTCATAGGGGTGTTTCCAGCCGGGCGCGGCACTGATGTTGTCCAGCCACCGGTCGATATTGGGCCAATCCTTGCGGTCAAAGCCGAAGGGTTCGGGGTAATAGAGATAGCCGCAGCAGGAGAAATCGGCATTGGTGATCGCGTCGCCCACGATCCAGTCGCGCCCCGCAAGATGGGTGTCGAGCGTCGTGTAGGCGGCCTTGAGCCGGGCTTGGGTAAAGGGGATGACGCCTTCGGGGCGCTTATCCTCGGGCAAGAAGTTCATCAAAAACCGCGTCATGCCAGCCGGGCTGCTGAGCTTGTGATTGTCCCAGAACATCCAGCGCATGACCTCGCGCGCCTCTTCCGGTGTGGTCCCGCCGAATTTGCCGGTTTTCTCAGTGATATACATCTGCATGACGCCCGATTGGGTCAGTGTCACGTCGCGATCGACCAACACCGGCACCTCGCCCATGATGTTGATCTCGCGAAACGCGGGTTGCCGCGTCTCGCCCCCGAAGAAATCGACATAGACCGCCGTCCAGTCGAGACCGGAAAGCTCAAGCGCCAGCGCCGCCTTGTAGGCATTGCCGCTCTCGCCAAAGCAGTAGAGTTTGATGGTCATATGTTGGGCTCCTGTTGCGATGTCGAATTTGAGTATTTTTGGCAAGATGAAGCGGGTCCGGATTTACCTTGTATTAACTGAGATGTGGCTTGATCGGCGATGCGGTACAGGCTGGAGAGCCGATGACCGCGCAAGGTGAAGCCCTGTTCCGGTGACTGATGCCAAATGGCCCGCGCACCGGGCAGGGTGAACCTGCGCCTTTCATCTTGCCGCAAATACTCCACGGGGGTCTGGGGGTGTGAAACCCCCGGCTTCGACTGTGCCATGCTGACCGCCGCCCCAATCCTCACAGCGCCCTCGCGATCAGTTCTTTCATGATCTCGTTGGTGCCGCCGTAGATGCGTTGTACGCGGGCATCTGCCCACATTTCGGCGATGTCATATTCCTGCATATAGCCATAGCCGCCATGCAGTTGCAGGCACTCATCCAGCACCTCGCCCTGAGTATCGGTCAGCCAGTATTTCGCCATCGCAGCCTTTTCAACGCTAAGGTCGCCGCGCATGTGTTCCGTGATGCACGCATCGAGAAAGGCGCGGCAGACGGCGGTTTTGGTCTGGCATTCCGCCAGTTTGAAGCGGGTGTTCTGGAATTGCAGGATCGGGCCGCCAAAGGCTTGGCGTTCCTTGCAATAGGTGATGGTGCGTTCCACTGCACCCTCCATCGCCCCCTGCGCGCCACAGGCGATAATCAGACGTTCCTGCGGCAGTTGCTGCATCATCTGATAAAACCCGCGCCCTTCTTCGCCGCCAAGGATGTTCTCCGGCGGGATTTCGACATTGTCGAAAAACAACTCGGACGTATCCCCCGCATGCATCCCGACCTTTTCGAGATTGCGCCCGCGCGCAAAGCCCTGCGCGTCTTCGGTTTCCACAACCACCAAGGAGATGCCCTTGGCCCCTTCCTTGGGGTCGGTCTTGGCCGCAACGATGATCAACTCGGCGTGTTGCCCGTTGGTGATAAAGGTCTTTTGCCCCGAAAGACGATAGGCGTTGCCGTCCCGAATGGCGCGGGTCTTGATGCCCTGCACATCCGACCCGGCACCCGGCTCTGTCATGGCAAGCGCACCGACCATCTCGCCCGACACCATTTTGGGCAGCCATTTCTGCTTTTGCGCCTCCGAACCATAGGCGAGGATATAATGCGCGACGATGCCGGAATGGATGGGATTTCCCCAGCTTGCCAGATTGGCGCGGCCCTGTTCGATGCAGATTACGGCCTCGTGGCCGAAATCGCCGCCAGCCCCGCCGTATTCCTCGGGGATAGAGGGGCAGAGCAGGCCCAAAGCCCCCGCCTCGAGCCAGCAGTCGCGGTCCATGATGCCTGCCTTGCGCCAGCGCTCGAAATGCGGGCGCCATTCATCGGTGATGAATCTGGCCGTCATTTCGGAGAGCATCTGATGCTCGTTTGTCATCCAGGCTGATGTCTGGGTCATTTAAGTTACCAAAACCTCCTGATTATCGCCGTTGCGATGCCCGCAGCAAAAAGCAGGACAAGTCCAATAGTGGCCCAAAGGATTGCAAAACCCGCCGCATAACCCGTGCCTACGAACCCCCTTGCTCTGCCGTTAACCGGCCATAGGCCGAGAAATTCTCCACAAGTTAGTGCGCCAGACGGCTCCAGTCTGCATTCGGCGCCCCACTGGATGATGAACTCAAAGCCGAGCAAAATAATAACGAGCGCAAGTGGTCCTAAAAGCACTCCGGCGATAACAAATGGTGCGGTGCGAGCGTTAAAGCGCCCGAACAGAAGAGCCGCCAGAATGGGTATCCCTGCACCGATTACGATAAAACCCATTGCTATTTCTTTCGAGCCTCAAGCTCGGAATTGAAGAGCCTGAGGCGATGCGCAAAGGTTTCTTCATTGATCACGCTATCGAAATTCTCGAAGAGAAAGGACAGTGCCTCGCCCTCGTCGAGCCCCGAGTCCTGCGCAAAGCGGCGCAGGCGGCGGTAGCCATCCTCGGTCATCGCCGCGTTGAAGCGGCGCGTGAGGCGAAAGCGTTTCGGCATCTGTCCCTCCTCCCCTAGCGATCTCTCCTCAGAACGCTTCGGCCTCGAGCGCCATGACCGTATCGGCACCGCTCTGGATGCGGGCCAGATGCAGGGCCGTCGCAGGCAGGCGGCGCTTCATGTAGAAGCGGCCGGTCGCCAGCTTGGTCTTGTAAAACGCCTCGTCCGACGTTCCCGCCTCTAGCGCAGCATGGGCCGATTTCGCCATCCTTGCCCACATCAGGCCAAGGCAGACATGGCCAAAGAGGTGCATGAAGTCATAAGAGCCGGACAGCGCCGCGTTGGGGTTCTTCATCCCATTCTGCATGAAGAACATGGCCGAGGCTTGCAGGTCCTTAGAGGCCGCCTTGAGTGGATCGAGGAAATCAGCCTTCAGCGCCTCATTGCCTTCGTTTTCCTTGAGGAAGGTTTTGACCAGTTCGAAGAAGGCCATGACATGCTTGCCGCCATCCTGCGCGAGCTTGCGCCCCACCAGATCGAGCGCCTGAACGCCGTTGGCACCTTCGTAGATCATGGCGATGCGGGCGTCGCGGGTGAACTGCGACATGCCCCATTCCTCGATATAGCCGTGGCCGCCGTAAATCTGCTGCGCGAGCACGGTCATGTCATAGCCTTCGTCGGTGAGAAAGCCCTTGATCACCGGCGTCATCAGCGAAATCAGACCTTCCGCGGCGGCGTCATTGCCACGATGCGAGCGGTCGATCAGCTCCGCGCCCCAGAGCATGAAAGCGCGCGCGCCCTCGATAAAGCTCTTTTGATCCATCAGCGAGCGACGGATGTCAGGATGCACGATCAGCGGATCGGCGGGGCCATTGGGGTTTTCGGTGCCGGTCACCGCACGGCCCTGAAGCCGGTCCTTGGCATAGGCGAGCGCGTTTTGATAGGCGACCTCGGCCTGTGCAAGACCCTGCATGCCCACACCGATCCGCGCCTCGTTCATCATGGTGAACATGGCGCGCATGCCCTTGTGCTCTTCACCTAAAAGCCAACCGGTCGCCCCGTCATAGTTCATCACGCAGGTGGAATTGCCATGAATCCCCATTTTTTCTTCGATCTTGCCGCAAGTCACGCCATTGCGGTCGCCAAGGCTACCGTCTTCTTTGACGATGAATTTCGGCACGATGAAAAGCGACACGCCCTTGATCCCCTCGGGGCCACCAGGGATTTTGGCAAGCACCAGGTGGATGATGTTGTCGGCCATGTCATGCTCGCCCGACGAGATAAAGATCTTCTGTCCGGTGATTTTATAACTACCGTCGCCCTGCGGCTCGGCCTTGGTGCGCATCAGGCCCAGATCGGTGCCGCAATGCGGCTCGGTCAGGTTCATGGTGCCGGTCCACTCGCAATTGGCCATTTTCGGCAGGTAGGTGGCCTTTTGATCCTCGGACCCATGCACAAGGATCGCAGAGGCCGCGCCGTGGGTCAGACCTTGATACATGGTAAAGGCCTGATTGGCGGCCGAGAACATCTCGCCCACTGCTGTGCCAAGGATATAGGGCATGTATTGCCCGCCGAATTCCTCGGGCAGGTCGAGCGCGGTCCAGCCGCCCTCTTTCATCTGCTCGAACGCCTCTTTGAACCCTTTGGGCGTGCGCACCACACCGTTTTCCAACACGCAACCCTCGGTATCGCCCACGGCGTTGAGCGGCATCAGCACCTCAGAGGCAATCTTGCCCGCCTCTTCCAACACAGCCTTGGTAAAGTCGGGCTCAAGCTCGGCATAGCCGGGCGTGGTCTGCTCAGACACGTTCAGCACCTCGTGCAACACGAATTGCATGTCGCGGGTGGGGGCGGTGTAGCTTGGCATATGTCTCTCTCCCTAAAACAGGTGCCGGACCGGATTACTCGGCGGCTTTTTGGCTAGTCTTGAGCGAGGCCAGCATACGCTCGCCCCATGTCATCTGTTCGCGCAGCTCAGAGATTGCAGCCTCCAGCTCGTCGCGCTGTTTCTCCATTTCGGCCAGACGCATCCGTGCCACATCATAGGCGCGGGCAATCTGGCTGTGTTGCTGATCCCCTTTGTCGTAGAGGTCGAGCAACTGGCGCAGGTCCTCGAGGCTGAACCCGAAACGCTTGCCGCGTTGGATCAGTTTCAGCCGCGCCCGGTCGCGCCGGGTAAAGAGCCGTTTCTGCCCAACCCGGCGGGGCGAGAGCAGTTCTTTGGCCTCGTAGAAGCGTAGAGTGCGGGGCGTTACATCGAACGCTTCGCACATCTGGCGAATGGTCATCATATCGTCGGTCATCAGTTTACCCATGTCACAGCACATTTGCCGACAATCTGCGGATCATGGAGTATGGTTACAACAGCCGGATGGCTTTACGTAACCACTACGTCGCGTCACTTTCAAGTTGACGTAAGATAAGGCAAGGTAAGCGGGGCAAAGTGGAAATATTCTTGCCCCGACGTCACCCGCTCAGCCAAGGCTCGCGGCGGTGTCGTCGCGCAATTTCTTCAATTCGGCCATCGCTTCGTCAATCTGACGACGTTGTTCGGCTAGTCCCGCAAGCTGACGATCGGCCAATTCAATCCAGCTGCGCATCTGCGCATCAGTGCCTTCTTTCTCGTAGATCAAAAGCCATTGCCGAATCTCTTCCAAGGCAAATCCGAATTTGCGGCCGCGCAGGATCAGCGTCATGCGCGCGCATTCACGCGGGCCGTAATATCGTGCGCGCCCATCGCGCTCTGGCTCCAAAAGCTCGATGTATTCGTAATATCGCAGGGTGCGCGGTGTAACATCATAGGTCGCACACATCTCCTTGAAGGATAGTTTCTTATCCGACATGGCAAGCCCTCCTGTTGCTCAGACGTTAGGACCAAGACGCAGCCCTTGCAACCGGTGCTCTTGCAGCTTGTGTGGATTAGGGATCATAAAGACGACAGCACGATCCGTGAGGGATACCATGACCGACGCCAAAACCAAAATCGCACAGCAATTCATGCAGGCCCTGCCGCATGCGCGTGCGCTTGGCATGCGGCTCGTGTCCATGGGTGACGGACAGGCCGAGATCGAGATGGACTATGATCCGCGCTTTGTCGGCGATCCCGAGACGGGGGTAATCCATGGTGGGGCGGTTTCGGCCCTGATGGACACCTGTTGCGGAGCGGCGGCGATGAGCCATCCAGCATCGCCCGGCGGCACGGCGACAATTGATCTGCGCATTGACTATATGCGCCCGGCAACACCGGGGCAGCGCATTCGCGCGCATGCGGAATGCTATCATATCACGCGTTCTGTGGCGTTTGTGCGGGCGCGTGCGATGGATGAGGATGAGGCGCGCCCGGTGGCGACGGCCACTGGCACCTTTACCGTGGAGGGCAAATGATGGCCCGTGCCCGTCCCGAACCTGTGCAGGTTGTCAAACAGCGGCGTGATGCGGCGCTGAAAGCCTTGGTTGCGGGGGTTCCCTATATCGGATTTCTTGGGGTGCAGTTTGATCGGCGGGGGGATGAGTTGACCGCCGTGATGCCGTTTGAAGAAAAGTTGATTGGCAACCCCCTTTTGCCCGCGCTGCATGGTGGCGCGACAGCGGCGTTTCTAGAGATCACGGCGATTATTGGATTGAGCTGGGGGATGCTGTGGGAAGAGATCGAAAGTGGTGCGTTCGACCCCGAGGCGATTGTCGGCGGCAAGCTGCCCCGACTGCCAAAAACCATTGATTTCACAGTGGATTACCTAAGATCCGGCCTGCCGCGTGATGCCTATGCACGGGCACAGGTCAATCGCTCTGGCCGTCGCTATGCCAGCGTCCACGTCGAAGCGTGGCAGGACAATCGCAGCCGTCCCTTTGCCCAAGCCACCGGGCATTTCTTGATGCCGCGCCGCGATGGCTGAGGTCGCGCGGGCGGTCACGCATGCCCGTGTTCTGAAAATCGCCCTACCCATTGTGATTTCCAATGCCACGGTGCCCATCCTTGGTGCGGTGGATACTGGCGTTGTCGGGCAGATGGGCGCGGCAGCACCGATTGGTGCAGTGGGCATTGGTGCGGTCATAATTACCGGAATTTATTGGCTTTTCGGCTTTTTGCGGATGGGCACCACGGGGCTGACCAGTCAGGCCCAAGGGGCAGGACAGGTGGGCGAGGTGGCAGCCCTTCTGACGCGGGCGCTGATGATCGGCTTTGCCGGGGGTATCGCGCTCATTGCCCTGCAAGTCCCTGTTTTCTGCGCCGCTTTTCAGATTTCACCAGCCAGCGAAGAGGTCGAATCCCTTGCCCGGCAGTACATGGCGATCCGGGTCTGGAGCGCGCCGGCGATGATTGCGCTGTTCGGCATGACCGGATGGCTGATCGCGCAGGAACGCACGCGGGCGGTTTTGCTGCTGCAAGTTGCCATGAACGGCATAAATATCCTTTTGGATCTGTGGTTTGTGCTGGGGCTCGACTGGGGAGTTGCGGGCGTGGCGCGGGCAACGGTGATTGCAGAATGGGGCGGTCTGGCGCTGGGGTTCTGGTTTTGCCGCGATGCCTTTGCGGTGCCCGCGTGGTGCGACTGGCCGCGGGTGTTTGATCGTGAGCGGCTGAAGAACATGGCGTCGGTGAACGGCGACATTCTTCTTAGATCATTGATGTTGCAGATTATTTTCATCTCATTCCTGTTTTGGGGCAGCGATTTTGGCGATGTCACGCTGGCGGCAAATCAGGTGCTGTTGCAGTTCCTGAGCATCACCGCGCATGCCTTGGATGGGTTTGCCTTTGCCGCCGAGGCGCTGGTGGGGCAGGCGTTTGGGGCGCGGTCCGTGGCCCATTTGCGGCGCGGGGCGCTGTTGACGAGCGTCTGGGGTGTGGTGGTCTGTGTGGCCCTCGCAGTTATCTTTGCCAGCTTTGGCGGGGCGTTGATCGACCTGATGGCCAAGGCACCAGAGGTGCAGCTAGAGGCGCGTAAATACTTGATATATATGGCGCTTGCGCCCGTTCTTGGGCTGGCGGCCTATATGCTTGATGGGGTTTTCATTGGGGCTACACGCACCCGCGACATGCGCAACATGATGGCGTTGAGCCTTTTGGTCTATATCGTTGCGGCGCTAGTGTTGGCCCCGTCGATGGGCAATCACGGCCTGTGGCTGGCGTTGTTGATCAGTTTTGTGGCGCGCGGCATCACGTTGGGGCTGCGCTATCCGGCATTGGAACGGGCCGCGAGCCCCCTTACAGACCTTACAAAACCCCCCTCGATTTTGTAAGGTCGTGGCACCGGTTTGCAGCGCCTGCCGGATGCTGAATCACGGAGCAGGGATCATGCTGCATATCACCGATCAGATCGCCATCGAAGACTGGGAATTGACCGAGCAGTTCATGCGCGCCTCGGGGCCGGGGGGGCAGAATGTCAACAAGGTGTCGAGCGCTGTCGAATTGCGGTTCGAGGCGGAGCGGTCGCCCAACCTGCCCTTGCCGGTCAAGACACGGCTGCGGCGATTGGCCGGGCGACGCTGGACCAAGGAGGGGGCGGTCGTGCTGCAATGCGACGAGACCCGCAGCCAGACCCGCAACCGCGAGATTGTGCGGGACCGTTTGGCCGATTTGATCCGCCAAGCCTTGATCGCGCCCAAGCGGCGGGTGGCGACCAAACCGACGCTCGGATCGAAGAAACGCCGCCTTGCCGCCAAAAAGCAGCGCGGAGAGGTCAAGGCGCTGCGCGGTCAGGTGGAGGGCGAGGACTGAGCCGTAACGCGATCACGCCAAAACCTGCAAGACGGTGGCGCGACGTTGGGCTTGACCCGGCGGCGGGACTGAGGTGATCTGATCAAATCTTTGAGGAGAATGAGAATGGGTTTGCCCGCAATCACGGGAACGGGGGTGTTCACGCCGTCCGAGGTGATCACCAATGAGGAACTGGTCCTAGCCTTTAACGCCTATGCAGAGGCGTTCAACGCGCGCCATGCGTCTGAGATTGCGGCGGGAGAGATCGAAGCCAAGGGGCTATCCTCGCCCGAGTTCATCGTGAGTGCCTCTGGCATCGAGCAGCGGCATGTGATGGACAAGACCGGTGTGTTAAATCCCGAGGTGATGCACCCGCTGTTGCGGCAGCGTCGGGATGACGAACCGGGGATCATGGCCGAAATGGCGATGGACGCCTGCGCGCAGGCGCTTGCACAAGCGGGGCGGGCGGCGTCTGAGGTGGATCTGATCATTTGCGCTGCCTCGAACCACGAGCGGCCCTACCCGGCCATTGCCATCGAGATTCAGCAGCTTTTGGGCGCGGGCGGCTTTGCCTTTGACATGAATGTCGCCTGTTCCTCGGCGACGTTCGGGATTCAGGCCGCCGCGGACATGATCCGGGGGGGATCGGCGCGCCGCGCGCTGGTGGTCAGCCCTGAAATCTGCTCGGGGCATCTGGAATGGCGCGACCGCGACTGTCATTTCATTTTTGGCGATGTCTGCACCGCCGTTCTGATCGAGGCGGCGGACGAGGCCAAGGGCCCGCATTTTGTGATCCGTTCGACCCGCTGTGCGACGCAGTTTTCCAACAATATCCGCAATAACAACGGGTTTCTGCGCCGAACGCGCCCCGATGGTGTGGCCGACCGCCGGGATATGCAATTCGTGCAGGAGGGGCGAAAGGTGTTCAAGGAGGTGTTGCCGATGGTCTCGGCGCATATTCTGGGGCATCTTGCGGAGGAAGGTGTTGCACCGGATGACCTGCGGCGGTTGTGGCTGCATCAGGCGAACAAGGCGATGAATGATTTTATCGGGCGCAAGGTGCTGGGCCGGGTGCCAGAGGCGCATGAGCAACCGAATATCCTCCAAGATTATGCCAATACGTCCTCTGCCGGATCAATCATCGCCTTTTCCAAATATTCCGAGGATCTGATGCCCGGCGACCAAGGGCTGATCTGTTCGTTCGGCGCGGGCTATTCGGTGGGATCGGTTCTGGTGGAACGCGGCTAACGGCGGCGCAAACCCTTGGATCAGTTTGGAAATGACATCGGGCGGCAAAGTCAGTAAGGGAAAATTGAGCAAGGGTAGCCCTCGGGACAAGGGCTCTATTGGGGAAAGCGTATGTCGACGACGGGAAGTTACCTGAAAAAGCACACCGAAGCCTTGGTCAAGGATGTAGGAATCGAGGCCGCCTGTCAGTTGACGGGCAAGTCCAAGGCGACGCTTGGCCGCTATTATTCAGACCATGAGGAACACGCCGACAGGTTCATGCCGGTGGACACTGTTGCAGCACTTGAGGCAGCCGCGAGCTATCCGCATGTGACGAGCGCCTTGGCAGAGTTGGGCGGCGTCAGTCTGAGCCTGATCGCAGAGCGGCGCAACGCGCAGGAGCGGGCAAATGTGAACAGCGACGTGATCGCGCTGTCGCAGCGGTTCGCGATGCTCATGGCCGAGTATCAGCAGAGCATCGCGGATGGGCGTATCACCGTGAACGAAGCCAAGCGGCTATTGCGCGAAACGACGCAATTGCAGCAGGTTTTGATCGAAATGAAGCTGCATCTTGAGGAAGAAGTAACCTGACGCCAGTGTCAGGGCGTCAGATGAAGGCGATATAGGCCCCGGCGAGTGCGGTGGCCCCGCCCATCAAGCGGAGCGGCACGGCGCTGGCGTGGCGGGTTTCGCGCGCAGCGGTGAAGGCGATAACGAGGCCCGCCGCGTGCAGAAGGGCCGTGGCGATGGCAAAGCCCGCGCCAAATTGCAGCGCCTGCGCCTGCCCCAATTCGCCGCCATGGGCGTGACCGTGAAAGAGTGCAAAGACCGCCACCAGCACCATCGCCAGCCCCGGCGCGGGGCGCAGGGCGAGCGCCACGACAAGGCCAAGGGCCATGATGGAGGCCAAGATCATCGGCTCAACCATCGGCAGGGGCAGACCGATTATGGCCGCCAGAAACCCCACGATCATCGCCAGAACAAAGGCGCTTGGCACAGTCCAGAGCGCGCGGCCGCCGATTTGCGCAGCCCAGAGGCCGACGGCGATCATCGCCAGCACATGATCAAGGCCAAAGAGCGGATGCGTCACACCCGCGAGGAAAGAGCCGTATTCGCCCTCAGGCAGATGCGCCGCAGCGGGGCTGGCGGCGAGAATTAGGAGCGGGGCGAGAAGGTGTTTCATCAAGGGTTCCTTATGGGGTCAACCGGCGCCTCGGGGTGAGTCGCGCCTGAGCCGCAGCATGGGGAAGGCAAAGGCGCAACGCAACAAAAAACCCGGCACGCGGGTGCGTGCCGGGTCAGGTGGGGAAACCCGTTTTGGATCAGCCAAACACGCGGGTCAGGGCCGCATCGGTGGCGGCGATCAGGTGGTTGATATCGTCCTTGGTGGCGATCAACGCGGGCGAATAGCACAGCGTGTTGTTGAAGCCGGGAATCGAGCGGTTGGTGGCCCCGATGATGACGCCCTGCGCCATGCAATCGGCGACAACGGCCTGAACCCGCTTTTCATCCATCGGTTCCTTGGTGGCGCGGTCGGCAACAAGTTCGGCCCCAAGAAACAGCCCCTTGCCGCGCACATCGCCGATGACGGCGTGCTTGTCCTTGAGGGCCGCCAGTTGATCGAGCATGTAATCGCCCATGGCGACGGTATTGCCCAAGAGGTCTTCTTCCTCGATGATCGCCATGTTTTCCAGCGCCGCTGCCGGACCAGCGGTGCAGCCCCCAAAAGTCGAGATGTCGCGGAAATAGTTCATCGGATCGGTGGTATCGTCCTTGAACATATCGAACACACGCTCGTTGGTGACGCAGCAGGCGATGGCGGCATAGCCCGAGGCCACGCCCTTGGCCATGGTCACGAAATCGGGTTCGACCCCGTAATGCTGATAGCCAAACCAAGTGCCGGTGCGCCCGATGCCGCAGACAACCTCGTCGATATGCAGGAGGATGTCGTATTTGCGGCAAATCTCTTGCACGCGGGGCCAGTAGCCGACGGGCGGGACAATCACACCGCCACCGGCGGTCACGGGTTCAAGGCAGAGCGCGCCGATGGTGTCGGGGCCTTCGGCCAAGATCACCTCTTCAATCGCGTTGGCGGCGGCGATGCCGTATTCCTCGCCCTCCAGATCCCATTGCGCGCGGTATTCAAGGCAATGCGGCACGCGCACGAAACCGGGGGTATAGGGGCCATATTGCGCGTTGCGCTGATCCTGACCGCCCGCCGAGAGACAGGCAATCGTGGTGCCGTGATAATCGCGGTCACGGTAGAGGATCTTGTGCTTTTTGCCGCCGTAACGCTTGTGCGCGATCTGGCGGACCATTTTGAAGGCTTTCTCATTCGCCTCGGAACCGGAGTTGGTGTAATACACGCGGCTCATTCCGGGCATTTTCGAGATCAGTTTCTCGGAAAACAGTGCGCCGGGGATCGAGCCTGCGGAACCTGCGAAATAGGGCAGTTTGATGAGCTGGTCGCGTACGGCATTGGCGATGCGTTCACGCCCGTAACCCACGTTCACGGTCCAGACGCCGCCCGACACGCCGTCGAGATGCTCTTTGCCCTTTTGGTCCCAGACGCGCATGCCGCGCCCCTCGACGATAATGCGGGGATCCGCCTTGGGGTCTGTGCCGCTCCAGGGCGCGTGCTGAATCAGGTGATGCCAGACATGCGCGCGGTCGGCCTCGACCACGTGAGAAATGTCGTTGTCGCGAAGTTTGCCGTCCATGGGGATGCTCCATCAGGTTGAGGCCCGGCGCGGGGCTCAGGCCGTCTTTATATATCATGGGTTGTTCTGTCCGCATATCAGCCGAGAATCCGGGCAGATCGTTAGGGCCAGAGTATACCATTAAATAGGTCCAGAATGGCCCGCCACCTTCTGAGTCTGGCTGTAACTTTCTGGCAAATTTCGGTTTTTCACCCAAAGGAGCGGAAGGGGCGGCTGTCTAAGGCTATCCGAAAACCCCTTTTCGGAAATACTGAAATGATCTTAGCTCTGCTATAATTGCGTTGATCAGTGCCTGTGGATCGGGTTCACTCTTGGCTGTTGCCTGTTTCGGAGTGCGTATGATCCACAAGACACTGACGCAGGAGAAACCCGCCGATACGTGCGGTGTAAGACAGAAAAACGACTGTAACCAACGGGAGAAGACAAGATGAGTATGAAAAGCAAACTGATGTCGGCAGTGGCTGGCGCGGCGTTTCTGGCGGGGGCCGGAGCGGCCAGCGCAGAGGAAATCACCGTTGCCTATTTCCTCGAATGGCCGATGCCGTTCCAGTATGCCAAGGAAATGGGCACCTATGACAAGGAAATGGGCGTCAAGGTTAACTGGCGCGCGTTCGACACCGGCACCGCGATGAGTGCTGCGATGGCATCCGGCGATGTGCATCTGTCGGTCAGCCAAGGCGTTCCGCCCTTCGTTGTGGCGACAAGCGCCGGGCAGGATTTGCAGACGCTCGACGTGGCCGTCAGCTATGCTGACAACGACAACTGTGTCGTCGCCTCGGCGCTGGAGATCGACAAGACCAATGCGGGCGAATTGGCCGGCAAGAAGGTTGCCGTGCCGCTGGGCACCGCTGCGCATTACGGGTTCCTCAAGCAGATGAACCATTTCGGCGTGGATATTTCCAGCATGGACGTGGTCAACATGGCCCCGCCAGAAGGGGCCGCCGCCATCGCGCAGGGCGCGGTTGATATGTTCTGCGGCTGGGGCGGTTCGCTGCGTCGCGCGCTGGAACATGGCAATGTGCTGTTGACCGGTGCGGAAAAGGAAGAGTTGGGCATTCTGGTGTTTGACGTGACATCCGGCCCGGCTGCTTTTGTCGCGGAAAACCCCGATCTGGTTGCCAAGTTCCTGAAAGTGACGGCTGATGCCAATGCGATGTGGGCCGATCCGGCCAATCGCGACACGATGCTGCCGGTCATTGCCAAGGATAGCGGCATGGATGTCGAGGCCACGGCAGCAACGATCGACACCTTTGTGTTCCCCTCTGCCGAAGAGCAGTTGACCGCCAAATGGCTGGGCGGCGGCGCGCAGGAATTCATGAAGGGCGTGGCTGAGGTGTTCGTCGAGGCAGGCAGCATCGATTCGGCGCTGGCCACCTATGAGAACAACGTCAACACCGGACCGCTGGCCGCTGCCAACGGCATGTAAGCCCGGCTGACGGACTGAAACGAGGCCCGCCCCGCACAAACGGGCGGGCCTTTGCCCAACAATCCCAAAAAAACAACAGGGGGTGGGGATGTCGACACTTACCATTGATAACATCTCGATGCGGTTCGATCTGCCGAATGGCAGCCATGTGCAGGCGCTTAAAAATGTCTCGCTAGAGATCAAGACCGGCGAGTTGATGAGCGTGCTGGGGCCGTCGGGCTGTGGCAAGACCACGCTTTTGAACATCCTTGCCGGATTTCTGGCCCCAAGTGAGGGGCAGATCACGCTGAACGGGCACCGTGTCACCGGCCCGGATGCCGAGCGCGGCATGGTATTTCAGCAAGGCGCGCTGTTTGAATGGATGAGCGTGCGCGACAACGTGAGTTTTGGCCCCCGTATGGCGGGCAAGCGGGAAAAGGAATGGGCGGGCACGGTCGATCATTTGCTCGATGTCGTGGGCCTGCGCGATTTCAAGGAAAAGGCGGTTTATGAGCTGTCAGGCGGGATGCAGCAGCGCGTGGCGCTGGCGCGCTGTCTGGCGAATGACCCCGATGTGATTCTGATGGACGAGCCACTTGGGGCGCTGGATGCGCTGACGCGTGAAAAGATGCAGGGTCTGGTGCTGAAGCTGTGGAAAGAAACCGGCAAGACCATCATCCTGATCACCCATTCGGTGGAAGAGGCGCTGCTTTTGGGCGAGCGGCTCTTGGTGATGGCCCCACGACCGGGGCGGGTGCACAAGGAATACCGCCTGCCCTTTGCCGAGATGGGCGCGGGCCGCGATCTGCGCGAGGTCAAGAAAGTTCCTGATTTCGCCGCCAAGCGAGAGGAAATCCTGACGATGATCTGGGACATGGAAGAAGAGATCATGGGCCGGGCAGAGGAGGCGGGCGCATGATCATCCTGATTATCTATGTGGCGATTTTCGCGGCATCGTTCTTCGTCGTGCGCTTTGGCGTGCGCAAGTTTCGGCAGATGAACGATTTTACCTCGCTCAAGACGGTGACATTCGGGGATGAAAGCGCTGTGCGCCCGGATCGCTGGGCGAGCGTGATTTCAATCGTGACGATCTTTTTGATCTGGGGCGCATTTACCGGCAGCAAATGGGTGCCGATCCATGCGCCGGGGCCGTTCATGGGCGATACAGAATTCACCTATACGCTAGAGGCCCCCGACGGCACGCGCGACGATGCGACGGTGACGGTGCGAGTGTTTACCGTGGGCGAGACGGTTGAAGAGCCGGTGATCGAGCCGGGCGATGGGATTGCCAAGAATGACGTGCTGACAGTGGGCGCGTGGCGGTCGCAGCTGTTGTTGATGGACAAGAACGACGAGGTGACGCGTGATCAGGGCGCGCGGGTTGTCGCGATTGATGGCAAGCCGGTGAGCGAAGGCCAGACCGTTTCCGTGGCCGATGGCACCGTGGCCGTGACCGCCAAGGGATCGCTGAATTTCGCCCCCGCCAAGGGCATGCAGATGGAGCCTATCTGGCTTCCGGCGCCTGAAGCGGTGGTGTCGCGACTGATCGAAGTGTCAAAGCAGGGGTATCAGAATTTCACCCTGTGGGAGCATCTTTATTGGTCGCTGTTCCGGGTGATCGTGGGCTTTGCCCTTGGTGCGCTGGTGGGGATTCCGCTGGGCTATGCCATGGGGCTGAGTGATTGGTTTCGCGGCTGGTTCGATCCGATTGTCGAATTCATGCGCCCGGTGCCGCCCTTGGCGCTGATCCCCTTGGTGATCATCTGGGCGGGCATTGGCGAGAGCGGCAAGATCATTCTGCTGTTTTTGGCCGCGCTCTGGATCATGACGATTTCGGCGCGCGCAGGTGTGTCGGGCGTGGCGATTTCCAAGGTGCATGCCGCCTATTCGCTGGGGGCAAGTAAATGGCAGTTGATGCGCCATGTCATTGTGCCCAACAGCCTGCCCGAGATTTTCACCGGCGCCCGCGTTGCGATGGGGGTCTGTTGGGGCACGGTGGTGGCCGCCGAACTGGTCGCGGCGGAAAAGGGCGCAGGCATGATGATCATGGTCGCAAGCCGCTTTCAGCTTACCGATATCGTGCTGATGGGGATCATCCTGATCGGGATCATCGGCTATGGCATCGACATCCTGATGCGCAAGGCCGAAAACTGGCTGGTGCCGTGGAAGGGCCGCGTCTGAGGTAAGGTGCGGGCAGGGCCAACGCGCCCTGCCCTGCCCTGTTTACCGCCCGTGGCTGCCGTTATAGCCATTGCGCGCGGGGCTTTGCCAGCTGTTGAGTGTGCCCGGTGCGGGTGCAAAAACCTCGACCAGCATCGGGTAACAGGCGGCTGTGTCGCTGGTATGCTCAGAGGAGCAATCGCCGCCGGGGCAGGCGCTGAGACATCCCAGAATGTCGATCTCGGCAAAGAACTCCAGATAGTCGCCGGGGCGCACGGGGCTGGCTTTCATGAAATACTGGCCGGTGTCGCGGGTGAAGCCGGTGCACATGAAGACGTTGAGCACATCATGAATATGGGGTTCTGCCTCGGCCAGTGCCACGCCCAATTCATCCGCCAAAGCGCGCGTGAGGTTGGAGTGACAACAGTGGTGATACTGCACACCTGACAAGAGGTTGCCGGTATAGGGATCGCAGCGCGTGCCGATCACGTCATGCACCGAGCCGCCGAAAGCGTCGATGCCATACCAGCCCAAGCTGTCGCCGGTGATCGTGGCCATCGGGCGCAGGTGCGGGAAGGACGACCAGAGCCGTTCACCGGTGGTCACATGGGTGCCGTGGAGCGCGCGGGTCTTGCCGGAATAGAACCGCTCTGTGAGGTCATGCGCGTTCCAAAGGTTGAGATCGCCCACTTGCGGGCCATCCACGCTGGTGATGCGAAAGAATTGCCCCGCCTCGGCGCGAAAGCAGGCCGCCTCGCGCGCAGGCACGAGAACCTCTGACACTTTGGTCGTACTGGCGCGCGCGGCGGCATAGAGCGCCAGATCCGGCACCGGCAGCGTATCATTGGGGTAGCAGATCACGGGCGGCACGGCGCGACGGGCGGCTGCATCGGCGGGGGCGTTGGTCATCTTAGTCCTCTTGGGTGTCGCGGGGATTTACCGCGCAATCCAAAGGCGGTTTGCCGTTGGATGTAAAGACCTGCGCGCCGCAAGCCATGCAGCGGTAATAGGATTGCCCATCGCGGTCTTGTCGCCGGTCCGCGCGCCAGCGGCAGGAGCGTGTCCGCCGGTTGGACAGGATCAACACCAGCACGAAGGCGATGACCAACCCCGCGACGACGAGCATGAAGCTATCCCTTGGCCATGGTGCCAAAGCGGCGGTCAGGGGCGGCCTGTCGCACCGGCGCATGACAGGGGCAGGTGACGAGGTGATCGTTGACCATCCCCACCGCCTGCATGAAGGCATAGGTGATGGTGGGACCGCAGAACTTGAAGCCGCGCTTTTTCAAATCCTTGGAAAGTTTTACAGAAATATCGGTTTGCGCTGGCACCTCTGCAAGCGTCTGCCATTCGTTCTGAATGGGCTGCCCGCCGACGAAATCCCAGAGGTAGCGATCAAAGCCCTCGTTGGCCTCAATCACCGCCCAAGCGCGGGCGTTACCGATGGTTGCCTCGATCTTGCCGCGGTGGCGAATGATGCCGGGATTGGCCAAGAGGCGCGTGACCTCAGCCTCGCCCCAAGTAGCGATGACATGGGGATCAAACCCTTGGAATGCCGCGCGAAAACTCTCGCGTTTGCGCAGGATGGTGATCCAGCTCAGCCCCGCCTGAAACCCGTCGAGAATGAGCTTTTCCCAGAGGGCGCGGCTGTCATAGTCGGGCACGCCCCATTCGGTATCGTGGTAGGACAGGTAAAGCGGATCGTCACTGACCCAGCCACAACGCTCCATGCAATTTCCCCTCTAGCCCGGCGCGCAGGCGGTTTCGTTCAAATGCGCGCTTTAAGCCATCCTTAAGCCATCTGCCCCAGTTTGAGAACAGGCGTTCCGGAGGGGCAAATGGGACAGAAACACAAATGGGCCGATATTCCAGCGGGATTCGATACTCCGCTGTCCTATGCCGTTTCGGCGCGGGACCGATCCGTGCTCGATATGGTCAATCAGGCGGTGCATCACAAACAGGTGCTGTTGGCCTATCAGGCGGTGGTGCCTGCGCGCCAGCAGGATCGGCCTGCGTTCTACGAAGGGCTGATTCGTGTGCTCGATGCCACCGGACGGGTGATCCCCGCCAAGGATTTCATCACCCAGATTGAGGTGACGGAAACCGGGCGGATCATCGACTGTCTGGCGCTGGAAAAGGGGCTGCGCACGCTGATCAACTATCCTGATCTGCGGCTGGCCATAAATATGTCGGCGCGCTCGATCGGCTATTCCCGCTGGATACGGACGCTGAAAAAGGGGCTGAGCGATGATCCCACCATTGGCGAGCGGCTGATTCTGGAGATCACGGAAAGCTCGGCGATGCTGGTGCCCGAACTGGTGACAGGCTTTATGAAAGAGTTGCAGGCCAAGGGAATCAGCTTTGCGCTTGATGATTTCGGGGCGGGCTATACCTCGTTCCGGTTTCTCAAGGAGTTCTATTTCGACATCCTCAAGATCGACGGGCAATTCGTGCGCGGCATCGCTACGGACCCGGATAATCAGGTGCTGACCGCCGCCTTGGCCAGCATCGGCCAGCAATTTGACATGGTGACAGTGGCCGAAAGCGTCGAGAAGCCAGAGGATGCCGCCTATCTTGCGGCGCTGGGGATCGACTGTTTGCAAGGGTATTACTTTGGGGCCCCTACGGTGCGGCCACCTTGGATTGACAGCGCCCTTGACCGCGCCACCGCTTGAATGTGACACTCCGTCCGTTGCCGCAGTGCGGCATCTACGATATGACGCCGCGTAACGGCGGAGGTGACAGACAGGGTGTGCATGAAAATGTGACACTGTCGTGCCATGCTCTGGCCCGGCAAATCCTGGTGGAGGACATAGATGACCAATGTAGTAATCGCATCCGCAGCGCGCACCGCTGTCGGATCTTTTGGCGGCGCTTTCGCCAATACGCCGGCGCATGATCTGGGCGCAGCCGTGCTTGAGGCAGTGGTTGCCCGTGCAGGCATCGAAAAGGGCGAAGTGTCCGAGACGATCCTCGGTCAGGTGCTGACCGCAGCGCAGGGCCAAAACCCCGCGCGTCAGGCGCATATCAACGCCGGTTTGCCGATTGAATCCGCCGCCTGGAGCATCAATCAGGTTTGCGGCTCTGGTTTGCGGGCCGTGGCGCTGGGCGCGCAGCACATCCAGTTGGGCGATGCCGCCATCGTCTGCGCCGGGGGTCAGGAAAACATGACACTCAGCCCCCATGCCGCCTATTTGCGCGCCGGGCACAAGATGGGCGATATGACCTATATCGACACGATGATTCGCGATGGTCTGTGGGATGCGTTCAACGGCTATCACATGGGGCAGACCGCCGAGAACGTCGCCGACCAGTGGCAGATCACCCGCGACGTGCAGGACGAATTCGCCGTGGCCAGCCAGAACAAGGCCGAAGCCGCGCAGAAGGCGGGCAAGTTTGACGAAGAAGTGATCGCCTTTGCCGTCAAGACGCGCAAGGGCGACATCATCGTCGACAAGGATGAATACATCCGCCACGGCGCGACAATTGACGCCATGCAGAAGCTGCGCCCCGCCTTTACCAAGGATGGCTCGGTCACGGCCGCCAATGCGAGCGGTCTGAATGACGGTGCGGCCGCGACATTGCTGATGAGCGCCGATGAGGCCGAGCGGCGCGGGATCGAACCGCTGGCGCGCATTGCGTCCTATGCAACCGCTGGGCTGGACCCGTCGATCATGGGCGTGGGTCCGATCCATGCCAGCCGCAAGGCGCTGGCCAAGGCCGGTTGGACTGTCGCCGATCTGGATCTGGTCGAAGCGAATGAGGCCTTTGCCGCGCAGGCCTGTGCGGTCAACAAGGAAATGGGCTGGGATCCGGCCATCGTCAACGTGAACGGCGGCGCGATTGCCATTGGCCACCCGATTGGGGCCTCGGGCTGTCGCGTGCTCAACACGCTGTTGTTCGAGATGAAGCGCCGCGGTGCCAAGCGTGGTCTGGCCACGCTCTGCATCGGTGGCGGCATGGGCGTTGCGCTCTGCGTCGAGCGTCCGTGAGGCGCGCTGGCGCGGTCTGATACAGGATCAAGGGCACCTCAGACGGTGCCCTTTTTCTTGATCCCTTCGGCGCAAGCTGCATCGCAGAAAATTTATTGCGCAACAATATTGCGCAATTCAATTCAAACCGATAACCAAGTTTCAACGCACCAGCCAGATTGGAGGATATCATGGCAAGAACCGCACTCGTGACCGGGGGCTCTCGTGGAATCGGCGCCGCCATTTCCAGGGCGCTCAAGGAGGAGGGCTATACTGTCGCCGCGACCTATGCCGGCAATGATGAGGCCGCCGCCAAGTTCACCGAGGAAACCGGCATCAAGACCTACAAATGGAACGTGGCGGACTATGACAGCTCCAAGGACGGCATCGCGCAGGTCGAAGCGGAATTGGGCCCGATTGACATCGTGATCGCCAACGCGGGCATCACCCGCGATGCACCGTTCCACAAGATGACGCCGCAGCAGTGGAAAGAGGTGATCGACACCAACCTTACGGGCGTGTTCAACACGGTTCACCCGGTCTGGTCGGGCATGCGCGACCGTGGCTTTGGCCGGATTGTGGTGATTTCCTCGATCAACGGGCAAAAGGGCCAATTTGGTCAGGTCAACTATGCCGCGACCAAGGCGGGCGATCTGGGCATCATCAAATCGCTGGCGCAAGAGGGTGCCGCCAAGGGCATCACCGCGAATGCGATCTGCCCCGGCTATATCGCCACGGAAATGGTCATGGCCGTGCCGGAAGCGGTGCGTGAAAAGATCATCGGCATGATTCCGGCGGGCCGTTTGGGCGAGCCAGAGGAAATCGCGCGCTGCGTGACCTTCCTCGTGTCCGAGGATGCCAGCTTTATCAACGGGTCGACGATTTCGGCCAATGGTGCGCAGTTCTTTGTCTAACTGACTTGTGTGATGTTCAAGGCCCGCCCCGGTGATCCGGTGGCGGGCTTTGTCATGTCTTGGGGGCGGCGAGCGTGCCCCGAAAACAAAGGTTCGTGTCAAGGCAGACGGGGGTGGGGGCCACACCATCGCCAACCATATCGACCAAGAGGCGCGCCGCGGCGCGGCCCATGTCGCGGTGCGGGACATGCACGGTGGTGAGCGCCGGATCAACCACGGTTGCCAGTTCGATATCGTCAAAGCCGGTGATCGAGACATCCTGCGGCACGCTGAGGCCAAGCTGACGCGCCATTTGCAAGGCACCGACCGCGAGCACATCATTGCCGCAGACCACGGCAGTGGGCGGGGTTGGCAATGCCATAAGCTGCGCCATTCCCTCGGCCCCGTTGGCGATGCTGTAGGGCGTTTCGATCAGGTGCAACGTGGCGGGGTCTAATCCATGGCCGCGCAAAGCATCGTGAACCCCGGCAATCCGGTCGCGAGCACGGTCATTGCCCGCCGCGAGCGCGGAAATCATGCCGATATGCCGATGTCCGAGGCGCAGCACCTCATCGGCCAAACCTGCCATGGCGCGGCGGTTGTCAAAGCCTATCGAGGCGCGCGCCTGTGTGGGATCATAGGCCCAAGCTATCAACACGGGCACGCCGCGCTGCGCGAGAAAGTCATAAATTCCGGGATCGCGGTCATGGCCGATGAGCAAGAGCGCATCCGCCCCACGCGCCACCAAGGTACGAATCTGATCCGCCTCGATTTCAGGGCTGTAAGAGGACGAGGCCACCAGAAGGGTCAGGCCGCTGAGATGCAATTCTTCTTGAAAGGCCTGAATGGCGCGGGCAAAGATCGCGTTTTCCATCGTCGGAATGATTGCGCCGATGATGCCGGTCCGCCGTGCGGCAAGGGCGCGGGCGCCGAAATTGGGGGAATAACCAAGCGTTGCGACCGCGCTCAGCACCCGGTCGCGCGTGGCGGTCTGCACCTGCGCCGGCGAATTCAGGCAGCGGGAAACGGTGGCAGTCGAAACCCCCGCCACGCGGGCGACATCCGCCAGCGTGGGCAGGTTCGGAGCGGTGTCGGAGAGGCGTCGGTTCATCCTGTGGCCCGGTGTCTGCGTGATGGAATCTATCCGTCTGTAAGGACATTGGAGAAATATAACAGCTTGCGTGAAAATATGTAAGCGCTTACATTTCTCTCGAATCGTCGGCAATTCCGGCGAGAGGGAGGGCCGCATGTTCCTGATCGCAGCACTGATCCTGTTCGGCGCCTTTGGCGTGAATGTGGCGTTGGGGGCCTTTGCTAATGCAGCGTTTCTGACAGGTGTGGGGGAAATGCTGCTGCTTTTGGCGGCGGTTGTGACCTTTGTCGTTGCCACGTTGAGGAGCGAGGCGGCGCGCAAGCGCGGAAAATAAATCAGATCTCAGGGAGGAGACAAGAATGACTGAAGAAGCAAAAGAACTTGCGTCCGAAGAGCGGCGCAATTTTCTGAAACTGGCCACCACCGGCAGCTTTACCGCGGCGGTTGTCGCGGCGGCGGCGGGCACGCTCTGGTCATCCGAAGCGAGCGCACAGACCGCCAATGAAGAGCGCGAGCGCGAAGCGGCGGCAGAGCATGTGATGACGCTGGCCACGGAATATGTGATCGGCACCACGCGCAGCTATCCGATGATGCAGCTCGATGTGAAAGAGAACCTGCAAAACGCCTCGAACGGCAAGATCTATGTCAAGCTCGCGCCCGGCGGGCAGTTGGGTGTGGGGTCGGCGCTGGCGCAAAAGGTGCAGGGCGGCACGATCAATGCGGGGCAATTCTCGCTTTCGAATTTTGCCCCCTTCGCCCCGGCGGTGGATCTGATCAACATGCCCTATTTCTGCGGGGCCAATCAGCGGTTCGTCAATCTTGTGACCTCTGACATCTGGAAGACCGAGGTGAATGCGCTGGTCGAGGCGCGTGGCTTTAAGCCGATGTTCTATTTCTGCATCGACCCGCGTGTGATGGCCGTGCGTAAGGGCGGCGGTGGCCCGATCATGACGCCTGCGGATTTGCAGGGGGTCAAGTTCCGGGTGCCCGGTTCGCAGATGCTGCAACAGTTCTATCGCATGGGCGGGGCCAATCCGACGCCGGTCGCGTGGGGTGAAACGCCTTCGGCGATCAAACAGGGTGTGGCCGATGCGCTCGACCCGGCGGTGGGCGCGCTCTATGCCTTTGGCTTCAAGGATATTCTGAGCCACGTCACCTTTACCCAAGCGGTGCCGGACAGCCAAACCTATGCCTGCAACCTCGAATGGTACAACACCCTGTCCAGCGATGTGCAGGAGGCGATTGAATGGGCCTCTGAAATGAGCTTCCATCAGAACCTTGCCAAGGTGCCGTCGTCGCGGACCTTTGCCATGGCTGAAATGGCCAAGTCGGGTGTGGAATTCCATTCGCTGAGCGCCGATCAACTGGCGGAATGGCAGGACACGGTGGGCTATCAGCGCTCTGAGTGGGACAGCTTCAAGACCGAGTTGGCCGGGTCGATGGAGACCTTTGACAAGCTGGTCGAAGCCGCTGGCACGCAGGGCAAATTCTACGTCCACGACGCCTGAGCCGTGACCGACCGGGCGCGCGCGTGACCGCCGCGCCCGGCCTTTGCAACGACGCTAACGATAGGGACAGGGCCGCTACCTGCGTGCGCTGAACCGGAGAGGTTTGACATGCTCAGCACACTGGACCGCAATCTGGAGCGATGGGCGCTTCTGATCTTTTACATGATGCTTGTCGTCACCATGGCGATCGAGGTGATCCGGCGCGAGGTATTCGCCTATTCCTCGGTCTGGGGCGAAGAGATCGTGCGCTATGCTTTCATCTATCTGGCGTGGATCGGGGCGGCGGCGGCGGTGCGCGAGCGCGCGCATATCCGCATCGACGTGATCATGCATTACGTGGGGCCACGCCTAAAGGCGGCGCTGTATATCTTGGGCGATCTGGTGATGGCAGCGGTGGCAGTTGTCGCGCTTTACTGGTCGTGGGAGACGGTGCTGGTTTCGGCCAAGTTCGGCTCGGTCAGTGCCGGGTTGCGGGTGTCGATGGTGTGGTTCCTCTTGGCGGTGCCGGTGGGCTTTGGCCTGATGCTTTTGCGGCTCGTGCAATCCTTCTTGCGCGACGTGCGCGCCCTTCGTGACGGAACACCCGTTCACGAAGGCAATCAGCTGTTTGATTGAGGGGCGCGCGTCATGTGGAATACATTCTCGCAAACCGTCGATCTGGGCTGGGATTTTTACGGGCCGGTGATCCTATTCGTGGTGCTGGTGGCGCTGGCTGTGCCGGTCTGGGCGGCGATTGGATCGGCGGCGATTGTCATGCTGATGTGGTCGGGCGCGCTTCCGCTCAGCCTTGTGGGGGAGAGCCTGTTTGACGGGATCGACGCCTTTGCGCTGACGGCGGTACCGCTCTTTATCCTGACGGGTGATGTGCTGGTGCGAACCGGGCTCAGTCGCAAGTTTCTGAATGTGGCGGAGGCGCTGACACAGTTTGCCAAGGGCGGTTTCGGCTCTGCCACGGTGCTTGTCTGCGGCATGTTCTCGGCCATCTCGGGATCGGATGCGGCGGGCGCTGCAGCGGTGGGGCGGATGACCATCGACCGGCTGGTGGAATCGGGCTATCCGCGCCCCTATGCCTGTGCGCTGGTGGCGGCGGGGGCCTGTACCGGCATCCTTATCCCACCGTCGATTGCCTATATCATCATCGGTCTGGTCTTGGGCATCTCGGCCTCGACGCTCTTTATGGCGGCGCTTATTCCGGGGATGCTGATCCTTGTGTCGATCCTGATCACCAATATCGTGGTCAATCGTATCTATGGCTATGAGGGCGGCGGCAATGTCGGGTTTGGCGAGTATTTCGCCAATCTGGGCCGTGCGCTGGCGTCGGGCTGGTATGCCTTTATCGTGCCGGGGATCATCTTTTACGGCATCTTTTCGGGGCGGCTGACGCCGACCGAGGCGGGCGCGACTGCGGTCATTGTCACGGTGATCCTTGGCTTTATCCTTGGCACGCTCAAGCTGGCGGATTTTCCGGCCATGCTGATCAGTTCGGCCAAGGTCAACGGGGTGATCCTGCCCATCATCGCCTTTTCCCTGCCCTTGGCGCAGGCATTGGCGATCATGGGCGTGCCGCAGGGGTTTGTAACGGCGGTGACGGGATTGACCGATGATCCGGCCACGCTCATTCTTTTGATGATCCTGATCCTGATCGCGGCGGGCTGCGTGATGGAGACGACGCCCAATATCGTCATCCTCGCGCCCATTCTGAAACCGCTGGCCGACAATATCGGCATGAACGAGATTCAGTTCTGCATCATGATGATCACCGCCTTGGGTGTGGGATTCATCACGCCGCCGCTTGGCCTCAACCTCTTTGTCGTGTCGGGCATCACCGGCGAATCCATCCTGCGGATTGCATGGCGTGCCGTGCCGTTCGTGTTCTTCATGCTCATCGTGGTGCTGCTGATTGCCTATGTCCCGGCGATTTCGACCACGATGCTTCCCGATGTCTACAAATAGGACCCTACCATGACCCGTGAATACCTGAAGAAAGCAACCCTGACCTCAACCTCGCACGCCAGTGACGTGCATGAGACCGTGCAAGGGATTCTGGCCGATATCGAAGCGGGCGGTGACAAGGTCGCGATGGACTATGCCGCCAAATTTGACCGCTATGAGGGCAATATCATCCTGACACCGGAAGAGATTGCCGCTGCGACAGCGCTCGTGCCGGACAAGCTCAAGCGGGATATCGAGTTTGCCCATGCCAATGTGCGCCGCTTTGCAGAGGCCCAGCGCGAAACCTTGCGTGACATCGAGATCGAAGTGGTGCCGGGGCTGATTGCCGGGCAAAAGAGCATTCCGGTCCATGCGGCAGGCTGTTACGTGCCGGGCGGGCGCTATAGCCATATCGCGAGCGCGATCATGACCGTGACCACCGCCAAGGTGGCAGGGTGCCAGCATATCGTGGCCTGTTCCCCACCCCGTCCCGGTGTGGGCGTGGCCCCGGCCATTATCTATGCGGCGCATGTCTGCGGCGCGGATGTGATCATGGCCATGGGCGGCGTGCAGGGTGTTGCGGCGATGACATTCGGCCTCTTTGGGCTTCCTAAGGCGAACATCCTTGTCGGCCCCGGCAATCAGTTCGTGGCCGAGGCCAAGCGCATCCTTTTTGGCCGCGTTGGCATCGACATGATCGCTGGGCCGACCGACAGCCTTGTTCTGGCGGATGCGACGGCTGATGCAATGGTGGTGGCGACCGATCTGGTCGGGCAAGCGGAGCATGGCTATAACTCGCCCGTCTGGCTGGTGACGGATCATCGCCCGCTGGCGGAAGAGGTCATGCGCCTTGTGCCGGACCTGATCGCCGATCTGCCCGAGGTCAATCGCGATAATGCCGCCGCCGCGTGGCGTGACTATGCCGAGGTGATCCTCTGCGCGGATCGCGAGGAAATGGCGGCCACCTCGGACGATTACGCGCCCGAGCATCTGACGGTGCAGGCCGAGGATCTGGATTGGTGGCTGGGGCGGTTGACCTGTTATGGGTCTTTGTTCCTTGGCGAAGAAACCACGGTCGCCTTTGGCGACAAGGCATCGGGCACCAATCACGTGCTGCCTACCTCTGGCGCGGCCAGCTATACCGGCGGTCTGAGCGTGCATAAATACATGAAGATTGTCACTTGGCAGCGCGCCACCCGCGAGGGGGCTAAGCCCGTGGCCGAGGCCACCGCGCGCATTTCGCGGCTGGAAGGGATGGAGGGGCATGCCCGCACCGCCGATATTCGCCTGCGCAAGTATTTCCCCGATGAAACCTTTGACCTGACCGCCAATGGCTGAACGGGGGCTATTTGACATCGCGGGGCGCGTGGCGCTGGTGACCGGGGCGAGTGCTGGCCTTGGGCGGCGCGCGGCGACGGTGCTGGCGATGCGCGGCGCGCGCGTGGTGGGTGTGGCCCGCCGTGCCGATGCGCTGGCGGGATGGCAGGCAGAGGTGGGCGCAAATGGGGCCGTGATCGCGCATGATCTGGCGGATCGCGACGGTCTGGCCGATCTGGCGCGGCGCGCATCAGAGCCGTTTGGCGCGCCCGACATTGTGATCCACGCGGCGGGCATCAACACGCGGCAGGTGGCAGATGACGTGACGCCCGAAGGCTGGGATGTGACATTGGCGCTTAACCTCACCGCGCCGTTTTTCCTGAGCCAGCACCTTGTGCCCGCGATGCGCGCGCGCGGCTGGGGAAGGATTGTCAATTTCGCGTCGCTGCAATCTTTCCGCGCCTTTCCGGGGGGCATCGCCTATGGGGCCAGCAAGGGCGGCGTGGCGCAGATGACCCGCGCTATGGCCGAGGCATGGTCGCCGGGGGGCATCAACGTCAACGCGCTGGCCCCCGGCTTTGTGCGCACAGAGCTGACAGCGCCGGTGTTCAATGACCCAGAGCGCGCCGCGCGCAATGCGGCGCAGACCTGCATCGGGCGCAATGGCGAGCCGGAGGATATGGATGGGCCGCTGCTGTTCCTGTGCTCGGATGCATCGAATTATGTCACCGGCCAAATCCTGATGCTGGACGGAGGATTCACCGCAAAATGAAGGCTTTAGTCTATACCGGGCCAGAGGCGCTCGACTATCGCGAGATGGCGGACCCGGTGCCGCAGGAGGGTGAGGCGCTGATCCGGGTTGAGAGCGTGGGCATTTGCGGATCAGATATGCACGCCTATCTGGGCCATGATGACCGCCGCCCCGCGCCGCTGGTGCTGGGGCATGAGGCGGCGGGTGTGGTGCTGAGCGGGGCCATGACGGGCGCGCGCGTGACAGTCAATCCGCTGGTGACATGCGGCACCTGCCCTGCCTGCCGGTCGGGGCGCGATAACCTGTGCAGCACACGCCAGATCATTTCCATGCCACCGCGCGAGGGGGCGTTTGCCGGGCTTTTGGCGATGCCAGAGCGCAATCTTGTGGCGGTGCCCGAGCATATGACCACGCATCAAGCGGCGCTGGCCGAACCGATTGCCTGCGGCTGGCATGGCGTGCGGCTGGGCCGTGCAGTTTTGGGTGAGGGTGCGCAGCGCGCGTTGGTGCTGGGCGGTGGTGCGATTGGTCTGGGTGCCGCGCTGAGCCTTACGGCGCAGGGCATTGCGGATGTCACGATGGTTGAGCCGCATGCCGCACGGCGGGCGTTTCTGGACCTGCGATGCGACCAAAAGGCGATTGCGCCCGATGCGCTGGACCCGTCCGAACAGTTCGACATCGTGGTCGATGGCGTGGGCTATGAGGCCACGCGCGCGCAGGCCTCTGCCCATGCGCGGCCCGGTGGGGTGATCGCGCATATCGGTTTGGGGCAATCCACCGGCGGCCTCGATATCCGGCGCATGACGCTGCAAGAGATCACCTTTATCGGCACCTATACCTATACCGCGCAGGATTTCCGCGATTGTGCGCAGGCGATGTTCGACGGGCGTCTGGGCGCGCTCGACTGGGTGGAGGAGCGTGCGCTGAGCGATGGCGCGCGCGCCTTTGCCGATATTCGTGGTGGGCGCGTGACCAGCCCCAAGATCATCCTTGTCCCATGAAGAGGAGTGAGCGTCATGTATCGCAAAATCATTGTCGGCCTGTCGCTGGAACACGGGATCAGCGAAAGCGCGTTGGAGGTTGCCCGCGCGCTGCGTGCTGACGGGGGCGAGATCATCGCCCTGCACGCCTATGAGCCGGTCCAAGGCTCGGTGCGGGCCTATCTGGATGAAGAGGTGGTCGAAGGTGCCTATAAGCGCGCGCAGGCGCAATTGGCCGAGCGGGTGGCGGGGGCGCCCGACGTGACGCCTGTGATGCTGCGCGGTCATTCGGGACGGGCGATTACAGATTATGCCGAAAAGCAGGGTGCGGATTGCATCATCGTCGGGTCGCACAAACCGGGGCTGAGCGACTTTCTCTTGGGCTCGACGGCGGCGCGGGTGGTGCGGCATGCGCCCTGCGCCGTGCATGTGCTGCGCTAGGTAAGGCGATGGGGGCCGATGCCATTCATTCCGCCGAGGATGCGCGCCGTTTGGCGCGGCGACGTCTGCCGTGGATGGTGTTCGATTATATCGACGGCGCTGCGGGGGAAGAACATGGTGAGGCGCTCAATCGTGCGGCGCTGCGGGATTTGCGGCTGAAGCCGCGTGTTCTGTGCAATGTGGCCAAGCGGGATTTGTCGCTGAATGTGTTCGGGCACGCGGCGCGCGTGCCCTTTGGCATCACGCCAATGGGGATGTGCAACCTGAGCACGCCGGGGGCCGATCTCATGCTGGCGCGGCTGGCGGCGCGGGATCGCGTGCCTTTGGGCGTTTCAACCGTCGCCTCGACCCCGCTGGAGCAGATGATCGAGGTGGCCGAGGGGCATGCGTGGTTTCAGCTCTATTTCAGTGGTGATGGCAGCGGCACCATGGCGCTGGTCGAGCGGGCGCGGGCGGCGGGCTATCAAACCCTTGTCGTCACGCTGGATGTGCCTGAGGTGGGGCGACGCCCGCGCGAATTGCGCCACGGCTTCAAGATGCCGTTCAAGATCGGACCACGGCAATTCGTTGATTTCGCGCTGCATCCGCGCTGGTCGCTGGGCACGCTGCTGCATGGCAAGCCAGAGATGGCAAATTTCCGGCAGGGTGGTTTTGACCGCACCGCCAGCCGGGCGGCGGCGGATTGGTCCTATCTTGACCGGCTGCGCGCGGCCTGGCCCGGCAAGCTGGTGATCAAGGGCGTGCTGGACGTGGAGGATTCCGTGCGGCTGTGTGCGGCTGGGGTGGATGCGATACAGGTTTCCAGCCATGGCGGGCGGCAGTTGGATGGCGCACCGGAGCCTATTTTGATGCTGGCAGAGATGCGCGCGGCGCTTGGGCCGGAATTTCCGCTGTTTTTCGATTCCGGGCTGCGGTCGGGCGAGGATATCGTCAAGGCACATGCCATGGGGGCGAATTTTGCCTTTCTCGGGCGGCCCCTGCTTTTTGCCATGGCGGCGGGAGGCGAGCGGGGGCTGCACCGGCTCTGGGAGGTGATGACCGAAGAGGTGAGCCTGACGCTGGCGCAACTGGGGCGCAAGAGCATGTCAGGCCTGCAAGAGTGTGTGCGGCGCGCGGCCTGAACCGCGCACCGCGTTACTTGGAGCTGGAGCGTCTGATCGGGGTCACATCGCCCCGGGCCTGACTAGGGGCCTCTACGCAGGATCGGCGAGGTCCCGGGTCAAGCCCGGGGCGGGTGTCGTTTCGATGACAGGCAACACAGCTTAGAAAGCGTATTGCCAGCCCAGTGTCGTGGTCCAATCCGTCTCAAGCTGAAGCCCGTTCAGATCCTGATAGACCGGCGCGCCGACCTCGAGCGCCAGACGATGCCCGCGCAGCGCGCCCTTTTGCGCCACAAGGTTGACGCCCGCATAGAGCGTTACCGTTTCGCCGCCGTAGTTATCGGGATTGAGAGTGGGCGACGGGCCGACCATGCGCGAATCGCGCCCGCTGATGTCGCCCACGCTTTTGGCCTCGATGCGGCCCGACAGGCTGATCCACGGCTTGGGCTGATAGCTGGCCCATGTGGTCATCGCCATCTCGTTGCCCAGATGGTAGCCGTTGTTCTTGCCGGTGCGGATCACACCAGTCAGTTGCGCGCCCCAGCCGGTATTGCCCGACCGCGCGCTATAGGTGATGCCGGGCAAGAGATCGAAGGTGCCAGAACCCAACTGCATCCCGTAGGGCATGCGCATTGTCGCGAACGCCCCTGTTGGGGTGAGGACTGTTGCCTGCTCCGTGGTAGAGCCAGTGGGCAGGCTGGCACCGAAATTCAGGTGCAGCTTGTGATTGCCCCAAGTCCCAAGCCCGTAGAGCGCGGAGACCTTGAGATCGCCCCAACCTTCGGATTGGCTCTTGAATGTGCCCAGACGGGTGGTGCCGGCGGGGCCTGCAAAAGTGATGTGGTTCATCTGCTTGGTGATATAGGGCAGCATGGCCATCAGAGTCAGTCGATCATTCGGCGCATACATCGCGCCAAACATATGCATATCCATGGTCATGCTGGTGGGCGCGACGCGGATGTTGGGCGGCTGGCCCGGCAGACCGAAAAACGTATTGGGCGTCATGGCCACCTGTTCGGGGCTAAGCCGGTTGGTGCCGCTGCGATAGCCCTCCATGTCCATATGCATGAAGCGGTAGGACAGCATCACTTCGCCGGTCTTGTGGCGGTGTTCGCCCATCACACCAATGGGGGCATGGCCATCGGCGCGCAACGGCGGCAGATCGGTCACGCTGACGCGCAGCCCGTCCTTGGGGGCTGTGGTGCCGTCATGCGCCATAGCAGGCGCAGTCAGCCATAGGGCAAGCGCGGCGCAAAGAGCACCGGCCGTCAGAGAAGTCTGTGTCATGGTCTTAGAGTCTCTTGTTCTTGGGGATGCACGTCGGACCGGGCGCAAAAGAGCCCGCAACAGTCGCGACGGCGATCAATTGAAAATCAGGGTTTCATTCCGATGTCAGTTTGGGCCAAAGGGGGCTGGCATGGGTCACGCGGGCGCGATGCAATGTGCTTAGCCCGCCATCTGGCCCGCTCGAGCGACCGCTTGCCACGCAACGGCAAGCGCAGGAGCGTGCCGGGTGGCACCTATACCAGCTATCCCAAGGCAACCACGGGCGGCGCGCGCGGGCTATAGGCGATGGGCAGATCGCCCACTGCTGCGCGCATGTCATCGTAAACGCGCACAACCCGCGAAAAGCTATGCTCTCGCGCAATGAGCGCGATGATCACATCCGTCAGCACCACCGGCGACTTGAAGAAGGGACAGGGTGTATTCAGATGCGGGCTGTCATGCTTGGCCTCGGCGGGGGGTGCAACAAGCGCGCCGGGATTCTCTTCGACCAGACACAGCGCACCGCCAAGCGCGATGGCCTCGATCTTGAGGAGGTCTTGGGCGTGGTGATGGGCCTGCGCGGCATCGGCCAATTCGTGTTGGCAATCGACGGCGGCGGCTGTGGCGACCCGAACGCTGAGCAACAAGACGAGCAGCGCCGGCGCAAAGCCAACCCTCTTTCGTCTGCGCATCCAGCGTCCAAAAATCATGATCATCAATCCCACAAGCTCAGGGCCTGCGCCACGTTATCTGATGCGTTTCGGGTCTGGGCGATCCGCAATCCCAAGAGGGGTTTAAACATTCCAAATTCAGAATACATCCCGAATGATCACTGCGTCAAGCAGGACAGGCAGGGGTTAGGTGATTCGCGAATATGGCTTTGAATTGTGGCAAGCCGATTGAGCGAAGCAGGGACAATCGCGCCGGATTGCCGCCACTTGTCACGGGCTGCGAACAATTACCCTGAAAGTTTGACTTAAAGCCCGCAACGCCCGCATATTGACCCCACTATACAAACAGATTTGTCCATCTGTCGTTGTCGGTGGGGGCCGACGCGGTTGTGACATCCTTGAATTCGAGGTGACACAGCAATGAGTATCCCCCGCCTGACGGCAAATGCCGCCTATGCGACGCCTGTGCGCCGCATTCTTGCGAATCCTGAAACACCTCGCCTGCCGATGCGGCATTATACCAACCTCTGGCTAAAGGCCGATGGTGGCATTGAGGAACGCGAGCATATGGCCCCGGCCCTGCCGCTGTTTGATGCAGCACATTCTGCCTTCGCGCGCGGCACGCTGATCACCACCACGCGCGGGCCGATTGCAATCGAAGACCTGCTGCCCGGTGATCTCTTGCAGACCTCGGCGCATGGCCCACTGCCGGTGCTCTGGATTGGTCGCATGACCCTGCGCCCCGAGGATCTTGCCAGCCGTTCGGTGAAGCTGACGCGCATCATGGCCGATGCCTTTGGCATTGCGCGGCCAATGGCCGATTTGCTGGCCGGTCCCGGCGCGCGCATTCTGACGCGCCCACGCAACATGCGCGCAAGCATTGGATCGGATCACGTGTTGAGCCCGGCGCATGTGCTGGCGGATGGGCTACACGCCTTTGGTGTCACACCGCCGCGTGCGGTGACATTCTATCACCTCTGGCTGCGGCGACATGCGCTGATTACGGCCAATGGGCTTGAGGTCGAGAGCTTTCACCCCGGTGCCGGGTTCGAGCGTGACGTGGGGCCGAGCATGCTGTCGCTCTTCCTATCCCTTTTTCCGCAGATTCAAGAGCCGCATCAATTTGGCCCTCTGGCCCATCTGCGTCTGCCGCTTGATGCGCCTGATACGCTGAGCGTTTCCTGACCTCAGGCTGACTGGCTGAGCCGCGCCTCAAGGATCTCGAACGGCACGCCGGGTTCGTCCTTGGCCCCGCGAATGACCAGCGATGTCTTGACGCTGGCGACATTGTCGGCGGCTGTCAGTTCCTCGGTCAAAAAGCGCTGAAAGGTGCTGAGATCGGGGGCCACGCATTTGAGGATGAAATCCACCTCGCCGTTGAGCATGTGGCATTCACGCACCAAGGGCCATGCGCGGCAGCGCGCCTCAAAGGCGCTCAGATCTGCCTCGGCCTGACTTTGCAGCCCGACCATGGCGAACACCTGCACCTCAAACCCGAGTTCGCGGGGGTCCACATCGGCGTGATAGCCGCGAATATAGCCCTGCTCTTCGAGCGTGCGGACCCGGCGCAGGCAAGGCGGGGCCGAAATACCCACGCGCTTGGCCAGTTCCACGTTGGTCATCCGGCCATCGGCCTGCAACTCCGCCAGAATCTTGCGATCTATGGGATCAAGACGGGACGCGGCCATGGGGGACTCCTTATTGAATTTCGCAATTGTTATAGCATCATGGGTCACATGCGCAATTATGTTTCGCTATTGCGCAAGATCATTTCCCGAATAGACCCCCCAGCGCCCTGTGCATATCCGCCCTGCAAGGGGTTACATGCCCCGCGCCAGAGGGCTATATCATGCGCCAAATCCGCAGATCACATGAGAGAGCCCCCATGCCCGACACCCGTCACACCAAATGCCTGATCATCGGTTCTGGCCCTGCTGGCTATACCGCAGGCGTCTATGCCAGCCGTGCCATGCTCTCGCCCATTCTGGTGCAAGGGATCGAGCCGGGCGGCCAGTTGACCACCACGACCGAGGTCGAGAACTGGCCCGGCGATACCGAAGTTCAGGGGCCAGACCTGATGGTTCGGATGGAGGCGCATGCCAAGGCGATGGGCTGTGACATCGTGGGCGATATCATCTCTTCGCTTGATCTGGATGTCCGTCCGTTTGTGGCAAAGGGCGACAGCGGCACAACCTATACCGCCGATGCGGTGATCCTCGCCACCGGGGCGCGGGCCAAATGGCTGGGCCTGCCGTCGGAAGAGGCGTTCAAGGGGTTTGGCGTATCGGCCTGTGCCACCTGCGACGGGTTTTTCTATCGCGGTCAGGAAATCGTGGTGATCGGCGGGGGCAATACGGCGGTGGAAGAGGCGCTGTTCCTGACCAATTTCGCCTCAAAGGTCACGCTTATTCACCGCCGCGACACCCTGCGCGCCGAAAAGATCCTGCAAGACCGGCTGATGAAGAACCCCAAGATCGAAACCCTGTGGTTTCACACGCTGGACGAGGTCTTTGGCAGCGACAATCCCAAAGGTGTCGAGGGCGTGCGAGTGCGTCATGTCGAAACCGGTGCTATCATGGAAATCCCGTGCAAGGGCGTGTTCATCGCCATCGGTCACGCCCCTGCCAGCGAATTGGTCAAGGACCGGCTGGAGCTGCACAATGGCGGGTATGTCAAGGTTGTGCCGGGCAGCACCCGCACATCTGTTCCCGGCGTCTTTGCCGCAGGCGATCTGACCGACCATGTCTATCGTCAGGCGGTCACATCGGCGGGCATGGGCTGTATGGCAGCACTTGATGCCGAGCGCTGGCTGGCGGAACACGAGGGCTGAGGCCAGTTCAGAAGAAATGCGCCACGACCCCGCCCATGCAGGGCCGTGGCACCATCCGAGTTAGCCGATCTTGTCTTGGGTCCGCGTGTCGAAATCCGTGGCCGCGTGGCGCTCGCGCAGTTGCTCCTTCGGCTCGCCAAAGCTGCGGTTGACCATGCGGCCCCGCTTCACCGCGGGGCGCGCGTCAATCTTTTCCGCCCAGGCCATGACGTGTTTATAGCTGGCAACATCCAGAAACGTCGCCGCATTATAAAGCCGCCCAAGGCAAAGCTGGCCATACCACGGCCAGATCGCCATATCGGCAATGGTATACTCGTCGCCTGCAATAAAGGACCGCTTGGCCAATTGACGGTCGAGCACGTCAAGTTGCCGCTTCACCTCCATCGCGAAACGGTCGATCGGATATTGCCATTTCTCGGGCGCATAGGCGTAGAAATGGCCAAAGCCGCCCCCCAGATAGGGCGCGCTGCCCATCTGCCAGAAAAGCCAATTCAGGGTTTCGGTGCGCGCAGGGCCACTCTTGGGCAAGAAGGCGCCAAATTTCTCGGCCAGATGCATCAGGATCGAGGCGCTTTCGAACACGCGCAGGGGCGTGTCGCCGGTGTGGTCCAGCAGCGCCGGGATCTTGGAATTGGGATTGACCGCGACAAAGCCCGAGCCGAATTGATCACCCTCGCTGATATTGATGAGCCAGGCGTCATACTCGGCGTCATGGCCTGCGGCGAGCAACTCTTCGAACATCACCGTGACCTTGACCCCATTGGGCGTGGCCAGTGAATAGAGTTGAAAGGGATGCGCGCCCTTGGGGAGTTCCTTGTCATGGGTCGCGCCCGAGATGGGGCGGTTGATCGAGGCGAATTGCCCGCCAGAGGGGGCCTCCCATGTCCAGACATCGGGCGGGGTATAGGTCGTGTCGCTCATCTTGTGATCCTCCATCGGGTTTGGCGGCAAATCTAATCGCTGGCGTGCCGCCCGCAATGCAAAACGCCGCACAGGGGGCTGTGCGGCGTTGCATGGGGTCTTGGGATAGCACTTAGTAAATCACCACGCTGCGGATGCTTTCGCCGGCGTGCATGAGCTCGAACCCTTTGTTGATATCCTCGAGCGGCATGGTGTGGGTGATCATCGGGTCGATCTCGATCTTGCCCTGCATGTACCAATCGACAATCTTGGGCACATCCGTGCGCCCGCGCGCGCCGCCAAAGGCCGTGCCGCGCCAGCTGCGCCCCGTGACCAATTGGAACGGCCGCGTGCTGATTTCCGCGCCCGCCGGGGCCACGCCGATGATGATGCTCTCGCCCCAGCCCTTATGCGCCGCCTCGAGCGCCGTGCGCATCACGCCCACATTGCCGGTGGCATCGAATGTGTAATCCGCCCCCCCGCCGGTCAGCGCCACAAGATGCGCCACCAGATCGCCCGAAACCTCTTTGGGGTTGACGAAATCGGTCATGCCAAAGCGCGTCGCCATCTCGATCCGGCCCGGGTTGATATCGACGCCGACGATCTGATCCGCCCCCGCCAGCCGCAGCCCCTGCAGCACGTTGAGGCCGATGCCGCCCAGACCGAACACAATCGCCCGGCTGCCGATCTCGACCTTGGCGGTGTTGATCACCGCGCCGACGCCCGTGGTGACGCCGCAGCCGATGTAGCAAATCTTGTCAAAGGGGGCATCCTTGCGCACCTTCGCGAGCGCAATCTCGGGCAGGACCGTGTGATTGGCAAAGGTCGAGCAGCCCATGTAATGCAGGATTGGCGTGCCATCCAGCATCGAGAACCGGCTGGTGCCGTCGGGCATCACACCCTGGCCTTGGGTCGAGCGGATTTTCTGGCACAGGTTGGTTTTCGGGTTGAGGCAGTATTCGCATTCGCGGCATTCGGGCGTGTAAAGCGGAATGACGTGATCGCCCGGTTGCAGGCTGGTCACACCGGGGCCCACCTCGAGCACGACGCCCGCGCCCTCATGCCCCAGAATGGCCGGAAACGCCCCCTCGGGATCGGCCCCCGACAGGGTGAAATCATCGGTGTGGCACAGGCCCGTCGCCTTGATCTCCACCAGAACCTCGCCCGCCTTCGGACCCTCAAGGTTCACCTCCATGATCTCCATCGGGCGGCCTGCCTCAACCGCAACCGCAGCACGTGTGCGCATGTGTTATCCTTTCCTTTGCAATTTGCCGCAGTCTTGCGTCATGCGGCGCGGTGATTCAATATCGAGAGCGTCACGCAGACCCCGGACTGCGGCACTTTTTGCGGCAATTTCCGGCAAGAGAGGCGAAACCATGAAGAAAATCCTTAGCACAGCCCTGATGATCGGGGCATTGGCGGGGTGTGTTGGCCCACAGGACAAGGCGCCTGAGGGCGATGCCTGCGGTGCGGCGCAGATGCAGGCGCTGATCGGCACGCCGGTTGCGGCGCAGGATTTCAGCGGGCGCGCTGCGGTGCGCATTCTGCCACCGGGGGCGATGGTAACGATGGATTACCGCCCCGATCGGCTGAATGTCGAGCATGACGCGGACGGGGTGATCACGCGGATCGCCTGTGGGTGAGGGGGCACCACGTCGAAATTCGATGTGACAGCTTTGAACAGCGCGGTGCGGCGGTTTCGGATATCCCCCGCGCGGAACAAGGCGCGGCACGCGCCGCCGCGCGGATCGCTGGGCCGTCCCGCGGCCTAGCGATTTGGAGAGGGAGCGCTATGCTGTGGGATCACACGAACTTTGCGTGCATAAAGTGCCAGACGGTGCCGCTGCTTCGCTAGTCCCCGGCCCAGCAATCCGCGCGGCTGCTGACTCGACTCCGCCTATCCCCCGCTCTATTTGATATGGAACAAATAGAGAACGAAACCCGCCATGCCCACCCGCCGCATCCTGTCGATCTGGTTTCCCCGGCTTGGGGCCGAGCGCCTGTTGCGGCGGGTGACGGACCCGGACACGCGGCTTTTTGCGGTGGTCAGTGCCGAGGCGCAGGATCAGGTGCTGACCTCTGTGTCACTGCGCGCCGAGGCGCTGGGGCTGAAACCGGGGCAGCCGCTGCGCACCGCGCAGGCGCTCTGCCCGGACCTGATCACCCGCCCCCGCAACCGTGCGGCGGAGGCGGCATTTCTGGCCGCATTGGGGCGTTGGGCCGGGCGGTTCTCGCCCTTGGTGGGGATCGAGGGCACGGCGGGCCTGCTCTTGGATGTCACGGGCTGTGCGCATCTCTTTGGCGGCGAAGCGGGGCTGATCGCCACGCTGCGCGCCGAAGCCGGGGATCTGGGCCTCAGCCTGCGCTGTGGGCTGGCGGATACGGTGGGGGGCGCATGGGCATTGGCGCGCTATGCCGGGCAAGGGGTGGCGGCGCAGCGTTCGGGCGATGCCATCGACCAAGAGGCCCGCGCCACCCGGTCGCGTGCCGCCAAGCGGCGGCATTGGGAGCGCGGCGGCGCGGCCCCTGTGGTGCCGGTGGGCGCTGAGGCGGATGAGATTGCCCCGCCGGGGCATCTGCCCGACAGGCTGGCACCTTTGCCAGTCGCGGCGCTGCGGCTGCCCCCTGTGGTGGTGGCGGATCTGGCGCGGCTGGGGCTGCGGCGGATCGGGGACTTGGCGGCGCAACCACGCGCCAGCCTTGCCCGCCGCTTTGGCCCCGAGGTGATGTTGCGGCTGGATCAGGCCTTGGGCCATGTACCAGAGCCGATGTCGCCCTCGGCCCCGGCCCCGCGCTTTGCCACCCGGCTGAGCCTGCCGGACCCGATCGGATTGCGCGGTGATCTGGAGGCCGCAGTGTGCCGATTGACCGAGCGGCTCTGCCTTCTGTTGCAGGGCAAGGGACAGGGCGCGCGGCATCTGCGGCTGGAGGCTTACCGCGCCGATGGTGGGCTGCAAGCGGTCGAGGTGCGGCTGGCACGCGCGGTGGACCAGCCAGAGGCGATGCGCCCACTTCTGGAGATGCAGCTTGACAGGATCGACGCCGGGTTTGGGATCGACATGCTGCGGCTAGAGACGATTGTGACCGCGCGAATGGAAACCCGGCAGGGCGAAAGCGGTTTGGGCCGTGGGCGGGGGCCCGGTGCGCAAGAGGCAGCGCTGGCTGATCTGATCACGCGGCTGGGCGGGCGTATCGGGCTGGAGGCGATCACCCGCCGCCATCCCGCCGAGAGCCATATTCCCGAGAAATCGGCGCTGACCCTTGCCGCCGCCTGGTCAGAGCCTGCCACCGCGCCTTGGCCCACACCCGAGGCGCGCCGCCCGTTGCTGATCTGGTCGCCCGAAGCTATAACGCGGCCCGAGACGGGGGATATCACGCTGCCGTTTCGCTGGCGCGGGCGGGTGCATGAGGTGGCCGGGGCCAGCGGACCAGAGCGGATTGCGCCGGAATGGTGGCTGGAGGACCCGGCGTGGCGCAGCGGGGTGCGCGACTACTGGCAGGTGGTGACGACGCGCGGCGAGCGGCTGTGGCTGTTTCGTGCCCATGGCGGGCAAATCTCGGGCGGGTGGTTCTGTCAGGGGCGGTTTGCCTGAGGCCGGTCAGGAAAGCGCTTGATTTGGCGCAGGATTGGCGCAACTCTGGAGGTATGAGTTTGCAAAGCCTCGGCCCGATTGCGGGCGCGCATCCCTCAACCACTCAGGTGGCGTTCCAACGCACTGAACTGGGCGTGATCCTGTCGCTCTATGGGCGCATGGTCGCGGCGGGAGAGTGGCGCGACTACGGTATTTCCTGTCTGCGCGAGGTGGCGGTGTTTTCGATCTTTCGGCGCACGGCGGAACATCCGCTCTACCGGATTGAAAAGCGGCCAAAATTGCAGGGCAAGCAAGGGCAATATGCGGTGATTGGCATGGATGGTCAGGTGCTCAAGCGCGGGCATGACCTGAAGACCGTGCTGCGGGTGCTAGAGCGCAAACTGATCCGGGCGGTAGAGTGAGGCAAGGCCGGGGCAAGGCATAAGGCCCTGCCCCAATTTGTGCCGGGGCGTTCAAGCCTCGTAATAGGCATACATCTGTTCGAGTGCGTCCAGACCGGGGGTTTGGGGCGCTTGCGGCAGGTTTGCGGGGGCCTCGGGCGTGTAATAGACGGCGACCCAATCTGGGGTGATTGGGGCCGATTTCACAGCCGGGGCGACAGGGGTTTTGACCGGGTAAGCCATGGGTTTATCTCCATATTTCCATGGCACTTACATAATCTTCTGCGCTGCGGCATAAACCACCAAGCGCGCAGTCTTGCCATGCGTCTGATGCAAGGCACGGATTTTAGCCGATCAGCATATCCCCGGCCAAACCCAGCGTGAAGCCAAAGACCGCCCCCAAAGGCGGCAACCAACTGTGGCGCGCACGGGCGGCGGGGGCGATATCCTGAAAAATCAGGTAGAGAATGCCGCCCGCCGCAAACATCATGATAACCCCCAGAACCTGCGGCATCTCGGAGAGAAAAGAAAAGCCGATGGCTGCGCAGACCGGCCCAAGCAGGGCAAGCCCGGCAAAGAGCAAGACGATCCGATGCCCCCGGACCGCACCACCACGCATGATGTCGCGAAAGGCGGCAAAGCCCTCGGGCAGATTTTGCAGGAAAATGAGGCCGGCCAGCAAGAGTGCGCGTTCGGCCTGCGCGGTCAGCATGGCCCCGATGGCCATGGCCTCGGGCAGAAAATCGAGCAGCATCGCCATAAGCTGCGCGCCGCGCCCGCCGTGCGATTCAAGAAAGCGGTCGATGGCAAAAAAGGCGATCCCGCCGCCAGCAAAGGCAGCAAGCGCCACGGGCGCGGAAAGCGTATCGCGCGCATGAGGCACCAGCACCAGCGCAATCGCCGCCAAAAGCGCGCCACCGCCAAAGGCAACGATGCCATGGGTCGCAGGCGCAGGCAGCCGCCTAAAGGTTGCGGAGAGCGCGAGCGCCGCCCCAAGGGGCATGGCCGCGCCCGCGATCAGGGCCAAGAGCAGCGCAAACCATAAGCCCTCGCTTGCCATTGTCCCTGTGTCCGATCAGACGTGCCGCTCGACCATCATCTTTTTGATCTCAGCGATGGCCTTGGCGGGGTTGAGGCCCTTGGGGCAGGTTTTCGTGCAGTTCATGATGGTATGGCAGCGATAAAGCTTGAACGGGTCTTCGAGATCATCAAGCCGCTCGCCTGTTGCCTCGTCCCGGCTGTCGATGATCCAGCGATAGGCATGCAAAAGTGCGGCCGGTCCAAGGTATTTGTCGCCATTCCACCAATAGGATGGGCAAGAGGTAGAGCAGGACGCGCACATCACGCATTCATAAAGCCCATCGAGTTTCTCGCGGTCCTCGATGCTCTGCCGCCACTCTTTTGCGGGGCGGTTGGTTTTGGTTTCCAGCCACGGCATGATGCTGGCGTGCTGCGCGTAGAAATGCGTAAGGTCGGGGATCAGATCCTTGACCACCGGCATATGCGGCAGCGGGTAGATTTTCACATCGCCCTTGATTTCATCCATACCGTAGATGCAGGCCAGCGTGTTGATCCCGTCGATATTCATCGCGCAAGAGCCGCAAATCCCCTCGCGGCAAGAGCGGCGGAAGGTGAGCGTGGGATCAATCTCGTTCTTGATCTTGATCAGCGCATCCAGAACCATCGGGCCGCAGGTGTCCATATCCACGAAATAGGTGTCCACCCGCGGGTTTTTGCCATCGTCCGGGTTCCAGCGGTAAATCTGGAACTTGCGCACGGTCTTGGCACCCTCGGGCTTGGGCCATGTCTTGCCCGTGGTCATGCGCGAATTCTTGGGGAGTGTGAGTTGAACCATCTTGCTACTCCTTGTCAGCCGCCCAAGAGGGTCAGGCTATTTTGGGCAATACATTGCACGGCCTCGGGGCGCTGTGCGATTGCGATCACTTGCTGCGTGGTTTCAGGTGTTACGCCTGACACGCTGGCGCTTGCGATCTGAATGATCTCTCCGGCAGAGGCGGCATCAATCACGCAATCGGTGATCGGGGCAGCGTTGAGGCCCGGAAAGCGCTGTGCGACGACTGTGTTGACCACGCCCTTGGCCCGCTCGCGCGCGAGGGTGTCGGCGACCTGATTGGTCGCCTCGCAGGCGCTGAGGGCCATTATTGCGGTGAAAGCCAATACAGGTCGGGTCATCAGGTCAGTTACCCCTGAGACAATAGGTTGACCCGCCAAACAGCACGGGGGCATGTGACGGGCAGGACCCGCGCACGCGAACGCTCTGTCTCTGCGTCTGGGTCGCGAAGCGCGGGGTCGGTGCCCGCCCCAGCCTTTGATCGGCACATTCGTTGATCCTGTCCGCCTGCGCCGGGCTTAGGTTTGTTCCGGGGACGATCCAGCTCACGGTGCTGCCACCGGGCGGCAGTTCCGACCATGTCGCGCCAAAACGAGCAGGTCCGCGAATGCCCATTTCGTAGCGACAATCAAGGATCGCCTTGCGCTGTTCCTGCACCGGTATGCGTGGACCCGGATTGGCAAACGCGGGCGTCGAAATAAACGCCACCATCAGCACGGCGAAAACCCCTTTGCTTAACGACGATGAAAGCTGTGACATGCTTCTCTCCCTTAGAACGTCCGTTCCTTTGGCGCGATCTTTTTGAGGCTGATGCCGCCCTGATCCTCGGTTGTCAGAGGATCGGTGACGATCGGGCGATAGCTGAGATCGACGGAATTGCCGTCGACCCGCGCTATCGTGTGAACGCGCCATTTCTCGTCGTCGCGGGTGCTGAAATCTTCATGCGCATGCGCGCCGCGGCTTTCTTGCCGGGCCTCGGCCCCAAAGATCGTGGCGAGCGCATTGGGCATGAGATTGGTCAGCTCCAGCGTTTCCATCAGGTCGCTGTTCCACACAAGGCTACGGTCCGTGACCTTGATGTCGTCCATCTTGGCGGCGACGGCCTTCATCTTGTCCACGCCTTCGGCCAGCGTTTTCGAGGTGCGGAACACGGCGGCATCGGCCTGCATCGTGCGCTGCATTTCGAGCCGCAATTCGGCGGTGGGCACAGCGCCGGTGGCATGGCGCAGCCCGTCAAAGCGGCTGAGCGCCTTGTCCACCTCGGCCTTGTTGGTGGCGGGCACCGCCGAGTCGCGATCCACCACCTTGCCTGCGCGAATGGCAGCAGCGCGGCCAAAGACCACAAGGTCAATGAGCGAGTTGGAGCCAAGCCGGTTCGCGCCATGCACAGAGGCGCAGCCCGCCTCGCCCACGGCCATGAGGCCGGGGACGACGGCATGGGGATTGTCCTGAGTGGGATTGACCACCTCGCCCCAATAATTCGTCGGCACGCCGCCCATGTTGTAATGCACGGTGGGCAAAACCGGGATCGGTTCCTTGGTCACGTCAACGCCGGCAAAGATGCGGGCAGACTCGGAAATACCGGGCAGGCGCAGATGCAGCGCCTCAGGCGGCAGGTGGCTGAGGTTGAGGTGGATGTGATCGCCATCCGCGCCCACGCCGCGCCCTTCGCGGATTTCCATCGTCATGCAGCGACTGACATAGTCGCGTGGCGCGAGATCCTTGTAATTGGGCGCGTAGCGTTCCATGAAACGCTCGCCCTCGGAATTGGTGAGGTATCCGCCCTCGCCACGCGCACCCTCGGTAATCAGGCACCCGGCGCCGAAAATGCCGGTGGGGTGGAATTGCACGAATTCCATGTCTTGCAGCGGCAGACCGGCGCGCGCCACCATGCCGCCACCGTCGCCGGTGCAGGTATGGGCAGAGGTCGCCGAAAAATAGGCGCGGCCATAGCCGCCGGTGGCCAGTACGACCATCTTGGCGTTGAAGACGTGGATGGTGCCATCGTCGAGTTTCCAGCAAACGACGCCGGTGCAGGCCCCATCGGTCATCACCAGATCAATGGCGAAATATTCGATGTAGAACTCGGCCTTTTGCTTGAGGCTTTGACCATAGAGCGTGTGAAGGATGGCATGGCCGGTGCGGTCAGCGGCGGCACATGTGCGCTGCACCGGCGGGCCTTCGCCAAATTCGGTGGTGTGGCCGCCAAAGGGGCGCTGATAGATCTTGCCCTCTTCGGTGCGCGAGAACGGCACGCCGTAATGTTCCAGCTCATAGACCGCTTTGGGGGCCTCGCGCGCGAGATATTCCATTGCGTCGGTATCGCCCAGCCAATCCGAACCCTTGACCGTGTCATACATATGCCACTGCCAGCTATCGGGGCCCATATTGCCAAGCGATGCGGCAATGCCGCCCTGTGCCGCAACCGTGTGCGAGCGGGTCGGGAAAACCTTGGTCACGCAGGCCGTACGGAGGCCCTGTTCGGCCATGCCGAGTGTCGCCCGCAGGCCCGCGCCGCCCGCGCCGACAACCACGACGTCATAATCATGCGTCTCGTATTCATAAGCAGCCATTTGTTCAGGTCCTCACAGCGCGATCTTGGCAAGGGCGAAAAGCCCGGTGGCGATCAGCCCGTAACTTAGAACGGTCACGGCAATAATCAGGCCCCGGCGCGTGCTGCCGTGGCTGTAATCCTCGATCATGGTCTGCGCGCCGCTTGCGTAGTGGCGCAGGCCAAAGAAAATCACGAGGCCGGTGAGAATGGCCATGGCCGGATGCGAAAAGGCGGCCAGCACCTCGGCGCGGTCACCGCCAAGGGCGCGGCCAAAGGCCACCAGAAACACCGGGATGATCAGGGCAAGGCCAACACCCGAAAGTTTCATATACCAAAAATGTTCGGTCCCGGTGCCAGCGGCCCCTTTGCCCTCGGCGCGTTTGCGTGCGGTCAGATAACGCATGATGCTCTCCTCAGACCAGAAGCAGGGTGATGACGGTCAGCACGACCGAGCCGATGATGCAGCCCCAACCGAGTTTCTCGGCGGTGGGAATGTCCATTCCCTTGCCCGCGTCAAAATAGAGATGCCGCAGCCCCGCGAGGTAGTGATACCACACCGCCCAAGCCGAGAGGGACAGAACCAGATCGCCAAACCAAGAGGTCAGCACCGCATCGGCCATGGCAAAATAGGCGTCAGAGGTAGAGGCCGCCAAAAGCCACCACACGATCAGAAGCGCCGCCACGATCAGGGCATTGCCGGTGATCCGTGTCAGGATCGAGGTGATCGAGGTCAGTTGTGGGCGATAAATTTGCAGGTGGGGCGAAAGCGGGCGTTCAACCGGTTTGGTTTCAGCCATGGAGCAACTCCTTTGCAGATGGCGGGCGGCGCGACAGCCGTCTTTTGCTGGGTTTCTTGTTATACTTTTTCTCGGCGCTGTCACCTGTCCCGCGCGCCAAAACCCCTGTTTTGAGGCAATTGGCCGCAAAAATATTGCTTTTGTGATCACGTAAATAATCGTGTGATCACAAATTAGGCCAATGGGAATCAGGTTTTCCCTGATGGTTTCCCTGAGTCTCTGGGCTGGTGCGGGAAACTCTCTTAGGACTCGCCCGGACAGCGCATGTTTTTGTGATCACAAAAGTCAAGCAGACAAGAAAAAGCCCGGGGCGCTTACGACCCGGGCCTATTCTGTGCCATGGCGCTGTTTAGTGCAGCTTGGCTTCTACATCCGCGATGGCCGCGTCGATCAATGCATTTCCATCAGCGGCGGTCATCTGCTTGGCGATCACGTCACGTGCGGCGGCAACCGCCACGACAACAGCCTGATCGCGTACGTCGCGGATGGCCCGTGCCTCGGCGCTGGCGATCTGTTCTTCGGCGGCCTGCATGCGGCGGGCAATCGAAGCCTTGATCTCTTCCTTAGCCTCTTCGGCGGCGGCGTTCGCCTCTTCCTTGGCTTGCGCCACGATCCGGTCGGCTTGTGCCTGCACGTCTTTTTGCTTGCGCTCGTAGCTGGCCAGCAGGGTCTGTGCCTCTTCGCGCAGGGCGCGCGCCTCGTCGAGTTCGCCCTTGATATTGGCGGCACGCTCGTCGAGTTTTTTGCCCAAGAGTGTCGGCACCTTGACGTAAATCAGGAAGCCAACAAAGAGCAGGAAGGCGAGCAGGACCACGAAATTCGTGTTGGAGAGCGAAAAGAACGGACCCGAAGCCGCCAGCGCGGGGCTGGCGAAGACGGCGGCAACCATGGTCAAAAGCATCTTTTGCATGGCGATTATCCTTTCATCCGGTCGGCAACAGCGGCCCCGACGGTTTTCTCGTCGGCCTTGCCACCCATGACGGCAACGATCTCGGCAGCGGCTGCAACGGCCACTTCTTTGACGCTGTCCATCGCAGTGGCCCGGATATCGGCAATCTTCTTTTCGCCTTCTGCCGCGCGCGCGGCAATCTCGGCATCCGCCTTGGCGGTTGCGGCGTCCAGCTCTGCCTTGATCTCGGCCTTGGCCTGACCCACGATGGTCTGCGCCTCGGTGCGGGCATCGGCCAGCGCCTTGAGATAGGCTTGTTCGGCCTCGACAGCCTTGACCTTGAGATCTTCGGCAGCGGCGAGGTCGTTGGTAATGGCCCCCTGACGCTCTGCCAGCACGGCCGCAATGCGCGGCAGCGCAATGCGCGACAGGACAAAGTAAATCACGACCAGCGTGACGAGGAGCCAGAAAATCTGGTTGCCAAAGGTCGTAAAATCCAGCTGGGGCAAGCCCGGCGTGGATGCGGCTTGACCAGCGGCGTCATGCGTTTCGCTTGCCATGTCGTCCTCCTAGGGGAAAGTTCCGTGTCACCGAGGGGCGGCGTTGCGCCACCCCCCAGCCGTAAGGATCAGCTACCCGAGAGACTTAGACAGCGAACATCAGCAGAAGGGCGACGAGGAACGAGAAAATCCCCAGCGCTTCTGCGAAGGCGATGCCGATGAACAGCGTCGCGGTCTGGCCAGCAGCGGCCGAAGGGTTGCGCAGCGCGCCAGCGAGGAAGTTGCCGGCAACATTGCCCACACCCATCGCAGCCCCGCCCATGCCCATGCAGGCCAGGCCAGCGCCGATATATGCACCCATTTGAACGATATCGCCTTCCATAGTGATGTCTCCTTACGTTGGAATTGGCATTGATCGGTTGGTCGTGGGGCGGGCGAACCCGCCGTCGTTTCGGAAGGTGGGGGAAACCCACCGCATCCTGTTAGTGGCTCGGGTGCAGAGCATCCTTGAGATACACACAGGTCAGGATGGTAAAGACATAGGCCTGAATGAAGGCCACCAGCACCTCGAGCGCATAGATGGTCGAGATGGCAAGGATCGAGAGCGGCGTCACCACGATGCCGATCCCGGTCGAGATCAGGATCATCGGCGCGAAGGCGGCGAACACTTTGACCACGGCGTGACCGGCCATCATGTTACCGGCAAGACGGATGGAGTGGCTGACGGGGCGCACGAAGTAGGAAATCACCTCGATCAGCGCCAGCACCGGGCGCAGCGCGAGCGGCGCGGAACTGACCCAGAAGAGCCCCAGAAAACCCGCACCATGTTTCACAAAACCGACAACGGTCACGGTCAGGAACACCATCATCGCCATCACTGCCGTCACCGCGATATGGCTGGTGGTGGTAAAGGCCATCGGCAAGAGGCCCAAGAAGTTGGCGAAGAGGATGAAGAGAAACAGCGTCATGATATAGGGGAAGAACACCAGCGCATCCTTGCCCGCCACATCCTCGACCATCTTGCGGATGAAATCATAGAGCAGCTCGACCACGGATTGCGTGCGGCTTGGGATCGTTGCCCGGCGCGATGTGCCCATGACCATGAGCGCAATGATCGCGAGCACTGTGAGCGCCATCCACAACGTGACGTTGGTCAGTGTGAACACGCCCACGGCACCCTCGCCAAAGAGCGGCTTGACCATGAACTGATCCATCGGGTGGAAAACCAGACCGGGTTCCCCGGCACCGTGCGCTTCAGTCGCCATTCTTTGCCCTCTCATCCCCGCCTTGCGCGGGCTTGTCCATGCCTTGCTGGATTTCGGCGGCGCTGCGCATCATCGTTTTGACGCCCGCGGCCACCCCCAGCAACGTGAAGATGACAAGGAATACCGGCATCGTCCCCAAGAGAACATCAAGCCCGTATCCCATGCCGAAACCGATCAAAAGACCGGCCACCAGCTCGATCACCATTCGCCAAGCCATCTGGGCCTGAGAATAATGCTCTTCCTGATGGGGCCGTGGTGCGTCCTTGGCCTTGAGCCTCGCTATCTTCGCTTCCAGCTCTGCCAGTTGCGCGCGCTGCTCGGGATCGGTCACGGGAGCCCCCTCAGGATGTTGCGCATGTGCTACGTCCTGAGCACGCCTGAGTCAAGCGCCAGAGACCCCTGCGTGGCGCTAGGTTAAAGTGTTGTTTTATTGAGTATTTTTACCAAGAAGATGCAGGGCGGTCATTCCGTCGCAACCGCCCCAAAGGCGATCTGGGGCGGTTTGGTATATTCAACCGTTTGGTTGAGTTTCAGCGCACGACAAAGACCGAGACCTTGGCGTGTTGCGCGATATAGCCCCCATGCGAGGCAAAGATATGCTCGAGAAAGCCGGGCACATGGCTGGCCACGACCACCAGATCGGCACCGCTTCGCTCGATTGCCTGCATCAGCGCCGAGGTTGTTTCGACCTCGGGGTCATGGCTGATGATCGGCTCGGCCTCGACCGTGACGGCGTATTTGTTGCGCAGGTTTTCGGCAAAGCTGTGGAGGGTCTGCGTGAATTCGGCAGCGTTATGGCCAAGCTCATTGGGCAGTTCACCGCCCACGCCCGCCACGATGATACGCGCCCCATGCCGCTTGGCGAGATCCCCCGCCACGTCGAGCGCTTTGGCCAATGTGTCCTTGTGGAGCAGATCGACCGGAACCAGGATTGTCGAGAACATCGTCTTTCCTTTCGTGTTTCCGTTTTGCGTCCGCCCAGCCTAATGGCTGGTGCGCCGCCCGACCTTGTCACAGATCAAGGGCGGTTTCAGCCCACCCGGCATGGATCAGCCGTTGACGCGGGGCGCGCGCTTGGGCTTATGAAGGGCATGCAGAATGCGCTCGCCCTTGATATGGTCTTTGCCGCCCTCGCCGACCCCACCCGGCGCGCGATCCTGTCGATGCTGCTGGAGGATGACATGGCGGTCACGGATGTGGCGGAGCCATTCGAGATGAGCCTTGCCGCGATTTCCAAGCATCTGGGCATTCTGGGCCGCGCCGGGCTGATCACTCAGGAACGCCGGGGCCGCGTGACATGGTGCAAGCTGGAACCGGACGCGCTGCGCGATGCCTCGATCTGGATGCAGAGCTTTGGGCAGTTCGAGGCGGTCAATCTTGATGCGTTCGAGCGGTTTCTCAAGGCGGAACTGCCGGATGAGGGCTGAGATGTGAGGCCGCTAGGTGATCGCGGCACTTTCATCCTTTAGCAACAGCACCAGCGCAACCACCGTCAGCCCCACCCCCATGAGCACCACCGGCTGTGGCAAGGGATGCCCCAACGCCGTCTGCCAGAGCGTGACCCAAGTGGGGGTGAGATAGGTATAGGCCATCACCTTGGCACTGGGCAGGTTGAGGCTGGCGTATTGCAGGCAGACAAAGGTTATCGCCGTGGCAAAGACCGCCGTGTAGACAATGGTGATCCAGACGATGGCGGGCAAGCTTGACCAATCGGTCGCGCGCAGGTCGCCCCAACCTGCGGCTGTCACCAAGAGCGCCGCCCCAAGCATCGTTCCAAAGGAAAACACCACCGGACGCTCGCCGCGATTGAGGCGGCGCACCAGCGGCGTATAGATGGCATGGGCCGCGCAGCCGAAGAAATAGATCGCCTCGCCGCGCCCGACCTCGAACGCCATGAGCGCAGAGACATCAGCGCGAAAGATGACCCAAAGCGCGCCCATCGCCCCGACACCCAAGGCAACCGCCATGCGCGGCGTTGTGATCTGGCGCAAGAGCAGATAGCCGGCGATGCCCGCCATGATCGGCGTAAGCGTAAAGACCGCCGCTGCCGAAACTGGCGCTGCGGTCTTGAGCCCCTCGAACATCATCACGAAATAGAGGCCCATCGCGCCACCCAGCAGGAGGTAGCGCCATGGGGCAGACCATGTGGTGCGCGGAATGCCTCGGCCCAGCATCGCCCCTGTGCCAAGGATCACGGCGGCCAGCAAGAAACGCGGCGCATTGAGGGCGGCGGGGGCGATATGCTGCGCCGCCATGGACCCAAGCGCGAATGATCCCGCCACCAGCCCAGAGAAACAGAGCATCGCCAGATGCCCCTTGAGCGCAGGCGTCATGCCCGCGCTCACGTCACTGGCCATGCCGCCGCGCGCTCTTTGAGATGGTTCAGGAACGCTTGCACTTTGGTAGTGCGGTGCAGGTCCATATGAGTGACCAGCCAAAGGGGGGCCGCCCATTCAGGACGGGGCGGCGTCACCTGGATAAGCCCCGGCATTTCTGCGGCCTGCAAGACTGAGGTGAACCCGATCCCGGCCCCGGCTAGGATGGCGTTGCGTTGTGCATGCACATCGCCCGAGCGAAACACGATTGCCTCGCCCGGCACATTGTCCTGCAACCAGCGCAGGAACGGCGCGCGTGTCTTGGGATCATCCGCGCCGACAAAGCGGTGATGCGGCAGATCCTCGGGCCCTTTGGGCAGGCCATGGCGCGCGACGTAGCTTTCACTGGCATAAAGCGTGAACTGTTGCTGAAAGAACGGCTGTACCACGTTATCGGGCTGATCCGGCACAGCGCCTGCCCGGATCGCAACATGCGCCTCGCCGTATTCGAGCCGAAACAGGCGGTCGCCGGTCAAATAACGCACCACCAATGCCGGATACATCTCTTGAAACGCGGCCAGCACCGGCACAAGCAGATGGCTGAGCCCGCCAACCGAGGTCACGACCAACTCGCCCGAGACATCGTTGCCCTGCCCCTTGATCCGCCCGGCCAACTGATTGAACTGGTCATCGGTTGCCTGCGCCACGCGCAACAGGTCTTCGCCCGCCTCGGTCGGGGTATAGCCCCGCGCATGGCGCTGAAAGAGCTTGACGCCCAGCCTCTCTTCGAGCGCGTCGATGTGGCGGATAACGGTGGCATGATGCACGCCCAGCACCTCGGCCGCGCCGCTCACGGTGCCGATCCGCGCCACATTATAGGCGGTCCGCACCTCGTCCCAATTCTCCATCACGCCGATCACCCTGCCCAGCTATCCCGTTCGCCTAGCAACTATGCGGCGGCGACGCGGCGGTTGCAATCACCCGTAATGCGCGTAGCCTGTACGCGTCTCTCACAGCAGCGGCCAACCGATGAAAGTCACGCACAGCAGCCCAGATCTTTTGATGATCGAGGACATGCCTTGGTTCATGGCGATCATGCTGGGCCTGTTCACAGTTTTGTTTGCAGGTGTCGGCCTTTTGGTTATGCCGCAGACCCTTGTTGGCGGGCTGGTCTTTTTGATCGGCGGCGGCGGGTTGGGCTTTGCAGGTGTGTGTATTTTTGTTGAACGTCTGCAAGTGATCTTGGATGCGCGCGCGGGCACCGCGATTTTGCGCAGCCGAACCATCCTGCGTCACCGCGAGACGGTCTTTGACCTCTCGGACGTGATCCGAGCCACGGGCGAGAGCACGCTATCGGGCGGCGAGACAAGCACCGATCCGTCGCGCGTGCGCCGCCCCGTGCATCGCCCCACGCTTGTTCTGCGGGATGGGGCGGGCGGCGCGCCGCTCTTGCATCCGATCACCGAGATCTATGACAGCAGCCGCGCCTCGGCGGAGGTGGTGCGCGCGATCAATCACTGGTTGGCCGAGTTGCGCGGTCCTGACCCCATGCTTGACTCTGCCCCACCCGCGCGCTAAACGCCCACGCAATCCCGGAGGCCCATGCTTCCGGTCCCGGCCCTGTGTCGGGATCGCCCCCCGTCAGCGCGTTGCGCCCACGGGGGCGTTTATCGTTTGAACCGTTGCCCCTATATGGGGTGACATGGCAGCAACCGGCAAAGGAGCCTGAGCGATGTTTGAAAATCTATCCGAACGCCTCTCCGGTGTCTTTGACCGGCTGACCAAACAGGGGTCGCTGTCTGAAGAGGATGTGAAAACCGCCCTGCGCGAGGTGCGTGTCGCCCTGCTGGAGGCCGACGTTTCCCTGCCCGTCGCGCGTGATTTCATCAAGACGGTTGAGAGCCGCGCCACTGGGCAGGCTGTTACCAAATCCGTGACCCCCGGCCAGCAGGTCGTAAAGATCGTACATGACGCGCTGGTCGAGACATTGCGCGGCGAAGGCGATCCCGGCGCGCTCAAGATCGACAACCCGCCTGCGCCGATTCTGATGGTCGGTCTGCAAGGCTCGGGGAAGACCACCACCACCGCCAAACTGGCCAAGCGGCTGAAGGACCGCGAAGGCAAGCGGGTGCTGATGGCCTCGCTTGACACCAACCGCCCGGCGGCGATGGAACAACTGGCCATTCTGGGCAAACAGATTGGCGTCGATACCCTGCCCATCGTCAAGGGCGAAGACCCGGTTCAGATCGCCAAACGCGCCAAGACCCAAGCGGCCTTGGGCGGCTATGATGTCTACATGCTCGACACCGCAGGGCGGCTGCATATCGACGCAGAGTTGATCGCGCAGGCGGCGGCGGTGCGGGATGTGGCCAACCCCCGCGAAACCCTGCTCGTGGTCGATGGCCTGACTGGTCAGGATGCCGTCAACGTCGCCACCGAGTTTGACGACAAGATCGGCGTGACCGGCGTTGTTCTTACCCGGATGGACGGGGACGGGCGCGGCGGTGCGGCGCTCTCGATGCGCGCGATTACCGGCAAGCCCATTCGCTTTGTCGGCCTTGGCGAAAAGATGGATGCGCTCGAAACCTTTGAGCCGGACCGTATCGCAGGCCGCATTCTGGGCATGGGCGATATCGTGGCCCTTGTGGAAAAGGCACAGGAGACCATCGAGGCGGCTGAGGCCGAAAAGATGATGCGCCGCATGGCCAAGGGTCAGTTCAACATGAACGACCTCAAGGGTCAGCTTGAGCAGATGCAAAAGATGGGTGGCATGCAGGGGCTGATGGGCATGATGCCCGGCATGGGCAAGATGGCCAAACAGGTCGAAGATGCCGGGTTTGACGACAAGATGCTCACCCGCCAGATCGCCATGATCCAGTCGATGACCAAGAAAGAGCGCGCCAATCCTGCGCTGCTTCAGGCCAGCCGCAAAAAACGGATCGCTGCCGGATCGGGCATGGATGTGTCTGACCTCAACAAGCTGCTCAAGATGCACCGCCAGATGGCGGATATGATGAAGAAAATGGGCAAGATGGGCAAAGGCGGCATGCTGAAACAGGCGATGAAAGGCATGTTTGGCAAGGGCGGCATGCCCGATATGAACGACCCGCAGGCCATGGAAGAAGCGGCCAAGGCATTGGGCGGCAAGCTGCCCGGCGGTATGGGTGGCAAATTGCCGGGCCTCGGCGGCGGCATGGGCCTGCCCCCCGGCCTCTCTGGCTTTGGCAAGAAGAAGTGACCATGGCTTCTTCTTGGCATAAATACTCATATCCGACCCAGCAACCGGCACCTCGCCAGAGGGGGGCCCGGCCATGACCCTCACCCAGGCCCCCGTGCTGGAAACCCCGCGCCTCATCCTGCGCGGGCCGGAGCCGCGGGATCTTGAGCCCACCATCACCTTTCTGCTCGACCGCGACCGGTCCGAGGGCTTTGGGTCATCACCCAACCGGGGCGAGGCGTGGCGGTGGTTCGCGCTCAACGTCGGGCATTGGCATATCCACGGCTATGGGTATTTCACCATCGAGATGAAGGACACCGGCGAGACCGCAGGGATCGCGGGCATCTGGAACCCCGAAGGCTGGCCCGAACCGGAATTGGGCTGGGCGCTCTATGCCGGGTTCGAGGGGCGAGGCATCGCCTATGAGGCGGCCGCGCGCGCGCGCCGCTATGCCTATGAAGATCTGGGCTTTGATACGCTGACCTCGAATATCGTGCCGGGCAATACCCGCTCTGTCGCGCTGGCCGAACGGCTGGGCGCGTGGTTCGAGCGGGAATATGACAACATCCACATGGGCCGCGACCTGCTTTATCGCCACCCCGGACCCGATGCCGCCTCTGGCCGCGATGATGACGGCTCGGTTGAGGCCTACGCATGACCCACGCTTTTTCTTTCAGCCGCCGGAGTCTCGCATGACTGACGCAACCGCCCTTGCCGCGCAGCTTCTCAAGGAGCATCGCCAAAGCATTGATCGGCTCGACGCGATCCTCGTCTTTACGCTGGCCGAGCGTTTCAAGCACACGCAGGCCGTGGGGAAACTCAAGGCTGAATACGACCTTCCCCCGTCCGATCCCGCGCGCGAGGCGCAACAGATCGAACGGCTCGAAGAATTGGCAAAAGCGGCTGATCTCGACCCCGCCTTTGCCAAGGAGTTTCTGAACTTCATCATCGCCGAGGTGATCCGACATCACCAGAAGCACCAATCGTAAGGTGGGCCTGAGCCCCGCCAAACCCACGCCATTATAAGGAGAATATCAAATGGCCATGAAAATCCGTCTCGCCCGTGGTGGCAGCAAAAAGCGTCCTTTCTACCGCATCGTCGCGGCCGACAGCCGCATGCCGCGCGATGGCCGCTTTATCGAGAAGCTGGGCACCTATAACCCGCTCCTGCCGAAAGACAGCGAAGATCGCGTCAAGATGGACATCGAGCGCGTTCAGCACTGGCTGGCACAGGGCGCACAGCCGACCGACCGCATCAGCCGCATGCTGGAAGCCGCAGGTATTGTTGCCAAGAAAGAGCGTGCCAACCTGAAAAAGGCCGTTCCGGGCAAGAAAGCGCAAGAGCGCGCTGCCGAGAAAGCCGCCAAGGCCGAGGCCGCCAACGCCCCTGCCGAAGAGGCAGCCGCCGAGGAATAAGACTGGAAAGGCGCTGGAATGTCGCAATTTTCCAAGGACTTCCAGACCGGTCTGCGCGATCTCATGCGATGGCGGCGCGATGTGCGCCGCTTTCGCCGGGACGCGGTGGAAGAGGCTGTCTTGCAAGACTGCCTCGACACCTTTCTTCTATCGCCCTCTGTGGGGCTGAGCGAACCATGGCGCGTGATCCGGGTGCAATCGCCCGGCGCGCGCGCTGCGGCGCTAGAGAATTTCACCACAGCCAATGCGCAGGCGTTGGCGGGCTATGAGAGCGACAAGGCGCGCGTTTACGCGGGCTTGAAGCTATCGGGGATGCAAGACGCCCCGGTGCAACTGGCGATTTATTGCGAAGAGGCAACCGACAAGGGCGCGGGTCTGGGGGCGGGCACCATGCCAGAGATGCGCCGCTATTCGGTGGTGGGCGCGATCACGCATTTCTGGCTGGCGGCGCGCGCGCAGGGCCTGGGCGTGGGTTGGGTGTCGATCCTCGATCCTGAGCAGTTGTCGCGCGATCTTGAAGTGCCCGCTGACTGGGCGCTGGTGGCCTATCTGTGCGTCGGCTGGCCCGAGACCGCGAGCGACACACCCGAATTAGAGCTGGCCGGATGGGAAACCCGCCGTCCCACCCTGCCAACCGAGGTGCGCTGAGCATGACCCTGTTGCGCATCAAGGGAATTGAGCGGATCATCCCCCTATCCGCACAACCGGAGACAACCCCATGAGCGACAGTGACCGCATTTGCGTAGGCGCCATCGGCGGCGCATTCGGCGTGCGTGGCGAGGTGCGGCTCAAGAGCTTTACCGCCATGCCCGAAGACATCGCGGCCTATAGCCCGCTGAGCACCGAGGATGGCGCACGCGCCTTTGACGTGACCCTGACGGGCCAGACCACCAACGGTTTGACCGCGCAACTTTCTGGCATCAGCACCAAAGAGGCCGCCGATGCGCTGCGCGGCATTCGGCTCTATGCGCTGCGCGCGCAATTGCCCAATCTGCCGGATGATGAGTTCTATCACGCTGATCTGATCGGGCTTGAGGTGTATGACACCGGCGGCGCGGTATTGGGGCGGGTCAAGGCCGTGCTCAACCACGGCGCGTCCGACATTCTGGAAATCCATGCGCCGGGGATGTCTGCAACCATCCTGTTGCCCTTTACCACCGAAGCGGTGCCGACCGTCGATCTGGCCGCAGGGCGCATCATCGCCGATCCGCCCGAAGGCCTGATATGAGCGGCACACCCCGCTCGCACGGGCGCAAATCCATCCGTGCCACCATGACCCCGCGTGAATTGATCACGCCCACGCCGGAACTGGCGGGGGTTTGGACAGCGCGGGTGATTACCCTTGTCCCACAAGCCTTTCCCGGTGTGTTGGGCGAGAGCCTGACAGGACGTGCGCTGCAAAACGGTCTCTGGGCGCTCGATGCCATTGACTTGCGCCCCTATGGCGAGGGCAAACATCGCAATGTCGATGATACGCCCGCCGGGGGTGGCGCGGGCATGGTGATCCGCGCCGATGTGATGGGGCGTGCGATTGACGAGGTGATGGCGGGCACCCCGCCCGGCTGGCCGCTGATTTACCTGAGCCCGCGTGGTCGTAGGTTTGATCAGGCCATGGCACAAGACCTGTCGCAACGCCCCGGTGTCACCCTTATTTGTGGCCGGTTCGAGGGGCTGGATGAGCGCGTGATCGAGCATTATGGCATCCAAGAGGTGTCCTTGGGCGATTTCGTAATGACCGGCGGTGAAATAGCCGCGCAGGCGATGATCGACGCCTGTGTGCGCCTGTTGCCCGGTGTTCTGGGCAATGCCGAGAGCACGGAAGAAGAAAGTCATTCCAACGGGTTGCTGGAGCATCCGCACTATACCCGCCCCGCCGAATGGATGGGCCGGGTCATCCCCGAGGTATTGACCTCTGGCGATCACGCCAAGGTGGCGGAATGGCGGCGCGCGATGTCCGAGCGGCTGACCGCCGAACGACGCCCCGATCTGTGGGAAAAACACCGCAGAACCCATCCTGACAAGGCTTGATCCAGCCCACGCTTGCGCCTATACACCGCCTTGCTTGGAATCGGTTGCGGCTCCGGGTGCGTTTGTTATTGGCTAAATCTCCCGCCAGACTTTCTTCGGTCGCCTGCGGCAGCCCCGGCAAACGGATCACAGACAAGGACGACCTGAACTCTGGCGGGCGCATCTGCGGACCCGGAAGAAGACCAAGAGCTCTGAGGACGCGAGACATCTTTGCGGGAAAAACCGCAAGCAAATCAGGAGAGAAGCGATGGATATTATCGCTCAGTTGGAGGCGGAACAGATTGCCGCCCTCGGGAAGACCATTCCCGATTTCAAAGCCGGCGACACGATCCGCGTCGGTTACAAAGTGACCGAAGGCACCCGTAGCCGCGTTCAGAACTTTGAAGGCGTCTGCATCAGCCGGAAGAATGGCAAGGGCATCGCCGGTTCATTCACAGTCCGCAAGATTTCCTTTGGCGAAGGTGTGGAACGTATGTTCCCGCTCTATTCGACCAACATCGACAACATCGAGGTTGTTCGCCGTGGTCGCGTACGTCGCGCCAAGCTGTATTACCTGCGCTCGCGTCGCGGCAAGTCTGCGCGTATTGCAGAGGATTCCAACTACAAGGCCCAATCGGGCGCTTCCGCGTAAGGATTGGTACGATGAAAAAAGACATCCACCCCGATTATCACGTCATCGACGTCAAGATGACCGACGGCACCATCGTTCAGATGCGCTCGACCTATGGCAAAGAGGGCGACACGCTGTCGCTTGACATCGACCCCACGGTGCACCCCGCCTGGACCGGTGGCAGCTCGCGTCTGATGGATGCCGGTGGCCGTGTGTCCAAGTTCAAGAACAAATACGCTGGCCTCGGGTTCTAAACCCTGTTTCCAGCCGGATACGACAAACGCCGCCCTTTGGGGCGGCGTTTTGCATGGGGCACCGGCGCAGCTTTACTTTTTGGTAAGGATTGGGGTATAAGCAGGACATCCGAAAATCGGTTTTCAGTGTCCTCACCGAAAACGTGACCCTGCGGAGCTGCTACTCCGCAGGGTCTTTTCTTTCAGGGGGTTAGATCCCCATCAAGAGCCGGATGATCCCAACGAGCAGCGTGCCCGCTGCAAGTAAAACCATCCATTTCCGAAAGTCGGGTTCTCTCAGTTTCCTCACCTCCTTGCGCTGCAATGGGTTGCAGCAGGACTACAGCACCCGGTTGGCGTGAAGGAGAGGTTAAAATTGTCGATAATCTTGGCGATTTTTAGCTGAGCCAGCCCCCACCCTTGCACCTGTGCCGCAACCGGATAAAACGGACAGGCATACGGGCAAAGGGCGCACAATGGCGACGGCACTGATCATATTGGCAGCAGGTCAGGGGACGCGGATGAATTCCGACCTTCCCAAAGTGCTGCATCCTATCGGCGGCGCGCCGATGCTAGGGCATGCCATGCAGGCGGGTGCGACGCTGGAGCCAGATCAAGTGATCGTGGTGGCCGGGCACGGGGCCGAGGCGGTGCGTGCAGCGGCCCATGACTTTGACGAGACCGCAGAGATCGTGATCCAGTCCGAGCAACTGGGCACCGCGCATGCGGTGGCGCAAGCCGCGCCGCGTCTGGTGGATTATCCGGGCGATGCGCTGGTGCTCTATGGCGACACACCCTTTGTTCAGCCTGAAACGCTGGAACGGATGCAAGCGGCGCGCAGCGCCCATGACATTGTTGTGCTGGGGTTCAAGGCGGCTGATCCGGGCCGCTATGGCCGGTTGGTGATGCAGGGACAAGACCTTGTTAAAATTGTCGAATTCAAGGATGCGACCGAGGCCGAGCGCGCGATCACGCTCTGCAATAGCGGCGTGGTTCTGGCACCGGCAGCGCTACTTTTCGATCTGATTTCAGAGGTGGGCAATGCGAATGCGGCGGGCGAGTATTACCTGACCGACATCGTGGGTCTGGCGCGGGCGCGGGGGTTATCGGCAACCGTTGTCACCTGCGACGAGGCCGAGACGATGGGCATCAATTCCCGCGCCGAACTCGCACGGGCCGAGGCCGCGTTTCAGACGCGCAAACGGGCAGAGGCGCTGGAAACCGGCGTGACGCTTGTCGCGCCCGATACGGTGCAGTTTGCCTATGACACATGGCTGGGCCGCGATAGTCTGGTCGAGCCTTATGTGGTCTTTGGCCCCGGCGTCACGGTCGAGACGGGCGCGCATATCCGCGCCTTTTCACATCTTGAGGGCTGTCATGTTGCGCGTGGCGCGGTGGTGGGCCCCTATGCCCGCCTGCGCCCCGGCACCGAATTGGCGGAACATGCCCGCATTGGCAATTTCGTTGAGGTGAAGAATGCGCTGATCGGCGAGGGGGCCAAGGTCAATCACCTGAGCTACATCGGCGATGCGCGTGTAGGCGACGAGAGCAATATCGGCGCGGGCACCATCACCTGCAATTACGACGGTGTAAGCAAGCATGAAACGGTGATCGGTGCGCGGGTTTTCGTGGGCTCGAACACGATGCTGGTGGCCCCGGTGACACTGGGGGACGGGGCGATGACCGGCTCGGGATCGGTGATTACGCGCGATGTGGCCCCGGACGCGCTGGCCATTGCACGCGCACCGCAGGTGGACATGCCGGGGCGCGCGCGCAAGCTGTTCGATATGTTGAAAGCACGCGCCGGAAAACGCGACAAAGGATCAAACTGATGTGTGGGATTGTCGGAGTTCTGGGGGATCACGAGGCGGCACCGCTGCTGGTTGAAGCGCTCAAGCGGCTGGAATATCGCGGCTATGACAGCGCCGGGATCGCCACGATCAACGACGGGCGCCTAGATCGCCGCCGCGCGGTGGGCAAGCTGGTGAATCTGGCCGATCTGCTGGTCCATCATCCCTTGGCGGGCAAGGCGGGGATTGGCCATACCCGCTGGGCCACACATGGCGCACCCACCGAGGCCAATGCGCATCCGCACCGTTCTGGCCCGGTGGCCGTGGTGCATAATGGCATTATCGAGAATTTCCGGGCGCTGCGGGCAGAACTGGCCTCGCATGGTATCGCCCATGAGACTGAAACCGACACCGAGACCGTGGCCCTTCTTGCGCATCATTTCATGCAGCAGGGCATGGGCCCGGTCGAAGCGGCACGCGCCACAATCGCGAGGCTAGAGGGGGCCTATGCGCTTTGTTTTCTGTTTGAAGGCGAGGCTGATCTTTTGGTCGCGGCGCGACGCGGCAGCCCGTTGGCCGTGGGCCATGGCGACGGTGAGATGTTCGTGGGCTCAGACGCCATCGCTCTGGCCCCGATGACCGACCGGATCACCTATCTGGAAGAGGGTGACATTGCCGTCGTAACGCGCGACAGCCTTGTGATCACAGACGTCAATGGCCATCTGGCCAACCGCCCGATCAAGACCATCGAGATCGAGGCCGCCCGCGTTGACAAGGCCGGGCACAGGCATTTCATGGCCAAGGAAATCGCCGAACAACCTTCGGTGATCGGCGCGGCGCTTGGGCATTACCTGAGCAGCGATGGAACCTGCCTGACCCTGCCAGAAGGCGTGCCGGACTTTGCAAAAGTGGAGCGGCTGACGCTGGTGGCCTGCGGTACCGCCTATTACGCCTGTCTCACTGCGAAATACTGGTTCGAACAATTGGCACGCCTGCCGGTCGAGGTCGATATCGCCTCTGAGTTCCGCTATCGTGAGCCGCCCGTGAGCCCCGGCACAACCGCGCTCTTTGTCAGCCAATCCGGCGAGACCGCCGATACGCTGGCAGCACTGCGCTATATGCAGGGGCGCGCGGCAAAAATCGTGTCCGTGGTCAATGTGCCCGAGAGTTCCATCGCCCGCGAAAGCGATCTGGCGCTATCGATTCATGCCGGGGCCGAGATTGGCGTGGCCTCGACCAAGGCCTTTACCTGTCAGTTGACCGTGCTCCTGCTTTTGGCGCTCAAGGCGGCCCAGGACCGGGGCCATGTCGGGGCGGAACGTCTGGCGGATCTCTTGTCCGGGCTGCGCGCCTTGCCCGCCACGTTCAATACCGCGATGGAGCGCAACGAACAGATCAGAGCCATCGCGCGCCAGCTTGCGACTGCACCTAGTGCGCTGTTTCTCGGGCGTGGATTGATGTATCCACTGGCGCTGGAGGGTGCGCTGAAGCTCAAGGAAATCAGTTATATTCATGCCGAGGCCTATGCCTCGGGCGAGTTGAAGCATGGACCAATTGCGCTGATCGACGAGACGATGCCGGTGGTTGTTATGGCACCCTGCGATGCGCTGTTCGACAAGACCGTTTCCAACATGCAAGAGGTTATGGCGCGCGGCGGTCGTATCCTTCTGGTGTCGGATGCGCGGGGTGTGACGCAGGCAGGCGATTGCGTGTGGCAGACCATCACCCTGCCCGATACCGATCCCATTCTGGCACCCATCCTCTATGCCCTGCCCGCACAGTTGATCGCCTATCACACCGCCGTGGCCAAAGGGACCGATGTGGATCAGCCCAGAAACCTTGCAAAATCTGTTACGGTCGAATGACAAGAGAGGTAAGGCAAGCCGAACCACCCATGTCGGACGTGCGCAGCTTGCATTGGCAGGAGGGCTCGGTTAGAGCGCAGAGACTATTTCGATCACTCAGGACATGATGACGCCGCGCATTTTCATCATAATGGCTGTATTTCAGCCGGAGCCTGAGTATCTGGCGGCGCAGATCCAGTCGCTTGTGGCGCAGACTCATACCGACTGTCATTTGGTGGCCGTTATCGCGGACACCTGTTCCAAGGATCTGGTCCTCGAGACGGCGATGGCTGTAGCACCGGGCCTGCCGCTGACGATGGTTTCCGGCGATGTCGCGCTAGATTCTGTGCGCGCCTTTGAGGCGGGGCTAAGCGAGGCGCTACGCCTGATCGACGCCGAGGGACTGGGCGAAGACGCAGCGCTCATCGCCCTTTGCGATCAGGATGACATCTGGCATGCGGATCGTCTGGAGCGCGGCGTTGCAGCCCTGGTCAAAAGCGGTGCCGATCTTGTGCATAGCGATGCGCGCCTCGTCGGGCCGGATGGCACAACCGTGCTGCACCGCTCGATGTTCGCCTTTGAGCGGCGCAAGAAAAACCCCGGTCTGCGCGGCCTGCTCTATCGCAATAACATCACTGGCATGACCACGCTGATGCGGCCCCGGCTGGTGCGGTTGGCGCTACCCTTTCCGCCGCAAAGCGGGGTGCATTTTTACCATGACCTCTGGCTTGGCCTGTTGGCCGCGGCAACGGGCGGCGTGCATCTGATCGACACGCCCTTGGTTGATTATCGCCAGCATCAGAGCAATGTGATGGGCGCGATTGACCGCACCCAGCCCCGAGGACCGCGCTGGAAGCGCCCCGATGCCATGTGGATGCGCAAGGAGGCGACTGCCTATGCGCTGGCGCGATACCTTGGGCAATCGACCTATAACCGGCTGAGCGATGCCGTTACCGATGGCAGCCTGAGCCATGGCGAGGCCAAAACCGCGCCGCTGCGCCCCTATCTGCGGCGGATGCGCGGCATGGGGACACATTTGCGCGATGCGGTTGTGTTGGGCCTGCAGGGGCATGCGGGGTTAGCACGGATCGCAGCGGGATTTGCCGTGGTCAGTATCGGCCGTGCCGTCTGGACGCTGCGGGAAGCGTTTGGGCCAGGCCTCAAGAGCGCGATCGACGGATTTGACACACGGCTTTATTCGCTCTCGCCGGGGATGTCACCGCGACCGCCGCGCAACCTGACAGCACCGGCAAAGCCACCGGTCAAGCACGAGAGCATTGTTGATCTGCGCAAGGAACCGCGCTTTGTGCCGGAGTTCTCGGCACCCCATGCCGCGCTGAACATTCTGGTGCCAACGCTCAATCCTACGGAAATCTTTGCCGGGATCGCCACAGCGTTGGACATCGGGCTGGGTCTTGCGGTGCGGGGTTATCCTGTGCGCTTCATTGCCACCGATCTCCCGATGTCCTCTCCGGGCACCACGCAGCTTTTTTTGGGGCGCCTTGGGCAGGGGCAGGACCGGGAAGCGACAGCCGCGCGCATCAGCCTGCTCTGCGGCGTGCAGAACGAAACCCTACCGCTCCATTCCGGGGATATGTTCATGGCCACGGCATGGTGGAGCGCGCATGTCGCCGAAAGGTTGATCCGGCGGCATGAGATGGCGCAAACCCGGTTTCTCTATCTCATTCAGGATTACGAGCCGCATTTCTATGCCTGGGGCCCGGAATTCGCCGATGCCATGGCCAGCTATCACTTTGATTTCGAGCCGGTGTTCAACACCACCCTGTTGCGCGACTGGTTTTCCGAGCAGGGGTTCGGCTTTGCCACCGGGGATGTTCTGGCGTTTCACCCGTCGATCGACATTGAACGCTATAGCCATGTTGCGCGCCGAGCAGCGGGCAAGGGGCCGCGCCGTCTGGCGCTCTATGGGCGGCCAGATGTGCCGCGCAATATGTATGCCACCGCAATCGAGGCGCTTGCGCGGTTTGTCAGCAAAGAGAATTTGGGCCCTGAGGATATCGAGCTTGTATCCATCGGCCAGCATCACAGTGATGTCGCCCTGCCGGGCGGGCATATTTTGCGGAGCCTCGGTAAGTTGCCTTGGGAAGATTATCCCGACTATTTAGGTACCGTCGATGTGGGATTGTCGCTGATGTATTCGCCTCATCCCAGCCATCCACCGCTGGAAATGGCTGCGGCCGGGGTACGGGTTGTGACCAATGGATTTGGCCCAAAGGACCTGAGCCGGTTGAGCCCTGCCATCCTGTCGGTGCCTGCCACGGCACCGGATTTGGCCGACGCACTTGGCCTCGCATGGCACGCAGCACCCGTGAGCCAATCTGAACGCGAGATTGATCTGCGCGATCTAGGCAGTCATCCCGAAGACATGATCGACGATCTTGCCAATCGGCTTGCCACACAGCTTGCACGAATCTAGATATCTGCACCATGGCACAAAAGATCATTCTGCACATCGGCTCGCCCAAATGTGGCTCGACCTACCTCCAGCGCGTGATGGTGCAGAATTCTGAGACGCTCTTGCGGCAGGGCATTCACTATCCTGCGCCTGAGGGCTCGCATCCGGGCAATGCTGCGCATCTGGCAGAGATCAGCCAAGCCGAGATCGACGCCATGTTCGCAGAGGGGGCGCATACGGTGGTGCTGAGTCATGAGGATCTCTATTCGCTGTCAAAGCGGGGCACTGCGCTTGCCGAGATCACCAAAAAGGCCGGGATTGCTGTGCAACTGCTGGTCTTCCTGCGCCCATTCAGTGATTTCGTGTTTGGTGACTATTCGCAATTCATGAAGCAGTTTTTCGATACCTTTCTGGCAGAGCGCAAACCTTATGGGGGCCGCGATTTCGAGACCTTTGCCAAACGTCGGATCGACACGATGAAGCCCGCCGCCTATCTGACGAATTGGAGCAAGCTGTTTCCCGAGCTGCCGATCATTCTGGACAGCCATCGCAACATCAAATCTGTTCTCGATACCGTTCTGGGCCAGCCTCAAGATATGGTCTGGGACGTTCCGCATCACGAGACCAACCCCTCTTTAAGGATGCAGGACTGCGATATCATCGCGGCATCCATGCTGGATCCGGCCTGTGCTGATGACGACATTAAGCAAATGTTTCTTAATGCGTTTCACCACACGCAGGAACCGGATATGGGCCGCAATCCAGAACGGGTCGCTTGGCTGGAAGAGCAGTTTAGACCGCATAACGAGGCTCTTCTGGCGCAATTCGGCTTTGACAACCGCGCCCCCGTGCCCCGTGACACGGACGCCTGAAAACGCCGGTGTAACAGAAACGTTTGCGCGGTCAGGGCATAATCAGCCCGAAGCCGCCTTGTCGCTTTTCATCAATTCCTGATGGTGCGCGATGGCCGCGTCGACATCGTCATAAAGGCTGAGATGCCCATCCTCGAGCACACCGGCAAGCGAGCAGAGGCGTTTAACCTGCCCCATGTTATGCGTCACCATGATCGCCCCGCTCTGCGTGATCCGCTCAGCAAAAAGCAATTCGGATTTTTCACGAAAGGCAGCATCGCCGACCGCTGTCACCTCGTCCACGAGATAGGTTTCAAAGTGGATGCCCATCGACACCCCAAACGCGAGGCGCGAGCGCATGCCCGAGGAATAGGTGCGCACCGGCAAGTTGAAATGCTGGCCCAGCCCCGCGAAATCAGCGACGAAATCGACAAGTTCCGCAGTATCGACGCCATATACCCGGGCAATGAAGCGGACATTCTGTAGCCCGGTCATCTCAGGATGGAAGCTACCGGCAAAGCCCACTGGCCAAGAAATCGTGCCGGTGCTGATCACCTCTCCGCTGTCGGGGTCCATGGACCCCGACAACATCTTGAGCAGGCTCGACTTGCCCGCACCATTACGACCGAGAATGGCCACCGCCGTGCGATCCGGGAAAACCGCGGAAATGTTGTCAGCAACCACCTTGCGCCGCCCGTTGAGCACGAAGGTCTTGCACAGGTTGCGTATCTCGATCATCGGACGTGTCCGCTCAGCGCCTGTCGCGCAGGGAGTAATAGACCATCACCAGGACCGACCAAGACAAGAGCAGGAAGCCTGAGATCATCAGCAACAGCAATTCGCGCTGTGGATACTCGGCGGTTTCGGCCAAGGTCGGGGAAATATGGGTGGCCAGATAGCGCGATTGCCGCTGCGCTTCGGCCAAGGCAACGTCGCGCGCGGCAAGCGCAGAAAGATAGCTCTTTTCGGCGAATTGCCGCTCGAGTTCGAGAGCCTGATACTCTTCGATCAATTCGGAATACTGCTGAACCCCGGACACACCAGAAGCGCCACCGAAAGCCGACCGCTCTTCGTTGATCAGTTTCTGGATCGCCGCAATCTTGCGGTTGGCCTGATTGACGCGCGGGTCGCTTTCGTTGGCATTATCGAGCAAAAGCTCGAGCTCGATTTGTGCCTCAGCCATCTGTGCGCTGAGCGAATTCAGCAGACCCATTTGCCCCTGAACATCGGCCGCCGGATCGACGATCTGTGTCCGGTTGCGGAAACTGGTGAGCGACCGGTTGGATACTTTGAGCCGATCCTCGGCGCGCGCCAGTTCTTCTTCGGCGTAGCGCATGGCGTCGGCGCGGGCGATGGCCGACAGCTGGTTGATCATGTTGCTGCTCTCGGCAAACACAACCTCTGCCACGGCTCTGGCATCTTGCGGCTCAAAGGCGAGCACGCGGATTTCCACAAGACCACTGCTGCGGTCATAGAAAATCTTGACCATGCGCTGCCAATAGGACAGCAACGCCTCGATCCTTGTATCGTCGCCGAGCGTGAAAACCGGATCGCCGGAGCGCTGGTAAATCCGTGCCATATCAAGTTGATCGTGGACGGCGCGCACGATTTGCGGGCTCTGGATGAATTCGTAGAGAATATCCGTGTCCGAAGAGCTGGACCCCGACAATTCGGTGATGCCGCCCAAGAGCTCGATGGCAGAACCGATTTCCTCTGTGCGCACCGAAAAGCCGACATGGCTTGCGTATTGGTCACGTGCGACTGTGTAGAGATACCCGCCCGACACTACGACTGGCAGAATCACCCAAATCACAAAGCTGAGGGCAATGAGAACATGCCGCGTGCGAATTCCCGCCGGCCTTGCAGGCGGACGCAAGGACGTCTTGGCGGAAGGGGCCTGAACCACGTTCGGACCCGGCCCAGTCTTGGGGGCGGCACCCTGTTCAGAGGGTTGAGCCGCTTTTTCCGCAGGAGAATTGGACTGGTTCAAATCTTGCTCTTTGGTCTGTTGTTGTCCGATCACATCTGTCGGATGGGGATTTTCTATCAAAGGACAGGGTGATACACCATCCGTCAAGATGACAAATGTAACCTTTGCCCCGGCCCTGCCGCGCAAGCGCACGGGCACCGTTCAGACCGTGATTGCGTTGATGCTGCGCGAGATGTCGGCGACCTATGGGCGTTCGGCGCTTGGATACCTATGGGCGGTGCTTGAGCCGGTGGCAGGAATTTTCCTTCTGACCTTCATCTTTTCCCTAGGATTCAAAAGCCCAAGTCTCGGCACCAATTTTCCCTTGTTCTTTGCAACCGGCATTCTGCCGTTCATGGCCTATATGGACATCAGCAATAAAATGTCGGTCTCGCTGCGCTTTTCCAAGCAGTTGTTGTTCTATCCCGGTGTGACCTACACCGATGCCCTGATTGCGCGGTTCATTCTGAACGTCATAACCAGCATCATGATCGCGGTGATCCTGTTGCCTCTGATTATCATTGTTTATGATCTCAATGTTATCGTCGACATGAGGGCTATTGCGTGGGGCTATACGCTTACCTTTGCGCTTGGGGCCGGGGTTGGCACGCTCAACTGCTTTTTGTTGTCGGTGTTTCCAATCTGGGAACGGGCTTGGGCTGTGTTGAACCGCCCCCTTTTGATCATTTCCGGTGTGATTTTTCTCTTCGATACCGTCCCGCTGCCCTATCGGGATTGGATGTGGTGGAATCCGCTGATCCATCCTATCGGGCTGGTGCGCAAGGGCATCTACAGCACCTATGACGCCACCTATGTCTCTTCGGTGTTCGTGATGGCCGTATCGGGCATAACACTGGCGCTTGGTCTACTGCTGCTCCGCCGGTATCACCGGGATATCATCAATTTCTGACGCGCAGTGCCGTCACAGAGCGCTTGAGCAGACCCAATCCACGCTCGATGGTCCCGCGCGCGCGCAGGTTATTTTGGCTGTCCACGTGATAGGCTGCAAGGATGCCGGCCGCCTCTGCGCCTAGCGGAATTTCGCTTGGCGCGTCCTCCTCTGGCACCATGTCAAAGGCTGGTATGCCCCCGAGAAAATTGCGTGCGAGCGCGGCATTCGAGGTCTCGCAATTTCGCAACAAGCGTTGCCGACGAATATGGGTCAGCAGGAACCGGCGCTGAGGTACGCGGACCAGCCGTGGGGCCACGTCAAAGAAGCGATCCACCTCTTGCTGGACCAGCGATAGTGATACGCCCCGATCCAGCATCGCACGTTTGAGATAGCGCGCAGGCTCTATCAGGCCGGTCGGCGGGCTGACATTGTGATGCTTTGGACCGGCAGACCCCTGCGGCAGCATATCCGCAACATCGAGCGCTTCAAGAAAGCGGCGCACCGCATAGTCAGGCCCCTGCTCTGGTCGCAAGGGCACCGCGAGCACATTGTCATGCCCCACGAAGCGCGCCCAGTTCATCAGCATCGCGTTGTAGTTGAGCACCTGTTTTTCGACCCGCTCGTTCAGAAGGGCCACGATTCCCCGACGCCAGTCTGCACCGCTTTTGACATGCTGCTTGTAGTCGGATTCGATCCACAGATCTTGTCGGCGGAAATAACAGATCACGCAGACGTCGAAACCGGCCTGACGGATGCGCGCAATCAACTCTTCCGCGACGGCCCCGCGCGAGACCCCAAAAAGATACTCGGAACTGAGGATCACATTGCCCTCGGGCCGCAGAAAGTAATCCAGCAGTTCCCAGCCGCGCCGCGTGTCGCCCGTGATGAGGGCATTGGCCAGATGGCTGGCATTACCCTGCTCTGGAATTTGCTCTCCGGGTGCGAATGTATAATTCAGGCCGCGCGCGGCCAGATCGTCTGCATGAGCCGCGAGATAGGCCTGAATCGACGTCGTCGCGCATTTTGGCATCCCGACATGCAGAAAAAGGCGCTTGGCCATGATGAACGAAGCCCTCCAATCGGTCTGGCGCAACCTAGAGACCCATGCCACGCGAGACAAGGCGCAAAAACCCCACCCGCGCGTTGCCAAGGCAGGCCCCGCGCATTAAGCCATGGGGGACGACCCTTGGCCAAAGGCGGAGCGCATGGGCTGGCGCGGCTATATTCATGATGACAGCAAAACGGTGTTCTTTTGGTCGCAAAAGGCGGCCTGTACCACGCTGTTCAACTTTTTGGCCGATAACATGCCGTCACGCCCGGCCCGCAAGCAGTACTTCCACACCAACAGCGCCCCTTTTCGTGGCTGCGCCGAGGCGCTATCGGCGCGCAACTATCGCTCGGTGATTCTGGTTCGGCATCCGGTGACACGGATCATCAGCGCCTATTTCAACAAATTCTGCATCTATCGCGGCCGGCAATTGCTCTGTCGTGCGGATCTGGAGCCTTTTGCTCAGGAGTTGCATGACCTCTACTGCGCGCGCACCGGTGCCGACCCCCACGATAACAGCATGTCCTTTGAGGCGTTTCTGGACACGGTCGCGCATCTGCATGCAAGCCGACCACGCCCTGAGAACCTGATCAACGGGCATTGGGAAACGCAGGTGCCTGCGTTCTACAAAGAGGTCGGCATCCATTATGATTTTGTCGTGCATGTCGAGCGGTTGGACGTGGAATTGCCCCGGGTCGCGCGAAAGCTGGGGCTGAACTATACACCGCGCGTGCTGAATCGCACCCGCCTGCCCGAAAGCCCGGTCGCGGGGTATCTGGGCAATCTGCCTGCCCGCGCGCTGAGCGAGATGAATTTCAATTATGACAATTTCATCACTCCCGAAACGCTGGCGACAATTCAAAGCATTTATGACATTGATTTCAGAACCCTCGACTATCCGCTAGATCCGAGGGATGGCTTTCATGGCAGCGGATGGGTGGGTGTTTTAAACCGCACTTTCCCAGCCTTGGGCCGCCTTACAGGAAGATGAAATCGTCACGTGAAAGGCTGGATGCCGTCACGTCTTCGAGCAATATCTCATGGCCCGCATAGCGCAGGACAGCGCCTGCGTCGGTGTCTTGAATGTCGAGCGCGAGAAAGCGGCCTGTTGGCCCCTGCCCCTCGATGCCGGTCAGACGGATGCGATCCTCTCCGAATTGAAAATCTACAATCACGTCGCGCTCGCCAGCCGTGAAATCGTTGAAGACAAAGATATCGGCCCCCTCGCCACCGATCAGCCGGTCATGGCCTGCGCCAGCGTTCAGCGTATCGTTGCCGGTGCCGCCATCAAGCAGGTCGTTCCGGCCACCACCGGCCAGAAAATCATCCCCGGCACCGCCCAACACGGTATCGTCGGCCTCGCCACCGCCAAGCTCATCATTGCCCTCACCGCCGTCGAGCAGGTCGCGCCCCGGACCGCCGCCGATGCGGTCATCGCCAAGACCGCCGCGCACCGTGTCGTGATCAAAGCTACCGGCAAGGCGGTCATTGCCCGCCCCGCCCTCAAGCAGGTCATTGCCCGGCCCGCCACTCAGGATATCGGCACCGTTGCCGCCAAAGAGCATATCGTCCCCCGCGCCGCCGCCGATCGTGTCATCCCCCGCCTGCCCGTAGAGCCGGTCTGCCCCCAGACCACCCCCGATATTGTCATGGCCTGCGCCACCGTCGATCTGATCACGCCCATCACCCCCAGCCAGACGGTCGTTGCCCGCATTACCGCGCAACGTGTCATTGCCCGCATTGCCTGCAAGCGTGTCGTCCTCGGGTCCGCCCTCAAGCAGGTCATCGCCCGCGCCCCCCACCCGCAGGAGGGCGGCGACCTCGGGCAGAACAGGCGGGGGCAGCGGCAAGGGAGGCAGGCGCACCGAAGGGGGTGCCACCTGCAGCGGCCCCAGAACTACGTCGAAATGCGAGACCAATGGCAAAAGCAGACCGGGCAGATCCGTGGCAACAAAGGCCCCGCCTGCGGCATTGCGCAAGTCCACCTCTTCAAGCCCAAAGCGCAAAAGGGCCCCCGTAGCTGTCGGAGTAAACGCCAACTGCCCAAGATTGCGCAGCATTGGCCAGAGCGAGAGGTCGAGCCGATCCTCACCCAAGGTGAAATCGGCAATGACATCGCGTTGCCCATCGGCCCGCAGGACAAAGACATCGGCCCCCGTGCCGCCCACAAGCGTATCCGCGCCGGGACCATCGCTGAGCGTATCGTCCCCCTCTGCGCCGTCAAGCACCCCATTGCCGCCGCTGCGCGACAAGAGGTCATCGCGCATGCCGCCTTCGATCCGTGCAGCATTGCCGTGCAAGACCAGCCCCAAAGGACCAAGATCGACACGAAAGAGGCTTAGCCCCGCCTCGCCCGCCGCAGTGACCAGAATGTCGATCCCGCCCGCCCGGACCTGTGCCGCAAGGCCTGAGACACCGTTGAGGGCAAAGGCCACCTCATCCGCGAGCGTATCAATATGCAAGAGCCGCCCCTCGGCGGTCAGGCGCAAAAGGCTAAGCCCCGCATCCCGGCCTGCGACCAGCAGGAAAACATGCCCGTCTACGGACACCACTTCGAGATGCGATACCCCGGCGAACCGGGTCGCAAGCCCGTCGATAAGGTGATCCGCGACATCAAGCGTGCCCGCGTCACCGACGCGAAGCACGGTCAGGCTGGAACTGTCCGCCGCAGCGACAATCAGAAACGCACGCCCGGCGATGTCTGCCGGGGCAAGCGCCGTGATCGTCTGGACCGGCAGGCTGTCATTGCGCCCAAGGCTGGCAACAGGCTCTAGCCCGCCCTCTTCCAAGAGGCGCAGGACCGTTATGCCACTCTCTTGCGCAGAGGCGGCAAAGACAAGCACTTCACCGGGCCGCTCGATGACCGCGATGTCGGAAATGGCGCGCAGATAGTGGCTGTCGCTGTCCATCATGGTCGTCACCGCCGCGATGCTTTGATCCGGACCAAACGACAGGACGGACAAACCCTGACCATCAGCGGCGGCAGCAATCACAACATCGCGCCCCGCAAGCCGCGCAGCAAGCAGGGTTGCGGCCTGCGGCTGCACCCCGCCTTGGCCCAGAAACCCCGGCACAGCGCTGCGCAATCCGGCATCCCAAGCCACGCGCAGATCGGACAAGAGCAGCGGTGGCAACGCGCCCTGCATATCGCCGACCGTCACGGCGATGCGTGGCGTTGCCTCGTGAAACCACGGCGCTTCAAGCAGTGGACCGGCGGCGGTGGCGCGCACCACGCGGCTTTGACCGGCGGCGAAGTCGGCCAGTATAAACCCCCCGTCCGGCAAGGGCGTGATCGCCACCACCGCACGCGCGACCTCGAAATTCGCCGCACGATTCGTCCCGACATGCGTCAGCCTGACTGCCATGTATATCCACCCGTTTCCCGCGTCCCCACGCAAGACCCAAGGTGGCAAAGCAAGGCTGCCATGCGCTTAACAAATCATGGCAGCCTTGCGGCATTTACCGAAAGTTAAAGGGAAATCGGTGATGCCCAAAGTCGGGTCATCACTCAGATAAAGGTGAAATCATCCACTGTGAGTTGCGCGGCGGAGATGCCTTCGACGAGGATGGTGTTACCGCCCACCGTCATTTGCGCGCCCAAGGCGGTGTCAACGATGTTCATCGCAGCAACAAAGCCCGCCAGACCATTGCCGCCGTTGTTGATGTTTTCAACGCCGGTATCGGGATCAAAGCGGCGGATCAGGAAGCTGTCGATGCCGTCTTCGAAATCGGTGATGACATCCGCCTCGCCGTCAAAGAAGGACGAAAAGACGAACAAATCGGCATCCGCACCGCCAGTGATCGTGTCATTTCCAGCGCCCGCGTTGATCGTGTCATTGCCCGCGCCGCCGTCGATCACATCGTTACGCCCGCCACCAGCGAGGAAGTCATCGCCGTCGCCGCCAAAGATGCTGTCATTGCCCTCGCCGCCGCCAACCCGGTCATCGCCCGCGCCTGCGTTGATGGTGTCCTGACCGGTGCCGCCACCGATATCATCCGCGCCCTCACCGCCATCAATGCTGTCATTGCCAAAGCTGCCGGACACGCTGTCATTGCCATCGCCGCCAGACAGGGTGTCATTGTCCGCCCCGCCCGCGATCACGTCATTGCCAGCGCCGCCCGTGATGCTATCCGCGCCAAAGCCGCCGCCGATGATGTCGTCACCAGCCCCGCCGTCGATAGTGTCATTGCCCTGACCCCCGCCGATGTTGTCGTTGCCAAGGCCGCCAAACACGATGTCATTGCCATCGGAGGCAGAAATCCGATCATTGCCATCGCCCCCGTCAAGCGAGTCATTCCCCAGACCGCCTGCCAGCACATCATCGCCAGCACCCCCACTGAGGGTGTCATTGTCATCAGTGCCCATCAGGCTGTCCGAGAGACCGCTGCCAATCAGTTGAAGCCCAATCGGACCGCTGATCGCTGTGATCACCTCGGCCACGCGGATCGACTCGTCCAGAAACTGGATCCATTCGATGTCAATCAGCGTGTCAGTGCCAAGAGACGAGACCACCTGTAGCCCGTTCTCAACGACACTGAACGCAGCCGCAGAGCGGGCGATTGCGCTGAACTCGGCCCAGTCGTTTCCGACACCGCCAATCAGCAGGTCGTCGCCCGCGCCACCATCGAGGGTGTCATTGCCCACCAGCCCATTCAGGGTCTCATCCGCATCGGTTCCGGTAATGCGGTTGCCAAAGTTGTTTCCCAGAACGGTCAAATCTTCGGGATTGTGCAGCAAGGTCAGATCCCGAAGCCCCGTCGGCATAGTATAGACCACCGCCGCACCATCCTGCGCCCCATAGATTTGGCGGATACCGGAGATGTCATCGGCGAGAATATCAGGCTGAGTCAGGATCGGGTTCATGATCGCAGCGACGGTTTCGATATGCTCAAGCCCGAGCGAATGGCCGATTTCGTGGATTGCCAGCCCCTCGAAGAGCGGCACATCGAAATTCAGCGATGCATCCACATCGAGAAGGATGTCTCCGGCGATGGGCACCTCTAGGGGCGAGGGAAAGAACGCGAACCCCAATGTATTGCCGGGAATCGGAGCAAAGAAGATACGAATATCGGGGTCTATCTGACCTCCGGCGGCACCACCGGGATCTTGGACCTGCAAAAATTCGATATCGCCATAGCGCGACCATTCAGCAAAGGCGAGACGCAACGCGGCCTCGACATCGAAGGTGTAGACAGAGGCAGGATCAACGGAAAAACTGGTGCCGGGATCTTCGTCAGTGAACCAATAGATATCCTGACCACTGGGCGCGATGCTCCATGTCACGACGCCACCTGCCGTGCCCAGCAGGTGCGAGCCCCATTTTGTGCCGCTCAGCTCCGGCATGGCATTGTTCTCCGATTCCTAGTCTCGGTTGTGTTCAAAGGCGCAAGATACACGCCAGAGGCATCTCGCGAAAAGATATCCTTTCGAGACTAAAGATTAGTGTAAAATGAGATGCTCAGAGAAGCCAAAAGCGCCAGCTGCGCAGGGCTGCGACAGCATGTATCAGAATAGGCGGGACGGGGTTTGGCCCAAAATGCAATGGCCCGCCCGGTTCTGGGCGAGCCATGCCTTTTCGTGTTAGAGGAACGTGAAATCATCCACTGTGAGTTGCGCGGCGGTGATGCCTTGGACGAGGATCGTATTGCCGCCCACAGTCATCTGCGCGCCGCCCGCCACATCGAGGATGTTCATCGCGGCAACAAAGCCCGCCAGACCATTGCCGCCATTGTTGATATTCTCAACGCCGGTATCGGGATCAAAGCGGCGGATCAGGAAACTGTCTGAACCATCCTCGAAATCGGTGATGATATCGGCCTCGCCGTCAAAGAAGGACGAAAAGACGAACAAATCGGCATCCGCACCGCCAGTGATCGTGTCATTTCCAGCGCCCGCGTTGATCGTGTCACTGCCTGCGCCGCCGTCGATCAGATCGTTACGCCCGCCACCAGCGAGGAAGTCATCGCCGTCACCGCCAAGGATACTGTCATCGCCTTCGCCACCGCCCACGCGATCATCCCCTGCGCCTGCGTCAATCGTATCGCGCCCGGTGCCGCCGCCGATATCATCCGCGCCCTCACCGCCATCAATGCTGTCATTGCCGAAGCTGCCCGACATGCTGTCATTGCCGTCGCCGCCGGACAGGGTGTCATTGTCCGCCCCGCCTGCAACAACGTCATTGCCCGTGCCGCCCATGATGCTATCGGCGCCAAAGCCACCGCCGATGATGTCGTCACCGGCCCCGCCGTCGATGGTGTCATCGCCCTGGCCCCCGCCGATATTGTCGTTGCCAGCACCGCCAATGGCCTGATCGTTGCCATCGGAGGACGAGATCGAGTCATTTCCCGCCCCACCGTCGATACTGTCATTGCCTGCCCCTGCGGCGATCTGATCGTCGCCATCCGTGCCCGCGAGCGTGTCATCGCCATCGGTGCCGGTGATCACATCGGTGGGTTCCGGCTCTACAACGGTGCCGACTGCCAGTTGACCGAGCAAGGCCGCATCGCCGGAGACACCAAAGAACAGAATATCGCCATTGGGATTGACATGCAGTTCCACGATATCGGGATCAAAGCCACCCACAATGCCGCCGTCCACCACCACGATCTCTTCTTGAAACACACCATCTGCGCTGAAGCGGCGCACATGCAAATCAATACTGAAAACAAATTCATTGCCTGTCTGATAGGCCAATGCAAAGCCGCCATCCGACAACAGGAACAATTCCGGCTCAAATTGACGCGCCGCGCGTTCACCGCCGCCGTTGGCCCTGAAGGCGGGCGTGTTCACCGTGCCATCCGGGTTGAGGATCAGCAGCGTCATCTCACTGACACGGCTGAGCGCATCGGCGGAATCGTAGGTGTTGACGGCAATCGCGATACGGCCATTGGGCAGCCGCAGAATGGCGTAGTCATCCAACTCGCCAAAAATCGCCTCGGGAAAGAAAGTATCATCCAGAAGAACGATGGGATCGCCGACGGCGGCAAGGTCCGCATCAACAAAGCTGCCATATAGGAAATTGCCGGTGCTGGCACGGGCCGACGGATCGGTGTAGCCAATGGCGAAAAAGCCACCATCGGGCAAGGCTACGGCCCCGGTGTTGATGATCGTGCCAGCGGTCATCTCTGCAGGATCGATCTGAAAGAAGACATCTCCCACGGTGCCATCCGCCGAGACTTTCGCCAAGACATTGTGGACGATAAGGCCCGAGCCATCTGATAAGGAAATGACCGTGCCCGGATCACGAAAAAAGCCGCGTAGTGCCAAGCTTTCCGACAGCGGCGCGACACTGGAAATCACACCCTGTGCATCAAGCCTGACAATAAAGTCGCTGAATGTGCTGGAGACCAAAAAAGTGTTGGCTTCAAAATCGAATATACCGTCAGTCGTCTCATTAAGATAAATCACCGCACCGCCATCCGGCTGGGCAATCGAGAACTCGACGCTGTTGCGATAGAGCCCCACCTCAGCTTCGGGCAACTCGCCGACACGCAGACGCAGCGGATCGCCGATCTGAGAACCGTCAACCCCATGAAGCGTCACAGTGAGAACCTGCTCAAACGCGGCACCCGGTGAGGGCGCAGCGAAGACGGTCTCAAAGCTGAAGAAGTTTCCGTTAGACAGGCGCAGGACTTCGGTGGAATTCATTTTCGCTCCAATTTATTCAATCAAAGAAGTCGCTGCGAAAAAGCCGCCGCGACCACAGGTTTCAACATTGTTTTCAACAATGCCACAGGTCTGCATTACGTCACGCGGCGGGATCCCGCCGCGTGTCCTGGTTGGAATTTCTCTGGTCTGCGCGATAAGTCAACAGGGATTAACACGCTTTCGTGATCGGCGTGTGATCCATGGCAAGCGGATCACGCCTTGGCGCGCTCTGCATCCATGTCGACCCTCAGACTTTGTGTGCGGCCTGTCTTGCTTTCGCCGAAATAGATCGTCTGATGCGGAAAGGGGATTTCGATGTTGCGAGCGTCGAACACCTTTTTCAACACGCCATTATAGGCGCGTCCAATGCCCCATTGCCGACCCGGCACGCATTTGATCCGGGCGCGCAGCATCACGGCATTGTCGCCAAAGCTGTTGACGCCGAACCATTCCAATTCATCCAGAATGCCATCTGCCTGATCGGGATCCCCCATCAGTTCGGCGAAGGCATCGAGCATCGCTTGCTTCACCTCATCCACATTCTCGCGATAGGCCACGCCCATGTCGCAGACGAAATAGCCATAATCACGCACATAGTTTGACACCATATCGACCGAAGAAAACGGAATGATGTGATAGACACCCTGCACATCACGCAGGCTGACCGAGCGGATCGTCAGCCGCTCGACGGTGCCGGTGACACCGCCCACTGTCACCACATCGCCGACATTCATCGCGTTCTCGAACTGAATGAAAATACCGGTGATAATGTCCTGCACCATCTTTTGCGCACCGAAACCGATGGCAAGACCTAGAACCCCGGCAGAGGCCAGAAGCGGCGCGATATCAAGGCCGATTTCGGCCAGAACAAACATCAGCGTCACAACGACAAGCGCAATCGTGGCGGCATTGCGCAAAAGCGTCAGAAGCGTCTGTTCCCGCGCGGTGGCCACTTTGCCAAACTCGGGATTGAGCCGGTAATCGACCCAAGAGGTCAAGGCCAGCCAGAGACCAAAGGCCACCAGCAGCACCAGCGACACCGACAGGATCATACCGGTAAGGCGGAGGCCAAACTGGCTGACCATCCAGCCGCGCAGGTCAATAAGGCCAATCGCGTTCAGGGCCAAAAGCACGACCAGAACAAAGATCACCGCGCGCAGGACAAAAAGTGTCTTGGGCACAAAGGAATTGAGCCGCCCCTGCAAAAGCGGCACCCGTGCCGAAATGCCCGGCGGCAGCGCCACACCGCGCACCATCATGCGGCTGAGAAATGTCGCAACGGAAAATCCGACAAGCCCCACAACAAGCACCTGACCAGAGGCCAGAAAGGTCTGAAAGACCGCATTGCCGGGCCGCACAAGCACGACCACGAACATCGCCAAAAGATAGGTCAACGCGGGCCAGTGCCAGTGACGCGCCAGATAGGCCAATGCGCCCTTGGGCGGCGTTGCACTGTCCACTTGCGCGCCCAAAAGCCAGTCGGACACCGCCCGCCGGTTGCGCAGCACCAGCCCAATCGCCAGCGCCAGAACCGCCACGGCAATCAGCGTCGAAACCGCCCGACCGGCGGCAAAGGACACATTGCCGTTGATGATCGGCACGACCAGAAGTTGCCCATATCCCACAATCCCGACAATGAGGTTGATGCGAGAGCACAGATAGGCCGACGCGCGATCACTGATCGGCAGCGGGCGCAGCGCAGTCGCCGAAGGCGAAAGCACCAGCCTGACCGCGACTTTGGCCATTTCCACCAGCAGAAAGGCGTTGAGATAGAGGGTTTGGCGAATACCAATCTGGCCAAACTCGCCCAAGGCAAGGATTGCCAGCGCATAGCCCGCCGCCCAAGCGATAAGCACGATCACCCCATCCGTGATGGCAGAGGCGAGAAAGAGCAGGACGGTCCGCGCGAGGCCGCCATCGCGGGCAGAGGCGCTCATGCGGGCGTAGAGCGTTTTGCCAAGCCCGCGCAGAACCAGAAAGGCCACAACAGTGCCCACGATCACCACAGCAAGATCCGCCAAAGCCGTAAGCAGCACGGCGACCTCTCCACCGCTGAGGCCGTCAAGCACATTGGGCGCGCGGGTGATCTGGCGGGCGACATGCGCAACCCAATCAGCGACATCTTCGGCGGCGGCTTGCGTGATCTCGGCCACCCTACGGCCAAAGGACACGTCCGAGGGCGGTGGAGCGGCGGGAACCACCGCCTCGACCGCCTCAGGCAGACCGGCGGAGCGCAGCCGCTCGACCAGTTCCGCGCGCGCGGCCTCATCCTCGATCACCTCGATCAGCACATCGACGCTGGAACGCCCGGTATCGGGATCAGCCGCAGGCTCTTGTGAAGTTTGAGCTGTGGCGGTGGTGATGGTCAAAAAAAGGGCGGCAAGAAACTGCACAAAAAATCGTAGCATGACAAAGGCTCTCCATGTCCCGTTTGAATTTTGGGCACATGGACGCGCCCGTGATGGCGCGCAGGGATGTGAAAAGCGCGCCGCGCCATTCGGCGTCAGGGGCGTAAAATCTATTGGAATATCACCTGGGGTCAAGCCCGGGGTTGGATGACGCCACGCAAAGGCGCGCATGCATCCGCCGCCTTACGTCGCTCAGGCGACCATTGCTTCCGCCTTCTTGAGATCGACCGAAACCAGTTGGCTTACGCCTTGTTCGGCCATGGTAACGCCAAAAAGCCGATCCATCCGGCTCATGGTCACGGCGTGATGGGTGATGATGAGAAAGCGGGTTTCCGTGCGGCGGCACATCTCGTCTAAGAGATCACAGAAGCGGGTGACATTGGCATCGTCAAGGGGCGCGTCCACCTCATCCAGCACGCAGATTGGCGCGGGATTGGCGAGAAACACCGCAAAGATCAGCGCCAGCGCGGTCAGGGTCTGTTCTCCGCCCGACAAGAGGCTGAGTGTCGAGAGCTTCTTGCCCGGCGGTTGGCACATTATTTCAAGCCCCGCCTCCAATGGGTCTTCGCTCTCGACCAGCACAAGACTGGCTTCGCCGCCGCCAAAAAGGTGACGAAAGAGCAGGCTAAAATTGGAATTGACCGTCTCGAACGCGGTCAAAAGCCGCTCGCGCCCTTCGCGGTTGAGGCTGGCGATACCACTGCGCAGGGTCTTGATCGCCTCTTCAAGATCGGTCTTTTCCTTGATCAGACTGTCATGCTCGGCCTCGACCTCTTTGGCGTCTTCTTCGGCGCGCAGGTTCACGGCCCCCAGTGCGTCGCGCTGTCGTTTAAGGCGGTTCACATCAGCCTCGATTGCATCAGAGGCGGGCATGGTGTCGGGATCGACCGCGAGGCTCTGCAAGAGGGCCTCGGGGGTTTGCTCCAGCGTCTCGTTGATCCGCTCGGCGGCGTAATCTCGGGTCTCGCGCGCGGCATCCAGCCGGGCCTCGGCCCGGGCACGCATTTCGCGAGCCTCTGAGGCCAGGCGTTCGGAGTCGCGCTCGTCCAGCGCGGCTTGGCGCGCGGCCCCTTCGGCAGTTGAGAGCGCATCGGCAGCGGCGGCGCGACGGGCCTCGCTGCGGGTGATTTCCTCGCCCAGTTCGGCGCGCTTGGCAGCAAGAAGTTCGGGTGCAGCACTGGCATCAGCGAGGGCCTCTTCGGACTCTTCCTTGCGCTCTGCCAGTTCCGCGATCCGACGCTCGGCAGTGTCGAGCCGGTGCCGCCAGCCGCTGACTTCCTTGGTGATTTCCTGACTGCGGCGCGTCCGGCGCTCGCCCTCGCGGCGCAGTTCGTCGGCCCCTGACCGTTTGGTCATCATGGTCATGCGCGCGGCCTCGACCGCCATCTTGATATCTTCGAGATCGGCGCGGGTGGCATCCAGATCGCCAAGTCCTGCCAGACCCTTTTCCGCCTCAGACAGGCTCTGACGGGCGGTCATCGCCTCTTCGTCATGGCGGGTGACGGCGAGACCCAATGATTCCAGCCGCGATCCGGCAAGGTTGCGATCCGCCTCAGCGCGGCTGAGGGCGCGATTGGTCTCGTTGACGGCGGCATCGGCAGAGCGGCGGGCCTCACGGGCGGCGCGATCCTCTTCGGTGCGACGGATCAGCGCCTCGCGCAGCGCCTCGTGGCCGCGAACGGCCCCCTCTGCGCGCGCTGTGGTGTGTTCAAGCTGTTGCTTGAGTTCCTCAAGCCGGTTGAGCTGTTGCAGACGCAGGGCGGCGGCAGAGGGGGCATCCTCGGCCCATGCGCGAAATCCGTCCCAGCGCCATAGATCACCCTCGGTGCTGACCAGACGCTGACCGGGTTTCAAAAGGGGTTGCAGACGGGCGGCATCCTCGGGATCGATCAACCCGATCTGCGACATGCGCCGGGCCAGCACCTCGGGGACCGAGACATGGCGGCTGAGCGCGGTCACCCCCTCGGGCAGGGGTTGCGGCGTGTGATAGGCAGGCAGCACGGTCCAGCCAGAGGGGCCATCGGCCTCGACTTCGGGGGCGCGCAGATCATCGGCAAGGGCGGCGCCCAGCGCCTTCTCAAAGCCCTGTTGCACCTGAAGGCGGTCCATCACCTGCCCGCCCTCGGCCGTGTCGCGCTGCACCAGCTTGGCCAAGGCCGTGACCTCGGCGCGCAAGGCCCCCAATTCGCCCTCGGCCTCAGAGCGCGCGGCACGCGCCTCGGCCTCTTGGGCCTGAGCCTCGGCGCGCGCCTCGTCAGCGGCGAACAGGGCGGATTCCGCCGCCTCTGCGCGGGCGACCGCCTCGGCCTCGGCCTCTTGGGCGGCGGTGTGGTCGGCCTCGGCGCGCGTTAGGGCCGCGCGCAAATCGGCTTGTGCGGCGCGGGCACGTTCGGCCTCGGCCTCGCTCTTGATCAAGGTCTTGCGGCTATCCTCTAGAAGGCGTTGTGCAGATTGGTGGCGGGCGGCAAGGCGCGCCATATCCTCGGTCATCTGGCTGAGATCATTTTCCCGCTGTTGCAGGATTTGCGCAGCCTCGCGCGCCTCGGTTTGGGCCGCTTCAAGCCGGGCATCGTGGCCCTCGGCCCCTTTGGCAAGTTCGCCGGCCTCCCATTCCAGACGCGCGATGGTCTCGCCTGCGTCGCGGTTCAACCCCGCCTCGCGCTCCATGTCGCGGGCGAGTTGCTCGATCCGGCTGCGCAGCGTGGCAATGCGGTCGCGGGCGGACGCCTCTTGTTCGGTCAGGGTGTCACGCTGCACGCTCAGGCGTTGCAGGATTGCCGCCGCGATGGCCTCTTCTTCGCGCAGCTTGGGCAGGGCATCTTCGGCGCGGGCGCGCACCTTGGCCGCCTCGCGTGCAGCCAACTCTGCGCGGGCGGCGACTGTGGTGCGCTCGCGCAAGTCATCCTCGGCACGAGCACGGGCCAAATCGGCCTCTTTCCAGCGGCGATAGAGCAACAGCCCCTCAGCCAAGCGCAGTTCTTCACCAATTTGGCGATAGCGTGCCGCCTGCTTGGCCTGTCGTGCCAATTGCGCCAGTTGGTTTGCCAGTTGCTCGACCACGTCATCGACACGGGTCAAATTGGCCTCGGCCCCGCGCAGCTTCAATTCGGCCTCGTGGCGGCGCTGATAGAGGCCGGAAATGCCAGCGGCCTCTTCCAGGATCCGCCGCCGCGATTTCGGCTTGGCGTTGATCAGCTCCGAGATTTGCCCCTGACGCACCAAAGCGGGCGAATGCGCGCCGGTTGAGGCATCGGCAAAGAGCATCTGCACGTCGCGGGCGCGCACGTCCTTACCGTTGACTTTATAGGCGCTGCCCACATCGCGGGTGATGCGGCGGGTGATCTCAAGCTGATCGGCCTCGTTGAACCCGGCGGGCGCCAGACGGTCGGAATTGTCGAGGTGAATCACCACCTCGGCAAAGTTGCGGGCAGACCGGGTTGCGGCCCCGGCAAAGATCACATCCTCCATCCCGTCGCCGCGCATCGCAGTGGGACGGTTTTCACCCATCACCCAGCGCAGCGCCTCAAGCAGGTTGGATTTGCCACAGCCATTGGGACCGACAACACCGGTAAGACCGCGCGCGATGATCAGATCGGTCGGGTCGACAAAGCTTTTGAAGCCGGTCAATCTGAGTTTCGAGAACTGCACCTGCGCGCGCGCCCTTCGTGTCCGGTGATTCCGTTGTCGTAGAATTGTGATGTCTGAGGGGCGGGCCTGTCAACGACCAACCACATGATATGGGGCGGTCACAGCATTTATCCACATGATATTGGGCGAACCGCCGCCAAGCCCCGCAGAAAGAATGCCGCGGATTGCCAAAAAGCGGTCGCAATCCTCCTTGACGGGTCGCAGAACAGCCTGCATACCGGACGTGCAAGGTTCCTCGTTTGGGTGCAAAGCGCCTCGGGGATGAAATGGGAATGACGTGCCGGTGGACCCAATTAGGGCGCCTATGCGTCAGCCGCCCCCGCGACTGTAAGCGGCGAGCCCCTGCCAGATGCCACTGAGGTGCCTATGACCTTGGGAAGGCGGCAGACAGGCGACGACCCGCGAGCCAGGAGACCAGCCCTGCGTTCGTCAATCCCGCCTCGGGTGAGAGGCGCAAAGGAGATATCGCCATGACCACATTGGTTCAAACTGCTGCAAAATCTACCGTCCTGCCGTTCGTTGCCGCGCTCTTTCTGGGCTTGGGCATCGTGACCGTCGCAGGCCATGTGCAAGCCTCGGCACTGCATGACGCAGCGCACGATGTGCGCCACGCAACCGGCTTTCCCTGCCACTAACCTATGTTCTCAAAAATTGCGACCAGCGCGTTGTTCGCTGGTTTCTGTGCAGGGCTGATAGCCGCCCTGTTGCAGATGGTGTTCATTCAGCCCGTGCTTTTGCATGCCGAGCTGTATGAAGGGGGCACTCTTGTGCATTTTGGGGCAGAGGCGATCAGCGCCACGCCCGAATTGCCGGGGTTTGACGTGATGCGCGACGGGCTAAGCATCCTGTTTGCGGCGCTGATCTACGTGGGCTACGGGCTGGTTCTGGTGGCCTGTATGGGGATGGCGGCGGAATATGGCGTGCGCATCGACGCGCGCCGCGGTGTGATGTGGGGTTTGGCGGGATTTGTCGCGCTGCATTTCGCACCCGCTGTGTCGCTGCCGCCGGAAGTGCCGGGCGTGGCCTATACCGACATCACCGCACGACAAATCTGGTGGTGGGGCACAGTGATTGCCACGGCGGTGGGGCTTGGCTTGATGGCCTTTGGCAAAGGGCCGGTGATGCTGGCGGTTGCGATCGCGCTGTTGGCGGCACCGCATCTGATCGGTGCGCCTGAACCCGAAAGCTTTACCGGGCCGGTGCCACCGGAACTGGCCGCGCTCTTTGCTGCGCGTGCGCTTGGCGTCGGGATGGCGGCTTGGGTCTGTCTTGGCGCGCTTGCCGGGTATTTCTGGCAACGTGAAAGCGCCACCGCCTGACATGACATCACCCCGGCATCACGGTGCCGGGGCCATCCGCAAGGAGAGCGATATTATGGCAAAACCATTTGCCTTTCTCGGCATCGGCCTTTTTTTCGGAACAGGTCTGGGGTTTTTGATTGCCGCTACATCGGGCGCGCAGCTTGAGGGGCATGACCACGATCACGGCGCGGCAGTGCACGACCACAGCGCGCATGATCATGGGGGCAGCGCTCATGCCACACTGACCGAAGCGGGCACGCCTGCCCCGATGCTGGACCTGACGTTGCACGCTGATGGAGCGCAGAGCCGCAACCTGCATATCGGGGTAGAGAACTTTACCTTTGATCCCGAGGGGGTGAATGGCCCGCATATGCCGGGGCATGGGCATGCGCATCTTTATCTCAACGGGATCAAGATCGCGCGTGCTTACGGCCCATGGATGCAGCTGGATGCGTTGCCTGTCGGCAGCCATGAGCTGCGCGTGACTTTGAATGCCAATGACCATACGCAACTGGCCGTGGGCGGCGTACCCATAGAGGCCACGATTGCGGTGGTGATCGAATGATCCCTCAGCCCGGCACGCGCCCGATCAGGCAATGCCGGAGCCGTCCGGCAGGACGTGCATCCTCGATCCAACCATCGGCGCACTCGGCATATAGCGCGGCAAAGGCCAGCGTATCCTCAAGATCGCCTGCGGGGTCTATATCGCCAAACAGATACGTGGCCTTGCCCGGCGCGGAAAAGGCCACGCTGAGCGGACGGGCGCAATTGGACATGCAGTCATGGTCCTGCACCGTGAACTCCATACCCCGTTCGCTGAAAGCCGCGCGCAACCGGGCCGCAAAGCCCTTGCCATCCGTGCGCTCGCACGTAGAACAGACCACAATCCGGTGCATCATGCCCGATCCCCTTTTCCACCGGGCTTAGGCCAGCCGCCCCGCCCGATGCAAGCCCCTGAAGGAGCCAAGACATGAAAGCCAAGATTCCCGCCACCGTCGTCACAGGATTTCTCGGGGCCGGCAAGACTACGTTGATCCGGCATATGCTCGAGAATGCGGGCGGCAAGCGCATTGCGCTCATCATCAACGAATTCGGCGATCTGGGCGTTGATGGCGACATCCTCAAGGGCTGCGGGATCGAGACCTGTTCAGACGAGGATGTGATGGAATTGTCGAACGGTTGCATCTGCTGCACCGTGGCAGAGGATTTCATTCCCACGCTGCAAAAACTTTTGGACCGCGAGCGCGCGCCCGATCACATCGTGATCGAAACCTCTGGTCTGGCGCTGCCGCAGCCGCTGGTGCGGGCCTTTAACTGGCCCGAGATTTCCACGCGGGTGACGGTTGATGGCGTGGTGACAGTGGTCGATGGCAAGGCCGTCACCGAAGGACGCTTTGCGCATGATGTGGCGGCGGTCGATGCCCAGCGCAAGCTTGATGAAAACCTTGACCACGAAACGCCGCTATCGGAACTCTTCGAGGATCAGATGGCCTGTGCCGATATGATCGTGATCAACAAATCCGATCTGCTGACCGAGGAGGAGCGCATCGCGCTTACAACGCGGCTGCGCGCAGACTCGCGTGATGGTGTGCAGGTCGTGACCGCGACGATGGGCGCGCTGCCGGTCGAGGTGCTGCTTGGACAGGGTATCGGCGCCGAGGCGGATATGGAGGCGCGGCATGAACTGCACCATCATCACCATGACCATGACGACGAAGATGATCATCACGACGACGACGATGATGACCATGATCACCATCATGACCATGGCCATGACGCCTTTGAGAGCTTTGTGGTGACGCGGCCCGAGATCACCGATCCGGCCAGCTTTGCCCGTCAGATCACAGAAGTGATCCGCGCGCATGATATCCTGAGGCTCAAGGGCTTTGCCGCCGTGGCGGGCAAGCCGATGCGTCTGACGATTCAGGCGGTTGGGCCGCGTGTCGACAGCTATTTCGACCAACCCTTTGGGTCCGGTCCGCGCCAAACGCGGCTGGTCGTGATCGGTCAGGCCGGGATGGACCGGGCGGCGATCACCTCCGCGCTCTTGGCATGATCATCGTCGAGGCGGCAGACCCAAGGCATCCAGAGGCCAGCGCGCTCTTGCGCGCAAGCCATGCCCTGATGGAATCGCTGTTTCCGCCCGAGGATAACTTCTTTCTCGATATCGACGCGCTCTGCGCGCCCGATATCCGCTTTTTTGCTGCGCGCATCGGCACCACAATCCTTGGCACCGGCGCGCTTGCATTGCGCGATGGCTATGGCGAGGTGAAATCCATGTTTGTGGCCGAGACAGCGCGTGGACAGGGCGTAGCAGACGCCCTGTTGCGCCAGATCGAGGACGAGGCGCGCACCCACGCCCTGCCCTGCCTGCGACTGGAAACCGGCAATTTGCTAACCGCAGCCCACAAGCTCTATGCCCGGCACGGTTTTATGCCGAGGGGCCCGTTCGGCGATTATCCCAACGCGCCCTCGTCCATTTTCATGGAAAAGCGGCTATGAGGCTATTTCGACGACTTCTCGGCCTTCGCCTTGAGGCGCGCGATCAGCTCTTCCTTGGAGGGGCGCTTGCCAAACGGGTTCTTGTCCGTACCCGGTGCGTTATGCTCCTTGTGGCGGGGAATCTTGCCGCCTTTCTTGGAGGCGCCCAATGCGTTGTAATCCATGTCGTTGCCCTTTCGGCCCGGCCCCCCAGATGGCGCCGCTCTGACGCCGCTATTGCCGCAAATTACCGCCCCGTTCAAGCTGGAACCGTCTGATGCATCTTCTCGCCGCCACCCCCGGGGCCATCGAGGATGGCAAGGAGCCCGTCGATCTGGGCCAAACCCCCGCCGATGTGGTCTTTGTCTCGGCTGCCGATACCGAGCTTGCGGTACTAAGCGAGGCGCGCGGCGAAATGGCAGACCCACCCAGTCTTCGGCTGGCCAATCTCAGCCATTTGCAGCACCCGATGTCCGTCGACTTGCATCTCGATCACTGCGCCACGAAATCGCGGCTGGTGATCGCGCGGGTTCTGGGCGGTGTGGGCTATTGGAAATACGGGGCCGAACAATATGCCGCGCGTCTGCATGAGGCCGGCGTGCCAGTGGCGCTCTTGCCCGGCGATGACAAGCCAGACGCAGAATTGCGCGGCCTGTCCACGGTGTCGGATGCGGATTACGATGCGCTTTGGTCCTATCTTGTGGAAGGTGGGCCGGAGAATGCCGGGAATTTCCTGCGCTATGCGCAGACCATGCTGGAGGGCGGCGACCCCCCTGCCACCGCCAGCCCGCTGCTGCGCGCGGGCGTCTATTGGCCGGGTGCGGGTGTCGCAGGCCTAAGCGCCGCGCAAGAGGCTTGGGGTACCGGCCAGCCGGTGGTGCCCGTTATCTTTTACCGTGCGCTGGTGCAGGGGGCCGGGCTTCATCCGATCAACCGGCTGGTGAAATCGCTGTTGCGCGCCGGGCTTAATCCGTTGCCGGTCTTTGTCGCCTCGCTCAAAGATCCGGTATCGGTGGCAACGCTGGAGCATCTGTTCAGCGTGGCACCACCTGCAGTGATCCTGAACTGCACCGCCTTTGCCGTAGGCTCGCCACATGCGGGCGACGAAAGCCCAGAGAATCCGCTGGCCATGCCCGCCGCCAATAGCGCCCCGGTGTTTCAGGTGGTATTGGCAGGATCGACCGAAGAGGCGTGGGCCAAGGGGCTCACGGGCCTTTCAGGCCGCGACATCGCCATGAACGTGGCCCTGCCCGAGGTCGATGGCCGCATTCTTGCCCGTGCCATCAGTTTCAAGGGCGAGGCGTTTTTCGACGCAGCCACAGAATGCGCCATCGCCACGTATCGCGCGGTTGGCGACCGGGTAGATTTTGTGGCGCAGCTGGCCGCCAATTGGGCCAAACTGCGCCAGACGCCTGCGCCCAAGCGGCGGGTGGCGCTGATCCTTGCCAATTACCCAAACAAGGATGGACGGCTGGCCAATGGTGTGGGTCTTGATACGCCTGCGGCCACGGTGCACACGCTGCGCCTGATGGCCGAGGCGGGCTATACCGTCGCCAATCCGCCAGAAGATAGCGACGCCCTGATGCGCGCGGTGATGGCGGGGCCGACCAACTGGCTCACGGATCGCGCATCGCGCGACGGCGGTGAAACCCTGCCGCTGGATATCTATCTGGAGCATTTCAACGCCCTGCCGTGGGATCTGCGCGAGGCGATGACGACCCGTTGGGGCGCGCCTGAGACGGACCCTTTCATTGTTCCCCAAATTCTCAAATCCGACGGCAGCACCGGTGCAGGCTTTGCCCTGTCAATCCTGACCTTCGGGCATGTCGTGGTCGGGCTACAGCCCGCACGGGGCTATAACATCGACCCGACCGAGACCTATCATGCCCCCGATCTGGTGCCGCCGCACAATTACCTCGCCTTCTACATCTGGCTGCGGCACCATTTCGGCGCCCACGCGATCGTGCATATGGGCAAGCATGGCAATCTTGAATGGTTGCCGGGCAAGGCGCTGGCGCTGAGCGCCGAATGTTGGCCTGAAGCGGTGCTAGGACCGATGCCGCATGTCTACCCGTTCATCGTCAACGATCCCGGCGAGGGCACGCAGGCCAAACGCCGCGCGCAGGCGGTGATCATCGACCACCTTACCCCGCCTCTGACCCGCGCCGAAACCTATGGCCCGCTGCGCGATCTCGAGGCGCTGGTGGATGAGTATTACGAGGCCGCCGGGGTCGATCCACGCCGCATCGCCCATCTGCGGCGCGAGATCCTGACACTGAGTTCTGCCACCGGGCTCGATAAGGATGTCGGCATGTCCGGGGCGGATGAAGAGTCTGATCTGGCGCAGCTTGATGCCTATCTCTGCGAGTTGAAAGAGGCGCAGATCCGCGATGGGCTGCATGTATTCGGTCAATCGCCCACAGGGCAGCAAGAGATTGATCTGGCCATTGCCTTGGCCCGGGTGCCGCGCGGCGATGGTCAAGGTGGAGACGCCTCGCTGATCCGCGCGCTGGCGCGTGATTTCGGGCTGGGCATTGATCCGCTTGATTGCGATATGGCCGAGGCCGCCACTGAAAAGCCGCAGGCCCTGGGCGGTCTCTGCGCCGATCCATGGCGCAGCAATGGCGACACTGTGGAACGCTTGGAGCTTATGGCGCAGCGCCTCTTGAGGGAGGGCGGCCAAGAGATCGGACCGCATACGTCGGCGGTTTTGGCAGAGATGGCGGCGCGCATTCGCCCCGCTATTGCCGCCTGTGGGCCGGACGAGGGCGCGGGTCTGTTGCGCGCGCTGAACGGGCGGGCGATTGCCCCCGGACCCTCGGGCGCACCCACGCGCGGGCGGCTTGATACCCTGCCAACGGGGCGCAATTTCTACAGCGTAGACAGCCGCGCCGTGCCCACGCCGACCGCTTGGGCCTTGGGCTGGAAATCTGCCAACCTCTTGATTGAAAAGCATTTGCAAACCCATGGTGATTGGCCGCGCGCCTTGCTGATCACCGCCTGGGGCACGGCCAATATGCGCACCGGCGGCGATGACATCGCGCAGGCGCTGGCGCTGATGGGGGTCAAGCCAAAATGGGATGCCGCCAACCGGCGCGTGACCGGGTTCGAGATTCTGCCCGAGGGCGTGCTGGGGCGGCCGCGGGTGGATGTGACACTGCGCATCTCGGGGTTTTTCCGCGATGCGTTTCCGCAGCTTATCGCGCTGTTTGACAGTGCGGCGCGGGCGGTGCAGGGGCTGGACGAGGCCGAGGACAGCAATCCCGCCGCCGCGAGGGCGCGGAGCGAGGGGATTGGCCCGCGTATTTATGGCGCAAAACCCGGGGCTTATGGCGCGGGCCTGCAAGCGATGATCGACGAGCGGCTCTGGGCGGACAAGGCCGATCTGGCAGAGGCTTACCTGACTTGGGGCAGCTATGCCTATGGGGCCAAAGAGGCGGGCACGCCGGACCGGGCGGGGTTTGAAACCCGGCTGCGGCAGACTGAGGCGATTGTGCAGAACCAAGACAACCGCGAGCATGATCTTCTTGATTCTGACGACTATTATCAGTTCGAGGGGGGCGCGGCGGCGGCGGTCAGCACCTTGCAGGGGCGCGACCGGCCGGTTTACCATAACGATCATTCACGCCCCGAACGCCCGGTGATCCGCACGCTCGAGGATGAGATCGGGCGGGTGGTGCGATCCCGCGTGGTCAATCCGAAATGGATCGAAGGGGTCAAGCGGCACGGCTATAAAGGCGCGTTCGAGATTGCCGCGACGGTGGACTATCTCTTTGCTTTTGCTGCCACAACTGGCGCTGTGCGGGGGCATCACTTTGATCTGGTAGAGGCCGCGTTCCTAGAGGATGAGGATACGCGGGCCTTCATCGCGGAGCATAACCCATCGGCCCTGCGCGAGTTGGCGGAGCGGCTGGCAGAGGCCATTGACCGGGGGCTGTGGATGCCGCGCTCCAATTCCGCGCGGGCGCGGATCGACGGGGCGCGGGGGCGGTAGTGCGCTGAAAACATGGGGAAATCCGCGTCGGTATCGTGTCGGTCTTACGTCGGTATGTCCATGCCTTCGAACCAGAGCGCCCCGTCACGATAGCCTCCCCGGATCAGACGCCCCGACTGTTTGATTTCGGGATAGTCAGCGGCCCAATCGCGGTAACGGTCATTGGTGACGATGGGCGCGCCGACATCGCGCGCAACGGTCAGAAGGTAGCGATCGGCAACGGTGCCCTTGGGCACGACCATCACCCAATCCTCGGCCAGCCCCAGATAGCCGGCCATGGCATCATCATGTTTGTATTTGCCGGTCAGCAGATAGCCCGCATTGGCATCAAACACGACCCCCGGCGCAAAGCCGATGCGGCGCAGCTGCCCGATGACCTCGCGCAGCGTTTCGATCCTTGGGGTGTTGTCGCGCCAATACATGACGTTGGAACCGTCGATCAGGATGCGGTTCGGCTCTGTCTCGGGCTCGGGCGCGGCCGGGGCCGTGATCCGCAGAAAAAGGGCGCGCCAAAGCAGGATCAAAGCCGCGATGGTGCAAGGCCCCGCCAGCAGGATCAGATCGCCATAGCCGGGCAACAAAAGCGCCACGGCAACACCGATGAGAGAGAGGGCAAGAAGGAGAACCGGAACAACCATAAGGGGTGTTTAGCGCGGGGAATGCGGAGGGGGAAGTGGGGGATTTGGGGGGTGGGCGCAAGTACCTACCCTACGCTTGCTTTGCAAAAGGGGTAATTCGCTGCGCTCTAGGTGCGTGTCCGCTTTCACATTCAAAGTAAGCCAATGAATACTTGTTCACTGTTTGTTTAACTTGTTGTAGCATTTTTCGAAAAACAGAGGTCGCGCAGAATGGCACAGAAATCTGAAATCGAATGGACCGACGCTACGTGGAATCCCGTGACAGGATGCACGAAGATCGGCCCCGGTTGCGACAACTGTTACGCTGAAAGGTTCGCGGAACGTTGGCGCGGCATTGAGGGGCATCCATATGAGCAGGGCTTCGATATGCGCCTCTGGCCATCGCGTCTTGGGCAGCCAGCGTTGTGGAAGAAACCGCGCATGATTTTCGTCAACTCTATGAGTGACCTGTTCCACAAGGACGTTCCGCGTGAGTTCATAGACTGCGTGTTCGAGGCGATGGAATCCGCAGACTGGCATGTCTATCAGGTGTTGACCAAGCGATCGTCATTGATGCGCAACTATGTCCGTCACCGTTATGGTGGCGGGCGAGTGCCGACACATATCTGGCTTGGTGTATCCGTAGAAGACGCTGCCCACAAAGGGCGTATCGAACACCTCCGGCAAATCAACTCGGACGCACGGTTTATCTCTTTCGAACCACTGCTCGGCCCGATTGGTGTGGTCGACCTGACGGGCATCGCATGGGCGATAGTTGGAGGCGAGAGTGGGCCCGGAGCGCGACCTATGGAAGCCGCATGGGCGACCGCATTGCGTATCGCATGTGAGCAATACGAAGTGGCGTTCTTCTTCAAACAATGGGGCGGTGCGCGTCCGAAATCCGGCGGCCGCCTGCTCGAAGGCGAAGAATGGAACGGGTTCCCTTGGCCGATCGTGCCAAAGTCGATAATAGCGGAGCTTGCATGAAGAAGGATCACCGCGAAAACACGGTCGGGCCGTGGGCCGCGGCGAAACTCGACGCTCTGGAAGCATACCTGAAGTTCTACGGAACGGCGCTAAGCAAGCAGTCGTTCACAAGAGTCTATATAGACGCTTTTGCAGGAGCCTGCGTAACCAAGGTGCGCACCTCAAATCTCTCGGTGGAGCATTCACCGTTTTTCGACGAAGCAGACGACACCGAAGCGCAAGAGGAATTTATCCTTGGCTCTCCAGTGCGAGCGCTGCACGTGCCGTACGGCTTTCACCGGCACTATTTCTTCGACCTCGACGAGACTCGCGCGGAGACGTTGCGCGCTGTCACCGAAGGAAGGAAGGACGTGACCATTCAGGTGGGTGATTGCAATCCGCTGATCCGAAACCTCGCGCCCTCACTGAAGGCACGCAACGTTCGCGGTGTCGCTTTCCTCGACCCCTACGGGGCTCATCTAGAGTGGTCGACCGTTGAAGCGCTGGCTGAAACTGGAACCATGGAAGTGGTGATCAATTTCCCCCTCGCGATGGCAATTAATCGCCTGATCACCCGTTCTGGTGACGTGCCGGAACGGTGGGCCGATCAGTTGACCGCTTGTTTCGGAACCGATGAATGGCGCAAAATCGCGTATAGTCGAAAACTTGATCTGTTTGGCAATGAGGTCACTACCAAGAACGGCAACGTAGCGGAAAGACTACTTGATCTTTACTTCGGACGACTCAAAAAGCTTTTCCCTTATGTCGCCAAGCCCCACTTGATCCGCAACACGCGCAAAGCACCCCTTTATTACCTTATCTGGGCTGGACCTAACAAACTCGGATTGACAGGTGCCGACTACATCCTGCGCCAAGGAGAGACAGTTCACAAACGCTGAGCGTCAATGATTAAGAGTAGTAGGATTTACAAAGCGGAAAGTTGCCATTCGCACGTTCTACCTCCACTCTAGCCCCCCTACAAAACATACCTGCTCAAATCCGCGGACCGCATCAGCTCGCCCAAGTTCGCCTCGACGAAGCCTGCATCGACCGTCACGGTCTCGCCGGCGCGGTCGGGGGCGGTGAAGGACAGTTCTTCGAACACCCGTTCCATGACGGTGTAGAGCCGCCGCGCGCCGATGTTTTCGACCGATTGATTGACCTCTGCCGCGATATGGGCGAGGGCGGCGATGCCATCCTCAGTAAAGCTGACCGTCACCTCTTCGGTGCCCATGAGGGCGGTGTATTGCAGGGTGAGGGCATTGTCCGTCTCGGTCAGGATGCGGACGAAATCACCTTCGGTCAGCGCGCGCAGCTCAACCCGGATGGGCAGGCGGCCTTGCAACTCCGGCAAGAGGTCTGACGGTTTGGCGATGTGAAAGGCCCCAGACGCGATGAAGAGGATATGGTCGGTCTTGACCGCGCCATATTTGGTCGAAACGGTCGTGCCCTCGATCAGCGGCAAGAGATCACGCTGCACGCCTTCGCGGCTGACATCGGCACCGCGCGCGTCCGAACGGGCGCAGACCTTGTCGATCTCATCAAGGAAAACGATGCCGTTCTGTTCGACCGCCTCGAGTGCGGTGCGGTGGACAGTTTCATCATCAAGAAGTTTGTCGGCCTCTTCGCCAATCAGAAGCGCGTAGCTGTCGGCGACACTGACACGCTTGGTCGTGGTGCGCTGGCCGAACGCTTTGCCAAAGATATCACCGAGGTTCATCATGCCCATCTGGCTGCCGGGCTGGCCGGGAATATCCATCATGCCCAAGGGGCTAGAGGTATCGGCCACCTCGATGTCGATCATGGTGTCGTCAAGCAGCCCCTCGCGCAGCTTCTTGCGGAACATATCGCGGGTGCCTTGGCGGGCATCCTCGCCAGCGATAGCGGTGATCACGCGCTCTTCGGCGGCCTGTTCGGCGCGGGTCTTGACGTCGTCGCGCATCCAATCGCGGGTCTGGGCAATGGCACTGTCGACAAGATCGCGGATGATCTGTTCGACGTCACGGCCGACATAGCCGACTTCTGTGAATTTGGTCGCCTCGACCTTGATAAAGGGCGCGCGGGCGAGTTTGGCGAGACGGCGGGAGATTTCGGTTTTGCCAACGCCGGTGGGGCCGATCATGAGGATATTCTTGGGATACACCTCGTCGCGCAGATCATCGGAGAGCTGCTTGCGCCGCCAACGGTTGCGCAGGGCGACGGCAACGGCGCGCTTGGCCTCTTTCTGGCCGATGATGTAGCGGTCAAGCTCCGAGACAATCTCGCGCGGGGTCAGGTCGGTCATTTGGAAATCCTTTCCACCGTCAGCTTGCCATTGGTGTAGACGCAGATATCGGCGGCGATGGCCATGGCGCGGCGGGCGATATCCTCGGCGCTCAGGTCGGGATTTTCGGCCAGACCGCGCGCCGCAGCGAGAGCGAAGTTGCCGCCCGAGCCGATGGCGGCCACGTCATGCTCTGGCTCGAGCACGTCGCCCGCTCCGGTGATGACATAGAGCTGATCGCCATCGGTGACGATGAGCATCGCCTCGAGCTTTTGCAGGTATTTATCCGTGCGCCAATCCTTGGCCAATTCCACGCAGGCGCGTTGCAATTGGCCCGGTGTCGCCTCAAGTTTGGTTTCCAGCCGTTCGAGCAGGGTAAAGGCATCCGCCGTAGACCCGGCAAAGCCCGCGACCACCGGATGCCCCCCGGGCGACAGGCGGCGCACCTTGCGGGCGGTACCCTTGATCACCGTCTGTCCAAGGCTGACCTGCCCATCCCCGGCAACGACAACCTCGCCGCCGCGCCGCACACCGATGATGGTGGTGCCGTGCCACCCGGGAAAATCGCTCATTTGGGCCTCCTTATTCTGTGTCCCCTATATGGAAGGGGTCGGGAGAGGGCGCAAGGGCAGGCTAACCCAGCATGTCGCGGGCGACCTGATGAAAGATGCGCGCCCCAATGGGAATGAGGTCGTCGGGAAAATCGTAGTCTGGATTGTGCAGCGCGGCATGGGTGGAACCTGCGCCAAGAAAGAGCATGGCAGCGCGGGCGCGTTGACCAAAGCGGCCAAAATCCTCGGACGCGCGCATTGGCAAGCCGCGCGCGTCATGGGGCACGTGCAGCGCATCGAGCGCCTTGCGCAAAATCAGAGTCGCATCGGGATCATTTGCGCAATGCGTGAAAATATCGTGATAGCTGATTTCAACACTGATGTCGTGCGCCGCTGCGGTGTTTGTCACCAGCGTTTCAGCACGATCACACAGCGCCTGCATCTGAGCGTCAACGAGAGTGCGCAGCGTAACGTAGAGCGTGGCCTCGCCCGGTGCGATGCCAAAGGCAGGTGCGCCCATGCTGGTATGGGTGACGGTGGCCAGAGTGAAATCGTGATCTTGCGGTATGCCCCGGCTGAGGGCGGTCAGCGCGGGCATAAGATGCGACAGCGCTTGCATCGGCGAACGGCCATTCTCTGGCTCTGACGCATGGGCGGATTTTCCGCTGAGGGTAATGGACATACCGCGCGAGGCGCAATTGACCGGGCCGGGGATGAGGCCGACATGCCCCAAGGGCAGGCCCGGCATATTGTGCAGGGCAAAGGCATAATCAGGTGAAATAGTCTCGAATTCTGGATCGCGCAGCACTGCCGCTGCGCCTGCGCCGGTTTCCTCGGCGGGCTGGAACAGCAGCACAACCCGACCCCGCGCAGGGCGCTGACGAGACAAGAGACGCGCGAGCGCCAGAATCACCGTCATATGCCCATCATGGCCACAGAGATGCCCCGTGCCGGGCACGGTCGAACGGTGGGGCAGATCGCCCTGCTCGGTGATCGGCAGCGCGTCAAGTTCGCAGCGAAAGAGGAGCGTTGGCCCTTGACCCTCGCCGTCGTAGACCGCCGCCACGCCATGCCCGCCAAGCCCCGTCAGCACGCGATCGGGCGTGTGGTCCGTGAGAGCCGTGATAACACGCCGGGCTGTCCCCTGCTCTAGTCCAGACACTTCGGGGTGTTGGTGCAGCAGGTGGCGCAGCGCGGTCAGCTCTGTAATGTCAGCATTGGTCAGGGTCATGGTGTGATCATGCGGGTTTTGTGGCCAAAGAAAAGGGGCCGCGACCGGCGCGACCCCTTTTGATCTTGTGGCGTTGCAGGCTCAGATGCTGTCTTCGATCCAGCTCTGGAGGGCGGCCTTGGGGGCAGCACCAGCGCGGTTCGAAACAACCTGCCCGTCCTTGAAGATGAAGAGCGCCGGGATGCCGCGCACGCCCATGGCGACGGCGGAATTCGGGTTGCTATCCACATCGACCTTAACGATCTTGACGCGGCCGGACATCTCGCTTGACAGTTCTTCCAGAACCGGGCCGATCTGTTTGCAGGGGCCGCACCATTCGGCCCAGAAATCCACGACGACGGGAATGTCGGAATTCTTGACTTCGGCGTCGAATGTGGCGTCGGTGACGGCAACGGTGGCCATGATCTGTCTCCTAGTGGTCAGGGTTTCGGTCGTGAACCTATGGAGCCGGGCGCGGCGCGTCAAGCGATGGTGGTGGATTCCAGCGCCGCAGTCACAAGATCGTGGGGTAAGGGCATGAGCGTGGCGGTGCGGGTCCAGAGGATCGCGGTGTCAGTGCGATGATCCGGGTAGAGCTGCCCGAGCGCGTGGGCATAGGCCCCCATCTGCCGCAGCAGGGCATCAGGGCAGTCGGCGGGCGTGTCGGGCACCAGCGCGTTGGTCTTGAAATCAACGGCGAGGATGCGGGTATCTTCGATAATCAGGCGGTCAATCACACCATGGATGCGCCGCCCCTGAAGCGGGTCGAGGGTGGCGGTGATCGCCACCTCTGTCAGCGCAGCGGGCGTGAAAAGGGCCAGAAGGCTAGGCCGTGTCAGCACCTTGTCTGCCTCGGCGAGAAGAAGGGCGAGTTCTTCGCCTGTCGCGGCATCACCCCCATTGGACAGAAGCCGCGCAGCGGTGGCGGGCCAGTCATGGGCAGGCACAGTGGGCAGGAATTCAAGCAGACGGTGGATCTGACGACCGCGCCGTTTTGCGGCCTCTTCATCCAGCCCGCGTTCGCCGGGCAGCGCCTTGGCCCCGCCCAGCTCTGACGGGCTGAGCGTTTTGAGGCGCGCAGGGAGCGGGGCGGGGCGCTGAAAGAGCGGATCGAGGGTGATTGTTTGAGGGGACGCAGAGGGCGCTGAATTAGTCTCTGTTTCAGCCCAAATGCCATGATCAAGACGCAGGCCAGGGCCATGGGCAAAGCTGTGGGGTTGCGCGCCTGCGGCCAGCATCCCGCGCTGCACCTTTTCATACCAGGTGTCGCCTTGTTTACCCAGATCGCCATGGGCAGCAACGATCAACCACGTCTCGGCCCGCGTCATGGCGACATAGAGCAGGCGGTCACGTTCCGCCAAAAGCGCGCGGCGTTCAGTATCGAGCGCTGCGGCCAAGCTGGGCGGCATGTCATCGGCGCGCCCGGTCCAAAGGGCATGGCCCGCTTGCGTCACGATCTGTGGCGCTGGGGGCGTGCGCCAAACGCCACATTCAGGCAGGATCACGACGGGCGCCTCAAGCCCCTTGGCCCCATGCACGGTCATGACGCGGATGCGGTTGCCAGCGCTGTCGAGTTGGCGCTTGATCTCGAGATCGTCGGTTTCCATCCAGACGAGAAAGCCCGTTAGGCTATCCACCGCGCGACGTTCATAGGCCATGGCCTGCGCCAGAAGGGCGTCAATGCCATCCTCCGCCTCGGTCCCCAGACGGGCGAGCAGACGGCGGCGGCCATCGTGGCGGGTCAGAACACGCTCGATCAGGTCATAGGGGCGCAGGAAATCGGCGTGATCAAGCAGGTCACGCAGGATTGTGATGGTGTCGGGATGCTCGGCGGCGCGGGCGCGCAATTCCTCCCAGAGATAGGGACGATTGCGGCCCTGCGCGAGGGTGTAGAGCTGCTGTTCGGACCAGCCAAAGAGCGGCGAGCGCAGGGCAGTGGCCAGCGCCAGACTATCCTCGGGCGTGGCGAGAAAGGACAAGAGCGCCTCAAGATCGCGCACGGCAAGTTCCGCCCCCACCTTGAGCCGGTCAGCCCCGGCGATGGGCAGGCCCTGCGCCTTGCATTCGCGGATGATCTCGTGAAAGAGCGCGGACCGGCGGCGCACAAGGATGAGGAAATCACCGGGTTGCACGGCGCGAAAACCGCTGGGCGATTTGGGATCGGGGATGGCCTGCCGCGCGGTGATCATATCGCGCATGGCCGCCGCAACCTGCCGCGCCAAAAGGATTGCCGGATCGTTGGTGGCGCGGATGTCTACGGGCATGTGCCAGGCGGGCGGCTCGTCCTCATCCGGTTTCTCGACCAGAGGCCAGAGATCGACGCGACCGGGGAGGGTATCAAAGAAGGCTTTGTGACCCTCTTCCGGCGTAAAACCGCTCTCGCTGCTTTGATCAAAGCAGCAATCGACGGTGGTCAGGATCGCCCGCGACGAGCGAAAGGAATAAGCCAGAACGCGCGATTGCAGCGGGGTGTTGGTGGCGCTCAGACGCAGGCCAAATTCCTGCTGCATGCGGTCGAATTCTCGCGGGTCGGCCCCCTGAAAGGAATAGATCGACTGTTTCTTGTCGCCCACGACAAAGATCGTACGCGCCACATCGGCACGCGCGCCCTCGCCGCTGGTGAATTCCTGCGCCAGACGTTCGATGACCTGCCATTGGACGGGGCTGGTGTCTTGCGCCTCGTCCACAAGAATATGGTCGATGCCACCATCAAGCCTGTAGAGCACCCAAGCCGCGACCGCTGGATCGGTCAAAAGATCGCGGGCGCGCAGGATCAGATCGTCGAAATCAAGGAGGCCGCGCAATTGCTTGGCGCGTTCATAGGCGGGCAGGAAAGCGCGGGCGAAGTCATGCAAAGCGCGGGTTTTCTGCATCGCAAGGAGGGCAAGGCGCGCGGGGCGCGCCGCTTCGACGCGCAGCATCCATTGTTCGATCTGCGGCAGGACAGAGGCAAGGACACCTTGGGTCGCCTTGGTCGGAAAAGAGCCTAACTTGGCGGAAAAGGGCGATTTGGCCCCTTTGCCAGTGAGAAAGACATCCTCGAGCACGGGCAGCGCGCGCAGGTCCAACGCGCTCATTTGCGCGAGCTTGGCGGCGGCCTTGACGTCATTGGCAGACCCGGCCTGAAGCGCAGGCATGAGGTGGCCGAGAAGCGCCTGTTCACTGCCCAGAAACACCCCGTCGCGGATCATCTGGGCGCTCAGCCCCTTGGGCTGATCAAAGAGGGCGGCCAGATCGGCATCGCTGAGCGGTTGTGCAAATCCACTGCGGTTGCGGACAATTTCGGCGGTCAGTTTTTCCAGAGTTTCGCCGGAATAGTGTCTGGCAAGGGCGTAAAACGTGGCGGCCTGCGGCCCGGCGGCCAAGTCTTCGACAATCTCGGCGCGCAAGAGGGTGGCAGTGCGATCCTCCATCTCGGTGAATTGCGGCGTGACGCCCGCCTCGAGCGGAAAACGACGCAGAAGGGAGGCGCAGAAGGAGTGGATCGTCTGGATTTTCAGCCCACCCGGCGTCTCGATCGCGCGGGCAAAGAGGCGGCGGGCGTCGCGCAGGGTCTGTTCGGTGATCGCGCCCTCATGGCCCAAAAGGTCAAGCTCTTGCATGAGCGCGGCATCGGCCAGCATCGCCCAAGCGCCAAGGCGGCGAAAAAGACGGTTCTGCATCTCGCTTGCCGCGGCCTTGGTATAGGTGAGGCAGAGGATATGCTGAGGATCGACCCCATCGAGCAAAAGCCGCGCCACACGGTCTGTAAGCACCCGCGTTTTGCCCGATCCGGCATTGGCCGACAGCCATGTCGAGAGGTCGGGGCGCGCGGCCTCAACCTGTGCCTGAGTGGCGGCATCACGCGCAGTCATTGGCCCACCTTGGTCACGTCGGGTGTATCGGTCTGGTCCCATTCGCCGTAGCGCGCCAGCTGGTCGTAATCCCCATCCTCATCGGCATTGCGCGGCGCGCGGCGCGCGGTATAGCCCATATCAGGGTCGAAATAGGCCGAAATCAGCGCGTGGAACTCGGCCCAGATCTTCTCAGGTGGTTCTGTGTCGAGCGGCGCGTCCAATTCTTTGGGTTCACTACCCAGCCCGATAAAGACCGCGCGGGCGACACGGGTTGGGCCCATCCCCTCAAAGCCGGAGCGGGTGGCAATCGCGGCCTCAAGCAGCAATTGCTTGTCGAAACTGGTTTGTTCCTTGGTCGAAGGGGGCGCGCCGGTTTTATAGTCATAGATATGCACCTGCCCCAGATCATCGAGATCGAGCCGGTCGGCCTTGGCCGAAAGGGTAAAGCCCAGATCTGGCAGGGTGGCGCGGCCTCTAGCCTCGAAATACACGGGTCGGGCCAGCGTTCGACGCCGCGCCTCAGTGTCGATGAACCAGTCGGCAACACGGTCCAGCCGCGCCAGCCACAGCGCGCGCGCCTCGGCCCAAGGGACATTTTCGGCCAGAACAGTCTCTGCATGGCGCATCAATGTGGCGTGGTCGCAGTGCTCCGGGTGATCCAGTGTTTCGCGAATGAACCCCTCAAGAATTTCATGCAGCACGGTGCCGCGCAAAAGCGCATCGGGCGCGCGCATCAGCGGATCAAGCGGGCGCAGTTTGAGGATATGGCGGGCATAGATGGCGTAGGGGTCGCGAATGAGCCGCTTGATCTCGGTTACGGTCAGATGGTCGGGGCGTACGGCAACGGGCGGCGCGGGCGCAGGCCGGGTGGCACGCGGCACCTCGCCCGGGTCCTCTAGCGCCGTGGCGCGGTCGAGCCAGAGGCGGCCACGGTTGCGCATGTCCTCAATCGCCGCCTGCCCCCCCTGATCCGGCAGTCCAGAGAGCAGGTTCAAAATGCGGTTGAGCCAGCGCGAGACCACGGTTTCGGCATCGGCAGAGCGGACGGACCGGGTAAGCCAGACCTCGGGCGCGGCGATCGCCTGTTGGAAATCATGCGCCGAGAGGCCGATGCGCCGCTCGGGCAGCAAAAGCCCCACCTGATGGCGCAGGGCACGGTTGAGCCAAGGATCGGGTTTGGGGGATTCGGGCCAGCTCCCTTCATTCAGCCCGGCGAGAATCAAGAGATCGGCCCCCTGAACGCGCGCCTCCAGCGTGCCCCAGATTAGGATATGGGGGTGCGGATCGACAGGATTGCGCACCTCGCGGGCGCTCAGAATCTTGTGAAACAGGCTGGAATAGTCACTGGCGCTGAGCGCGCCCGCATGATGGGCCTCGGCCCGAAGTTCGGTCACGGCCTTTTGCGCCTCTTGCCCAGCATCCTTGAGCCAGAGCGTGCCAGAGCCTGTGCCATGGCAGCCTTGGGCGATCTTTTCCGCGAGGTCGAGATGCGTGGCCACGCTATGATCAAGAGGGATTTCGCCGGAATAGTCTCTGTTCACAAAGCAAGCGCAAAGCCAGCTCACCCATTCAGGGGCAAGGGGATCTTTTTGCGCAGCACCCCAAGCGCGCAGGCTGTCTTCGGTCGGATAGGGGGGGCCGTGGCGGCGCAGATGCAATTCCAGCTCGCGGGTGAGGCGCAGATGTGGGCCACGCTCGGCCCCCTGATGTGCCAGCGGATGTTTGAGCAGAGTGAGCAGAGATTCGGCGCTGAGCCGGGTGCGAAACAGATCGGCGACATGGCGCAGAAAGCGCCCCGGTGGTGACAGGTGCAGCGGCAGACCGGCACTATCATCAGGCAGAATATCCCATCGGTCGAGCGCTGCGGTCACTTGGCGGGTGAGCGTGCGGTCTGGCGTGATGAGGGCGGCGGTGCGCCCGTCCTCTGCCGCTTGGCGCAGGCGCAGGGCGATGGCGAGCGCCTCTTGGCGTTGCGACGGGGCCTCGACCAGCGTGACATTGGCCATGGCCCCGGCGATGTCGCGCAGATGCGGGCCGTCGCGCAGCCATTGATCGGTGACAGGGGCGGGGCGTAGGGCCAGCGACACCAGCGCGTTGCGCGCCGGGTTGGCGGGGGAGATATCAGACCATGGGCGAATGTCCGTAGGCGTGATCCCAGCCCCAGCGGCAACCCGACAAAAACGGTATTGCGGGTGATCCTCAGAGAGCATGGCATCACCCAGCGCATCCCAGACGGGGGCGGGCATCTCAAAATCAAAGCCGGGCAGCACGACCGCCCCCTGTGGCAGGCGCGCTACCGCCTGCATAAGGTGCTGTGTCGCCCCCCGTGAGCCGGTGGACCCCGCGAGGATGACGGGATGCGCGGGCGGGGTATCGGCCCAGAGGGCGGCCAGCCGTTCGATCACAAGGCGCTGGCGGGTTTCCACATCGGGCGCGGCGCCGCCGATCTCGAAATAGTGGCGGACGATGCCGAGAAAGGATTTGATCCGCGCCCAATGACCGGATTGATCGGTGATATCGAGCGTTTCGATCGCCTGCGGTGCGACACCTTCGCCGTGCATTTCATCCATCAGCCCCGCAAGACTATCCGACAGGTCGTAAATCGCGCTGCGGGGGGCAAGATCAGGGGCGTTGTCGAGAAGTGTCGCGATAAGCTGCACCAATTCCAGCCTGCGGCGCAGGGGCGGCACCGGATCGGGGATATGGGCCAGATCCCACAACTCTCCGAGATCAGTCAGGAGGCTGATGCGCGGCAAAAGACAGGGGGGGCCTGCGTCGAAGAGCTCGCGGATGCGGCGGGCCATGCGACGGGTGTTAACGATAAGTTGCACGCGCGCGAGGACCTCGGGCGGTTTTCCTGATTGGTGCGCGCGCAGGCCTTCGACCAGAGCACGGGGAAAATCCACACCGGGCGGCACGCCATAAAGGCGGGGGGTATCTGAAGGATCAAACATCGGGGGCCGCGAGCAGGGATTCGGCAAGGGCAATCCCCTCTGGGTGGCCGACATCGCACCACTGGCCGGGGTAATCGGCTGCAAAGAGCCGGCCCTCGGACAACATCAGATCCCAAAGGCGGTTGAGGGAAAAGGCGCGCTCGGGGATGGTATGCAGCAGGTCAGGCTTCACGATCTGAAGCCCGGAATAGACCGAACCGGGGCCGCGCGTGGCGCGCCCGTCGGCATCAATCTGGAAATCGCCCGTGCCGGAATGGCCGACGGTTTGCGCGCGCGGGATGCAGAGCAGAAGCGCGTCCATCTCTGCGGGACGCCAGAGGCCAGCCAGTTGGTCAAGCGGATTGGGGCCACGCCAGACGGCATCGGTATTCATGGTAAAGACCGGGCCAGTGCCAAGCAGAGGCAGCGCGGCGCGAAGCCCGCCGCCGGTTTCCAGAATCTCAGGCATTTCAAGAGAAAGGCGGATGTTACGCCCCGCCAGATGCTGCGCCAGTTGGTCGGGCAAGTAGTGCAGGTTGGCCACCACCGGGGCCGCGCCATGCGCCGTGGCAAGATCGAGCGCGTGGTCGATGAGCGGGCGGCCCGCCACCTCGATCAGCGGTTTGGGACGGGACGCGGTCAGCGCCCCCATGCGCGTGCCGAACCCGGCGGCAAAGAGCATCAAAGGCAGGCTCATGACGCGCGTTGTGCGCGCAAGCGCTCTAAGATCGCAGAGGTCGGCGCAGGCAGCGCCGCACGCAGGAGATCTGCAACCGGGGCCAGCGCCGGGTGATCGAGATCCCGCTGCAAATGGTCCCAGACACGGGGGATAAGATCAATGTAATGCGCCTTGCCATCACGCAGGCAGAGGCGGGCAAAGACGCCCAGAATGCGCAGATTGCGTTGGGCGCCAAGGCAGTAATAGGCCCCCTCAAAAAGGGACTGATCCGTCTCGGTCGCGCGGCAATAGCGGGCGATCATCGCTGTCTCGATAGCCCGGGGCACATCGCGGCGGGCGTCTTGCAGCACCGAAACCAGATCATAGGCGCGATGCCCGGTCATGGCGTCCTGAAAATCGAGCAGGCCCACCCGCGCCGACCCTCTGCGCCCCGGCAACCAAAGCAGGTTTTCGGCGTGATAGTCTCGCAGCACGATCACATCAGTGGTCGCGGCGTGCTGACGCAAGAGGCGGTTGAGCGCAGCGAGGGCTTCGGCACGTTGGGGGCTCACCTCTCCTGTTGCCCCGGTGAGATACCAGTCAAAGGCAAGGGCGGCCATGTCTGTCATGGTGTCGGGGCCATAAGGCTTGAGACCTTGAGGGGGTGCCGCACGGTGCAGGTCGATCAGGACGTCGGTCGCGGCGGTGTAAAGCTGATCCTCCATCTGAGGGGCAACCGGAATGACACGCGCAAAGAGCGCATCGCCCAGATCCTCGAGGATGAGAAAGCCGCGCGCCTCGTCCTGCGCCAGAATATGCGGGGCGCTGAGGCCAAGGCCGGTCAGGTAGCGGGCGATTTGCAGAAAGGGGCGCACATCCTCGCCACGCTCGGGCGGGGCGTCCATCAGCACGGCGGTTGTGCCGGTTTTGGGATGGGTGAGGCGCAGGTAGCGCCGGTTGGAGGCATCGCCCGCCAAGGGCGCAATGGCCGCGCCTGCCCAATCGGTTTTGGCGACAAAATCCTGCATCAATGCGCTGCGGTCACTCATTCAACACCCCCTTCAATCGCTGCCCCCACCTGTCACCCTGCCACATGATCCGCAAGAGGCGGTGATCCTCTGCGCCGGGTCGTGGCACAGTGTCAAAGTCCAGCAAAAGCGCATCGGGCGGAGTCAGGTCACCCAGCCGGTCAGGCCATTCTATCAGGCAGATGGCGTCTGTGAATGCGTCGGTCAGGCCAAGTTCGACCAGGTCCATCGCATCGCCCAAACGGTAAAGATCGGCATGCCAGATTTCACCGCTTTGCCCCTGATAGGTCTGCACCAGCGTATAGGTTGGCGAGGGCACATCCTCGGGCGATAGAAGCAGGGATTGTATCAGGCAGCGGGCAAAATGGGTCTTGCCCGCGCCGACACCACCCGAAAGCAGAAGCGTATCGCCGGGGCAAAGGCAGGATGCCAAGCTGCGCGCCAAGGCGCAGGTCGCCTCGGGGCTGGCAAGGAGGATTTGGGCGCGGGCATCGGACATGCCCCGACACTACACGCGCCGCGTCCGCCCGCAACCCGGTTCAGCGCAGGGGCAGATCCACGCGGTCTGCCGCGATGGGGGCGCGATCCTTGAGGCAGAGCATGGATTGACCCCGCCCCAAGGGCACAACCCGAAGATCCGCCCCCGGCTGCCCCGGCGATATGGCGCGATCATGGAGGGTCGCAACCAGACGCCGGGAGGCAATGCGATCCTCTACTTCGGGCCAGAGGCCGGGATCGGGGTAGCGCGCGGCGCAGGCCGCGATCACGTCATGCAGGCCCATATCGGCAAAGCTCGAATCCGGGTCGATGCCCAGCATCTCGCCAAAAGCAGTATTGCAAAAGAGCAGGCGGCCATCCTGTGCCAGCACCGCGATCCCCTCTTGCAGGCAGTCGATAACGGATTGACGCAAGTCCATCTGGAGCCGGTGGCGGCGGGTTGTCGACACCTCAAGCGAGATATCCTCGAACAGAAAGGCAACAGCACCATCGGGATGGGGCCGTCCGGTAACGCGGTAGGTCTGGCCCGAAGGCAGTGTCCAAACCTCGTGATACAGACCACCCGTGGCGCTTTTGACCATATCGGTGATCTGGCTGCGCCAGCTTGCGTAGTTTTTGGGTTCCGGCATCACCATCCGGTCGCGCAGAGCATCGAAAAATCCAAATAGGCTAGGCCGCGCGCTGAGGAATTCAGCAGGCAACCCCGTAAGATCGGTCAGCGCCGGATTAAAGATTGCCAGCGTCTTGGCCCGATCAAAGACCACAAGGCCGGTCGTGAGATCGGCAAATGTTTTGCTCAGCGTCTGGACAAACTCGCGTTGCAGCGTTTCGGCGCGAATGAGGCGGGTGATGTCCTGTGCGTGATGGATGCAGCCCAGCGCGGTGCGGGTCACATGCAGGTCATAGATATGATCCGGCTGCCCCGTATCCCCGGCAAGGTCGAGCCGGACACAAGAGGTCTCGCCCAGCTCTGGCGGGATGTCGGGCTGTGCGGTCAGGGGCGAGACATGGGCGGGCGGCACTGCGCGGGCACTGTCATTGTGCCAGATCACGGTGCCTGCCGCATCCATGATCCAGACCGGCATCGGCGCATGCTCAGCGGCAAGGGCGCGCGCCAGCAGATCATAACGCTCCTGCGCTGCGGCATGGCGAGTGATAGCGTCGGCGGGCACCGTGTCACGCAGCACGGCGCGCAGGCTGTGTTCCTGTCGGGTCAGGGTGAGGCTTGCACCATCCTCGGCCTGCAAGCACAGGCTTTGGCCTAGGCGCATATTCTCCTGATCTTGCGGCAGATCGCCAAAGCGAAAGCCCATCCATAGGCGGAAACGGGACCAATCGCTGTCCTCGGGCGATCCATCGGGCAGAGCGTCGGGCAGAGACAGGCTGCTGGCGTCGTGATCCAGCAGTGCACCATAGCGAAAAAGAAAGGCCGCATCCTGTATGCCCGGCACCGGTTGCGCGCGCCGGGCTGGCAGGCTTAGGCCACCGATCAGCCAAAGAACCGCCAACGACAAGAGAAGGGCCAGCGGCACGAGCACGGCGATATCCGAAACGGTCATCTCAGGCATCTGCATCCCCCGCAGGCTGTTATCGGGGGTAAGTCTGGCGCAGAGTGGTTAAGGGGGCATTAACGCCGACCGGGATCACCCACGCAAAGGCTGATTGAGACCCAAGGCGGGGGCGAGCGGACCGGATGGGGCCTCGAGCGCGTCGCGGGGCCATGACACCTCGACCAGTGCGCCGGTGCGCGCGGCATGGCTGACCTGCGTGCGAAAAGAATCCGAGCCATTGGCAAAGGTGAGATCGGCGCCCGACCGCTCGAGCAGGGTCTTGGCGATGAAGAGACCCAATCCCATGCCCTCATAGGCCGGACGCTCTGGATCGCTGGCGGGGGCGCGGCGGCGGATAAAGGGATCACCGATGCGCCCCAGCATGTCGGGCGGGTAGCCGCGCCCATCATCCATGATCCGCAGGGTAATGGCATCTTCGGTCCAGCCGCTCTCGACCCAGACATTATCACGGGCGAAATCCACCGCGTTCTGGATCAGGTTGCGCAGCCCGTGGATCACCTCGGGGCGGCGCAGCACGGTGGGTTGCGTGATCAGGTCCCCAACGCCATGGTCGAAATGAATCCGTTTGCCACGATCGACATGCGGCTCTGCCGCCTCTTCGATGAGGGCGGTCAGGGGGGCGGTGCGCAGGTGCAGGTCATCCTTGCCCACGCGGCCCATGGAGCGCAGGATGTCGCGGCAGCGGTCAGTTTGCTGCACGATCAAGAGCGCATCTTCGCGCAGGTCCGGGTGATCGGTCAGCTCTTCGGCCAATTCGGCACTGGCCAGTTTGATCGTCGCCAGTGGCGTTCCCAGCTCATGCGCGGCGGCCGCCACCACCCCCCCCAGATCAGTCAGTTTCTGTTCACGCGCCAAGGCCATTTGCGTGGCTTGCAAAGCGTCGGACATGGCGTGCATTTCCTGCACGATCCAGCGCGAATAAACCCCGAGAAACAGCACCGCGATGACAATGGCCACCCAGTTTCCAAAGCGGAACACATCCGGCATTGCCAAAACGAACCCATCCTGAAGCCGCAGCGGCAAGTAGAACTGCATGAGCAAGGTCACGATCATGATCGCCATCGCACCGAGAAAGGCGGTTGAACGGCCCGAAAGCGCAGAGGCCGAAACCGTGACCGGCCCCACGATCAGGATGGAAAAGGGATTGTGCAGCCCCCCTGTGAGATAGAGCAAAAGCCCGAGTTGCAGCATGTCAAAAAGCACGACCAGAAAGGTGTCTTGCTCTGAAAGACGCTTGTTCTCGGCAAAAACGAAGGCGGCGACAAGATTGCTTGCGATTGAGACGCCAATCACCAGAAAGCAAAGGCCAATCTCCAGATCAAGGCGGTAAACCCGCTCGGCGATGATCAGGGCCGTGGCCTGCCCCACGATGGCCCACCACCGCAACAGGACCAGCGTGCGCAGGCGAATCCAGTTACCACGCTGGCGGGATTTCAAGGGTTCGGGCGAAAGATGGACCATGTGTGCGCCTGCGTCCCATTGCATGCGAGAGGTGGGATGATACATAAGCAAAGTCGCACTCTGCCCCTACGAACGCAAGGACATCCCATGACCCGCCTGATTGCCATTGCCGCTGCACTCGCTGTTGTCGCCGGGCTGGGGCTAACCTTTGCCCTGACCATGATGGGGGGCGAAGAAGACCAGTTCGCGCAATGCCGGACCTCAAGCGTTGCCGGGGGCGCGGCGCAGATCGGCGGGGAATTCACCCTTGTCAGCGAGACCGGAGAGACCGTGACCGACAAGGAGGTGATCGACCAGCCGTCGCTGATCTATTTTGGCTATACGTTCTGTCCAGATGTCTGCCCGCTCGACAATACGCGCAATGCCGAGGCGGTTGATCTGCTGGAGGAGCGGGGCCTCATGGTCAAGCCGGTGTTCATCTCGGTCGATCCCAACCGCGATACGCCCGAGGTGATGGCCGAATACACAGATTATGTGCATCCCCGCCTCTTGGGTCTGACCGGTAGCGAAGAACAGGTGCGCGCCGCCTCGAAGGCCTATCGCACGTTTTTTCAGGCGCATCAGCCGACCGAGGGCGAGGAAGATTTCTATCTCGTGGACCATTCCACGATGACCTATCTGACACTGCCCGAGCATGGCTTTGTCGAGTTTTTCCGTCGAGACGCGACCGCAGAGCAAATAGCTGATCGTGTTCAGTGTTTTCTTGACGCTCGTTAGAATAGCGCGTTTGTTTGACGGAGGTCAGGCTGCGGGCTAGAACCTGTGTCAGGACGGCAGAGCGGGAGGAACGGCATGACTGACGAGGTTCAGGATATCGGCGAAGACAGGTCGCTTCTGCTTGTCGATGATGACGAAGCGTTTCTGAAACGTTTGGCCAAGGCGATGGAAAAGCGCGGGTTCGAGGTTGAAACCGCCGGATCGGTCGCAGCCGGGCGCGCGATTGCCACGGCACGCCCCCCTGCCTATGCCGTGTGCGACCTGAGGCTAGAGGATGGCAACGGGCTCGACGTGGTCGAGGTGATCCGGGAAAAACGGCCCGATAGCCGGATCGTTGTGCTGACGGGATACGGCGCGATTGCCACCGCTGTGGCGGCGGTCAAGATCGGAGCCACGGATTACCTGTCCAAGCCTGCGGATGCCACCGACATCACCAATGCCCTCTTGGCCACTGGTGCAGACCTGCCGCCACCGCCCGAAAACCCGATGAGCGCAGATCGGGTGCGGTGGGAACATATCCAGCGTGTATATGAGCTGTGTGATCGTAACGTGAGCGAGACGGCGCGCCGCCTCAACATGCATCGCCGCACCTTGCAACGTATCCTCGCCAAGCGGTCGCCCAAGTAAGTTTGCGCCCGTGAGGGGCGCAATTTGATCATTTTTGCGTCAACAAATTATATTTTTAGCTAAGATTGTTTCTCAAAAGCTCGTATTAAATCTTGGAGAATAGTTTGACGCCACTTCGGGCAGGCAACAGGACGTGATTTTTTGGGGGCATGGCAATCATATCGGATGCGACTGCGGCGCAAACGGGCGAAGATTCGCGCGTTTCGCAAGCATTTCTCGCTCACTCCGGTCATCAACCGCACCGACCGGATCAAACCGGGCGATGTGCTGTTGTTCTCGACCATGCGCGACGAGCATATCCGCCTACCCTATTTCCTACGGTATTACCGCGAGTTGGGGATTTCGCATTTCCTGATCGTCGATAATGACAGCACCGACGGCGGCGCAGAGTATCTGGCCGCGCAAGAGGATGTGTCACTTTGGTCCACCAAGTCGAGCTACAAGCGCGCCCGGTTCGGGGTGGATTGGCTTAACTGGCTGCAAGGAAAATATGGCCATGGCCATTGGACGCTTGTGGTCGATCCGGACGAATTCTTTATCTACCCGTTCTGCGACACGCGGCCCATTCGCGCGCTGACCGACTGGTTGGACACCTCTCAGGTGAAATCCTTTGGCGCGATGCTGCTGGATATGTATCCCAAGGGCAGGATTGATGCGGTGCCTTACCAGCCGGGGCAAAACCCGATGGAAATTGCCGCGTGGTTCGATCCGGGCAATTATATCATCGAGAAGAACAAGTTTTATGGCAATCTCTGGATTCAGGGTGGGCCACGGGCGCGGGTATTTTTCCCGGACAACCCCAAAAAAGCACCAGCGCTGAACAAGACGCCGCTGGTACGATGGGACCGGCGCTATGCCTATGAAAGCTCGACCCATATGATCCTGCCGCGCGGTTTGAACCTGACCTATGACGAGTGGGGCGGAGAAAAGGCGAGCGGCATCCTGCTTCATGCCAAGTTTCTGGATACCTTTACCGTCAAGGCCGCAGAGGAACTGACCCGCCGCCAGCATTATTCCGGCAGCGTCGAATACAAAGCCTATGCAGAGATCGTGAAGGACAATCCCGAACTTTGGTGCAAATGGTCAGAAAAATATATAAACTGGCGGCAATTAGAAATTCTCGGGTTAATGTCCAAAGGGAACTGGGCATGAGCGCGAGGAAAGATACAGGGACAGAATGAGCGTCGGCATCATCATGCTGGTTCACACGGCCTTTGGTCGCGCCGAACAGGTGGCGCGCCATTGGGCGGCGTCTGGCTGTCCGCTGGTGATCCATGTCGACAAGGCAGTGCCGCGCAAGACCTATAACGCCTTTGTGCAGGCGCTGTCAGACATGAGCGATGTGCGCTTTGCGCCGCGCCATCGCTGTGAATGGGGCACATGGGGGCTAGTGGCCGCCACCCAAGGGGCGTCTGAGATTATGCTGCGCGATTTCAAGGACGTGCGGCATGTCTATCTGGCCTCTGGCTCATGTCTGCCGCTGCGCCCGGTGCAGGAGTTGATCGACTATCTGGGCAAGCGGCCACATACCGATTTCATCGAAAGCGCGACGACCGCAGATGTACCTTGGACCATCGGCGGACTGGATCAGGAGCGGTTCACGCTGCGGTTTCCGTTCTCTTGGCGCAAGAACCGCTATCTCTTTGATAAATACGTGGCCCTGCAACGGCTGGTGCGGTTCAAGCGGCGCATCCCCAACGGTATCGTGCCCCATATGGGCAGCCAGTGGTGGTGCCTGACACGGCAAACGCTCTCGGCCATTCTGGAAGACCCCGAGCGCAGCGTCTATGACCGCTATTTTTCCAAAGTCTGGATACCTGACGAAAGCTATTTTCAGACGCTGGCACGACAGTATTCCCGCCAGATCGAGAGCCGGTCGCTGACGCTGTCGAAATTCGACTATCAGGGCAAGCCGCATATTTTCTATGATGATCACCTGCAACTCTTGCGGCGCTCTGACTGTTTCGTGGCGCGCAAAATCTGGCCCTTTGCCGATCGTCTTTATGAGGCGTTCTTGACCGATCAGGCCAGTGCGATGAAGCGCACAGAACCGAACCCCGGCAAGATTGACCGCATTTTCGCCAAGGCGGTGGAGCGGCGCACGCGCGGCCGTCCGGGCCTCTATATGCAAAGCCGGTTTCCGGTGGAGGGTCGCGAAAACGGGCTGACCTGCGCACCCTATTCGGTGTTTGAGGGCTTCAGCGATCTCTTTGAGAATTTCGAGCCTTGGCTGGCGCGGATGACGGGCATGCGGGTGCATGGCCATCTCTTTGCGCCCGAGCGGGCCGAGTTTTCGGATGGGCAAACGGTGATGAATGGGGCGCTGTCGGACAGTGCTGCGCTGCGCGATTACAACCCCCGCGCCTTTCTGGCCAATCTGATCTGGAACACGCGCGGCGAGCGGCAGTGTTTTCAGATGGGGCCGCGCGACGTGCTGACAGATATCGAGTGGGATATTGTCCGCGATCCCAATGCACAGGTTTCTGTGATTTCAGGAGCTTGGGCCGTACCGCTCTTTAAATCCAATGCCAATTTCTCGGATATCCGGCGCGAAGCGGCGCAGTTGCAGCGGGTCGAAAGCAAGCATCTGGAGGTTCTACGCTCGCAATGGATCAAGGCGCGGGTGCGTATCTGGACCATGGCCGAATTCATCGAGGCCCCGATGGAGCCGTTGCAGACCATCATCGACGAAATCGGCCAGCAGAACCTGCGCGGTTTGGCCGAAGTGCCGCGCATGGCCGATTTGACCGGCTTTGGTCAGTTCCTGCAGAACCTCAAGAATCAGGGGATGCATCCCTATGTGATGGGAGATTTCCCGGTAGAGCAGGGTATGAACGAACCACAGAGCAGTCCCCGCAAACCCTATCTTGTGCGATAAGGCCGAATGACAGGCAATTTTGATTACTTCGTGGTGTTCGCGGAAATGCGCACCGGCTCCAATTTTCTGGAAACCAACCTGAATGCCTTTGACGGAATTGAATGCCATGGCGAGGCGTTCAACCCACATTTCATAGGCTATCCCAACAAGACCGAGATGCTAGGGCTGACACAGGCCGAGCGCGACGAGGTGCCAGAGCGTCTGATCGGGGCGGTCAAGGGACAGTCACGGGGGATCGGCGGGTTTCGCTATTTCCATGATCACGACCCGCGGATTCTGGACCTGATGCTGGATGATCCGCGCTGTGCCAAGATCATCCTGACGCGCAATCCGGTTGAGAGCTATGTATCGTGGAAAATCGCGCAGGCGACGGGGCAATGGAAGCTGACCAATGTCAAACGGCGTCGCGACAGCAAGATCACCTTTGATCCGGCTGAGTTCGAGCTGCATGTCGGGCGATTGCAGGCGTTTCAGGTTTTCTTGCTCAACCGGTTACAAGCGGCGGGCCAGACGGGGTTTTACCTCGCTTATGAGGATTTGCAGAGCCTTGAGGTGATGAACGGGCTGGCGCGCTATCTGGGCTGCGACGCGCGGCTCGAGGCGCTGGATGCTTCGCTCAAAAAGCAGAACCCAGAGCCGCTGGAAAGCAAGGTCGAGAATTTCGCCGAGATGGAGCGGGCGCTGGCGGGGTTGGACCCGTTCAACCTGACGCGCACGCCCAATTTCGAGCCACGCCGCGGCGCGGCTGTGCCCGGTTTCGTGAGCGGGGCGCGTGCGCCCCTGCTCTACATGCCGGTGCGGTCCGGCCCCGAGGCCGAAGTCTGCGCATGGCTGGCAGCGCTTGACGCTGTGCCGGTCGAGACATTGCCAACGAAGCTCAATCAAAAGGCATTGCGGCAATGGATGCGGCGCAAGGGGGGGCATCGGCGCTTTACCGTGCTGCGGCATCCGGTGGCGCGGGCACATGCCGCCTTTTGCGACAAAATCCTGATCAAAGGGCCGGGATGTTATCGCGACATCCGCCGCACATTGCGCAATTTCCACAAACTGCCGATCCCCCAAGGGGAATTGGACGAAAGCTATGATCGCGACGCGCACAGGCAGGCTTTTGCCGCCTTTCTGCGGTTCCTCAAGGCCAATCTGGCGGGGCAGACAGGGATCAGGATGGATGCGCATTGGGCAACGCAAGCCGCTGTGCTGGAAGGGTTGGCCGAGTTCGCCCCGCCCGACATGGTGGTACGGGAAAATGAAATGGCGGGGTATCTGACCGCGCTTGCACGGCAGGTGGGCTATTCCAAGGCCCCCGCGCCCTTGCCCGCGCCGGAAACCGGGCCATTCCCGCTGGCCGAGATTTACGATGCCGAGATCGAGGCGCTAACGCGCGACGCCTATCTGCGCGACTACTTGACCTTTGGCTTTGGCGATTGGGCGTGATGCGGCTGGACCTCACGCAAGGGTGACGCAGGTGCCCTGTGCAAGAGCGCCAGATTGTGGGAAGCTTGCGGGCTTTCAACCCCTGATCGGAGCCTTTGATGCGCCTCGCTTCTGCTCTTGTGCTCTGCCTGTGTTTTGCCGGGCCGCTTCAGGCCGCCCCTATTTGCGGCGATCCAGACACGCCCTGCGAGACAGCGACGGGCAGCTATCACATTGCTTTGCCCGAAGGGCCGGGACCGTATCCGGTGCTGGTTTTTCTGCACGGGCATGGTGGGCGCGGTGGGCCGATGGTCGCAGGCGAGACAGCGCGGGAAGCGACCGCGCGAGGCTATGCCTATATCGCGCCCAATGGGCTGGTCAGACCGGGGCGGGATCGACCAAGTTGGAATTTCCACCCGGATTTTCCGGGGCAACGGGATGAGGCCGCGTTTCTGCACGAGGTGATGCAGGATGCCGCCGCCCGGTTTGACGTTGACCCAAAGCGCAGCCTCTTGGCGGGGTTCTCTATCGGTGGATCGCTTGCGAGCTATATCGCCTGCGCTACGCCAAAGGCATTCAGCGCCTATGCCCCGGTGTCTGGCAGCTTTTGGCGGCCACATCCTACGGGCTGCGCCGGAGCTGTTCGGCTTTTGCATACGCATGGCTGGCGGGATGAGGTGGTGCCGCTCGAAGGGCGCGTGATCCGTCAGGTTGCTGGGCGCGATTTTGCGCAAGGCGATGTGTTTCACGCCATGAGCCTGTGGCGCGCGGCCAATGGTTGCGAGGCTCACCGCGCCGACTGGTTCGAGACAGTAGACGGCTTTATGCGCCGCGCCTGGACACGATGCGCCCCCGGCGCAGCGCTGCAATTCGCGCTATTCGACGGGGGGCATGGCGTACCAAAGGGTTGGAGCACGCTGGCGCTTGACTGGTTCGAGGCGCTGGCGGGGCCCAACCAATAGCGCAGCGTTATTCTGCTGCGATTGGCGGGCTTTCGGGCAGGCGAAACATCATGCGATGATTGCGCGCAAGTTGCAGGATGGGCGGTGTGTCTACCATCTCGGGCGTTGCCATGAGCGAGGCAAGGCCGCGCCGCTGATCCAGCCGCAGACCCGAAATCATCGAAAGCGGCACCGCCGCGACCAAGCTGATCGCAATCGGCAAGAGCCAGAGAGACACCACCCCAGCCATCATGCCCAGCGCCAAGAGCGCACCGCTGACGGTTTCCAGCGCGTGGAACTTAAGCACGGTGCGGGGGCTGTAATCGCCGCCCTTGCGCGCCTGTGGCGACCAAGTCGGGCGAATTCCGATGGCTGTCCGCAACACGGCAACCACCTGCTGCACCATCATGATCGGCGAGAAGAGGATCGACAGCAGCACCTCAGCCACAAGCGAGACCGCAAAGCGCGCGCCCCCGCCATAGCGGTGCATATGCCGGTCCTCAAGGCCAAGCGCCAGCGCGCCCAACAGTTTGGGGGCAAGCAACATGCCATACATGAAAAGCAGGATCAGCACAGAGCTGACGCGGCTCATTTCTGGCCACACCGGATAGAGCGGGTTTTCCATTGAGAAATAGGTGATGACGCTGTCCTGCCCATTGCCCAGGATCGCCCAGATCACCAGCAGTCCAAACCAAGCTGGCGACAAGAGATAGCTCATCGCGCCATGAAACAGGTGGAAGCGGGACACCGGATGCAGGCCGCGCGTGGCCAAAAGGCTGAGGTGTTGCAGGTTGCCATGGCACCAGCGGCGGTCGCGCAACGCATAGTCGATCAAGGTGGCGGGCGGCTCTTCAAAGCTGCCGGGGATGGTGGGAATGAACCGCACCGCCCACCCGGCGCGGCGCAAAAGACCGGCCTCGACGAAATCGTGGCTGAGGATCAGCCCGCCCTTGCCCCGGAGCGACGGCATACGTGGCAGGCCCGCGCAATCGGCAAAGGCGCGGGTGCGCAGGATGGCGTTATGGCCCCAGTAGTTCCCCTCGGACCCGGTCCACCCCGCCAACCCCTGAGACAGGAGCGTGCCATAGACCGAGGCCGAGAATTGCTGCATCCGGCCAAAGAGCGTATCCGAGCCCACCACCAGCGGCGCCGATTGAATGAGGCCCGCCGTGGGATCAAGAGACATCTCGTCGGAAAGTGCGATCACCGCCTCGGGGCTCATCAGGCTGTCGGCATCGAGCACGAGCATGGCCTCATAGGCGCCACCCCAGTTTTCCAGCCATTGCGCAATATTGCCGACCTTGCGTTCTGTGTTTTGCACCCGCCGGCGATACCAGACGGGCGCATCGGGCGGCATGGTCGCGCGCAGCGTGGCATAGGCGCGCTGTTCGGCCATGGCGATGTCACTGTCCTGTGTATCGGACAGGATAAACAGCTCGAACCGATGGGCACTGCGCGCCACGCGCAGGGCGCTCATCATGGCACTGGCATTGCCGAAAACCTCGGCGGTATCCTCGTTGTAGATCGGCACGAGCAGCGCCACGCGCATCGGCTCTGGCATAACCCCCGCGCGCGCACGTTTCTGTTTGCGGTGGACAGCAAGGCCAAGCGTGGCCGTACCCATCGCCAGAGCGATCCAAAAGAAGGTGGCAACCACAAAGGCCAGCAGCACCCATTCCAGCCACCAAATTCCGTTGGTGGACAACCAATCGCCAAACGCCCAAGCCAGAACGCCCGTGGTGATCACGGCAGGCAGAAAGGCCGCCAAACGCCGCCACTGGAACACGGCAGAGGGCTGCCAGAGCGGCGCATTGGGATCACGATAGGGGTGGCGCAGGCTTTGGACCGGATGGGCCAGAGGCGCGGGCGCGGGCATCAGCCCAGAACCGGGAAAGGGTGTCAAACGGTCCATCGGTAGAGCCAGACTTCGGACACAGCTTGTCCTTGGTGATAGAGTTGCGCGCGCATTTCGGACGCCATCACCTCTGCGGGATCAAAAGAAAACACAAGCCGGGGACCGTCGGTTTCGGGATTGCGCTGAATTTGCGGGACTGAGGTTTCGAACGTGCTGGCATGCACATAGGCCACCAGCTCTTCGTAATCCTCAGGCAAGGCGGGGTGCGGGGCAAAGTCGATGACCACGACCTTGTGTTCATTCTGAGCAAAGCCCTTGCCCAGACGGGTGTTGAGCACAGGCGTCACCGGCTTGGCCGATTCAATCTGGTCAGTCCAGGTCATGCGGTAAGAGAACGCATGTTCGGACCCTTCGGCAAGTGGCGTGCGGGGTCGCCAGTACACGACGATGTTATCGTAGATTTCCTTGTCCGTGGGAATTTCAACAAGCGTCACCGCGCCCTGCCCCCAATGCTCTCCGGGTGTGATCCAGAGACTGGGACGTTCGTGGTAATGCGCTTCGAGATCCTCGAAGTTGGAAAAGGCCCGTTCGCGCTGAGCCAATCCAAAGCCGCGCGGGTTCTCATCCCCAAAACTGGAAATCTGGATAAAGGTCGGGTTGGCCAAAGGCCGCCAGATCAATTCGCCATTGCCGTTATGGATGCTAAGCCCATCACTGTCATGCACGGCGGGGCGGAAATCATCGAAACGGCCGCGGTTGGTTTCATCGAAGTAGAACATCGAGGTCAGCGGCGCGATGCCGACATTCGCAAGCTCCGTGCGCGGCCAAAGGGTGCACCGCACATCGACCTCGGTCTTGGTGCCGCTGGGGCGCAGGGTAAAGTGGTAGATGCCGGTGACAGAGGGACTCTCGAGCAGGGCGTGGACCTTGTGCTCGGTGACGCCGGGTGCTGGTTTCTCGATCCAGAAGCGGGTGAAATCCGGGAATTCCTCGCCATCGGGCGAGGCGGTATTCAGCGCCAGACCGCGCGCCGAAAGACCGTAAGCCAAATCGCGCGCAATCACGCGGAAATAGCTGGCACCTTGAAAAACGGCATATTCCTGAAAAAAGCCCGGCTTTTCGATCTCTGCACGCAGGCGAATACCCGAATAGCCCAGTGCGTCATCGACTGGCAGTTCCGGCACGATTTCATGCAGGTCATAGAGCGCGAAATCGAACGGCAGTTTGCGGGCGACGCCATTCTCGACCATGTTCACTTCGACCGCATGCGGGAAATAGAGGCCCGGCGGAAACATATCGAATTCAAGCGTGGTGTCGGTGCCCGCCCAGATTGCCCTATCGGTGTTATACCGGATTCCGCGATACTGGTCATAGGTCAGGTCACGCCAGGCATCGGGCACGAAGGGCCGCTCTGCATAGGGATTGGCCGCGATCTGCCGCGCCAGTTCGTGCAGCGCCTCTTCGGAAAAGGCCACGCCATCCTCGGCACGGACCATGCCGGGCCAGAGCGCGAGAGCTGCCATGGATTTGAGAACATCACGCCGGATCATTTCGCGACCCGCCATGGATGAGATTTAAACCAGCCCGCGATGTAAGCCACCGCGATCAACGCCGCGAATCCTACGAAATTCGCAACCGTCATGTTCCAAGTATTGCGTCCGATCTGGTCCATGACAAAGCCCGAAAACCGAGCAAACACCATGGAGAAGACGAAGACCGCCAGCGATTGCTGCCCGACCTTCAGAATCATTTTGAGCAGAACTCCCCACACATATGAGATGATGCCAGTGCCAGTGGCGCGCAGGCGCATACCACCTTCTCCGGCCGCTGCCCAGCACAGATATGCAAGCGCCAGAAAATGAATGTAGCGCAGGATACCGAAATCGGATTTGTTGAAGAGCCAGCTATTGGCGCCGCGCCAGTCGCGGGCCCAGTCAAAGCCAAATTCGCGCACGCCAATGTTGGAAAGTGGGATATTCGCGATCACAAGCGCCGCTGCGATACCGATCAAAACCCGGTTGACCGGCGGCTTGGGCAGCCAGCCGCGCATAAAGGCAAAGCCGGTGAAAAAGATCAACTGCCAGCCGAACGGGTTAAAGAACCACTCGCGGTTGGACCACGGCTCTGCCGAAAAGGCCACATGCCATTGACCCAAGCCCAATGAGTCGAGCAGGAATTCCTGCGCCATGAGCCAGGTCAGGCCCATCGCCGCTGCCACCGCCCAGAGACTGATGCGGCTGAGTGCCATGATGATGGGCATCATGGCGAGGATCACCAGATACATCGGCAGGATGTCGAAATAGTTGGGCACATAGCTAAGCGTAAGCAGCCCCACCAATTGCGGTGCTGGGTTCTCGAAGAAATGCTGCAAGTTCAGCGAGCTGATGTAGCTTTTTCCAAAGTCGCCCCACACGTCAAAGGCCGCCAGCATGGTTGCGATGACAACAAACATGCCGATATGCGCCCAATAGACCTGCCAGACGCGGTAGCCCACGCGCCCGGTGCCCAAGGTCCATCCCGCCCGGTCAAAGGTGCGGCCAAAGGCGATGGCCGAGGCCATGCCGGAGCAGAACACAAAGATCTCGGTCGCATCCGAAAAGCCCCAGCGCGCGGGAATCCAGCTTGTGAAAAAGTTGCTTGGGGTATGGGCACACAGGATGATGAACATCGCAATGCCGCGAAAGAAATCCAGCCGGATGTCGCGCGTGCTTGCGACCGGCTTGGCGGCCGCATTTGTAACGCGCCCATGCGTCATAGACGGATCTGCAACACTCGTCATACCGGTGCCGACTCCTTTTCGTGAATTTGTCCGCGCCTATTCCGCTGGCAAACGGTCAGCGTCAGTCCAGTCAACGCGCGACCGTGAGATAAGTTCCAATCGGGTGTTGGCATAGGAATCAAGACGGCCTGCGCGCTGCGTGGTGCGCTCTTGCAATATATTTTCGGCCTCGTCTAGGAAGCCGCTGCGAATAGCGGCGTCAATCGTCAGGCGCTCGAACACATCGCGTTGGGCGTGGCTGCCACCGGCCAGTTGCATAGAGCGCCGCGCCCGGCCAAGGTTAAGAAACGCTGTCTTGTAATCCCCTTCACCAAAAGCCTCGAGCCCGGTGGCCGCCGAAAGGCCGGGATTGGCCACACGCGCCATGAGTTCGCCCGCGTTTGTCTGTTTGGCATCGCGGTGCATCCGTCCAAGCATGCGTTTGGCGGCCATGTCCCGGTTGTCACCAATCAGCGCCAAAAGATAATGCAGGTCGGCAAAGAGCAGGCAGCCATCTTCGCTCCGCCGCTCAGAGATATCGGCCAATTCTTCCCAGCGGTTCGCCACGTCATGCCCCTCAAGCTCCAATCGCATCAAGAGCGAGGTCGCGTTGGAAATGTCACGGAAATCATCGGTCTTGTTGCGGCGAATTTCTGTTTCATACAGGTCGAACACAGCGTCGATCTCGCCTTGGTCGAGATGCATCAGCGCCTTGTGCCACCACACATGATAGCGGAAATTGTTGCAATGCGCCCAAGCGTGTTCGCGCCCCTCAAGCCAGCTAAGCCCGGCGCGCGAATTGGCCGTCATGTCGAACACATGCGCCACTGCATGCAGACCCCAAGCATCATCGGGCGAGAGACTGAGGCCGAGCCGACCAGCCGTCTCGGCACGGGCATAATCGCCGGTTTCCTCAAGCGAGAAAGCGTGACAGCCAAAGAGATAGCCGCGTGCCGGGTTCTTGGCGTCATAGGTCGGCAAGAGCGCCTCGATCGAGGCGCGCATGCCTTTACCATCGCCAAGGATGAAGCGTGTGGCATGGCTGATCTTCATCGCCAGCGCATCTTCGGGCCAGCGGGTAAGAATCGCCTCCATCTCGCGCACGGTTTCAGAAAGATGCCCATCAAGCCACGCGCCCAAAGCGCGGACATAACCCGCCTCACGCGCCGTGGGTGCCGTGCGCAGGGCGGCATCCGTGGCGATGCTATGCGCCTGTTGCGCCGTCTCATTAAATTCGCGCCGCCCAAGCATCAGGAAAAACAGCCCCTTGGTGGCATGGGCCATGGCAAAATCCGGCTCTTGGCTAAGGACTGTGCCTAGGTGGTCTGGGGTCTTCGCGGAATGGGCGAGAAAGGCCAATACCATCTTGTCCCACGCCTCGGCGACGGTGGGGGAGGATATGGTCAACTCATACCCGAATTGATCTGCACGCATGACCCGAAATCCTTTTCCTAGCTTTTATCACAGCTATCCCGGCAAATATGAAAGCAGCAACACATGCACCGCCTTACTCACCAACTCGTTATCTTCAGTTTAACGATTGTGACAGGTGAGTGGCAGGGCGCAGGGTGTAATACACCGGAAAATAGGCGCAATTTCGCTTAGGCGTAGATTGCGAGCGGCCGCGCCGCCTCAAAATCATTCAGCGATGGCGGATTCGGCGACAGTTTTGAAAACGCCGTCCAATTCGGTTGCAAGCGCGCCAAGATCACCCCCGATTTTGTCGACTAAAAAGAAAGACCACTGTGGGTGCAAGCGGCGCAGTGCCGCCTGCATTCTTGGTTGTGTAAAGGTGTATCGGGCCACGAGTCCTGCCGCGACACGGGCGGCGAAAATGCGATTACAATCCCTTTTTGAGCGGCCCCAGCACCGCGTCGGTATCGGCCCCGGTGGTGGGCGGCGCGCTGCGATAGCTGACCGGCGTGCGCGAGAATTTGAGCGGGTTGCCGATGAGGCGCACATCGCGCTTGGCGGTATGTGGTGCGGGCATAGTGATCGTCATGCCGCGCGCCTGCGCCTGTTCGGTTTCCAGCGCCTGACCAATGGTGTTGACCGGCCCCACTGGCACCTTGCGCGCCTCTAGCCCCGCGATCACATGCGCAGTGGTGCGGGTTGCCAACACCTCGGCGATCATCGGCACGAGGGTGTCGCGCTGCGCAAGGCGGGCGGTATTCGTGGCATAGCGCGGATCAGTGGCCCAATCCGGTTGCCCCAAATAATCACAAAACCGGGCATATTGGCTGTCATTGCCCACGGCCACGATCACATGGCCATCAGCGGTGGCAAAGACCTGATAGGGCACGATATTGGGATGCGCATTGCCCGCGCGGGTGGGCGAAACGCCAGAGGTGAGGTAATTCAGCCCCTGATTGACCAGCCACGCCATCGTGGCATCGACCAGAGCAATGTCGATATGCTGCCCCTCGCCCGTCGCGTCGCGGTGGCGCAGCGCCGCCAGAATGCCGGTCGCGGCATAAAGCCCGCACACCACATCGGCGACGCCCACGCCCACTTTCATAGGCTCGCCAGCCGCCTCGCCGGTGATTGACATGATGCCGCCATAGCCCTGCGCCATAAGGTCATAACCGGGCTTGTCGCGGTTGGGGCCAGTCTGGCCAAAGCCGGAAATCGAGCAATAGACAAGGCCCGGATAGGCGGCACAAAGCGTTTCGTGGTCGAGACCGTATTTGCGCAGGCCACCGGGTTTGAAATTCTCGATCACCACATCGGCGCGGGCGGCCAGAGCATGCAAAAGGTGCTGCACCTCTGGATCGGTCAGATCCACCGCCACGGATTTCTTGTTTCGGTTGGACGACATGAAATAGGCCGAAAGATCGGTGGGAGTGCCATCGGCATCCAAGGCAAAGGGCGGGCCCCATTGGCGGGTATCGTCGCCCTCAAGACTTTCGATCTTGATCACCTCGGCCCCCAGATCCCCCAAAAGCTGCGTGCAAGTAGGACCCGCCAGAATACGGCTGAGGTCGAGGACAACGAGACCATCCAATGGGCCGGGCATGGGCAGCTCCTTAGATACGGTTATCATACGAGCCGCGGTCGATTTCGGCGGCGATGACGGTAAAGGTGTCAGCCTCTTGCGCAGCCAAGAGGGCGGCGCGCAATTCGGCGCGGTTGGTCACGCGCACGCCATGGCCGCCAAAGGCACGCCCAATGGCGGCGAAATCGTGATGGCCGAAATCCACGGCAAGATTGACCATCTGCCGCTCGCGCTGTTTCTTTTCAATCAGCGCAAGGCTCGCATCGACAAAGACGACAAAGATCACCGGCAGCTTGAGTTCGGCAACAGTCGAGAGTTCGCCCGCGACCATGAGGAACCCGGCATCGCCGGAAAAGCTGACGACGGGGACATCGGGCGTGGCGAGTTTCGCACCCATCGCCAGCGGCACGGCACAGCCCATGGTGCAAAGCGCGGTGGATTGCAGCAGCGCGCGGGGGATGTAGCTTGTCCACATCTGCGAGAGGAGGATGCGATGCGCGCCGCTATCGACGGTGGCGATGGTATCCTGCGGCAGCACGGCGCGCGCCTCGGCGATGACACCGGCGGCCCCCCATTCGTCATCCGTTGGAAAGGCACCCGCCAGCGCGGCACGGGCTGCGGCCACCTGCCCCCCCGTCCACGTCGCACGGGGGCTGACGCCCTCGGTGATGGCCGCAAGAGAGGGCGCGCAGGCCCCGACGATATTCATTGTCGCCTGATGCATATATTGGTCATTGGGGACGGCGGCGATGTCGATCACCTTGACCTCGGCAGGGTCCCAGATCTCGCGCCAGCCGGGGCGCATCTCAATAGGGTCGTAGCCCACACAGAGGATCAGATCGGCCTCTTGCACGATCGGCACGAGGATACCATCGGCCAGCGGTGAAAGGCCCGCACCACCCAAGCAAAGCGGGTGGGTTTCGGGGATGATCCCCTTGGCCTTGTACGTGGTGATGACCGGGATATTCAAGCGTTCGGCGGTCTCACGTATTGCCGCGCTTGCCCCCTCATTGACCGCATCTAGGCCTACGATCATCACCGGGCGCTCTGCCGCCGCCAGCCAGTCGCGCGCCGCTTCAGGGGCTGCGGGCTGCATCAGCACGGCATCGGGGCGGCGGCGCAGGCGCGGCGGGGTCACGCGCATATCCGCCACTGAAATCGGCACGTCGATATGCACCGGGCCGGGGCGGCCTTCGGTGGCGATGCCGATGGCCTTGTCGGCGATGATATCGGCCCCCTGCGCAGTCAGGCGAAAAGTGGCCTTGGTGATCGGCGCCAGCACCGCCTCATGATCAAGAATCTGATGGGTATAGGTCAGCGCCTCATCGGCATCGACACAGCCGGAAATCACAATCAGCGGCACACGGTCCTGATGCGCGTTGGCGATGGCATTGACGCCGTTCAAAACCCCCGGCCCCAGCGTGGCAATCAGGATGCCGGGCGCGCCAGTGCGGTGCCAGACACCTTCGGCCATGAAGGCGGCGGCGTTTTCGTGCCGCGCCAGCGTTACCTCGATACCCGCACGCGCCAGTGCATCCATCACGGTCAGAACCTCACCGCCCGGCATGCCAAAGGCGTGGCGGCATCCTGCCTCGTAAAGACGCCGTGCAAGGTAATCAGCGGCGCGATTCTGGCTTTGTTGGGTCACGGTCACGGGCGGGCTCCTCTTTCCTTTTGCCGACTTTGTGGCCGAGCGCAGAAGCGACCGCAAGCCCGGTTCGCAGCGCAAAGACCGGGGCGATACTGGTTTTCCTGTGGTCGCAGACCTAAATCTGGGTTGAGAGACCGAACGAAAGCGCCTAATCAAAACGCAATTCGCCCAATTTCACGGCCCCGGATCGCACCGGCCACAAGGATTTCCAATGGCAAACCATCTCTATCAGAACGACCTGCCCGATGGGCTGGACCTTGGCCCTGTGGTGGCGATTGATTGCGAGACCATGGGACTGCACCCGCATCGGGACCGGCTCTGTGTCGTGCAGCTCTCAGGCGGGGATGGCCATGCGCATCTGGTGCAGGTTTCCAAGGGGCAGACAACCGCACCCAATCTGGCGCGGTTGCTGGAAAATCCCGATGTCCTCAAGCTTTTTCATTTCGGACGGTTTGACATTGCTGCCATGCAGAACGCCTTTGGCGCGTTGGCGGCCCCCGTCTATTGCACCAAGATCGCCTCGAAATTGATCCGGACCTATACGGATCGGCATGGCCTTAAATATCTGTTGCAGGAGTTGTTGAACATCGACATCTCCAAGCAGCAGCAAAGCTCTGACTGGGGCGCCGATAGCCTGAGTGCCGCACAGCTCGACTATGCCGCCTCGGACGTGCTCTATCTGCATCGCCTGCGCGACGAGCTGAACGCGCGGCTGATCCGCGAGGGCCGGATGGAACTGGCACAGGCCTGTTTCGATTTTCTGCCGCAGCGGGCGCTGCTCGATCTGGCGGGTTGGCCCGAGATCGACATTTTCGCGCATTGACGGATGGCGCGCGCGCAGAACACCTATTCGCGGATTGTGGCCTGGATCAAGATCATCCTGCCACTCAGCGCGCTTGGGCTGCTCTCGACGCTGTTCCTTTTCTCGCGCACGGTTGATCCCACATTGTCCGTCCCCTCGTCACAGATTGATCTGGAGCAGCGCGCGCAAGATCTGGGGGCCACCAACCCGCGCTTTGCCGGGGTGACGCAAGAGGGCGACGAAATCCGTTTTGCTGCTGAATTTGCGCGCCCCAATCGGGAAACGCCCGAGAATCTGATCGCAGACGGGGTGACCGCGCAGCTTCGCTTGAACGCCGGTACGGTGATCGACATCACTGCGGGTCAGGCCGACATGCAGCAGGGGCAGATGACCGCCAGCCTGATGGGACAGGTCCATATCACCACCTCGACCGGCTATGTCATCGACACCGAGCGCCTGAATTCCCGGCTGGACGAAGTCTATGCCGAAACGCCTGGACAGGTCACGGCAACCGGGCCGATTGGCGCGCTGACTGCCGGGCGGATGCTATTGCATAACAATGCCGAGAGCGGTGAACCGGAATTGCTTTTCACCGAGGGCGTCAAGCTGATATACCAGCCGGGGGAAACGGGGGAATGAGACCAGTGCCAAGAGTTTCCGGATTGATCGCGGCCATCGCAATGGCTCTTCTGCCTGTTGGCGCATGGGCGCAGGCCGGGCAAGTGGCCTTTGGCAAGACCCAAGCAGATCGCGGCTTGCCGGTCGAAGTGACCTCAGACAACCTTAGCGTCAATCAGGCCGACAATACCGCCACCTTTACCGGCAATGTGGTGATCGGTCAGGGCGAGATGCGGTTGGCGGCACCACGGGTGCTGGTGGTCTACCTGCCCGACCGAAGCGGGATCGAGAGCCTAGAGGCCACGGGCGGCGTAACGCTGGTCAGCGGCGAAGATGCCGCCGAGGCCGAGCGCGCCGATTACAACATCTCAACCGGCTTGATCGAACTGCGCGGCAATGTGCTTTTGGTGCAGGGAACCAGCGCCATCGCTGGTGAGACCGTATTGGTCGATACCGCCGCAGGGACCGCGCAGGTCAGCGGGCGGGTCAAGACCATCTTGCAACCGGGGACCACCCCATGAACCAACCGACGCTGACACTGGCCCATGAGAGCACCGGTCTGGTGGTCGAGAACCTGCGCAAGAGCTATCGCAAGCGGCTGGTCATTCGCGATGTCACGCTCACGCTGCGTCAGGGTGAGGTGGTTGCGCTGCTTGGCCCGAATGGATCGGGCAAGACCACGACGTTCTATGCCATTGCCGGGCTGATATATCCTGAGGGCGGGCATATTCGGATCGACGGGCGCGATGTGACCGGACTGCCGATGTATCGCCGGGCCAAGCTGGGTATCGGCTATCTGCCGCAAGAGATGTCGATTTTTCGTGGTCTTTCGGTCGAGGACAATATCCTCGCGATTCTCGATATCGCCGAAAAAGATCGGCACAAGCGGCGCGAGCGGCTGGAAGAACTCTTGTCGGATTTCTCGATCGAGCATCTGCGGCGCGCGCCGGCCCTCGCCCTGTCGGGGGGCGAGCGGCGACGAGTCGAAATTGCGCGCTGCCTTGCAGCCAATCCGCGTTATCTTTTGCTGGATGAGCCCTTTGCCGGGGTGGATCCGATTTCGGTGGGCGATATCCGGCATCTGGTGGCCGACCTCAAGAAACGCGGGATCGGCGTGCTGATCACCGATCACAATGTGCGTGAAACGCTCGAAATTGTGGACCGCGCCTATATCCTGCATGATGGTAAGGTGCTGATGTCCGGCAGCCCGCGTGATGTGGTGGAAAACGAGAATGTGCGCCGTGTTTATCTGGGCGACAGTTTTCGCATTTCCTAATGTCGCTACGGGCGGCAAATCCGCGCTCCTCTCCTTCAAATCAGATTGACAAGACGCGCGGAAAGCGCGTCAATTGAGCTATGACATGTGGTGATCTCGCGCTGTTCCCTGAATGGCCCCCGCGACAAGGGCCTGTCTTGGGACAATTTCGCCACCGGTCAGTTTTCAGCATCCGGGATTAACCAAACCCGCGGCGCATACGCCGCGTATGGCCCCGGTTTGTCAATCGAAGGAGATGAGATGCGGTATCAAATCAGTGGAAAGCAGATCGACATTGGCGAGGCCCTGCAAACGCATGTGAAAGAAGAATTGGGCACGGCTGTTGCGAAATACGCCGAACGCCCGACCGATGCGATGGTCGTTTTCTCCAAGAGCGCCAGCGAATTTGCCTGCGAAGCCATCGTGCATCTGTCGACCGGCCTGACGGCGCAGGCCAGCGCCAAGGCGCATGAAATCTACGCCGCCTTTGATGCCTGCTGCGAGAAGATGGAAAAACAATTGCGCCGCTACAAGCGGCGGCTCAAGGACCATCACCGCGACCGGGCGGAACCGGTTGAACTCTTTGGAGCGTCCACTTATATCCTCGCCGGAGATAGCGCGGAACCGGAATCAGAGCCCGACAGCCTGCAACCGATCATCGTGGCCGAGATGGAAACCAAAATTCCGTCGCTCTCGGTTGGCGAGGCGGTCATGCAGATGGAGTTGGCAGGGGCACCTGTTCTTGTTTTCCGCAAACAAGGCAAGGATACGGTCAATGTGGTCTATCGTCGTGAAGACGGCAATATCGGCTGGATTGACCCATAACGAGAGGGTGGCAGGCGGTGATACGCTTGTCTGAGCGGCTCAACTCATGGAACTTCCGATGATCCTCAAGCCAGAGGCCGTACGCGTGCTGTCCGGTGCAACCAGCAAGAAGCGCCTGATGCATGAACTCGGCAACATTGCCGAGGCGGCCTATGGCGTGTCTCATTCTGCTGCGGTCGAAGCTTTGCTGGAACGCGAGAGCCTTGGCCCGACAGGTGTGGGCCATGGCGTCGCCCTGCCGCATGCGCGGCTGGATGGGTTGGATCAGGTCGTGGGGGTGCTGGCGCTGCTGGAGAAACCGATCGACTTTGATTCTGTGGATCGGCAGCCGGTGGATCTGGCCTTTGCGCTCTTTGCACCGATTGATGCGGGGGTTGAACATCTCAAGGCGCTGGCGTTGGTGTCTCGCACGCTGCGGGACGCAGGGCTGCGCGCCAAGCTACGCTCGAATACCGATCCCTTGACGCTTTATACCATCGTTACAGAGGCGCAGGCGGTACAAGCCGCCTGACGCCCTATCGGGCGGCTGGTGGTCTTAGACCAGCCTGTCGCCCGGCTCTTGCCCCGCAAAATAAGCATCGAGATTATCGAGCGCGCGAAAGCCCATGGCATCGCGGGTTGCCCGCGTGGCGCTGCCGATATGGGGCAACATGAAGACGTTTTCATGCGCCGCAAAGGCGGCATTTCCACCCGGCTCTACCTTGAAGCAATCAAGACCAGCGGCAGCAACATGGCCGGATTTCAAAGCGGCCAAAAGCGCATCCTCATCAATCAGCGCGCCGCGCGCCGTGTTGACGACCACAGCCCCCTCAGGCAACCGCGCAAGGCGCGTCGCGTTGAGCAGGTTGGCCGTGTCGGGTGTGGCCGGACAATGCAGCGAGAGAAAATCCGCCACTTCGAGCAGGCTTTCGACATCGGGGTGAAAAACCGCGCCATGTTCCTCATCCGGCGCAAGACGTGTGCGGTTGTGATAATGGATTTCCATATCAAAGCCGCGCGCTTTGGCGGCAAAGGCACGGCCCACGCGCCCCATGCCGACGATACCCAACCGGGCACCCGTCATCTGTTTGCCCACCATGAACGACGGCGACCAGCTATCCCATTGTCCCTGACGCACGATGCGGTCGCCTGCAACCGCGTGCCGTGCGGCCCCCAGCATCAGCAGCATCGCAATCTCGGCAGTGGCATCCGACAGCACATCGGGCGTGTTCGTGACAACGATCCCAGCGGCCTTGAGCGCCGCGAGATCGCAGTGATCAACCCCAACCGAATGGTTGGCGACGATTTTGAGGCGTGGGTTGAGGTTCGCCACCACCTCGGCCGAAAAATGCTCGGAATGACAGGGGATCATTCCGTCGACCTTGGCGCTCATCGCGATGATTTCCTCGGCGGTGCCGGGAGTATCCGCCTCGTTCACGATCACATCGTAATCGCGACGGGCACGCGCAAGGGTGGCGTCGGACAGGCGGCGCGGAATCCAGAGGACTTTCTTATCAGGCATGTCAGCTTTTGTTCTTGCTCGAGCTCAGAAAATCATAGCCCGCCAGTGCCACTGTCAGGCCCACCACGACCCAAAGGTCGAGCGTGCCAACCTTGCGCACAAGGATGTAGAGAAAGGCGGCCAAGACCGCGAAGGCGAAAAGCGCCAGAAATCTGTTCATATCGTCATCCTTTTCTCATGCGGCGGCTTCGGAAAGCCAGCCTGTGAACCAGTTTGCGTTGCGCAAGAGGCGCGCGTCATTGCCGCGTGCGGCGACGAATTGCACCCCCATCGGCAGGCCATTTTCCGCCGTGAACGCGGGCACTGTGACCGCCGGTGTGCCCGTTAGCGTCCAGAGCCCGTTGAAAATTGCATCGCCCGTATACTCTAGCCCCTCAGGTGCGGGGCCGGTGGCAGCGGGACAGAGGATCGCATCACACCGCTCAAAAATCTCGCCCAGGCCGGCATAAAGCACGTCAGCCCAGTCGAGTGCCGCGAGATAGTCACGCGCGAGCGTGGCATTGCCGGTGTTCAGCGCCTCTTGGGTGCGTGGCCCAAGCGCGTCGAGGGATTTGCCATAGCGGTAATAGTATTTCGCCATTTCGGCAAAATTGATACGCGCCCGGATTTCCGCCGCCTCGTTAAAGGCATTGGGGAGCGGCACCTCGAATACCTGATCGCCCAAAGCCTCGATCAGCTCGTCAAAGGCCGCATGCAGCTGCGGATCGGCCTTGTCCCAACCCGGCGGGCGGAGAAAGGCAAAAACCGGCTTGAGCGGTGGTTCTGATGTGGCCACCGACAAGAGCGGCGGCACTGGGGCAGGCGTTGTCGCCGGATCGCCCGCGTCATACCCCATCAAGACCTCAGTCAAAAGCGCCGCGTCGGCGGGGGTGCGGGCAAAAACCCCAAGCGTATCGAGCGTGGGCGACTGCATCAGAACACCCGTACGGGGGATCGCACCAAAGCTGGGCTTGAAGCCGGTCACGCCGCAATAAGACGCGGGCCGGATCACCGATCCGCCGGTTTGCGTACCAATGGCGAGCGGCACCATCCCATCCGCCACCGCCGCCGCAGATCCCGAGGACGAACCACCGGGCGTATGTGCGGTGTTGAGTGGATTGCGGGTGGCACCCGCATGCATATAGGCCAGTTCGGTCGTGACCGTCTTGCCCATGATCACGGCACCCGCCGCCTTGAGACGGGCGACGATGGCCGCATCCTTGAATGGAATGCGGCCCGCATCCAACGGACAGCCGTTCTCTGTCGGAATCTTGGCGGTGTCGATGATGTCCTTGAGGGCAACCGGCAGACCGTGAAGCGCCCCGATGGGGCGCCCGGCCTGACGTTGTGCATCCAGCGCCTTGGCTTGCTGACGCGCAAAATCGGCATCGAACCAAGCCCAAGCGTGTATTTCAGGCTCTCGCGCCTCGATCCGGTCTATGCACGCTTCGACCAGATCGAGGGCGCTCAGCGCCCCCAAAGCCAGCCGCGTGCGCAACTCGCACGCGGATAGCATCAGGATATCGGCCTTATTTGCCATACATAAGCTCCGGCAGATAATAGACGATCTGCGGGAAATTATACATCATGGCCATAGCTATGAACACGCAGAAGAGGAACGGCATGACGCCCGAGAAAATCTGCGTAAGCTTGATCTCTGGCGGGGCGATCCCCTTGAGGTAATAGGCCGACATGGCCATGGGTGGCGTTAAGAAACTGGTTTGCAGGTTGAGTGCCACCAGAATGCCAAAGAACAGCGGATCGATCTCGAAGAAAGCCAGAAGCGGCAGAAAGATCGGTACGAAGATGATGATGATTTCAGACCACTCCAGCGGCCAGCCCAAAAGGAAGATGATGAGCTGCGCCAACAGCAGGAACATCAGCGGGGTGAGGTTCATGCTCTGGACGAATTCGGAAATCACATGTTCGCCACCGAGGTAAGAGAACACCGCCGAGAAGGTGTAGGACCCAACAAAGAGCCAGCAAACCATCGCTGTGGTACGCACCGTCAGATACACGCTTTCGCGCATACGCTGCCATGTCATCGCACGGTAGGCGAATGCCAAGAAGATGCCGCCCAGTGCGCCAATTGACGCCGCTTCGGTCGGGGTGGCCAGACCGAACAGAATGGAACCAAGCACTGCGAGGATGAGAAAGGCCAAGGGCACCAGCGATGTCAGGATCATGACAAAGAGCTGGGTCTTGGGAATCTCGGGGATTTCCTCTTTGGTCGGCTTGGGGGCCACAGACGGTTGCAGGATCGAGCGACCGATCACGTAGATGAGATAGAGACCAACCAGCGTCAGACCCGGCAAAAGTGCCGCCGCGTAGAGGCGCACGATAGAGACGCTCGACGCCGCTGCGTAAACGATCAGCATGATCGACGGCGGAATGAGAATGCCCAACGTGCCGCCAGCGCAGATGATGCCAGACGCAAAGGACGGATCATACCGCGCCTTGAGCATGGCAGGCAGCGCCAGAAGGCCCATCAGTGTCACGACCGCGCCGACGATGCCGGTGGCGGTAGCAAAAAGCGCGCAGGTAATCAGCGCCGCCACACCCATAGAGCCCGGCATGTTGCGCGCCGCGATGTTGAGCGTGCCAAACAGCCGGTCGACGATATTCGCGCGCTCGACGATGTAACCCATGAACAAAAACAGCGGCACGGCGGTCAGAACTTCGTTCGACATAACCGTATAGGTCTGGTTCACGAACAAATCGAATATTCGATTGTTAAAGAACCCCTCAAGCCAGAGAGTCCATTGGTCCCACGCCCCGGCATCCTCGGCCAGCCTGTCAAAGCTGCGCCACATGCGGCCAGCATCGAAATAGGCGTAGTAGCCAAAGCCGATACCCATAGCCATGAGGGTAAATGCGATGGGAAAGCCTAGAAAGACGAAGATAAGGAAAAGGCCCAGCATCATCAGGGCGATTTGCGGATCGGTCATGGATGTGCGTCCTTTTCGGCCTCAGCGGCCTTTTGCATCAGCAGGTCTTCGGTTTCGAAGACATCTTCATCGGCTTTGAGCCATTCATTGGTACGCATGCAGTGGATGCAACGAAACACCTGAGCGACACCTTGGATCAAGAGAAGGATTCCGGCGGCGACGATCACAGTCTTGAACTGATAGATCGGGATACCTGCCGGGCTGTTCACGGAAACCTCGGCATAGGACCAAGAGCGCGCAGCATATTTCCATCCGGCAATGATCAGCGCCAGAATACCCGGAAAGAAGAAGAGGATATACAGCACCAAATCGACTTTGGCCTGATTACGCGGCTGCCAGAGGCGATAGAGAAAGTCACCCCGCACATGCCCGCCACGTGACAGCGTGTAGGCGCCACCCATCATGAAGAGCGTGCCATACATAATGAAGGACACATCAAGTGCCCAAGCCGTCGGATTATTGAAGAGATAGCGCACCACCACCTCATAGCCGGTGCCAAAGGCCATCAGGACGATCAGCCAGGCGAACGCCTTGCCGAACCAGGCCGACAGGTTGTCGGCGAAACGTATGAAACCGATCACACGGAGCCCCCTCTATTTTGAAAGCGGCCCCGGCGTTTCCTGCGCCGGGGCCCTGGATTTTCCGGTTTTTACACCGTGATTACATCTTGAGCTTGCCCGGGAAGTAGTGATCGAAGGCAAGCGCATAGTCAGGCGCGTTCATCAGTTCGTAATAGGTGACTTGCTCCACCCATGCGCGCTGGCTGTCGAGACACTTCTTCATGAAGGGGTCTTCTTCGAGAACCGGGATCAACTTGTCCCATGCTTCGATCTGACCATTCAGAATGTCCGTGGAGGTACGGTGAATGGTAACACCGGCCTCTTCTTGCAGCCACTTGAGGTCTGCAGAATAGCGACGCATCGCCTTGGCGGTGTTCGCGGTGGAAGCCGCTTCAACCGCGTACTTCAGGATCGCGCGCATATCAGGATCGAGATCTTCCATGGTCAGCTTGTTGAACAGGAATTCAAAGCTCTCGGAGGCCTGGTGATACGAGGACAGATAGTAGTTCTTGGCCACGTCATGCGCACCAAAGTTACGGTCCGACGACGGGTTGTTGAACTCGAACGCGTCGATCACGCCACGCTCCATCGCGGGCACAATTTCGCCACCCGGAAGCTGGGCGACAGACATGCCCATCGACTGCAGCAGGTCAGCAGCAAGACCCACGGTGCGGTATTTGAAGCCCTGCAGGTCAGCGACAGTGTTCACCTCGCCCTTGAACCAGCCGAAGGGCTGCGCGAACATCGGGAAGCCCATGTAACCATCGACTTCGAGGCCCATGATATCCTGGGTCAGCTCGTCATAGAGCGCCTTGCCGCCGCCTTCGTAGAACCAGCTGAGCATCGTGGTTGCCGAGCCGCCGAACACGGGGCCAGTCCCAAAGAGCGAGGCCGCTTTGTTCTTGCCATACCAGTAGACCGGCACCGAGTGCGCAATGTCGAGAACACCGTCATTCACGGCGTCGAGCACCTGAAATGCGCCCACGACAGCGCCGGCAGGCAGCACGTCGATCTTCAGACGGCCGCCGGACATTTCCTCAACGCGGGTTGCATAATCCTGCGCCATTTCCTGCCAGATGTCGCCAGCGGGCCAAGATGTCTGCATCTTGAGCACCAGCGGCGCCTGTGCCAACACCGCCGGAGCCGCGAGCGCGCCCGCAGCAACCGCCGGCGCCCCAACCGCCGCGCGGCGCAGGAACGAGCGCCGATCCATCTTCGACTTGTTTGTCATGGTAGTCCTCCCATAAATCTGTTGCGTCTATTCGCATCGGATGGCGGGCAAAGCATATCCCCCACGGGCGATTCGAGGCCCTGTTTCCGCCACACGCGGGCAATCGTAACGGTTATGTGGGCAAAGGCAAGCATTCTGGTAAGATTAATTTACCAAATTGGCCTGATTTCTTGTGTCTAGCCACGCAACAGCGGCCTTGCGTCGGGGCCAAGCCCACCAATGCGCCTTGCACGTGCCCGTCCGCTTTGATTTAACCGCTGCAATTGTCCCGCCGGAGGCCACCAATGGTCGATATCGCCACACGTGTGCATAATCACAAATGGAAAATCGACCCGATTGTCCGATCCCTGATCGACACTGATTTCTACAAGCTTTTGATGTGCCAATCGGTGTTTCGCAAACGTCGCGACACCACCGTTACCTTTTCGCTTATCAATCGCAGCAACGCGATCCGATTGGCCGATCTGGTGGACGAGGGCGAGCTACGGGAACAGCTGGATCATATCCGGTCATTGTCGCTGTCGCGGGGCGAAAGCACATGGATGCGCGGCAACATGTTCTACGGCAAGCGGAGCATGTTCACATCAGAGTTCATGGATTGGTTCGAGACGCTGCGCCTCCCGCCCTATCATCTGGAGAAGCGGGACGGACAATACGAGCTGACCTTCGAGGGCAAATGGCCCGAGGTGATGCTGTGGGAAATCCCGGCCTTGGCGGTTCTTATGGAGTTGCGATCCCGCTCCGTGCTGCACCACCTCAAGAAATTCGAGCTTCAGGTACTCTATGCCCGCGCCATGACCAAGCTGTGGGAAAAGGTCGAGCATCTGCGCCCGATCGAGGGGCTGCGCATTGCCGATTTCGGCACGCGGCGGCGGCATTCGTTCCTGTGGCAGGACTGGTGCGTGCAGGCCATGAGCGAGCGTTTGGGCAACCGATTTGTCGGCACATCGAATTGTCTGATCGCCAAGAACCGCGATCTTGAGGCGATTGGCACCAATGCCCATGAACTGCCAATGGTCTATGCCGCACTGGCCGAGGATGACGCAGGCTTGGCGCGCGCGCCCTACGAGGTGCTGTCGGACTGGCATGAAGAGCATGATGGCAACCTGCGTATCATCCTGCCCGATACCTATGGCACGCGTGGGTTTCTCGACAATGCCCCCGACTGGTTAGCGGGATGGACCGGCATCCGTATCGATTCTGGTGCGCCCGAAGAAGGGGCAGAAACAGCGATCAAATGGTGGACATCGCGCGGCGAGGACCCACGGCAGAAAATGGTGATCTTTTCCGACGGTCTGGATGTGGAGAGGATCATCGCGCTGCATCAGCGGTTCTCGGGGCGTGTCCGGTGCTCCTTTGGGTGGGGTACGCTCTTGACCAATGATTTTCGCGGGCTCACGCCCGATGATGCCTTGGCGCCGTTCTCGTTGGTGTGCAAGGCGGTGGCGGCCAACGGGCGGCCCACGGTCAAGCTGTCGGACAACCCGCGCAAGGCGATGGGACCAGACCAAGAGATTGCAAGGTATCGGCGCGTCTTTGGCGTGGGCGCACAAGAAGAGTTCGACGTGGTCGTCTGACGCGTGTCATATCCGGGCGTAGGAGTGATGAACACATGAACGGCATTCCAGGCACTAGCATCATTCGGCCTTTCGGACACAGGGCGGGGCAACTGGCGTTCGCTCTGCTTTTGGCCAGCAGTGGGGCGGCACAGGCCGAGCCGGTTTTCCTGCCCGATGCGACCCTTGCCTGTACCCGCGAGGCCGAGCGCCTTGCGCCCAACCTCTCGGGGCATGCGGTGCTTGATTGCGTCGGGCGCTCGGCGCAGACCTGCATGACGACAGACGGAGGAGAGACGACTATCGGCATGATTGACTGTCTCGACGCTGAATTGAAGCTGTGGGATGGACGGCTGAACGCGGCCTATGCCGCAAAGATGGATGCCGCCCGGGCGAGCGATGCCGAAATGGCCAGCATTGGCGCCAGCGTGCCATCCCTAGAGAACAGCCTGCGCGAAATGCAGCGCGCGTGGATGGCATTTCGCGATGCGGCCTGTCTCTATGAACAGGCGCAATGGATGGGCGGTACAGGCGGCGGGCCTGCGACCATGGCCTGCCACATGCAGGAAACCGCCCGCCAAGCACTTAGGCTAGAGGGTTGGTGGGCCCAATGACGCGCTGATCGGCCAAGCAATCAAACCGTAGTGCCAAGAAGCGGGTTTTATCCCGGTTCGCCGAACGCCCAAAATACTGTATCGTCAAGCAAGGCACATCAGAGCGAGATAGGTGTGACAGGACGGTTTGAGAAGCATGCGGTGATGATCCAAGTTCTTGCGCAAAAGGCCAACTTTTTGCAGACCGGGTGTAATCGGGGCGCTGTCGCCGCGGGTGTGTTCCTATGAGCGCCCGGCTGGGACGTCGCACGGTACTGGCGGGATTGAGCGCGGTCGCCTGTGCGGCAGGCCGCGCATCTGCACAAGACGGCACGCGAACGGTTGTCATCGGTGCCGGTTTGGCGGGCCTCTCGGCCGCGCGGGCCCTGCATGATGCCGGACAAACGGTCACAGTCCTAGAAGCCGGAGCAAAGGTTGGGGGGCGCATTCGCACATCGCGGCTATGGCCCGATATGCCGGTGGACCTTGGCGCAAGCTGGATACACGGGCAGCGCGGTAATCCCCTGACGGATCTGGCGCGTCAGAGCGGCGCGCGCGTGGTCGCGACAAGCTACAATGCGGCGATCCTCTTGGCGGCAGACGGCGCAGAGATCGATCCGGACATGCGCCCCGCCAAAACCCTGTTGCGCCGCGCCCTTGCCGCAACCGAGAACCGCACGCGCGACATTTCAGTGATGCAAGCGCTGGAGGCATCGCCCGAGTGGCAGAGTGCGGATGCAAGGCTGCGGCGTCTGGTGCTCTATCTGGTCAACAGCACGTTGGAGCAGGAATACGGCAGCCCCGCGCGTCTTTTGTCGGCGTGGTACGGAGACGAGGGCGCAGAATTCGGCGGGGCAGATATGCTCTTTCCGCAAGGGTTTGATCAGATCACCACAACGCTTGCGCAGGGGCTGGATATCCGGCTGTCCGCCCCGGTGCGCGAAGTGGCACCGGGGATGGTGCAGCTGGCCGATGGCAGCCGGATTGTGGCGGATCGGGTGATCTGCACCCTGCCGCTTGGTGTGCTGCAATCCGGGCGGGTGCGCTTTGCCACTGATTTGACGCGTGCGCGTCAGGCGGCAATCGACGGCCTGCGCATGGGTCTTTTGAACAAATGCATTCTGCGGTTTGACCGCATAGACTGGCCTCAGGACGTGGATTGGATCGGCTGGCTGGGCCCGCGTCCGGGGTTCTGGGGGGAATGGGTCTCGCTTGCGCGATCAATGGCGATGCCGGTGCTGATCGGGTTCAACGCCGCAGACCCGGCGACCGAGCTTGAAGGGTTCAGTGATCGTGACACCCTAGCTGCCGCGCATGACGCGCTCCGCGGGATGTTCGGCACGGGATTTCCCGCCCCACTGGATGCGCAGATAACGCGGTGGGGGCAAGAACCACTGAGCTATGGCAGCTATAGTTTCAATGCCGTCGGCACCACGCCTGCGACGCGGCGCGCTCTGGCCGGTCCAGATTGGGACGGACAGCTTTGGTTTGCGGGCGAGGCCTGTTCGGCGGACCATTTCGGCACAGCACATGGGGCGGTTCTGTCAGGACAGGACATGGCGCGGCGCATTCTCAAGGACATCTGAGACCCCAAGGGCTAGTGGCGGGTTTTCAAAGCCGCGCGCCTGTTTTGTGGTCAAACAGATGCATGTTTGAAGGCGCGATACCAAGGCGCAATTGCGCACCGCCTTGGGCCACCTGATGCACCCCCGGCAAGCTGGCGGTAAAGTTTTGCCCCCCCTCAAGTTTGCCGTGCAAAAGTGTGTTGGCGCCCAAAGGTTCGGCCAGCAAGACCTGCATGGCGATTGGCCCCTCGGGATCAGGCGTCAGATGTTCGGGGCGCATCCCAAGCATGACGGGGCCGCTATGGCCTCTGGGGTTGGGCAAGCCCGCATCACCAAGCCAGAGCGCGCCATCGCGCCCCTCGACCTCGAGCACATTCATCGACGGGCTGCCGATGAACTGCGCAGCAAAAAGCGTGGCGGGGCGTTCATAGACATCCAAAGGTGTGCCGATTTGTTCGGCGCGCCCTGCGTTCATCACGATCATGCGGTCGGCCATGGTCATCGCCTCGACCTGATCATGGGTGACATAAAGCGATGTGATCCCAAGCTTGGCCTGTAGTTCGCGGATTTCGAGCCGCATCTGCACGCGCAGCTTGGCATCAAGATTTGAGAGCGGTTCGTCGAACAGGAACACCGAAGGCGCGCGCACGATGGCGCGGCCCATGGCAACGCGCTGGCGCTGACCGCCTGAAAGCTGCCGGGGCTTGCGATCAAGGAGTTCGGTCAGTTGCAAGAGTTTGGCGGCATCCTGAACCTTGGCGGCAATCTCGGATTTGGGCAGGCCCGCGATCTTGAGGCCATAGCCCATGTTCTGCGCCACGCTCATATGCGGATAGAGCGCGTAATTCTGAAACACCATGGCGATGTCGCGGTCCATCGGTTCAAGATCATTCGCGCGGCGGTCGCCGATGCGCAATTCCCCCTCGGTGATCGTCTCAAGCCCCGCGACCATACGCAGGAGTGTGGATTTTCCACAGCCAGAGGGCCCGACGATGACGATGAATTCCCCATCCGCCACATCTAGGCTGACGCCTTGAATGACCTCGGTCGGACCAAAGCGTTTCTTGATAGCGTCGAGGGTTACGGTTGCCATGTCGTTTATTTCTCGCTGTCCACAAGGCCGCGGATAAAGAGTTTCTGCATCGAGATGACCACGACCACCGGCGGGATCATCGCAAGGATCGAAGTGGCCATGATCACCGGCCAATCGGCCACGTCATCGCCCGAGGGAAACATCTGACGGATGCCCATCACGATGGTGTTCATCGACGGGTCCGTGGTGATCAGAAGCGGCCAGAGATATTGGTTCCAGCCATAGATGAAGAGGATCACAAAAAGCGCCGCGATATTGGTGCGGCTCATCGGCAGGAGGATATCCCAGAAAAACTGCATCGGGCTGGCCCCGTCGACGCGCGCGGCCTCGGCCAATTCATCGGGGATGGTCAGAAAGAACTGCCGAAAGAGAAAGGTCGCAGTGGCAGAGGCGATGAGCGGAAAGATCAGACCTTGATAACTGTTGAGCATGCCAAAGCCTGCGATCACCTCATAGGTGGGCACGATGCGCACCTCAACAGGCAGCATGAGTGTGAGAAAGATCAACCAGAAGAACAGATTGCGCCCCGGGAAACGAAAATAGACAATGGCAAAGGCCGAGGTGAGCGAGATGATGATCTTGCCCACCGCGATGCCCACAGCCATGATCAGCGAATTGCCAAGCATGCTCAGCACCGGCACATTCACGCCGGAAAAGAGGGCTGCGGTGTAATTCTCGATCAGTTGGTCGCCGGGCCAGAGCGGCATCGGCGGGCGCACGATTTCGGGCTGCGTGACGGTCGAGGCCACGAAAGCCAGCCAGATTGGGAAAAAGATCACCAAGACGCCCGCAATCATCGCCAGATGCGTGAGCCAGAGGCCAAGGCCGCGCCGCTCTACCATGCCTGTGATTTCGCGGGCCATCAGTAATGCACCCGTTTTTCGATGTATTTGAATTGCAGCACGGTGAGCAGACCGACGACCAACAAGAGGATCACCGATTGCGCCGCGCTGGAGCCGAGATCCTGACTGACGAACCCGTCTGAAAACACCTTGTAGACGAGGATGGTAGTGGATTGCTGCGGGCCACCGGCGGTGATGGTGTGGATCACGCCGAAAGTCTCGAAGAACGCATAGACGATATTGACCACGAGCAGGAAAAACGTGGTCGGCGACAAGAGCGGCAGCACGATGGTGAAGAACCGCCGCCAAAAGCGCGCACCGTCAATGGCAGCGGCCTCGATGATCGAGCGGGGCACGGCCTGAAGGGCGGCAAAGAAGAACAGGAAATTATAGCTGATCCGCCCCCAAGCAGAGGCGGCGACAACCAATCCCATCGCCTCGGTCCCGTTCAGCACATGGTTCCAGTCATAACCCAACTGCCCCAGATACCACGACACCACGCCGACGCGGGTGTTGAACATGAACATCCAGAGCACCCCGGCGATGGCCGGGGCCACGGCATAGGGCCAGATCAGCAACGTCCGGTAGGTGCCCGCCGATTTCACCAGCCGGTCGGCCATGACCGCGAGAAAGAGCGCCGGGATCATCGACGCCAAAGTGACCAGCGTGGAAAACAACGCCGTGGTCACGAAAGACGCGCGGTAATAGGGGTCCCCGAGCAGGTATTCGAAATTTCCAAGCCCAACGAATTGTGACGAAAGGCCGAAGGGATCAGGAATAAAGAGCGACTGCCACACCGCCTGCCCTGCCGGATAGAAGAAGAACACCGCAGAGATGAACACCTGCGGGGCAATGAGGCAGAGCGGTAGCAACCAGCCCTTGAACGTGACACGTTTTTCCATCTGCGGTCAGGGGCCGGTTGCCCGGCCCCGCCCTGACTTAGCGGTTGGCTTGTTCAAACCGGCGCAAGAGCTGGTTACCACGCTCCACCGCCGTATCAAGTGCTGCCTGCGCGTCCTTGTCACCGGACCAGACCGCCTCTAGCTCTTCGTCGATGATGGCGCGGATTTGGTCGAAAGACCCAAGCCGCAGGCCCTTGGAATTCTCGGTCGGTTCCTTGGTGGTCATCTGCGTTACGGCAATATCCGTGCCGGGATTGGCCTCATAAAAGCCTGCGGCGCGCGTCACCTCGGCTGCGGCAGAGGTGATGGGCAGATAGCCGGTGTTCTGGTGCCATTGCGCCTGCACCTCGGGCGAGGAGAGGAAATTGAGAAAGGCCGCCACGGCCGTGTATTCTTCGGCCTCATGCCCCTGCATCACCCAGAGAGAGGCCCCGCCGATGATGGTGTTCTGCGGCGCGCCCTCGACCCCGTCCCAATAGGGAAGCGGGCGGATCTGAAAGTCAAACTGCGCCTCGGCTTTGACGCCTGCATAGCCAGCCGAGCTTTCGGTAAAGAGCGCACAGTCGCCACCACGGAAATTGGCACCCGCCTCGTTGCGGCGACCGGCGTAGATGAATTTGCCGTCCCTGGCCCATTCCCCCAGCTTGGCGATATGCTGCACCTGAAGCGGGCCGTTGAACACGAGTTCTGTATCAAGCCCGCCAAACCCATTGGCCTGCGTGGCAAAGGGCACATTGTGATAGGCCGAGAAGCTCTCGAGATGCACCCAGCTCTGCCAAGAGGTGGTATAGGGGCAGGCATGGCCCGCCTCTTTGAGTTGGCCCAGCACCGTATCAACGTTCTGCCAAGTGCTGAGATCGGTGTCAGGGTCGATGCCCGCACCCGACAGCGCATCGCGGTTCACATAGAGAACCTGCGTGGAAGAGTTATAGGGAAAAGACAGCATCTGCCCTTCGGGAGTGGTGTAATAGCCGGTGACGGCGGCGAGATAGGCGTTGGGATCAAACGGTAGGCCCGATTGCTCCAGCACCTCATAGACCGGTTTGATCGCGCCCTTGGCGGCCATCATGCTGGCGGTGCCAACCTCAAAGACCTGAAGGATATGCGGCTGTTCGCCCGCACGGAATGCCGCGATGCCAGCGTTGAGCGCCTCGGAATAATTGCCCTTGGGGGTGGCCGTGACCTTGTAGTCGCTTTGATCGGCGTTGAAGCCTGCCACTTGTTCATCCAGCAATTCGGCCAGCCGACCGGTGAACGCGTGCCAGAACTGGATTTCGGTCTGTGCGGCAGCGGCAAGCGGCGCAAGCGCCGTGGTGGCGGCAAGAATGGCGCCAAAAGCGAATTTAGACATCTGATCCTCCCTGTGGAACGCAGGCCTGGATCGTACCACCCGGCCGCGTCATGCGCGATCAAGCTACACGTAAAAAGAGAACAGGCAACCGTGGTGACGGCTGCCTGTGCAAATTTCGTCAAACTGTTATAAAGCGGATCAGCCCAAGGTTATGGGCGTTACAAGCCCTTGCTCGCGCGCCAGCTTGGCCGCGACCGACGCCACGGCGAGATCCTGAAGGCCGACGCCGGTGCCATCAAAGAGGGTGATTTCCTCGGCATTGCTGCGCCCCGCGTGGGTGCCGTTGATGACTGCCCCGATGGGGGTGATGTCACCCTCGGCAATCAGCCCTTTGCCCACGGCATGCTGCGCTTCACCGATGGTGATCGACTGTGCGATTTCATCGGCAAAGACCGTGGCACGGGCAAAGAGCGCCGGATCCACCTCTTGCTTGCCTTTGGTGTCTGTCCCCATGCAGGCGATATGTGTGCCGGGTTTGACCCAATCTGCCATCATCAGCGGCTCGAACGCAGAGGTGATCGTGATGATCACATCGGCCTGCGCGCCCAATTCCTCTTGGGTGACCGCCTCAAACTCCAGCCCCAGCTCCTTGGCGACTGCGCCAAGGCGCGGCAGCATGTCGGGATGCGGGTTCCACGCCACAACCTTTTCAAAGGGACGCTGCTCGACGGCGGCGCGCAATTGAAAGGCGGATTGGTGGCCAGCGCCGACCATGCCCAGCACCTTCGCATCCTTGCGCGCGAGATGCGCGATCGAGACCGAAGACGAGGCGGCGGTACGAATGGCAGTCAGGTAGTTGCCACCCACCAGTGCCGAAAGCCGCCCGGTGTCTGGATCGAACAGGAACACGGTGGACTGATGGTTGGTCAGACCCTTGTCCATATTGCCCGGCCAATAGCCCCCCGCCTTGAGGCCCAGCGACAGGCCAGAGCGGTCAAACCCCCCTTTGAATCCGTAAAGCGCATCGGCATGGCCGATGGCTTCACGGACCACGGGGAAGTTATAGGCATCGCCGCGCGCCATGGCGGCAAAGACCGCTTCGACCGCACCAAAGGCATCAGCCCGGCTGATAATCTTCTGGCAGATTTCCTCGCCGACGATCACGAAGCCGTCGGCGGCCACTTCTTTGTGGGTATTCATCCTGCCAGCCCTTAGTAGGCCCGGCCGCGTGCCGATACCGGCCACACGGTTTCGACCTTACCGTTCCGCACGCCGACATACCAATCATGCACGTTGCAGGTCGGATCGCAGTGACCCGGCACAAGGCGCAGTTTATCATTCACCTTGAGCACGCCATCGGGGTCGGCAACCACGCCATGCTCGTCCGAGCATTTGACATATTGCACATCCGTGCGCCCAAAGATCACAGGCAAGCCAGAGTCGACCGACTGCGCCTTGAGGCCCGCGTCAACGATGGCTTTGTCGGCCTTGGCGTGGCTCATGACAGAGGTCAGGATAAACAGTGCGTTTTCCCATTCGCCTTGGTCGATACGCTTGCCATCCTTGTCAAGGATACGGCCATAGTCAGCATCCATGAACGCGTAAGAGCCGCACTGAAGCTCGTTATACACGCCCGAGTTGCCTTCGAAATAATAGCTGCCGGTGCCGCCGCCGCCGACGATGTCGCACTCCAGCCCTTCGGCCTTGAGGGTGTCGACAGCATCTTTGACCTGCGCCACAGCAAGGTCGATCTTGGCCTTGCGGTCTTCGTATTTGTCCATGTGCTGCATCGCGCCTTGATAGGCTTGAATGCCCGCGAACTTGAGGCCCGGCGCCGCATCAATTGCCTTGGCGATTTCCACCACGGCAGGGGTGGTGGTCACACCACAGCGGCCTGCGCCACAGTCGATTTCCACCAGACATTCGATCTGGGTGCCGTGCTTTTGCGCAGCGGCCGACAGGTCCGCCACATTTGTCAGATCATCGACGCAGCAGATGGTCCGCGCGCCCAGTTTCGGCATGCGCGCCAGACGGTCGATCTTGGCGGGGTCACGCACTTGGTTCGACACCAGCACGTCTTTGATGCCGCCACGGGCAAACACTTCGGCTTCGCTGACCTTTTGACAGCACACACCGCAGGCCCCACCAAGGCTTTCTTGAAGGAGCGCCACATCAACGGATTTGTGCATCTTGCCATGAACGCGGTGACGCATGCCATGATCACGTGCCCAATCGCCCATCTTCTTGATGTTGCGCTCTAGCGCATCAAGATCAAGAACAAGGCAAGGGGTCTGAATGTCGGCCTCGTCCATGCCCGGCAGGGCGGGGATGTCATAGCCCACTTCGTAGGCGTCGAGATTGATCGTGTCTTTCATCGGATATCCTCCCAGAATTCGGGTTGTTCAGTTGCGGCGCGCGAGGATCGCGCGCCGAAGGGAATTGGTCACTTGATCCAAGGCAGCGTATCAAGATCGACGTTGCCACCCGTGATGATCACCCCCACGCGCTTGCCCGCAAAAACCTCGCGGTTTTTGAGGATGGTGGCAAGGGGCACAGCACAGCTTGCTTCGATCACGATCTTCATCCGCTTCCACGTGAGCTTCATCGCCTCGACGATTTCCTCTTCGCTGGCGGTCAGGATGTCGGTGACATTATGGCTTACGAAATGCCACGTATTCTCTTTGAGCGGCACTTTGAGGCCATCCGCGACGGTGTTTGGGGCGTCATCGGCGATGATGTGACCCGCCTTGAAGCTGCGATAGGCGTCATCCGCCTGCTCTGGCTCGGCTGCGTAGATTTCGACATGCGGCGCGAGGTTCGACAGCGTAAGGCATGTGCCCGACACCATGCCGCCGCCACCGATAGGCGCGATAACGGCATCAAGCGCGTCAACCTGATCGAGCAGTTCCAGCGAACAGGTGGCCTGCCCGGTGATGACGCGCAGGTCATTATAGGGATGTACGAATTCCGCACCTGTCTCTGCCTGCACCTTGGCGAACACTTCTTCGCGGCCGCTGGTCGAGGGTTCGCATTCGGTGATGATGCCGCCATAACCGCGCACCGCGTCTTTTTTCGCCTGCGGGGCGGTGCGGGGCATGACCACATGACACGGGATGCCCCGGCGCCCAGCAGCATAGCTGAGCGACAGTGCGTGATTGCCGGAGCTATGTGTTGCCACGCCCATCTTGGCCATTTCATCGCTGAGGCCAAAGACCGCGTTCGAGGCACCGCGCACCTTGAAAGCCCCCGCCTTTTGGAAGTTCTCGCATTTAAAGAACAGCTCTGCCCCGGTCAGATCGTTGAGATAAGACGAGGTCAGCACCGGGGTGCGGTGGATATAGGGTTTGATCCGCTCATGCGCGGCGCGCACGTCGTCGATCGTGAGGTCGCTCGGACTATGTTGATCCAGCATTTAGTCTTCCTTTCACGCGGCCTTTTCGGCCAAAACAGGCTTGGCGGTTGCGCGATAGTATTCCTGCGCAGCGATCACGCCAGACCCCATTTTAACGGGGTAATTCAGATCCGCCATGGCCATTTCAAGCGTCGCCAGACCAGAAAGCATCATCGACTCGGTCAGGCTCCCGAGATGGCCGATGCGGAAAGCGCGGCCATTCATCTCGCCCAAACCCACACCAAAGCTCATGCCATAAGTGCCAAACACACGCTCTGTCAGACGGTTGCTGTCAAAGCCTTCGGGCACGAAAACCGCGCTGACAGTGTCAGAGTACAGATCTGGCGTCTGTGCCACCAGTTTCAAGCCCCAAGCAGCAACCGCACGGCGCACACCTTCGGCAATCCGGGTGTGACGGGCATAGACATTGTCCAGCCCTTCCTCGAACAGCATGTTCAGGCTCTCGGCCATGCCGTAGATCAGCTGCAGCGGCGGGGTATACGGAAAGCCGCCTTTGGCATTTGCGCCCATCATATCACGGAAATCAAAGAACGTGCGCGGCAATTTCGCGGTTTCCATCATTGCCAGCGCCTTGGGGCTGACCGCAAGGATCGCCATCCCGGTGTTGAGCATGAAGCCCTTTTGCGAACCCGAGACCGCGATATCAACGCCCCATGTATCCATCTCGAAGGGCATCGAGCCCAGCGAGCTGACGCAATCGACCATCAAAAGCGCCGGATGATTGGACGCCTTCATCGCGCCACGAACGGCAGCGATATCAGAGCGGACGCCGGTCGCGGTCTCGTTATGGGTGACGAGAACGGCCTTGATGCTGTGATCCTTGTCGGCGCTCAGCGCCTCTTGGAAACGGTCGGCAGGCGCGCCGCTGCCCCATGGGCATTCGATGATCTGAACATCCAACCCATGACGTTGGCACATGTCGATCCAACGGTGGCTGAACATGCCATACCGCGCCACCAGAACCTTGTCGCCGGGGCTGAGGGTGTTGGTGATTGCCGCTTCCCAACCGCCGGTGCCGGAGGCGGGGAATGTGATGATCTCGCCCTTGGCAGTGCCAAAGACGGTCTTGCAGCCCTTAAGAACCGGGGCGAGCGTATTAACGAACGCGGGCGAGCGGTGATCCTGTGTCTGCACCTGCATGGCACGACGCAGCCGGTCGGGGATATTCGTGGGGCCGGGGATGAAAACCGGGTTTTGATCTGACATTGCACCATCCTCCTCTGAGATAGCGGTAATATGACGTGAGGCGCGTCGCTTTGCAATTTTCTTGAAAAGCATTTTCATTTTATTAATTAAATATCCAAATGCATGATTTTATTTGATTTTCATTTTTCCATATCTAATTCAAAGAATAACATGAAAATATTTTTTATTCTGCATACAATTGCCCACCAAGACCTCTAGCAAGGGAATCGCCACCATGACCCAGACCAAGCGCGCGCGCGGCCGCCCGAAATCGCAATTCGCCGATAGCAGCGCCGGCACCATGCAGGCGTTAGACCGGGCGCTGTCCGTGCTGACCGCCGTGGCGCGGCAAGAAGGGGTGAACTTGACGGATCTTTCGCTCAGCCTCGGCATTCCCACCGCCACGACGCATCGCATTCTGACGACCCTGCAAAAGCGCGATTTTGTGCGGTTCGACGAAGAGCGGCAGGATTGGACCATCGGGATCGAAGCCTATCGCACAGGGGTTGCCTATCTCAAGCGGACCAATCTGGCGGATGCGGGCCGCCCGGTGATGCGGCGCTTGATGGAACAGACCGGCGAGACCGCCAATCTGGCAGTACCGGATGGGGCAGAGGTGGTTTTCATCGGTCAGGTCGAGACGCAAAATCCGATCCGCGCCTTCTTTCCCCCCGGATCGCGCACGCCAATGCATGCCTCGGGAACCGGCAAGGCAATTTTGGCAGCCCTACCCGAGGATCGGCTGATGGCGCTTCTCAAGGGCGCGGGCCTCAAGGGATTCACCGAAGAGACCTTGATCACGCCGCGTGCCCTTTTTGATGATCTGGCAGAGACCCGCACGCGCGGCTGGTCGTTTGATCGCAACGAGAGGTATGACGGCATGTCCTGCATCGGCGCCGCGATTTTCAACGATCGTGGAGAGCCATGTGCCGGCGTGTCGATCTCTGGCCCCAGCAGCCGTTTTCGTGATGCCCAGATTTCAGAGTTTGGTGCGGCAGTGGCGCAGGCGGCGGTGCAGATCACCCATCTTATCGCTGGCAAGGGCGTGCTTATTTCTGAAACAACCGGGTCGCGTTAAACAGGGCATCCAGCTCTTCATACCGCTCGCGGGTGGCGGGCCAGCGTTCTTCTTGCACGGCGGCAATCAACGCCTCAAGGAGCATCATGGTCGAAATATTGGAATCCCAAGCCGAGGGGATTTCGACCCAGCAGTTAAAGGTATGGGTGGCCAGATCTGAAATCGGGCTCATCCATTGATCCGTGATCAACACCACGCGGACACCGCGCGCCGTGGCAATCTCGGCCAGCCGCATCAGGCTGGTTTCATAGCGGCGGATGTCGAACATCAAAAGGGTATCGCCCTTGGCCATATCCAGCACGTAATGCGGCCATGTGGCGGAGGACGAGGTCATGTGCGTGACCCGTCCGCGCACGGCCTGAAAATGGGTAAAGGCGTAATCGGCCAGCGCCCGCGTGATACGACCGCCAACCAGATAGAGCCGCCCGTCGGTATCGGCCAAAAGGCGCGCCGCCGCATCGAACCGGGCGCTGTCGATATTGGCAAAGGTTTGTTCGATGTTCTGCGTGACCGCCTGCGCAAATCGGTTCAGCGAATGGGTGGCGGGCGCCTCTGACGCCCAATTGGCGCGGCGTTGGGTTGGGCCGGATACCTTGGCCTCCAACTCTCGAAGCAGCGCCTGATGGAATTGCGGATAGCCTTTGAATCCCAGTTTCTGCACCATGCGGGCAATGGTGGGTGTGGACACGCCCGCATTCGCCGCGACGATCGTGATCGAGGCCAGACCCGCCGCCGGATAGCTGTCCAACAGCGCCTGCGCGAATTTGCGTTCGGATTGAGTGAGAGCGCTGTAATGCGCGCGGATCAGGTCGCGCACGGTTGGCGGGGGCTTGGTCACATCGCGGCTCCTGAACGGGTGCTGTCGAAACAGGCAGGCCGGATGGCAATCCGACAATGCCTTCTGGAAATATATTGACACAAATTTCCCCATGTGGAAACATTTTTACAAATGCCGCAGGGGGGCGCATGACACGCAATCTGAACTGGGATGATTCTGACGTGGTCGAGGTGATCGGTGCGCAGGCCAATGGCCCGGTTCTGATCCTGTGCGAGCATGCCTCGAATGTCATCCCCGCACAGTATGGCGGGCTTGGGCTGAGTGCAGAGGCGCGCAGCAGCCATGCAGCCTGGGATCCCGGCGCACGCGCGGTAGCGGTACAGCTGGCGGAGGCGCTTTGCTCACCAATGGTGGCCGCCACCGTGTCGCGCCTCGTCTATGATTGCAACCGCCCGCCCGAGGCGACAAGTGCGATGCCAGACCGCTCTGAGGTGATCGAGGTGCCGGGCAATCGTGGACTGAGCGCCGCGGAACGCGCCCAACGGGTGGCGCAGGTCTATACGCCGTTTTGCAGCGCGGTTCGCCAAGTAATCTGCGCACGCAAAACGGCTGGGCTGGCGACAGCGCTGGTTACCATCCACAGCTTTTCGCCGGTATGGTTCGGAGCGCAGCGTGACTGCGAGATCGGCATTTTGCATGACAGTGACACGCGCCTGGCTGATGCCATGCTGGCTGAAGCGCACCGCCTGCCCCACCGCGTGATCCGCCGCAATGATCCCTATGGGCCAGAGGATGGCGTCACCCATTCGCTACAACTGCACGGGCTGGCGCACGATCTGCCCAATGTGATGATCGAAATCCGAAATGACCTGTTGCAAGGTGCGGAAAGCCAAACCCGCCTCGCGAATGAGGTTTTGACCCTGCTGCGTCCGGCGTTGAACGTCCTTGGCGAGACCGTCAAAGGGGGCGCCCATGCCTAGGATCGTTTGGGCCTATATTCGCGCCATTGACGCCATGAACCGCTTTATCGGGCGGGTCGCGATGTATCTGATTTTCGTGCTGATCGGCGTGCTGCTGTGGTCGTCAGTGTCCAAGACATTCTTCAACCCCTCGCTCTGGACGCTGGAAACCGCGCAATTCGTGATGGTGGCCTATTACGTTCTGGGCGGGCCCTATTCGATCCAACTGGGCAGCAATGTGCGCATGGACCTGTTTTACGGGGCTTGGTCCGTCCGCACAAAGGCGTGGGTGGATGCCTTTACGGTGTTCTTCCTGCTGTTTTATCTGGGGGTGCTGCTCTATGGCGCTGTAGGCTCTACCGCTTATTCGCTGGGGTATTTCGGGACAGAGCCGTTTTCGTGGTTCTGGCAGGTATTCAAGACGCTCGTGACCCAAGGGCCAACGGCGGCGGGCGAGATGTTCGGCTTTATGGAACGGTCTTCGACCGCGTGGCGGCCTCTGATCTGGCCGATCAAGGCCGTTCTGTGCCTTGGCGTATTCCTGATGCTGTTGCAGGCACTTGCAGAGCTTTGCCGCGACATCCTTAGGCTAAAAGGCGAGGCGGTCTGATGCCCTATGAAATGATCGCCCTCTTGATGTTTTCTTCGATGATGCTGATGCTCATGACCGGGCAGCGGGTATTTGGCGCCATCGGATTTGTAGGCGCGGCGGCGGCGATGCTGCTCTGGGGTGTGGGCGGGGTGGATGTGCCCTTTGCCAGCGCAATGAAGCTGATGAAGTGGTATCCGCTGCTGACGCTGCCGATGTTCATTTTCATGGGCTATGTTCTGTCGGAATCCAAGATCGCAGATGATCTCTACAAGATGTTCCATGTCTGGATGGGGCCGGTACGGGGCGGTCTGGCGATTGGTACGATTGGGTTGATGGTGCTGATTTCCGCGATGAACGGCCTATCCGTGGCGGGCATGGCGATTGGGGCCACCATAGCCCTGCCAGAGCTGTTGCGGCGCGGCTATGACAAGATCATGGTGACGGGGGTCATTCAGGCGGGCTCGTCCCTTGGCATCCTTGTGCCACCGTCGGTGGTGCTGGTGCTTTATGCAATGATCGCACGGCAACCGGTGGGGCAATTGTGGCTGGCGGGGGTTCTGCCGGGGCTGATGATGGCCACAATGTTCATCATCTACATCTATGTGCGCTGCCGGATTCAGCCCGAGCTTGGTCCGGTGCTGCCAGAGGAAGAGCGCAATGTGCCCTTGGCGGAAAAGCTGCGGTTGTTGCGCGCGGGCCTGCTGCCGCTGGTGATCTTTGCCACGATGATGATCCCCTTTGTCAAAGGCTGGACAAGCCTTGTGGAAAGCTCGGCAATTGGCGCGATGGCAGCCTTTGTGGCGGCGGTGCTCAAGCGACGGATGACGCGAGAGGTGTTCGAGACCTCGGTGCGCAACACGCTGGCGATTTCGTGCATGTTCATGTGGATCATTCTGGCCGCCTTGGGCTTTGGCGCGGTGTTCGACGGATTGGGCGCGGTCAAGGCGATTGAATATCTCTTTACCGAGCAATTGAATCTCAGCCCGTGGATGATCCTGATCCTGATGCAACTCTCGTTCATCTTGATGGGCACGTTTTTGGATGACACCGCGATGCTGGTGATTGTCGCACCGCTTTACGTGCCGCTGGTGGGCGCGCTTGGCTTTGATTTGATCTGGTATGGCGTGCTTTATACGATCACCACGCAAATTGCCTACATGACACCGCCCTTTGGCTATAACCTCTTTCTCATGCGGGCCATGGCGCCACCGGAAATCAGCCTGCGCGACATCTATCGCTCGATTGTGCCATTTGTCGGCGTGATGGTGCTGGCGCTGGTTCTGGTGATGGTGTTCCCGCAAATCGCCCTCTGGCTGCCAGAGTATGTTTACGGAAAATAACCCCGAGAAGAGCCCTGGACAGGGGCCGGATTTCACAACAAGGAGAGAAGACGATGACCACAAGACGCAAGTTTCTGACCGCTGCTGGAGCGGGCGCGCTGGCCGCTCCGCTCGCCACACCCGCGTTGGCGCAATCCAAGATCACTTGGCGGATGCAGACCTATGCCGGGGCCGCGCTGGCCGAGCATGTGGTGAAACCCGCCATCGACATGTTCAACAAGATCGCAGGCGACCGGATGCAGATCGAGCTTTTCTTTGCCGATCAGCTGGTGCCGACAGGCGAGTTGTTCCGCGCCATGCAACGCGGCACGATTGATGCGGTACAGTCCGACGATGACAGCATGGCAAGCCCAACCGAAGTGACGGTCTTTGGCGGCTACTTCCCCTTTGCAAGCCGCTACAGCCTGGATGTGCCCGTACTTTTCAACCAATACGGGCTGAATGAAATCTGGGATGAGGAATATTCCAAGGTCGGCGTCAAGCATATCAGCGCGGGCGCATGGGACCCCTGCCATTTCGCCACCAAAGAGCCGATCAACAGCCTCAAGGATCTGGAAGGCAAGCGCGTCTTTACATTCCCGACGGCGGGGCGGTTCCTGACGCAGTTCGGCGTCGTCCCCGTAACCTTGCCGTGGGAAGACATCGAGGTTGCGGTGCAGACCGGCGAGTTGGACGGAATCGCATGGTCGGGGATCACCGAAGATTACACGGTGGGCTGGGCCGATGTGACCGACTATTTCCTGACCAACAACATCTCGGGCGCTTGGGCCGGGTCGTTCTTTGCCAATATGGACCGCTGGAACGAACTGCCCGAGGATCTGCAAACCCTGTTCCGGGTCTGCTGTGACCAGTCGCATTACTATCGCCAGTGGTGGTATTGGGGCGGCGAGGCCAGCCTGCGCGTCAATGGGGACAAGATGAAGCTGACCACGATTCCCGATGCCGAATGGCAGCAAGTCGAGGATGCAGCCCTTGTGTTCTGGGATGAGATCGCCGCCGAAAGCCCGACCAAGGCCAAGGTTGTCGAAATCTTCAAGAAATATAACGCCGACATGCAAAAGGCCGGTCGGCCCTATCGCTATACCTGATAACACCGCCCCCCGGCATCACACCGGGGGGCGCTTTTACCCGCAACCCGAAACCATTAAAGACGTTCAGATACGGAAAGACGGAGCACATCATGGGGCTGACATTCGAAACCCTCAAGGCAGAGATCGCGGCGGGCAAGGTGGATACCGTGCTTGTGTGCCTTGTGGACATGCAGGGCCGCCTTATGGGCAAACGCTTTCACGCTGGCCATTTCGTCAACAGCGCGTGGGAAGAGACCCATTGCTGCAACTACCTGCTGGCCACCGATCTGGAAATGACCACACCCGAAGGCTTTGCCGCCACAAGCTGGGAACGTGGCTATGGCGACTATGTGATGAAACCCGACCTGAGCACGCTGCGCCCAATGCCGTGGCTCGAAGGCACGGTGATGGTGCTCTGCGATGTCTTGGATCACCACACCCATGCACCGGTGCCGCACAGCCCCCGCGCCATGCTCAAGGGGCAAATGGCGCGGCTTGATGCCATGGGCTTTGACGCGATGATGGCGACGGAACTGGAATTCTTCCTGTTTGAGAAAAGCTATGACGACATCCGCAAATCCGGCTATCGCGAGTTGACGCCGCTCTCGGGCTATAACGAGGATTACAATATCTTCCAGACCACCAAGGAAGAGCATGTGATGCGGCCCATCCGCAATCATCTCTATGCCGCCGGTCTGCCCATCGAGAACACCAAAGGCGAGGCGGAGGCAGGGCAAGAAGAACTGAACATCAAATATGCCCCCGCTCTTGATACGGCCGATTACCACACCATCGCCAAGCATGCGATCAAGGAAATTGCATGGCAGCAGGGGCATGCCGCCAGCTTCTTGCCGAAATGGGATCACCGGCGCGTGGGATCTTCCAGCCATGTGCATCAATCGCTGTGGCAGGATGGAAAACCCGCGTTCTTTGATCCCCAAGACAGCCTTGGGATGTCGCAACTGATGAAGCATTACATGGCGGGCCTGCTGAAATACGCGCCCGACTACACCTATTTTCTCGCCCCCTATATCAACAGCTACAAGCGGTTCCAAAAGGGCACCTTTGCCCCCACCCGCATCTTGTGGTCGGTGGACAATCGCACAGCGGGCTTTCGCCTCTGTGGCGAGGGGTCCAAGGCGGTGCGCGTCGAATGCCGCGTGGGCGGATCGGATCTCAACCCCTATCTCGCCATGGCGGCGATGCTCGCAGCAGGGATCAAGGGCATCGAGGACAAGCTGGAACTGGCCCCGCCCGCGACGGGCGATGCCTATAGCGGCCAGACGGGGCGCATCCCGGAAACGCTGCGGGATGCCTATCACACCCTCAAGCAGTCTCAATTTCTGCGCGAAACCTTTGGCGACGAGGTCATAGATCACTATGCCCGTGCCGCTGAGGTCGAGATCGAGGATTTCGACCGCGTGGTCACGGATTACGAGGTGGCGCGCGGATTCGAGCGGGCCTGAGTGCCGCACGCGCGGATTTGAGTATTTTTGGAACGACGAAAGGACGGGCACCATGCCCGCGATCAAGGATGCGATCATGCAAATGTTGAAATGTATCTCTCCCATTGACGGAACGGTCTATGCCGAGCGCCCCGTCCTGACGCTGGAGGCGGCGCAAGCGGTGGCGGCCCGCGCGCGGGCAGCACAGGCGGCATGGGCCGCGCGCCCCCTGCAAGAGCGTATTGATCTGGTGATGGCCGGTGTCGCCGCCATAGGCGCGATGAACGACGAGATCGTGCCGGAACTGGCGCATATGATGGGCCGCCCGGTGCGCTATGGCGGCGAATTCCGCGGCTTCAACGAGCGTGCAAGCCATATGGCAACGATTGCCGAGAGCGCGCTGGCGGATATCGCCGTGGGCGAAGATGCCACCTTCCTGCGCTATATCAAGCGCGTGCCGCATGGGGTGGTTTTCGTCGTGGCCCCATGGAATTACCCCTATATGACCGCGATCAACACCGTGGCGCCCGCGCTCATCGCGGGCAATACCGTGGTGCTGAAACATGCCACGCAAACGCTGTTGGTGGGCGAACGCATGGCACGTGCGTTTCATGCTGCGGGCGTGCCGGAGGATGTGTTCCAAAACGTGTTTCTGGATCATGACACCACATCGGCGCTGATTGCGGGCGGAGCGTTCAATTTCATCAACTTCACCGGCTCGGTGGGCGGCGGGCGCGCGATGGAGCGCGCGGCGGCGGGCACCTTTACGGGGCTTGGGCTGGAATTGGGCGGCAAAGACCCCGGTTATGTGATGGAAGACGCCGATCTTGACGCCGCCGTCGAGACGCTGATCGACGGGGCGATGTTCAATTCGGGTCAATGCTGTTGCGGGATCGAGCGGATTTATGTGCATCAGAGCCTGTTCGATGCCTTTGTCGAGAAATCCGTGGCGCTGGTGAATTCCTATAAACTGGGCAACCCGATGAACGCTGAAACCACTATCGGGCCAATGGCCAATGTGCGCTTTGCCGCAGAGGTGCGTGCACAGGTGGCCGAAGCGCTGGAAATGGGGGCAAAGGCGCATATCGCCACGATGCCCGAGGACGACGGTGCCGCGTATCTGACGCCCCAAATCCTGACCAATGTCAGCCACAAGATGCGCGTCATGCGCGACGAAAGTTTTGGCCCCGTGGTGGGCATCATGCCGGTGTCCTCGGACGAAGAGGCGATTGCGCTGATGAATGACAGCGAATTCGGCCTAACCGCCAGCCTCTGGACCGCCGATGTCGACCGCGCGCAGGCGGTGGGCGACCGCATCGAGACCGGCACGGTTTTCCTCAACCGCGCCGATTACCTCGATCCCGGCCTCTGCTGGACCGGCTGCAAGAACACCGGGCGCGGCGGTGGTCTGTCGGTGATCGGCTATCACAACCTCACGCGCCCCAAATCCTACCATCTCAAGAAGGTGACGAAATGACCCTGACTGCCAACTGGTCCTATCCGACCGCGATCAAATTCGGCGCTGGCCGGATTGCTGAACTGCCCGCCGCCTGCGCACAGGCCGGGATCAAGCGCCCACTTCTTGTCACGGACAAGGGGCTGGCGGGCCT